>WGCY01000001.1 GCA_015493525.1 Bacteroidales bacterium
ACATGAAAAAATCATTTGAAAATTTCGTCAGGCGTCCTTTTTACTCTCTGGCCATTATCATTGTTTTGATAGCTACCGGTGCCTGGAGCCTGTATAAAATGCCCGTGGATTATTTTCCCGGAATTAATTATCCTTTGATTAACGTGGTAACGGAATATTCCGGAGTTTCTCCTCACGACATGGAGATTTTGGTAACACGGCCCATAGAAGATGCATTGCAGGGCATTCGTGGTGTGAAGCGTACTTCCTCCGTAACTACCATGGGACATTCCGAAGTTACCGTGGAGTTTAGCGGTGCTTATTCTGTTATGGATGCGCGTCAACTCACTGCTGCAGCACTTTCTACCTTGTCAGGGCAACTTCCGCAGGGCCTTGTTCCGGTGATTGACAACCTCGGCAGCCGGATGCAGCAGGTAATAGGGTTTACTTTTACCGATCCCAAAATACCTCCTTACAAATTGCGCGATATTATTCAATATCGTGTGAAGCCGGCACTTTTAAGTCTGAAAAATATTTCCAGAATTGATGTGCTTGGAGGAGAACGGCCAGCCTTTATCGTGGAACCCAATGCACAAAAGCTTGGGTTACTTCATCTGAATTTACAGGATGTGGCCAAGGTGTTGAAAGACAACAATATCATTGTCTCAGGCCGTTATCTCGAACGAAATTATTACGATGTGCCTATCCGCGGAAACTGCCAGTACCAGACACTTTCTGATTTGCAAAACCTTAAAGTGGCTACACAAGACAACGGGCTTCCGGTACTGTTAAAAGATATAGCACAAATTAAAAAAGGTGGTTTGCCCAAACACTACATGGTGCGTAGCGGGAAGTATCCTGCCGTGGCCTTGATGGTGCAGAAAACCGAAGGCTCAGGTTCCATAAAAGTGGCCAAATCAGTACAGGAATCCTTGCAATCGCTCAAGAAATTACTGCCTGCCGGCACGCGGGTTCATAAATTTTATGATCAGTCGGAAGTTCTTGGCACTTCCATGTCGGGTGTTCGCGAGGAGATATACATGGGTGCCGTGCTGGCCATGTTGGTATTGTTACTTTTCCTCCGGCGATGGGCTCCCACGCTCATTGTCTCCATTACCATCCCGCTGGCTCTGATGTTTGCTGCAACCATTATGTATGCCATCAGTTATACGCTGAATATGATTACGTTGGCTGCTCTCACGTTGTCGCTGGGAATGGTGGTGGACGATTCGATTATTGTATTGGAAATCATAGAAAAATATCTTGAAAAAGGAAAATCGTTAATCGAATCTATCCGAAAAGGTGTAAGCGAAATTTTTGCTGCCGACCTGAATGGAACGCTCACCACGGTAATCGTTTTCCTCCCGTTGTTGTTTATTTCCGGGTACATGAAGGATATGATTACGCCTTTTGGTCTCACCATCACGCTGACACTTCTTGGCTCTTTTCTGATTTCTATTACGGTGATTCCCGCACTGGTTTATTGGAAGGGAGGCTTGAAAGGTAAAAAGGTACAGGAGCCTGTATTTTTACAGAAATTCAAAACCATAAATGACCGGTTGCTTCATTTTTCATTGTCGCATAAAACATTGGTTGTGATAGTGTTGACATTGCTGTTTGTGGTGTGTGGCGGTTTGTTGCCTTTCACAAACAAGGCAGACATGCTTCCTCCCGTGGATGAAGGTGCTTTGTTGTTTGAGTATGTTATGCGCCCCGGGGTTTCGTTGAAAGAATCGGGGAAAGTAGAGGATGAGCTGATGCAGGTGATTCAACAAAATCCCAACGTGGATAATATTTATTTACGAATAGGTTCTCCTTCAGACACTTATTACGTGGAGGGAGTAAACCGTGGTGAAATGTTTATTAAACTGGTGGATAAAAAGCACCGGACAGAAAATGTCACGCAACTGATAGACGGTTTTAAAAAGCAATTTGCTACTTTTGATGGGATTGTTATGCTGTATCACCAGCCTACGCAGGAAAATATTGATGAAAGTTTCAGCGGACTGCCCGCCTTTTTTGGCGTTTCTGTTACCGGTCCTAATCTTGACACACTGACCCGCCTCGCTTCTGTGGTGGAGAAAACAGCCGGAAAAACGGGTGATTTCAGTGATATTATTAACAATTCCAAATATCTTGTTCCTCAGATAAATGTTACGCCTAACCGTGTGGAAATGTCCCGTTTTGGTGTGAGTGGCTTTGATTTGTACCGGGAACTGGCACTGGCCTTCAGAGGTGAGGTGGTGGCCCGTTTTGTGAAAGAACAGATTCCGGTTTCGGTATTTTTACGGTTGCCTCCCGGCGACAGAAACAACCTGAAAAACCTGGAACACCTGGCCATACGCACATCCGGCGGGAAATATATTCCCTTATATCGCCTGGCGAAAATTAAAAGGGTTAACGCGTTGTCCTCTATCTCGCACTTGAATGGTACACGCGAACTTACCGTGGTAGCGGATCCAGAAGGAAACCTTTTTGGAGCGGTTAAAAAACTAAAAACAAGCCTCGGCGATTTCTTGCCCAATGGTTACAGCCTGCAAATCCGCGGACAGTACCAGACACTGATAGAAACACTGAAATCTTTTTCTTTTGTAATTATTGTGGCCATCGTGCTCATTTATCTCATTCTTTACCTGCAATTTAATTCGTTCTGGCAACCCTTCGTCATCCTGCTAAAGATTCCATTGGACTTTATCGGGGTTTTCATTGCTTTGTTGGTTACCCATCAGCAACTCAATATCTCTGTTGCTTTGGGATTACTGACACTTATCGGGGTTTCTGTTAACAATGCTATTCTGTTGATAGACAAGGTAAACCGTCTGCGACTGGAGGAAAATTACAGCTTGCCGGAAGCACTCAAAGTGGCTGTTCATTTGCGGACGCGCCCCATTTTAATGACCGGGTTAACCACCATAATTGCTTTACTGCCTGCAGCCGTGGGGTTTGGCTCGGCCATTCATCA
Source organism: Bacteroidales bacterium (assembly GCA_015493525.1). Classification (GTDB taxonomy): domain Bacteria; phylum Bacteroidota; class Bacteroidia; order Bacteroidales; family F082; genus Sulfidibacterium. The sequence goes on from WGCY01000001.1 coordinate 2,942, forward strand.
GCCTTTTGCCATCACCATCATCGGGGGTATGATAACGGGTATTATTTTCTCACTCAATATCATCCCCATGCTTTACAGTGTTTTTGCCCGGAAGTTTGAGAAACAAAAGGTATGGGACTATAGCGGATAGTGCGGTTGCCACCCAAAAGAATCTTCGTTTTCAGGGTTCGGGGAATAAGTAATCGCTATCTTTGCGGGATATTTTATCCAGGTAAATTTCGTTATGAAAAAGATTGTTTTTGCTACCAATAACACTCATAAGCTGCGGGAGGCCAGGGCTTTGCTGGGGCGGCAGTTTGAGATTGTGTCGCTGGAGGAACTTGGTTTTGAAGGGGATATTCCGGAAACGGGTACCACGCTGGCAGAGAATGCTTCGCAAAAGGCACATTTTATTTATGACCGTTATGGCGTGGATTGTTTTGCCGATGACACCGGATTGGAAGTGGATGCATTGGGCGGTGCACCGGGGGTGTATTCGGCCCGTTATGCCGGCGAAAAGGCGACCTATGACGAGAATGTAACGAAACTTTTGGGCGAATTGGAAGGAAAACAGGAGCGGTCGGCCCGTTTCAAGACGGTGGTTTCCCTGCTGCTGAACAGTGAAGAGCATCTGTTTGAGGGAATGGTTGAAGGACAGATTCTCCCAAGACGTACGGGTAGCGATGGCTTTGGTTATGACCCGGTGTTTCAGCCGGTGGGCTATCAGGAAACTTTTGCACAAATGAATTCGGAGTTGAAAAACAGCATCAGCCACAGGGGAATGGCCATGAGAAAGCTGGTTGCCTTTTTGAAAGAGCGGTAACCGGAGGCTACCCGGCTTTTATTCAGGTTATTAGTATTTGTTGAACCTTTTTCCCATTGAGAAAGAGAGATAGAGTGTGGGATAAACAAGGGTGTTTTTCTGGCCCGACATGATGGTTACGCTTCCGGGAATCACATCCAGCGTGGCACCCACTTCCAGGGCTTTCACTTTTGTTTGTAATTTCCCAAACTCAAAATTCAGCCCGATTTTCCCATAAAACCCGGGATGAAAAGTCATTTCACCAAATCCTTTGGTAAAAGGTGCCCGTCCGTAAATGTCGTCCCAGGTATTGTTTCCCGGGTTAAATTTCTCCGTCCGGGTTTCGTAAGTGTATTTGCCGGGGCTAACTTCATGGTAATAAATAACGTACAGATAGTAGGGCTTGGCCAGGCCCAGGGTTATTCCGGCCCCGTAGGTAAGCCGTACCTCCACACCTCCGGAATAAGGTTTTTGGTTGAGCTGTTTTTTCCAGGAGATGCCTGCACGCAGGAAAAACAGGTCGTTTAATTTTCCGTAAACATATCTTTTGGCATAAGGATAATAGGGGTTGAGCAACCTGATTTGCTTGTAAGAATACATATAGGTGCCTTCAAATTCCCACAAACGGGTTTTGAAAATAGAGAGCCGTTTTCCGGTTTTATATTTAATCCCGTATCCAAGGTTGGTAACCACAATACTGATGGTATGTATTCTGTTGTATAGGATTTGGTTGGCAATGCTGTCGGGGACTTCTGTATCGAACTGGCTGAAAGCGGGGGAAATCTGTGCTACTAATAAAAGCAGAAAAAAGTATTTTAAAAGTCGCTTCATTATTCCGGTTAGCTGATTTTGAAAGGCCAAATATAAACAAACCTAATCAGCTGAAGTAATGGAGGCTGAAATTTTATTTCTTACACCAATGGCTAATATTTTACATCTATTTGGTACTTGTGTACATTACTGTATGAAGAACAGTTACTTGTAGTAGAACAGGAAGAAAATAGCATGGCAATAAAGAGAAAGGCAGAAAGGATAATCATTAATTTTTTCATAACTTGCAAACGATTTATAGAATAGTACAAAAGTAAGACAGATTTTGTTAAGATAACATACCTTTTTTAATTTTATTGTTTAAAAATAAAAATTATGGCAGGACAACCTGCACCGAAAATTGAGGAGAGTTGGCAATTGGCTTTGTCAGAGGAATTTGATGCGGAATATTTTGCGGAATTAAAAGAATTTTTACATAAGGAGGTGGCCACGCAAACTATTTATCCCCCCGGAAAACTTATCTTTTCGGCTTTTAACCTGACACCGCTGACGGCAGTGCGAGTGGTGATTATTGGCCAGGATCCCTATCATGGTGCCGGACAGGCGCAGGGATTGGCTTTTTCTGTTTCCGATGGTATGCGTATCCCGCCTTCGCTGCAGAATATTTATAAAGAATTACATCAGGATTTGGGCATTCCCATTCCGGCTTCTGGAAATTTAGAGAAGTGGGCACGGCAGGGCGTGCTGTTGCTCAATGCTACGCTGACCGTGCGTGCCGGGCAGGCCGGTTCGCATCAGGGGAGGGGATGGGAACAGTTTACCAACGAGGCGATACGGGCAATCTCCGATTTGCGTGCCGGCATTGTATTTTTGTTGTGGGGAAGATTTGCACAGGAAAAGGCAGCACTTATTGATACGTCCAAACATTTTATCCTGAAAGCTGCCCATCCATCGCCTTTCTCGGCCCACAAAGGTTTCTTCGGCTGTCGTCATTTCTCAAAGACCAATGAGATACTGCGTGCCAACGGCATGGGCGAAATAGACTGGAACCCGGTGGGGGAGATATTTTCAGAGCCCGTTTCCGAAAAGTGAACCAATAACTATTTTTATTCCTCAGGAAACCGGTAAACAATGGCGTTTATGTTGAGCCCGGCACCAACAGAGGCAAAGACAACCTGGTCTCCCGATGTTATTTGCTGCCCTTCCATTTCCTTTTTCAGGATAATGTCGAGCAGTGTGGGGACCGTCGCTACAGAACTGTTGCCCAACCACGAAATGGTCATGGGAACCATCTCTTTAGGGTAGCTTTTCATGCCATAAAGGCGGAAAAGCCGTGTAACAATGGCTTCGTCCATCTTTTCGTTGGCCTGATGAATAAGGATTTTTTGGATGTCGTGGATGTCGAGGCCGGCTTTGTCAAGGCTTTCTTTTACCGTGGAAGGCACATTGGTCAGGGCGTAGTTGTATAATTTTCGGCCGTACATTTTCAGGTAAACTTCGTTTCCGGTATATTTCGGGTCGTAGGATTTGTCCATCCACAGCTCAAAGGCATGTTCAACGGTGTCGGAACGGGTAACATGCGACAATATTCCGACCGGTGTTTCACTTTCAACCGCTTCTATGATGGTAGCTCCGGCACCATCGGCATAAATCATGCTGTCGCGGTCGTGGGGATCGCAGATACGCGAGAGGGTGTCGGCACCAATAATCAATGCACGGGAGGCATCCCCTGATTTCAGGAAGTAGTTGGCATGAATCATTCCCTGCACCCAGCCCGGACAGCCAAAAGGCAGGTCGTAGGCCACCGTTTTGGGGTTTATGATGCCCAGCTTGTGTTTGACGCGGGAAGCCAGTGCCGGAACCAGGTCGGTATGGCGGTTGTGTGCCGGCACATCGCCAAAGTTATGGGCAAAAATAATGTAATCAAGGCTTTCAGGATCAATGCCGGAAGATTCCAATGCGTCTTTGGCGGCGAAAAAACCCATGTCGGAGGCCACAAGGTCATCGGTAACATACCGCCGTTCTTTTATGCCTGTAATATTGACGAATTTCTCGACAATCTCCAGGGTATCCGTTTCAAATTTCTCTCCTTTTTCGTCGTAAAATTTTGCGTTCAGAAAATCATTGTTACGGACAATTTGTGTGGGGATATATTTCCCGGTGCCTTTGATGACAGAATAACGTTGTTTCATGATTTGATAACTTGTTTACCGGAGAACAAATAAAAGGATTTTTTCTAAGTAATACGAGAATTCTCCTTTAAAAATTATGAACCGCCTTTTCTGTCCGGCTTTAAACTTGAAGACACGGACAGGAAAGTCAGCGTTGTGAGATTTGTATCTTTGACATGATAAACACAACGATAAGTGATACAGAGTGGCTGATAGGGGGGTGTGAATTGCTTTCGATTTGTATCTTTGATATGTTACCAACCATGTTGAAAAAGAAAATCGTGCATCATAAAAATGATTAATTTTGAATTTTTACCGTTAAAATAATCGAATGATTAGCAAAGATTACAAAAGAACACTTGAATTGATAAAACTTGAAATCCAAACTGCAAGATTTCAAGTTGTAAGAACTATCACAAAAGAACATATTGAACTTTATTGGAAGATAGGAAAAATAATTTTAGAAAAACAAAAAGAACAAGGTTGGGGAAAATCAGTAGTTGAAAAAATATCAACTGACCTTCAAAAAGATTTCCCGGAAAGTAGTGGATATTCCGCAAGAAATCTTTGGGACATGAGGCGGTTTTATTCCCGTTATTCATCCAATGAAAAACTGCGACAGCTTGTCGCAGAAATTCCATGGGGACAAAATTTGTTAATACTTACAAAAATAAAAGACGATAAAGAGGCTGAATATTATCTAAAAGCAACGAAAGAATATGGTTGGAGCAGAAACGTTTTATTAAATCAAATTAAGGCAGATGCATACACAAGGGCATTATCTGAGAACAAAACCCATAATTTTCAAACAGCACTTCCTGAATATCTCTCAGAACAAGCAGACGAAGCCATAAAAAGTGAATATAACCTTGAATTCCTTGGACTAAAAGAAAGAGTAAAAGAGCGGGAACTTGAAAACAAAATGATTGAAAAAATCCGTGATGTAATCATGGAATTTGGTGCTGGGTTTGCTTTTCTTGGAAATCAGTTCAAATTAAAATTAGGAGATAAAGAGTACTTCATTGACCTTTTATTTTATCATCGGAAACTACAGTGTCTTGTCGCTGTCGAACTAAAAGTTGGAGAATTTAAACCAGAATATGCAGGAAAATTGAATTTCTACCTTGAAGTTTTAGATAATACGGAAAAAACAGAAAGTGAAAATCCATCAATTGGAATTTTACTTTGTGCGGAGAAAAACACATTAGAAGTTGAATACGCACTTAGAACGACAAATAAACCAATTGGGGTTGCAGAATATCAATTGACAAAAGATTTACCAAAGAAGTACAAAAAATATTTACCAAACAATAAAGTAATAATTGAAAAACTTAAAGAGTAAAACACGGTTGGTAACATCGGCTCATAGTGCATACCGCAATTAGTTGTAGATAAGATGATTAAACATTAAATGAACATACCGGAAATTATAACATTGAAATTGCGGCACGCACCATAGCCGCGGAGCGATAAACCCAACGGCACTTCAATTGTATTTACCGGGGTTACAGTTGTGAATTGCTTTCGATTTGTATCTTTGACATGATAAACACAACTTGTGGGAAAATCTCGGCATGTTGGCAGGTGTTGTGAATTGCTTTCGATTTGTATCTTTGACATGATAAACACAACTTGCCGATGAACCTGATCACAAAGACAACGGTTGTGAATTGCTTTCGATTTGTATCTTTGACATGATAAACACAACGCGTCCTTGTATTCCAGAAAGGTTACATCGGTTGTGAATTGCTTTCGATTTGTATCTTTGACATGATAAACACAACTATCAGCGATGAACGCACCATCGGCATTCTGTTGTGAATTGCTTTCGATTTGTATCTTTGACATGATAAACACAACAACAAGTCATTCAGCTTGTCACGCTTAGGGGTTGTGAATTGCTTTCGATTTGTATCTTTGACATGATAAACACAACAACGATAGAAGCCTCGCGGGGAGTCCATTTGTTGTGAATTGCTTTCGATTTGTATCTTTGACATGATAAACACAACGTAGTGCCTGCAGAGGATATAGTAACCTGGGTTGTGAATTGCTTTCGATTTGTATCTTTGACATGATAAACACAACGATTTGGACGAAAAAGACATCAGAGAGAAAGTTGTGAATTGCTTTCGATTTGTATCTTTGACATGATAAACACAACAACACCCCCAGGCAGTTCGGGGGATTATGCGTTGTGAATTGCTTTCGATTTGTATCTTTGACATGATAAACACAACTCCAGGCGTTGAACCCGGACATTTGAGAGGGTTGTGAATTGCTTTCGATTTGTATCTTTGACATGATAAACACAACGCCGCCGCATAGCTGCATTCGTTGCGCACAGTTGTGAATTGCTTTCGATTTGTATCTTTGACATGATAAACACAACTTCTCCGTATAACAAAATACCTTGAGTCGGGTTGTGAATTGCTTTCGATTTGTATCTTTGACATGATAAACACAACATAGCAGGGTTAATCGGATTGATTACCAGAATGTTGTACTTGTTTTAGAAAAGGAAAAAGTTGTGTTTTGCGGGGACCACAGAGAATGAAAGTTCCTTTTTGTATTCCTGATCCGGTAAAATAAAGAACTTATTTTACCGGATTTTTTTTAAAACAGTTCCAGCTGTTGCGGTGTATCCGGTTTGGCTGCTTCCTTTGGCCCCCTGAAAAACTCCATCATGCCGAATTGTTTGTCTGTCAGCGTAAACATAATCACCTCCCCTTTGGGCGGCAGAGAAAGTTTGACCCTTTTGATGTGGACTTCGGCATTTTCGCGGCTGTTGCAGTGGCGGACGTAAATGGAATATTGCATCATGGCAAAGCCGTCCTGTTGTAGTTTTTTGCGAAACAGGGCAATATTTTTCCTGTCCCTTTTGGTTTCGGTCGGCAAATCGTAAAATACAAAAACCCACATAATCCGGTACTGGTTCAGGTTGGATAAAGTACTCATTGTTATATAAAATCAGGATAACTGATTTTTCGGATTTCTCCCTCAAAACAACGCATAAGCGAAGCTGTGGTTTGTTGCATGCCCACCATTAACGGGCTGTTGTTGTCATTAATCAGAATGTCAGTTACCGGAATTTCGAGCAGCTGCCGTTTCACGGTAGTGGTCAGCTCGCCATCGAAACCATCCATCTCAATAAGCGTCAAAACTTTCCAGTCCACATACGGGCGGTAGGGTTCCATAATGTCGTCGGCGAGGCAGTAGGCATCGTATTTGTTGCGGTGATGGATGCCAAGGGCGGGCAACATACCGCTGGCCACCAGCGAACGGGCGACTACTGCACGCAGGATGGCGTAACCGTAATTGAGCAGGTTGTTGGGCGGCTCGCCGAAACGGCCTCTTTTAAATTCAAAGTCGAAAATAGTTTTCCAGTAATAGGCCGCTGCCCGCCCTTCGTAATTGTCCGGGTCACCGCTTTTGACCTGCGATGCCCAGTATTGCATACGCTCGGTATCAATATCCAGCCGGCGTAACAGGACAGCCTGGTTCAGTATTTTCTTTTTGATGGTTTGCTGCCACAGGTTCTTTTTCAGCGGAACACTGGCATTTACCTGAAAATGAAGCTTCTGTGTGTAAGTGTTGTGCGAGGCCATGGGCAGCATCAATCCGAGGGGCAGGTGTGCGGCATCGTTGATGAGTACGGCTGCGTTGTTGGCCACAAGGGATTGCAGGGCAGCCTGGGTGATTTTTATCTGATAATGGTCCAAAACCACCATGCCGATATCTTCTATGGGCACCGTCTTTACGGTTTTGTCCTCCCGTTCGATGGAGAGCTGGTTTTGTTTTTTGGACAAATAACAGGGATTGCCGAAATAAAGGGTTCGTTTGATCATCGGATTATTTGAATAATGTTACCTAATCTGTCTGTTTTGAGTTTCCAACAACGTTCTTTTATTGAAAAACTATTTAAATCAAATTCAAGTTTATTCAGACTGGAAAACTCAAATTTATTAATGATAGGTTTTGAAATATTGTATTGAATACAATATAAACGATTTCCAGTACAGCTTACCATCTTATAGATTCGATTAACCTGTTCTTTTTTAAGATGGGTAAAATCAACTAACTGCTGATTTTCTTTTTCTTCATCGGTCGGAACATATACGAGGTCGTTGGGTGAAAGTGTGAACAACAACGTTCCTTTTTCAGGTTTTGTCGGAATGGGGGTTCTTTCTTCCTTGGATAAATGGGCCACTTGTTTTTGATGCTCAATGACCTCGTTTAGCGGAACGGTTTCGTAATTACGTTTACCTGTTTCATCTTGGTAAATAGCGAAAAAAAGGTTGGTTCCTTTGGCTGCTTCCACATATTTTTTATTGCGGTTGCCTTTGATGCCCACGGCAAACTTGTTTCCTTCTTCATACATGCTCACTTTGAAAATAGCATGATGGGCTTTGCCATTATTTAACCGAACTATATTTTTATTTAGTTCATCTATTCCTTCCGGACTAAAAGCCAGCTCAAAATTTTCTTTTCCTTCCGCATCTCTATAATTCTTAAGATGGTTTTTAAGAATATTTCTAATTCCGCTATCTGTTACTTTCTCAATATGCTTGTACGTTTTTATTTCAGATAAGGAAGTCCTTACCGCAGTAGCCTCAGTATAAACAAGTACCCGGGTAATCTTTTTTTTGTTAATGATTACAGGGTTTCTTTTAAAATATGCTATACGCTCTTTTGTGTTTTCTATGTTAGCACTTTCGACAATATCCCTTATTCTTTGATTGACAATTAACCGTGGGCTTTCAATTGCCTTATTAAAAGAAACTTCTTTTCCTGTATTGATGAAAACTTTTCCTGAAACTGTTTCTTTATGTAATGGCTTCCTGATAGCCCAATTATCTCCTTTGGTTTGTGGTACGAGTTGTTTCTTAAGTTTTCCTTGTTTTTTAACCCACTGCCATGTTCTGTTGTTGGTTTTGTTGATTACCCGCAGATTCTGTTTAAAGCTGACAATGGCTTTCTCAAGAGATTCTTTGGCATCTTCGGGGAAAGTCTGCCAGGGTAATTTATAGGCTTTTGCAATTCTTCTTTTTTCTCTTTCGCCGGTTCTTTTATTGGGAAACTCAACGTCTTCAATCACTCTAAGTTTTGATACAAGACTATAGTTTTTTCTACTGGTATTAATGGAAGTAATGTAATTAATGTGGTCTTTTGTACAGCAGGCGATGACCAGGGCATCCATTGCATGGTGTCGATGGTCAATTCTTTTTTTGTTAAAACCTTTTGATATTTTGTCGGGTACTTTTGTTCGGAAAGCATTTATTTTCCCATCCCACGACCCGTAATCTTCAGATTTTGTCAATTCATTTAGCCTTTTAAACCGGGGAGCAATTATCTCATTCCATTTGTCATTTAATCCCCAGTTTTGTTTTAACATGGATGTGATTGCACCGGTAACGGGAACTACATTCTTTGCAATGGCTTCCTGTTCACCTTCTTCTCTGATAATATTGCTTAACAAATTCTTTATCAGTTTGCTTATATAACGGCTGTCATTCAATTGTCTGTTAATAAAACCTTCCGGCACCTCTTCACTGAGTAATTTCTTTAGCTTGGAATAATTCTTTTTGAAATACCTGTTACAGTGTTCTTCGTAAGATTCCAGGCTAAAAATTTCCACATTTTTCCCCTGTCCTAAAAAAATCCGCTCACCACCATGATGCTTAATGAATTCATAAGCCGTTTGATTGTCTTTTATTTGATTTACTTCGCTTTCGCAGATTACTTTGTTGCTAAATGAATCATCAAAATAACGGGATTGGGGAATAATATGTTCTATCTGATAATCAGTTGTAAACAATTTGCCCAACGGAATTGTTTTTCCGGTGTAAGGTGAAGTGTAACCCTGCTCTAACCATAACTTATAGCGTAGTATTTCAGAGGACGTGGGCGAGGAAGATTTTCGTATTTTTTCTATCTCATTTTCACTGACTTTTGTAAAAATTGTATCGGGATTTTGGTAAATACCTTCTTCATATATTTTTAATATTTCCTGCTGACTGGGAGAATAAGGCTTAACAGCTTCTACCCCTTCATTTTTAAGCTCCAGTAAAATTGCCTTTATGCGCTGGTTTGTATTTTCATTTTCTGTATTTTTTTGAGCTATTTGTTTGCGTTTTGCAGCAGGGTTTTTCATATCCCTTCCTAATTCGATGTGAATTTCGTCAAAGTAATTTTCCTCACTGTTTCCGTAATGTTTCCAGATATCCCTGACTGTTCGTAATGTTTCGGTAACTATCTGTTCCACAATGGGGTTTCGCAGGCTGTGTTGTTTAAATTTTAAAAGAAATTTATCGATGTCTGCCGGTGTTTTCCAACGTTGTATATTTCCGCTTTCAGCATGTCTGTCGTAAACGATGTAGGAAGCCAACCATAATGGTAATCCTTTGAAGTCATCAACCTTTGTCAGGTTTATTGCTTTTTCACGAACTCTGTCCCGAATCTTTTCGTCAAACTCTCCGGTTAAAATCTTTTCTATTCGTTCACTTGTTTTTGGGTCAATGGCATTCTGGTCCCAATATTTCCCCATTCGCATTAATGGTAATAATTTTTTAATGGCTTTTTCCGAAAATGTGCTATATTCATTTCTAAAGGGAGGAAATTTGATAAAATTTTTCACGAAAGATGCCTCATCAATATTGTGTTTTCGAGCAAACGTATGGAGTGCTTTTTCGTATTCCTTCAAGTCTTTGATGGAGTAAATAATATGCCATAATGCTTCCTCAACTTTTTTGGAGAGAAATGCCCCAGCATCTAAATTGTCTGTTTTTTTCAGGCGGGACAGGAAAAGTGCTTTGGTTTCATTGGCAGGATATTCTTTGTCTTCTACATAATTCCAACGATAATTACTTTTTTGTCTTTTATCAATTTTTCCTTTTGAAATAAAATACTGTATTACAATTTTCTGGCTGACTTTCTTATTCTGGTTAAGAAAATCATAGAGTTCAGTTTGCTCCTCATCAGTTTCTATTAAATCGTCAGTTATGTTTTTATCAATAAGATTTCCCTTGTCATCATTCTTCTGAATAATTTTTAAATTTTTCAGAAACTGCCACAGCCTGAATTCCTGATACAAGGGATGTGATTTTGAAATGGCTTTAATGGGTTCTGCAACTTCAATTTCTCTTTCTTCCCCTGTAATTTTGTCTGTTATTGTTTTATTAAAAGTTCTGGATTCAAACTGACAACCTGAAATCGTCGATTTTTTGCTCTTTAACGGGCGTTGATAAAAGATTATGTCTTCAATAAACAGATAGTCAAATCCTTTGTCGGCAATGTTGTTTTGGTGCGCTTTGTTTCTTGGGTATAATTCGTTTATGCAAGCTTTGTATAGGGTCCTGTTTTGTAATTCCGGATGAAAAGTTATCTGCTTTCTCAAAATGGCATACAACTCCTTTTTGTAATATTCTCGTTCGATTGTTCTGATGAGTTTGCCCCTTATTTTTTGATGGGGATTCATAATCAAAGTATCATAAATATATTCGCCAATATTCTTTTTTGATTCAATAATTTCCTGCTCTGTCTTCTTCTTTAAAAGATTCCAGTCATCTTCTTTTGGCGACCTAAAACTCCTTTTGGGCTTTCCCTCTTTATCGATAGTAGTTGTAACAATAAATTCTTTGATTTTTCCAATCCAGCTGTCCAATGGTTCTTTACTCTGCCTTTTATAAATCCAGTCATTTTCTAAAATTACGTTATACCATATCCCTTTGGCGTTTTTATCTTCGGTTTCTTTGATATCTACAACCTTTAGCGCATAAAACTTTTCATCCTTTTTCTTATTTTCTTCTGTTTCATCCCCCCTTAATTGATAATATCCACGCTTTTGGTTAAAGTTCAGAATAATCCATGCCAATTCTTCTTTACTGATTTTTTCAGTTAATGCCTTTTTTCGAAGATAATAAATGGTCCAGTCGAATGGTATTTTGGAGTTTAATCCATTGGCTTCAAAATCTTTCATCATTTCGGTAAAAGAGTTCAAAAAAATAAACTCATATTTCCCCTGAAAGTTTTCTCGGTAATTCAATTTTACCTCATTTATAAATTGACCCGGATGATTTTCAAAATCAATTTCTTTTTTATAATGCTCGGGTAGAAATCCTAAAATATTGAGTACCCTGTGCAATCGATCCCGTCGTAAATTATCTCTTTGATAAAGCCTCCTTATTCCTCTGAAAGCTGTTCTGTCTGCAGTTTGGGAAATAGTATTACCCTGGCTAAAGTCTGATAATTGAGCTTGATCCATTGGAATAATCCTACTGTTCAGCCCCTGGATACTTCCTTGCTTTTTGTCAAAATCTAAATTAACCAATGCCCATCCAATGCTATTGGTTCCCAAATCCAGGCCCAAAATTTTTTTCATAATATGCTGTGTTTAAAATATTTTCTTACCTTTGTGGTACAAATCGAGCAATTCACAATAAGGATTATTCCGTTGTGAAAACATTTGGTACGCCCCTCCGCCATATAAGTGGGGGGCTTTTTTCGTTTTAGGAGTTGCCTCAAAAGGGTTACTGTTTAAATTGACAGCAATTTACTACAAATTTTGTTCGGAACAGGATTTTCTTTTGGTTTTCTGCCAATTTTATACCGTGGTTGGGCTTCATGCAAAAAAAACGTGTTGAAGCAGAATATGATGCTTTTAAACTTGGTGTTCTGATTCAACAGGCACGTGAAGAAAAAGGGTTTACCCAGGAAATTCTAGTTTCTACAGAAACAAATTGTCCACTGTCCAGGTAAAAAGTTCTTTTTTGGTTAGCCCGAAAGCTTCGGCTTGTTGGGGAATCAGACTGTGTTCAGACATGCCGGGGATGGAGTTGAGTTCCAGGAAATAGAGGCCGGTCTCGGTAAGGATATAGTCGAACCGTACAAAGCCATTGCAGTCCATTTGGCGGTAGAGCATGGCCGAGAGGGTTTTGATGTCGGTTTCGGCTTCCTGTGGAATGTGGGCCGGTGTAATTTCGCTTGTCTTCCCATGGGTATATTTGGCTTCGTAGTCGAAAAAATCGCTTTGGGTAATGACTTCGGTAATGGGAAAAACCAGCAGTTCTTTTCCTTTTTTCATTAAGCCGCAGGCCAGTTCGCGGCCTATAATGGCTTCCTCAACCAGAATACGTTTGTCGGTCAGGAAAGCATTTTCCACGGCACCGTCAAAGTCTTCCGGTTTGTTTACTTTGGAAACGCCCACACTGGAGCCGCTGGCCGAAGGCTTGATAAACAGGGGCAGTTTTAGTTCGTCAATAACCTTTTCCTTGTCAATCGCTTCGCCCCGCAAAAAAGAGAAGGAGGCTGCCGTTTGTATGCCAAAGGAGCGGATAAACCGGTTGCACAGAAATTTGTTGAAACTGAGCGAAGAGGCATCCACACCGCAGGATGTGTAGGGCAGACCCAGCAGGTCGAAATAGCCCTGCAGTTTGCCATCTTCGCCGGGCGTACCGTGGATGGCATTGAAAACACCATCGAAATGGATGGTTTTTCCCTTTTCGTCCAGGGTGAAATTACTTTTGTTTACCATGACTTTTCGTCCATCGTCGGTTATCCATTCCCAGTCAGTGCCTTTTATGACGATGAGGAAGGGGCGGTATTTTTCACGGTCGATGGCTTCATAAGCCACTTTTCCGCTGGCCATAGATATTTCAAATTCCCCGGAGCGGCCTCCGCATACAACTGCTATATTTTTCATGTGTGTTTTGTTTTTGATTCGGGGAACGGGAAATTCTGTTTTCCCTTCCCAATAATTTTTACCTTTGTCGCTGGCTATACAATAATATTTACAGAACAAAGTTAAAGTTTAAAGCCAATATTGCACACACTTTGCTAAAAAAATCAAACATGGGTTTTTTTTATTTTTTAGGGCAAAAGAAATTCTATCTTCATCTGCTGATTTCCATTGTGTTGACACTGGTTATTATATGGGGCGTTTTCAAATTTCTGAATGTCTTCACGCGTCATGGCAAGGTTTTTCTGGTCCCGAATTTTATTGGGCAAACGCTTCCGGAGTTGGAACAGAAAGGTTTTAACCAGTATTTTGATTTTATCGTGATTGACTCAATATACGATGTGCGCCATGCTCCCGGCTCCATTGTTATCCAAAACCCCTTGTCGGGAGCAAAGGTGAAGCGGGGCCGCCATGTTTATCTGACCATTGTGGCCAAAACACCGGAAATGGTTGACATGCCTGATTTGCGCAACCTTTCTTTGCGACAGGCTTTGGTGTTGCTGGAAGGTGATGGGCTGGAGGTTCAGGATTTAAAATATGTTGACTATTTTGCCAAAAATGCGGTGGTGGACCAGCTTCTTAACAATGAACCGGTGGAAACGGGCACACGTATTCCCAAAGGTACGGCCATTCGTCTTGTTGTGGGAAGAGGGGAGCATCCTGTACCGGTACCGCTTCCGTTTTTGATTGGGAAAAAGAGGAAAGGTGCCCATGCCTCCCTTCATTACTCTTCGCTGAATGTGGGCAAAGAGTATTTTCTTGACGGGAGCGACACTACCCATGCCCGTGTGTATAAAATGAAGCCTTCCTACCACAGCCATTCGCTTCTCGATTTGGGAAGTCCGGTGGATTTATGGTACCGTTCGGATGAAAATTTCAATTTCAAAGATTATATTCAGCAAATGCTGGCCGATACCCTGCAGCAGGATTCTGTCCAGCGCAACATATCCCGGAAGGTGCAACCACAAACTCCATCACCATGAGGCGACAATGGCTTACCATAGCGTTTTTCTGGCTTATGGCCATTCCGGTTTTGTCGGCCCAGGAGGCATTGACCGGCCTTGCTTTCAATAATGTGGTACGGCAGAAATTTCTTAGCAATAAACATCTTTCTGCTTTTAAGTCATCCCGGCTACCGGTGTTGCTGAACCTTCCTTTTTTTGACGATTTTACCACATCCCGGGTTTTCCCCGACGGCCATCGTTGGGTTGAGAGAGCGGTTTTTGTGAACAACAGCTTTGGTTATCTGCCGCCTGACCAGTGGGTTGCAACGTTTGATGCGCTTGACTCCACGGGCAATATTTACGGCTCGGCCCTTTCGGTGCCTTTCAAAGCGGACCGGCTTACCTCACAGCCCCTTCGCCTTGATTCTGTTTTTACACCGGTGGCCGCGAAATTAAGTCCGGCCGATTCGGTATACCTGAGTTTTTATTATCAGCCGCAGGGCATGGGCGATGCCCCTGAGCCGGGCGATTCGCTGGTTTTGGCTTTTCGTGTGCTCACGGGGGACACGGTGTTTTCACACATCGATTCGGCCTGGGTTTCCGTAAACAGTTATCTGGGAAGCCCGCACGATACGCTGCACCCGCAGGATACTTTATGGGCAAAGCCTCCTTGTGATACAAATTTTTATGTGGTCAATTACGGTACGTTGGTGTGGGGCGACAGTGTGCTGTTTCCCTGCGACTCGGTTTTTGTGCCCGGCACAAAGTGGGAAACAGTTTGGAAAACACCGGGGATGACCTTAAAAGCGTTTCAGAAAAAAACAGGCAAAGATTTTCTGCAGGTTATGGTTCCCGTGCGCCGGCAGGATTGTTTTTATAAAGGCTTTCAGTTTCGGTTTTTCAACTATGCCAGTATTGCCAATGACATTAACCCCGGTTGGCAAAGTAATGTGGATGAGTGGAATGTGGATTATGTTTATCTGAATGCAGGCCGGTCAGCGGGCGATACTACTTTTCGGGCCATTGCCTTTTCGGGCACGCATCCGAATTTTCTGAAACATTACACCGAGATGCCCTACAGGCAATATCGTTCCGACCCGACAAATTCACTGATTCCCGACTTTCACGTTTATATTGATAACCTCGACCGTGTGGGCCACAATATTCATTATTACTACAAGGTTAGCCAGGTAAATGGTCCGTTTGCCTATGGTTATGATGGCGGGAGCTGTGTGCTGAAACCGTTTTATCAGGTTGGTTTTCAGAATTGTAACAGCAGTTGTGGCGCAGCCCAGGCCTGTCCGCCGGTAAACAGCCTGTTTTCGCTGGATTATGATCGCGACACGACCTCTTATGTTATCAAGCACTTCATTAGTGATTCTTCCGTCTCCCCGCCGTTGGTCGATTCCATGGTTTACCGTCAGGCATTTTACAACGAGTATGCCTTCGATGATGGTGTTCCCGAATTGGGATATACGCTGGAGCCTGCCGGTGCGGAACTGGCTTACCGGTTTAAGATAAATGTTCCCGACACGCTGCGTGCCGTGCGTATTTATTTCAATAAGATGAAGAATTCCTCTTCGCAATTTTTTGATTTGGTGGTTTGGCGCGACAATAATGGCAAGCCCGGTGAAGAAATCTACAGGCAGCGGAACCTAAAAGTGCATTGGGACAAAGGGTTATATCCTTTTGCCACTTATGTGCTCGATACTGCCCGGCTTATTTCGGGAACGTTTTATGTGGGCTATCAGCAACAAAACCAGAGCCTGAATGTGGGTTTTGACACACAACATGATGTGGGCAAAAACATTTTTTATTTTGCTGAAAATGTTTGGTATAACACCAGTTTTAAAGGGGCTTTGCTGATACGTCCCGTGATTGGCGGGCAGGAGATGGTTACGGGGACAGGCAGGTTTCATGCGCGGGAAGAGAAGACTTTGGATGTCTATCCCAATCCGGCACAAAGCCAGTTGCGTTTTACCGCCCGTGGTTTGGTACCGGGCACTGCAATGGAGGCGGGCGTTTACAACCTTTTCGGGCAGATGGTCAGCCACAGTGTACTTCACCGGAACTTTTTGAATATCCGCTTTCTCAGCAATGGGATGTACCTGCTGCGGATTTCTTCCAACCATCGGGTTTATTCCACAAAATTTATCGTAAAACATTAGAAATGAAAGAAAAAGAGCCTTATCTCGTTACGGAGGATGGCCAGGAGTTATATGAACACCACCGCATCGTTGTTGATCCGGGACAGGAGGCACTGCGTATAGATAAATTTTTGTTCAACCGGATTGTAAATGTTTCCCGAAACAAAATCCAGACGGCGGCAAAAGCCGGAAACATCCTGATTGACAACAAGCCTGTCAAATCCAATTATAAAGTTCGCCCGGGCGATGTTATTTCTGTTGTGTTGTCGCACCCGCCACGCGATGTGGAAATCCTGCCAGAAGATTTGCCGCTGAACATCGTGTACGAAGACAAGGATGTGATAGTGGTGAACAAAGCTGCCGGCATGGTGGTACATCCTGCCCATGCCAATTATACAGGGACTTTATTAAATGCCCTGGCAGGATATTTTCAAAAAAAGAATGCCAAAGAGGTGGAGAATGGTTTCGGCTATCTGGTGCACCGTATTGATAAGGATACCAGCGGGTTGTTGCTGGTGGCGAAAAATGAATTGGCCCAGACAAAACTGGCCAAACAGTTTTTTGACCATTCCGTCGAACGCAGGTACCAGGCATTGGTCTGGGGCGATTTTGATGAAGATGAAGGAACGATTGAAGGAAATATTGGCCGCCATCCCAAAGACCGGCGGCAGATGACCGTTTTTCCGGATGGTGCATACGGGAAACCGGCCATTACCCATTTTGAAGTGGTTGAACGCCTGGGATATGTTACCCTTGTGGCGTGCCGCCTTGAAACGGGCCGTACCCATCAAATCAGGGCGCATTTTCGGTATTTGCGCCATCCGTTGTTTAATGATGCCCGATATGGTGGCGACATGATTTTGAAAGGGACCACTTTTACAAAATACAAGCAGTTTGTCCAGAATTGCTTTAAAATTCTGCCACGACAGGCCTTACATGCCATGACACTGGGATTTGTACATCCGGTTTCAGGAAAAATGTTGCGGTTTTCTTCGGTTTTGCCGGATGATATGCAAACGGTACTTTCAAAATGGCGGGCATATGCCGAAAATAGCTCGGGCAGATAGAAAACCTTACTACTCAGTAGCTTAAATTAAGTAGATACAGGTAGTTACAGGAAATCATTTTTAAAATTTATTTATCGGCTGATGAGCGTTCCGATTTTTTCGCCGGAGACTACTTTTCCCAAATTGCCTTGTGTGTTCATGTCAAAAACCAAAATGGGCAGGCTGTTCTCTTTGCAGAGGGTAAATGCGGTCATGTCCATGATACGCAGGTTTTTTTCGTAAGCCTGGTCAAATGTCAGGGCATCATATTTTACGGCAGTAGGGTCTTTTTCGGGATCTGCGGTATAAACGCCATCCACACGGGTCCCTTTCAACAGCACATCGGCATGTATTTCGACGGCACGCAATGCGGAAGCCGAGTCTGTGGTAAAAAACGGATTACCTGTCCCGCCGGCAATAACCACAACATAACCTTTTTCCAGATAATCCATGGCTTTTCTGCCGCTGGTGGTCTCCGTAATCGGGTCAATAAACAGCCCGGAAAGTAGTTTGACCTTCAGTCCCTGTTTCTCCAGTTCTGCCTGCAATGCCATGGAATTGATGACCGTGGCCAGCATGCCCATATAATCGCCCTGCACACGGTCGAAACCTTCGGCAGCCCCTTGCAGTCCGCGAAAGATATTCCCTCCGCCAATGACGATAGCCGTCTGGACCCCCTTGTTGACAATGGAAACAATGTCGTTGCAGTAAGTGGTCAGTGTTTCGGGGTCAATGCCGTATTTTTTGTTGCCCATGAGGGCTTCCCCACTTAATTTCAAGAGAATCCTGTTGTATTTCATAAGAAAAAAAGTTGTGTTTCAATTTTTATTGATACGCAAAAATAAGCATTATCCATCAAAAGCTTTTTCTTATTTTCTGGCTGTATTAAAATTTATTCAATCTCTTTGATAAAACAGCGTCTGCGTTTGTGTTGGATGTGGTCAAAATTTTTCCAGTTGGAGATGGCGTGTTGGTTGGTTTCAAAAATACCGGTGGTTTCTATGGTGTCGATGCCGTCCTTCAGCATTTGATTTTGCACGGCAGCATACAGCATGATGGCTACGCCCTGGCTTTCATACTTTGGTAAGACCCCACTCAGGAAGAAATCAATCACTTTGGGATGTTTCATATCCTTCATAATGTGGTAGAAGCCAAAGGGGAACAGTCGCCCATTGGCTTTTTGCATGGCTTTGGACAGAGAGGGGACAGTTATCATGAAACCCAAGACGTTGTCCTCTTTTTTTACCAGAAAGACATATTTTGGGTTGATGACCTTGAAATATTTTTTGGTATACATATCGCGCATCTCTTTGTCAAAGGGAGTTACAAAAGGTAATTTGCCAAAAGCCTGGTTCAAAACATTAAAGACGGTGGCAGCATGGGGGATAAGCTCTTTGGTTTTTTTAAAGCTGACAATTTCAAAACCAAATCTTTTTTTCAGCAGTTCGGCTCCGCGGTTTGCTTTTTCAATGTTCTTTTTCCCGATTTGCAGCCTGAATTCCACCCAGTCAATTTCTTTTTTGAAGCCATAGTCCTCAATATGTTTCTGGTAGTACGGATGATGGTAGACCGAGGCGATAGAGGGCAGATAGTCAAATCCTTCAACGAGCAGTCCCTGGGTGTCGAGGTTGGTAAATCCCAACGGGCCATGAATGGTTTTCATTCCTTTTTCTTTGAGCCAGGCGACGGCTGTGTCCATGAGTGCCTGAAACGTTTCTTTGTCATCGAAAAATTCCAGTTTGAAGAAACGTCCCAGCTTTTTCCCTGTTTTTTCGTTGTATTTTCTATTGATGATGGCTGCCAGTCGTCCAACCGGTTTACCATCGCGGTAAGCAACCCAAAACCGGGAATCGCAAAAGCGCATGGCCGGGTTGTGTTTGGGGCCCATGGCTTTTTTTTCATCACATTTCAGCGGGGGTACCCAGTAAGGATTTCCTTTGTATACCTCAAAGGGCAGATGAACAAAATCTTTTTTCTCCTGATTGCTTTTAACTACTTTAACGTTGATTCCCATGTCCGGATTTTTTCTCAGGCACAAACTTAAAGGTTTTTACCATAGCCTTACATATTTAACCGGTTTAATTATGAAAAGCTTTCTTAAATATTCTTAATAAAGCAGCGCCGGCGTTTGTGCTGGATGTGGTCGAAATTTTTCCAGTTGGCGATGACATGGCGGTTTGTCTCAAAATTACCGGTGGTTTCAACAATGTGCAGGCCATCTTTCAGCATTTGGTTTTGAATTTCCGCGTACAAAACAACGGCAATACCTTCACGGTCATATTCCGGTTTTACACCTCCCAGGAAGAAATCAATTACTTCGGGGTTTTTAATGGCTTTTTTAATATGATAAAAGCCAAACGGAAACAGCTTGCCGTTGCCTTTCTGCATAGCTCTTGACAAAGAAGGGACAGCAAGAAAAAAGCCCGCCAATTCGTCTCCTTTTTTGACAAAGTAAACATATTTGGGGTTAATAATTTTAAAATACTTTTCTACGTACATGTCCACCATCTCCTTGTCGAATGGGATAACGAACGGCAGCGAAGCAAAGGCATCGTTTACTACCTCGAAAAGGGCTTTGGCGTGTGGAAGGACATCGCTGGCTTTTTTGAACCTAATCACCTCTAAACCAAATCGTTTCTTCAATAGTTTAGCTCCACGCATGGATTTATTTATGGCTTTGGCCCCGATGTTTAAACGAAATTCCAGCCAGTCGATTTCTTTTTCAAAACCATAGTCTTCAAGATACTTCTGGTAGTATGGGAGATGATAAACCGATGCCACTGAAGGCAGGTAATCGAACCCTTCAATGAGCAGTCCCTGGTTATCGAGGTTGGTAAATCCCAATGGGCCGTGAACCGTTTTCATCCCTTTTTGTTTCATCCAGGCAATGGCCTTGTCCATGAGGGCTACAAAAACTTCTTTGTTGTCGAAAAACTCCAGTTTGGAGAAACGCCCCAGTTTTTTTCCTACTTTTTCATTGTATTTGTGGTTGATGATGGCTGCTATCCGTCCTGCTGGTTTCCCGTTTTGGTAGGCTATCCAATATTCGGCATCGCAAAACCGCATGGCTGGATTGTGTCCGGCATCCATGCTTTTCAGTTCGTCTGATTTTAAGGGCGGAACCCAGTAGGCATTTTTTTTATAAATTTCAAAAGGCAGGTTGACAAAATCATTTTTCTGTTTTTTGCTTTGGATAGTTTGTAACGTAACGGACATTTATGTATTGGTGTTAATTTGATTTAAAATGATAACGGTTTTTCTACCCTCTTATTTCATATCTGCATTTTACTTTCCGGCAGGGGAGGGAAGTTATACAACCTGAGTTCGGTATAAGATTTACATGCTAAAGCGGTAAGAGAATTTGAGCAGGAAAACATTGGTCGGGTGCGCCTGAAAAAGGGAATGGAAGCCATTGCCAAAGTCAAAATCGCCGTTGCCGTTGTAATCGTTGCGTTCCTGCGACCAGACGAAGAAAAAGGTGGACCCGGGAACAAACTCCCAGCGGAGCACCATGTTTGAACGGAATTCCATAAAGCTAAAATCGGGATTGGCCAGTGTGAAATCCGTATTTCCGTCGCCATTGTCATCCACCAGATACTGGTTTGCTGTTTCATCGTAGCTTATCTCGTTGGGAGTATATTCGTGAAACTGTGCATCAAAATCTTTGTCGTTGGGATGAATTACTTTTTTAAACCCGGAATAATCTCCTGAAAAAAGAAAGGGCTGGCCCCAGTATTCCAGAGAAAGGTCGGGCGTAAAGGAGAAGTTTACGCGTACACTGGTGGAAAAGACCGTTTGCTCGATGCTGGAAACGACGTATAAATCCTGGTTGTTTAACTCTTCTTTGGAAACATATTTAAAATCTTTATAACTGTTGGAGTAGCTCGGGCTGATAGAGAGTTTTAGTGCCGGAATGGGCCGGTAGGAGAGGCGAAAATTCAATCCGTATGATTTGCTGAATTGATGGTCTCCTTTGTCTGTGCTGAAGCTAAACCCGGCGACAAGCTTCTTCCTGCCATCGGTACTCACACTCGTCCAGAAGTTCCATTCGGCAGGGGTGAGGATGGAGGGGCCGCCCCTCAGTTCGTGCCTGTCCAGGTCGCGGCCGCTGCGGTAAGTTCCCAAACTAAACCCCCAGTAATTTTTAAACTGGGTGTTGAAATGAAAACTGTAGCCTGAAAACGTCTTTCGTCCGAGGAAGTCATATCCGCTATGCTGCCCCAATCCAAGGTTCATGGATCGAAAAATGCTAAAGGGTGTCCAGAAATTGTAACTTGTTGATATCCCCTGTTTTATCATATCAGCGATACGCATGTAGCCCTGGTCGTTTAGCTCCAGCCCCGGGCTGTACATGGTGGCACTTACCCCGAATTGCCAGTGTCCGCCGATTTTGGAAAACTCTGTACTGGCACCTGTTCCCTGAAGAATGCGCAGCGTGGTGTCCAGCTTACGGGTGCCATCCGGTTTTTGGTAGTAACGCCTCGAAGATTCCTGCTCACTGGTTATGGCTTCCGTACTTCCCGAAAGGTGGCTGCCATAGGCTTTTGCACTCAGCCGGTAGGTTTTGTCCTTCCAGTATGTCTGAAAGTCGATGCCGGCCGAATAGGCTGCAGATGGAAGGTACATCAGGCTGCTGTCTTTGATAAACCGGTTGGTGGCGGTTACCATGCCGCCAATAATCGTCTTGCCTTTGTTGATGTCTTTTTGGATACGGGTGTTGAAATAATTGGTCATGGGTTCGATGGACTGCTTGCTCCGGTCGCCGGCACTGTCAATGGTCGCTTTTGCGTTTTGTGTCAGGCTTTCGAGAACACCGATGGACCAACCGTTGCGCGTTTTGCCGGAAAGTTTAAAAGCCCCCAGGATACGGGTGGCTTCTGGAACTTTGGCATATTCGCCTGGTGCCAATTCGGGATAATTGTGGGGCCTTCTGCCAATCCGCCGCGAGTAGAACAGGTTGTCAATTCCGAAATCGCCCCCGGCAGCGAGGGGAAAATTGAAAATGTTGTTCTCTTCCACGAAAAAGGGCCTTCTCTCCGAGAAATAACTCTCAAAAGCGGAGAGGTTTACCTCTGATGGGTCGGCTTCTACCTGGCCAAAATCGGGGTTGATGGTGAAATTGAGCGTCAGGTCGTTGGTAACGGCAATTTTTCCATCCAGTCCGAGGGAGTAACCGGGGGTTACCCCTGTGGCAAAGGGGTTTCCTTTTTCTTTTTCGGAAGTGGTGAGTTTACCGAGGGCGTAAGGTGTCAGGGCAATCTCTTTTTTCGGATGAATATTGTCGATGCCGGTCAGTTCGCCCCAGTGGCTCACCCATCCCGATTCGGATTTGGATTGCGGCGACCACAGGTCCATCTCCTGAAGACGGTATATTTTGCGGATAACCTGGAGGCCCCAGACGTGGTTTTTTGTTTTGGCAAAGCGCAACTGCGACAACGGGATACGCATTTCGGCCACCCATCCGAGGGAGTCGATGGATGTTTTAACGTACCAGACCGGGTTCCAGGTGTCATCCATGTTGTCGTCGTTGGTGAATTTCCCATCCCATTTAACCCCAACGGCGTTGGCCGAGAAAACAAATCCGGTAAGCTTATCGTGGTAGCTGTCAATGCCAACGCCAATCCAGTCGCCATCGGTTTTGTCGCGCCTGGAAAGGATTTTCTCTATTTTGGAAGGGTCCGTATCAAAACAACGAATGCCCACGTACAGGTTGTTGTTGTCGTACAATATTTTAAAAGCTGTTTTTTGAGACGGGGCTTTGCTGTCGTATGGCTCAAACTGTGTAAAATCATTATCCCATTTTGCTGCTTGCCAGGCTTTGTCTTTCAAATGGCCATCAATTACCGGCGGTTTTCCCTGCACTTCCACGGCTTTGTAGGTAACTTTTCGTGTTTGTGCAGAGGCAGGAGCATTTAAAAGTAAAAAAAACAATAGGCTTGTACCGAAAACAAGGATGGCGGTAATATTGCTTTTGGGTTGTGTCATTTACGCTGTCTTTTTCAGGTTTGTTTCGCTCAGGTTGTAACGTTCGGGATGCTTTGCGTGAAACTGCCGGTAATAGGTTTCTATTTCCATTATATCGGCTTCATAATTGCCTGTGGGATGAAAAATGGGGCCGATACCTCCTTTTTTGTCGCGGTAATCAATAAAGGCCATGGCAATGGGTACCTCGTTTTGCAAAGCAATCTGGTAGAACCCCCTTTTCCAGCGGTGGACAAGCTCACGTGTCCCTTCGGGGGTAATCACAAGAAAGAAGGTGTCGTTATTTTTAAAATGGTCAAAAACCTCCAGCAGCACCCGTGTCGGCCGGGTTTGTTTTACCGGATGCCCTCCCAATAGTTTAAGTAATCCTCCCAATGGCCAGAAAAAATATTTTTCGTTAATCATAAAACGAACATCAATATGGAGCACCCAAAAAGCGAGCCGTCCGTACACAAAATCCCACAAGGAGGTGTGCGGGGCTACGGTGATGACCGCTTTGTTTACGGAATCGGGTAATTTGCCTGATATCTCCCAACCCAGCAAACGGCATAAAATAAAATGAGCAATCTTTTGCATGTCCGTTTTTTGAGGAGCGCAAATTTAGGAAATATTCTGGTTTTTGCCGGCCCCTTTTTCCTTTAGATACTGTGGGCTGAGGTTGAAATTCTCAGGATACTTTGCCACAACGCCTTTGTAGAAATCTTCAATAATTTTGAAGTCTTCTTCGTAATTGCCTGAGGGGAACAAAAGTTTTCCGAAAGTGCCTGTTTTCTTCTCATAATCCAGGGCGGTGAGCAAAATGGGAACGCCTGCTTTCACGGCAATGTAATAGTACCCTTTTTTCCAATGGGTACTCAGCGAGCGGGTCCCTTCGGGCGTAATGGCGAGGTTTAAAGCCTTTTTTTCTTTAAACAAATGGGCCAGGGCATCCACTTTGCTCAGGTTTCCGCTGCGGTCCAGCGGAATTCCGCCAATCCATTTCAAAAAAACACCGAGGGGCCAGAAAAAAAGTTCCTTTTTGATGATGACATTTACCTTCACCCCTATGGAGGTGATGGCCAGCATGCCGAGCAGATAATCCCAGTTGGAGGTGTGCGGGGCTTCCACAATAAGGAGTTTTTTGTGCTCTCCGGGCACTTCTCCCACCGTTTTCCATCCCAACAGGTTAAAAAGCCATTTTGATAGTTTTCTCATGGGGCAAAAGTAAGCATTTTGATGGGGATTTTCAAAAAAACAGGACAATAAAAAAACGGCTATAATATTAATTTATAGCCGTTTTCAGTTGAAAAATCAAACCGTAAGTTACCAGATATAAGCCCTT
The DNA here is from genome assembly GCA_015493525.1 of Bacteroidales bacterium. Lineage (GTDB taxonomy): Bacteria > Bacteroidota > Bacteroidia > Bacteroidales > F082 > Sulfidibacterium. The sequence continues at coordinate 27,841 of WGCY01000001.1, forward strand.
TTGTCTTTGGGTATATAAAGTTTGTCGCCCGGCTTAATATTGAACGCTTTGATGAACGGCGTCATGTTAAACGGGGGAATGTTGACCCTTGCTTCGCCCGGGCTGTGAACATCGGTTTTCAGGCGTTTGGCCATCTCTTTGGGACGGATATTTTGTCTCCAGACCTGTGCAAAAGCCATGAAAAAACGCTGTGTCCCGGTAAAGCCATCGATTTTCTTTGGTGTTTTCCCGTTCAGCGATTTCAGATAGGCCTGGTAGGAGATATTGAGCCCGCCGAGGTCGGCAATGTTTTCGCCCATGGTCAGCTGTCCGTTGACGTGCAGCGAATCGAGAACCGTGTAATGGTCATAAAGTGCGGCCAGTTTGGCGGTTTTGGCTTTGAAACGTTTGGCATCGGCAGATGTCCACCAGTTGTTCATGTTTCCTTCTTTGTCGTATTTCCGGCCCTGGTCATCAAAGCCGTGGGTCATTTCGTGGCCGATGACCACGCCAATGGCACCATAGTTGACGGCATCGTCGGCATCTTTGTTGAAAAACGGCGGTTGCAGGATTCCTGCCGGAAAGACAATCTCATTGTTTGATGGGTTGTAGTAGGCGTTGACTGTTTGCGGTGTCATGCCCCATTCGGTTTTGTCCACCGGTTTGCCCACTTTGTTGAGGTTGTAGTTGAAAGCAAATTTGCTGGCATTGGTAATGTTCTGGAAATAGTTGTCGGGAACCACTTCGAGTTTGGAATAATCTTTCCATTTGTCGGGATAGCCCACTTTTACCGTAATGGCTTTCAGCTTTGCGATGGCTTTTTTCTTGGTGGTATCGCTCATCCAATCCAGTTTGTTGATCCGTTCGGCAAAAGCCAGTTTCAGGTTGCCCACCAGTTGTACCATGCGTTTTTTGGATTCGGGCGGGAAATATTTGGCTACATAAAGCTCACCGAGTGCTTCTCCGAGGCTTCCCGAAGTAGCTCCCATAACCCGTTTCCAGCGGGGGCGCATTTTCTGTTGTCCCGACATGGTTTTGCCGTAAAAGTTAAAATTCTCCTGAACGAATTTCTTGCTTAAATAAGGTGCTGCATCGTCCAGCAGGTTCCATTCGAGATAAGCTTTCCAGACACTTACAGGCGTTTCACCGATAATTTTGCTCATTCCGGTGAAGAAACGGGGCTGGCCCACGTTGATTTCTCCCGGATTTTTAAGGCCGATGTTGGCAAAATAGGCTTTCCAGTTGAAGTTGTGTGATATTTTCTGTAACTGTGCAAGGGACATTTTGTTGTAATTGTTCTCAGGACTTCTGCGTTCAAGCCTTGTGAATGAAGTTTTGGCCAATGCAGTTTCCAGTTTTAGGACTTCCTGTGCCTTTTTATTGGCAACTTTATTGTTGTCACCTTTGAGCTCAAACATTTTGGCAATGTGCTGTACATACTCTTCCCGAAGCTTTTTGGAAGCGGGGTCATCTTTTGTGTAGTAAGAGACGTCCGGCAGTCCCAAGCCACCCTGGTATAAGTTGGCAATTTCCATGGAGCTGTTTTTTTCGTCGGCACCGGCATAGAAATAGAAAAGCGGATGTACGCCAATGGTGTGCATGTGTGCCAGCTCTTGCTGAACCATTTTCAGGTTGGTGATGGCATCAACCTTTTTCATCTCCGGCAGTATCGGCGTAATCCCCTGTTTTTCAATACGGGCTGTGTCCATACCACTGTTGTAGAAATCGCGAATCTTCTGTTCGACACTTCCCTGTTTTACCTCTTTCTTTTTGGCTATTTCGTTTACCAGTGCTTTCAGCTCTTTCTGGTTGTTTTCATAGAGTACGGTGAAAGCTCCGTATTGGCTGTACTCGGGCGGTATGGGATGGCTTTTTATCCATCCGCCGTTTACATACTCATAAAAGTTGTTTCCCGGTTTTACACTTTTGTCCATGTTGGCCGGGTTGATGGCTTCTGTCATTTTTTTGTTTTTGGTTTCTTTTTTCTTACTCTGATTACATGCGCCTAAGGCAAAGGCAACAAAGGCAATCAGCGCAATTGATACATGTTTTTTCATGGATTGTTTTTTGAATTTGTGCAAAGTTAAGAAAATGCCAGGCTCTCCATGGCCTGGAAAGAATATTTATGATGGTTAGAATCCCAGTTCAAGGTCTAATTCGTTTTTGAGCCGGTTCAGTTTTGGGAAATCTTTGGACAATTTCTCAAAGCGTTCGCGGTCGGTGTAGGCTTCCTGCTGCCGCTTATGTGTATCCACAATGGCTTCCAGCGTAATTTGGTTGTTGTTTAGCTCTTTCTTGAGATAATCGAGCAGGATGTTGACATTCAGCTTGTCATCTTTGATGATGGAGTTGGGGACGTGGTATTCTATTTTGAAATTTTCTTTCAGTCGCGGTTGTCCTTTGCTCAGCGTCAATACAAAACTGGGAGATTTTACTTTGTAGCTTTTCACAAAGCCATCCCAGGCATGTTCCAGTTTTTCCTGTGTAAATTCGTTGATGATAACCGGCTCGGGTTCATCAACCACGTTGCTTTTTGCTTTGAGTGCATTCAGCGTGTCTTTAATGGAAATATTCCGGACAGCCTGCCGGTTACCGTTTTTTCGGGTCGTGGTTACTGTTGTCTTGCGGTGGGGGTTGTTAACCGGTTCGGCCTGAGGTTTTTTTACAGTTGTTTCACTTGTGGTTTTGCCGGGTGCTGTTGTCCCGGATGTTTCGGGTGTGGTTTCCGGTTTTTCCGTTTTTACAGGCTCTTGCGGAATCTTTTTCGGGGCTGGAGCCGGTTTTTTATAAACAGGTTTGCTCTCTGTGGTGGTGGGGACCGGTTCAACTTTGTCTGTGCCGGGCACTTTCTGCGTAAGTGAAATGAGCTGTGTGAGGGCTATTTCCACATGCAACCGTTTGTTGTTACTGGTTTTATAATCCAGGTCGAAAGTGTTGCAGGTGCTGAGTGCCTTAAACAAAAAATCTGTACTGCAAAGTTTCGCCTGTTCCCTGTAATGATTAAATAAAGAGGGGCTGGTTTGCAGAAGTTTCTCTGTCTGCGGATTTTTGGCCACAAGTAATTTTCGGAAATGATCGTTTAACCCGCTGAGAAAATCCTGTCCGTCAAAGCCATTTTGAAGAATCTCATCGAAGACAAGCAACAATGTGGGGAAATCTCCCCGGAGGATGGCTTGGGTCATTCGGAAATAATATTCGTAATCAAGAATATTCAGGTTTTCAATGACATCCTTGTAGGTGATTTTTTTCCCGCTGTAACTGACGATCTGATCAAAAGTGGAGAGGGCGTCGCGCAAGGCACCATCAACTTTTTGGGCTATGATATGCAGGGCTTCTTCTTCCGCTTCAATACCTTCATTTTTGGCTACATATGCAAGGTGTTGCGCTATGTCGCCCACACCGATTCTCCGGAAGTCAAAAATCTGGCAACGCGATAAAATGGTGGGGATAATCTTGTGTTTCTCGGTGGTGGCCAGGATAAATTTGGCGTATGCAGGCGGTTCTTCCAGCGTTTTCAGAAAGGCGTTGAAGGCGGCCGTCGAGAGCATGTGCACCTCATCGATGATATAGACTTTGTATTTTCCGGATTGGGGCGGGATACGTACCTGGTTGACCAGTGCACGGATGTCGTCTACCGAGTTGTTGGAAGCGGCATCCAGTTCGTGGATATTGAAAGAACCGTTTTCGTTAAAAGCTTTACACGATGCACATTCGTTGCAAGGCTCTCCTTCGGGAGTCGGGTTCATGCAGTTGATGGTTTTGGCCATAATCCGTGCACAGGTGGTTTTGCCGACACCCCGCGGGCCGGTAAACAAAAATGCCTGTGCCAAATGTCCTGTAACAATGGCATTTTTCAATGTGGAGGTGATGGCATCCTGTCCCACAACCTGGGCAAAGGTGGATGGACGGTATTTTCTCGCCGAAACAATATAATTATCCATGAATTAATTTTTGAGGTTCAAAAATACATCAATTTTCGGCTCCTTTGAACACCGACAAACAGGAATTAGCCAGGTAAGCCTTATCTCAGGCCCGGGTTTATACAAAAAAATCCGGACACTGTTAAGTACCCGGATTTTTCGTTGTAAGTTTTTAACAACCTATGCTAATGTATTGGCATGTTTGGTAATCTTTGATTTTAAATTACCGGCTTTGTTTTTGTGGATAATATTCTTTTTAGCCAATTTGTCAATCATCGCATACAAAGCGGGCATTTGCCCGATGGCTTCTTTCTTATCAGTAAGCGACCTGAATTTCTTTACAGCGTTGCGTACTGTTTTGGCATAATAACGGTTATGCACCCTTCTTGTTTCGTTTTGTCTGATTCTCTTGAGAGCCGATTTATGATTAGCCATAATTCTAATTATTGTTTTAATATATTCCTTTTGGGGCTGCAAAATTAAATAAACTTTTAATATAAAAAAGTCTTAGCCCGATTTTTTTAATTTATTGCCTTTTTAATGTCCCACTGAGTACAGGTTCGTCCTGCATCTCTATCGCGTCAAGCAGTACGGTATAAAATTTATTCTTTTCCAGCCCCTTTTGCCGGATAACAACCGGAACGTAATGCTCCCCATAGCCGGTGGCAAAACCACGTTTGTCAAATTGTTCCACCAAAACGGTCTGCTCTTTGCCCACAAAGGATTTTCTGTAGTCCAGTTTCATTTTATCCGAAAGGTTACGAATGATTTCCGAACGGCGGGTTTTTTCTTTTTCGGGAAGCTGCTCCGGCATGCGTTCAGCCCGTGTTCCGTGCCGTACGCTGTATTTGAAGGTATGGATGTGCCCAAATTGCAAACGCCGGGCCATGGTCAGGCTTTCCCTGAAATCCTCTTCCGTTTCGCCCGGGAAACCCACGATAATGTCGGTGGTGAGGTTGAACCCCGGATAACGCCGGCGCAGCTCGTTGGCCATTTCTTCAAAGAGCTTGGCGGTGTACATGCGCCGCATCCTGAGCAATATCTCTTCAGAACCGCTTTGCAGGCACAGATGCAAATGGGGGGTCAGTTTGGGATGGGCAAAAAGGCGGAAGAAACTGTCGGTAAAGCCATCCGGTTCCATGGAGGAGATGCGCAGACGGAAGTCGCCGGGAAGCTCCAGGATGTTCTCCACCAGTTTCTCAAAATCGGTCTTCCCATCCCGGTAACGGCCAATGTTTACACCGGTCAATACAATCTCTTTGTACCCAAAACCGATAACCTGTCGTATGTTTTCATAAACGGCTTTGGCCGGCCGGCTAACGGCACGTCCCCGTACTTTGGGAATGATACAGAATGTGCAGAAGTTGTTGCACCCGTCCTGGATTTTAATCAGGCTGCGGGTGTGCAACGTGGTGTCGGCAGGGTCATAGCCGAACAAATCCTTTTCGTAATGGTCGGGGGAGGTTATTTCGCCATTAAAATAGGCTTCCACCAGCGGGGCGATGGCCGTTTTGTGGTCGTTGTCGACCACATAATCCACTTGGCCACTTTGCTCCAGCTCTTCTTTGTAATTGGTTGCCATACAGCCCGTAACGATTTTCAGCGCACCGGGATGCAGGCGTTTCACCTGGTTCATCACCTGCTTCGACTTGTGGTCGCTTTGGTTGGTAACGGTACAGGTGTTGACCACATACACATCGGCCTTTTCGCCAAAATCTACCACCTCGTAGTTCATTTTGGTGAATTCGGATACCAGGGCATCGGTTTCAAACAGGTTGAGCCGGCAGCCGAGGGTCTTAAAAGCGATTTTTTTTGTCATTTTTCAGGCATTTACCGGATGTTCAACGTCTTTGGTTATCAGCTCGCCTTCAGTAGAAAAGGGAACGGCACTGTGGATTTTCACTTTTGCAAACTTCCCGATAAGGCTTTCGTTTGCCGAGGGGAAACGGACAATAATTTTTCCTTCGGTCAACGCAGAAAGGTAGCCGGGTTTTCTATCTTTTCCCCTGACGAGCACGTCCATGGTTTTCCCGATAAGGTCCTGGTTGTAAGCCAGTGAATGTTTCATCAGCTCTTCGGTGAGCCTGTGGTAACGTGCCTTTTTTACCTCTTTGGGAATGTCGTCTATCCAGCGGGAACTGACGGCTCCCGGACGGGGTGAATATTGTGCAATGTAAGCCATGTTGTAACGGAATTCCTCTATGGCTTTTCGGGTATTCTCGACCTGTTCTTCCGTTTCGCCTGTAAAACCGACGATGATGTCCGTAAAAAGGGTGGCTTCGGGGAGAAGCCTGCGAATGGTACGGACGATACTCCGGTATTTTTCTATTGTATGGTTGCGGTTCATGTGTTGCAACATGGCATCGTCGCCCGACTGGACAGGCAAATGAATTTGTTTGGCCAGGCAGGGATATTGAGCAATGACTTCAATGACTTCGTCAGTCATGTCGCGCGGATGGGGCGAAGTGAAGTAGAGCCAGAATTTCTCTTTTCTGCTGTTCCCGAATTTGCCAATCATGTCCAGCAGCCCGGCAAAAGAGACCTCTTCGCCTTTTTTGTCCAGCCCGTAGGAGTTGACATTTTGTCCCAGCAGGGTGATGCTTTTGTAGCCTCTTTTCACGAGGTCTTCAAGCTCTTTCATAATTTCACCGGAAGGCCTGGAGACTTCACGTCCGCGGGTGTACGGGACGGCACAATAAGTGCAGAATTTGTTGCATCCGTTTTGGATGGGGATGTAAGCTTCATAGCCCGAGCCGTATTTGGGCGTGATGTGCCAGAATTCTTCGATGCCCTTTTCCGGATGGGGAATGTTTGCTTTGTCCTGCGGCAGGACAGCATTCTTCAGCCTGAAAGCCGCTTCGTTGCGGCCCTCATTCTTGGGAAGTTCCATTTCCTGCAACCCCTTGTCCAGACTTTGCATGCCTGCCGGCGTAACGATGCCGTATTGCTGAATCATCTCCGGTAGTCCGGGCAATTCGCTCATGGTGAAAACCATGTCGAACTGTTTCAGGAATTTTTCCCTGTCAGCCGGCAGCACACATCCGGTAACGAAAGTGATAAGGTTTTTTTTGTTTTTCCATTTGTTCCACTTCTGAATCCGCGAATAGACTTTGTCGATGGCTTTCTGGCGTACAGAGCAGGCAATGACTCCCAGCAGGTTGGCTTCCTCTTCCCTGTCTGTAGGAACAAACCCCATTTTATCCAGCATGTTCTGCACCCGCTCTCCATCGGAAATGTTCATTTGGCATCCCAGCTGTACGATATGATATTTCATCTGTTTCTTTTTCTAACCACCGGATTTCCGGTTTGCAGGCAATTTTTCGGGGCTGCAAAAATACATATTTTTTTCCTGTGGCGTGGATGTAAAAAAAGGCTGCCCACAAAGCGAACAGCCTTTCCTTTTAAATTCAGATTATGAATTAGGCATCAATATTGGCATATTTTGCGTTGGCCTCGATGAAAGCGCGGCGCGGGGGCACATCATCGCCCATGAGCATGGAGAAAACATGGTCGGCTTCCGAACCGTTCTCGATGGTTACCTGACGCAATGTACGGCGGGCAGGGTCCATGGTGGTTGACCAGAGTTGCTCTGCATTCATTTCTCCCAGGCCTTTATAACGCTGAATATGAATACCTTTGTCAGTCCCATCGGTAGACAGTTCGCTGACAATCTGGATACGTTCTTCTTCCGTCCAGCAGTAACGTTCCGTTTTTCCTTTACGAATCAGGTACAAAGGCGGTGTGGCAATGTAAACGTAGCCCCTTTCAATCAGCTCGTGCATATAACGGAAAAAGAAGGTCAGGATTAAAGTGGCAATATGGCTTCCATCCACATCGGCATCCGTCATAATGATAATCTTGTGGTAGCGTAATTTTTCTATGTTCAGTGCTTTGCTGTCTTCTTCCGTGCCCAGGTGAACGCCGAGGGCTGTGTAGATGTTTTTAATCTCTTCGCTTTCGAAAGTACGGTGCGGCAGTGCTTTTTCCACGTTCAGGATTTTTCCACGCAGTGGCAGGATAGCCTGGAACTTCCGGTCGCGGCCTTGTTTGGCCGTTCCGCCGGCAGAATCACCCTCAACGAGGTACAATTCTGAAACTTCCGGGTTACGTTCGGAGCAATCCGACAATTTTCCGGGAAGTCCGGAACCGGAAAGTACATTTTTACGTTGTACCAGCTCGCGGGCTTTTCGGGCTGCATGCCGGGCCGTGGCTGCCAGGATAACTTTCTGTACAATGGTTTTTGCCTCTTTGGGGTGTTCTTCGAGGTAAAAAGAGAGATGTTCACTGAGCATTTGGTCCACAGCACCCATTACCTCCGAGTTGCCCAGCTTTGTTTTTGTCTGTCCCTCAAACTGGGGCTCTTGAACTTTCACGGAAATTACGGCAGTAAGCCCTTCACGGAAGTCATCGCCGTTGATGTCGTATTTCAATTTGGCAAGCATGCCCGATTTGTCGGCATAACTTTTCAGCGTACGGGTAAGGGCACGCCTGAAACCGGAAAGGTGTGTTCCGCCTTCGTGTGTGTTGATATTGTTGACGTAGGAGTGGAGGTTTTCGTTAAAGGAAGTGTTGTATTTCATGGCTACCTCAATGGGAACACCATTTTTCTCCCCTTCCATGGAGATAACATCCGGAATAAGTGCTTCCCTGTTTTCATCGAGGTATTCGATGAAATCGGACAGGCCGTTTTCAGAATAAAAAGTTTCTTGCAGGGCAGTACCATCTTCGTTGGTCTGGCGTTCGTCGGTGAGCGAAAGGTGGATGCCTTTGTTCAGAAAAGCCAGTTCCCGCAATCTTGTTGCCAATGTGTCAAAGCTATACGTGGAGACAATAAAAATACTGCTGTCGGGCACGAAATGGATTTCGGTACCTGTTTTGTCTGATTCGCCGATGGCTTTAACATCCTCCAATGGATGCCCTTTCTCATACTCCTGGCGGAAAATTTTTCCTTCGCGGTAAACGGTTGCGGTAAGTTTGCCTGACAAGGCATTAACACAGCTCACGCCGACACCGTGCAGGCCACCGGAAACTTTATAGGAGCCTTTGTCGAATTTACCGCCGGCGTGAAGTACGGTCATAACAACTTCCAGTGCCGAGCGGTTTTCTTTTTCATGGATGCCCGTAGGAATTCCGCGTCCATTGTCCGATACGGTAATGGAGTTGTCTTTGTGAATGGTAACGAAAATTTCATCACAAAAGCCTGCCATGGCTTCATCAATGGAGTTGTCCACTACTTCGTAAACCAAATGGTGCAAGCCGCGCTCACTGATGTCGCCGATATACATGGCCGGACGTTTCCGTACGGCTTCCAGTCCTTCCAGTACGGTAATGTTACTGGCATTATACTGGTTTTCAGCGTTTTTCTGATCTGTTGTCATAATTCTGAAACTTCTTTGGAATTTTTTTTCCTTTTAACGTGCAAAGGTACGAAAAAATGAAGTTTGCACGAACTCCTTTCACCACCTTTTACAGGAAGTTATTAACCGAATAAAACAGCCTGTTTGTTAAAAACGATACCTTACGCCGACCATAACTTCTATTCCTGCAACAGGATAGCCATCATAGCGAAAATATTGCTTGTTCAGCAGGTTGGTTACCCGGATAAAACCGGAAAGTTGTTTGTCAATGCGGTATTCGGCACCGAGGTTAATATCGAAATAGCTGTCAAGTTTGTAGTTGAGGCTTTGTGGCCCGGCGGTAACAAACCAATGTCCCGTCCATATTTGCTCTTTCGTTGCCCAGCGGCTGCCCATAAAGTATATCTCCGCCCATGGCTTGATGTTTTTTATCCGGTACGAAGCCCCGAGGTGCATGCTGAAAAGCGGTTTGTACAATGGCTTAAGGTCGTATTCCAAAGTGTAATTATGGTATTCGCCTTTCAGCCAAAGGTCCAGGTTCGGGGTGCTGGAATAGGTCAGGCTTCCACTCAGGTCAAAAACATGGCCATTGGCATAGTAGAGGTAAAAATCATTTTTTGGAGGAATGTGGGTACCCGGGCTGGTTTGGCCGGTTCCCGAAGCCGAATTGAGCAGGTACCAATAATGGGGATGGTCAAAATAGGCCATGTCAGAAAACTTACGGTAACTTGCCCTGAACTCAAAGCCGAAACGCCGGGCAATGTTTCCACGAAATCCGCCGTAAGCCTCAAACAAGGTGTTTTCCCAACGAAAATCGTTCTGTGAAGAGCTGAGATAAGGATTTTCACGGCTCAAATCAAGATAAGAATTTTTCTTCAGCCCTCCGTCAAGTCCGGCGAAGAAAGAAAAAATTCCGGGAGCGACATTCACATTGACATGCAGATAAGGATAAAAATGTAGTTTCCCCTCAGCTTGTTTCAGCCATTCAAAATTTAAGCCGGTCCTGAAAGAAAAAATACCATAGCGTGCATCAAAATAGGGGAGTATCCGGGCGTAATGGTTTTCGATGAGCTGATGATTCATGTAGGGAGCAGTACTTTTATTCCCGAAATAATCAAAAGCACCTTCCAGCCCTAGCTGCTGGTGGTTAAATATGTCACTGACCTTAAAGCCTTTGTGCAGGTCAAAATCAAAATGTGCGTTAATCTCTGACATGCCGTGTTTGTCGGAAAGATAATAGCCATTTACCCTGAAAAGATGGTTTAGTCTGTATTCCGAACGGTAATTACTGGCAAATTTCACCCCCACGGAAGCCACCTGATAATATTGTTTCAGGCTGGCGTCATTTTTGTCATAATTCAACGTGTCGCCTTTGGTGTTGTATCCATAGTAACGGTTGGAGCTTAAGCGATAACTACCCCGGACAGACAGTACGTGATAGGCGAAATATTTGTCGTAGTGGATGCCGGCTTTTGAATAAGTATAAGGCGACGGCAGGTAGTTTTTAATGTTCAAAAACGAGGAGTGATGCAGCAAATGGACTGTCAGCAAATAGTGCCTTGATTTCCCGCCGGAGTAAAAATATTCCAGTAAAGGGCTGATACGGCTGCCCAGACCCAATGTCAGCAGGCTTTTCCACGATGGTACCTGTCGGGCAGCCTGAATATGGGCAGACGGCTTTATCTCTTTCAGCTGAATGGATGTGGGGGCTTTCAGGTCAGCAAAATGAAAAGCAGCTGAAATCTTTGGCATTTCCAGCGATGGTAATTGCGGATGGCTTTTTATTTTGAGGGCTTTTCCCGTTACCGGACGACTGCTGCCGTATATGGTGATACTTTCGTTGTGTTTCGTATTTAACGTATCGGCTTTGTTCTGTCCGAGGACATTTACTGAAACCAGCAAAATTCCAATAATGAAAAATAAGAGTTTATTTTGAATGATTTTCATGCCCGTTATTTCTTCTGTTTGTTCTGTTTTTTTGCGCCGGATGACTTTTCTGCCGGCAATGCGGCCAGTTTTTTCCCGGCCAGTTGTTTCAGGTCGTTTCCCGGATAATTGGCCACAATGCTTTTTAATGTTTGGCGTGCCTGAAAAATATTTCCCCGTTTCACATAAACGTCTGCCAGCAAAATAAATCCTTTGGCAACCCAATAAGGTTCGGCAGAATATTTGTCGGACAGCGCGTAAACCAGCTTTTCCGTTGTGTCGTATTTTTTGTTGTCAAAGCTCATCAAAGCGAGGTAATATTTTGATTCGGCACCACGGTATCCCTTGCTTAAATTGTCTGTGATGGTAAATTCCCGTTTTGCCGTTTCCCTGTTTCCGGCTTTCCAGGCTGCTTTCGCCAACACATAATGTGCGTAAACTGTCTGGTCTTCGCTCACTTCCGGCATGCGGATAAGTTCTTCCGCAGCCCGGGCGGCATGGCTGAGGTTTCCCGAAAGGAAAGCAGCCCGCATTTGCCCATCTACGGCCTCCAGTTTTAACGAGGGATCATCGGTTATTGCCTGTACTTTCTGATAGTTGTCGGCTGCTTTCACAAACTCCCTGCGGGCATATTCCATGCGTGCAGTTTTTACCAGTGCGGGCAAGGTGTAGTCATTCTCAGGCCAGGCGATAATCTTTCCAAAATAACTGAGTGCCTGCGTTGTGTCTTTCTGCCGGGCATAACATTCGGCAAGGTAGTGCCACGATTTAAGCAGAAAACCACCTTTGGGGTACTGCCGAAGGTAGTTTTTCAGGGCAGTTTCGGCTTTGGGGCAGTTTCCGGCAAGGTAAGCATCTTCGCCTGCCGAGAATGTGAGTGAATCCTCCTGGCTTTGAGAAATCTGGACAAAATTCAGTGTGCGGGCGTAAGCAATGTAAGCCGAAAGATTTCCCTGGTCCTTGTATATACTTTCGAGCGTGCCGAGGGCCACACGTGCTTCCCCGGAAGCCGGGTAGTCGGCAATGACCTTTTTCAACTCGCTTATGGCCAGGTCGTATTGGTCGTTTTTGTAATAAAGCAGCCCCATTTTTATCCTCGCCATACGGGCATAACTGCTGGCAGGTTTTTCCCGGACAATACGCCTGAAAAAGGCAATTCCCTCGCGGGGCTGGTTCAGTGTTGTGGCATAGGTAGTCGCCATGTCATACAACGCTTTGGTATAGTAATACGATTGAGGATATTGATTAATAAGCTGTTGTAAAACCTTGATTTTTTTGGCAAATTGTGTTTGTGCGCCATAACAAAAAGCCTCTTCGTATAAGGCATAGTCGGCATTTCGGCCTGATGCTGCAATAACTTTTTGGTACCACGGATGGGCTTGGGCATATTTTTCCATGAGTGTGTAGCTGTCGGCAATACGCAGTTGCGCATCTGATGTCATGGAAGGATTGTTGAAATGCCGGTTCAGAAACCGTTTGAACCAAAGGATGGCCTGCGGATAATTTCTCTGTTTGAAATAGGTGTAAGCCAAATCGTAATAAGCGCGTGGGTAGAGATTTATTGTGGTTGCCCCCCGGTTTGTCAGGAAAACCTTGTACATCTTTGATGCTAGGGGATATTGTTTCAGCTGGTAGTAACAACTGGCTTCCCAATAGAGGCTTTTCAAGCGTATTTCGGGGTCGCTGCTGTATTTCGCCGCTTTTTTAAAATAGGTTAAGGCCCTGCCAAAATTTTTCCGGTTGAAAAAATCGGTAGCCTGTGTGAAAGCCAGTTTCTGATAAGCTACCTGTAAACTTTTCTGCTGGACACCCGATTTTTCGATGGACACAAGGGCGGCCATATTGTTGTGCGTATTCACATAAAGCTGTGCCAGCAGTGCAGCCGCTTCGCTGCGCCACGATTGGTTTACTTCCGGGTTATTTACAAAACCCTGCACCAGGGCAATGGCATCGTGGTTACGGTCGCCTTTCTGCCGTATGCTCACACGGGCGTAGGCCAGCATGGATTGCGCCCCGGTTTCATTGGCTTTCCCCATTTTATAAGCCGAAACAAAGGCATTTTGGGCAGCTGCAGGCCGGGCTGTTTTCAGATAACACTGTCCGAGATAATACGAGGCATTTTGTGCCACCGGCCCTCCCGCATCGACAGTACGCTGGAAATTATAAATCGCTTCGGCGTATTTCTGATTTTTAAAATAGGTATATCCCAGCCGGTAAGCCTCCTCCGGTTTGATGCTGCTGCGTGCCAGATTTTCATAGGCCATGAAGTAGGGCAGGGCTGATCCGAAGTTGTTCAGGTTATAGAAACTGTTGGCTATCAACCTGTTCATTTCCGGTTTGATTTTATATTTGGCCAATGGCAGGTATTTCTTCCCCAGTTCAATTACTTTGTTATAGGCTTTCTGCTGGTAATAAATGTGCATCAGATAGATAGGAATAGTTTTCCGGAAACGCGGGTCGTCTTTTATGAGTGAAAAAGCTTTCAGTGCCCCTTTGTAGTTTTTCAGCTCATACTGCGTGTAGCCGTAATAATAAGCCGCCGGCACAGCATACGGGCCTTTCGTGCCCATGACCTTTTGGAAAAGGGCCATGGCTTCATCGGCCTTCTTTCGCTTCAGCAGGCAGTAGCCTTTTTTGTAGTCATATTCCAGCCTTTGGTGTGCATTCAGGTCCTCTTCCCCGATATTTTCAAATACCTTTAACGCCTGGCTGTAAAACCGGTTGTCGAAATAGGAAACGCCCATGGAGAATTTCACGGAAGGCAGCCAAACACTTTCCGGGTAATCGCTGAGGAAGCGGCTGAGGCGTACCATGGCATCCGTTTCGTTCATCTTTACGGCTGAGGAGGCAGCATAATAAGCGGCATTTTCTGCTTTCAGGTTTTGTTTCTCCGGCGACCGGCTTAAATAAAGGTCAAACATTTGTCCGGCAGCACCGTAGTTTTCTTTCTGATAAAGCTCCATGGCTTTGCGGTAAATGTTGTCCGGCGATTGATAAAAATCGGTTTCCTGTGCCCATGCCCCTCCAAGCATTCCAAGAAAAAGAAGAAGGAAAAATACTGGTTTACAGTGGTTTATTTTCATGCGGTTGAGTCAATAATAATATTTTAAAAATAGATAGAATCCTGTTTTTAACATACTCGAAAAACAGAACTTATCAACATGCAATAGTGAAACGTTTGAAAGCCGGAAATGTTATTTGTGCCGGAAATAATTGCCCGTAGATTTCATTGGGGGGAGCCACGAATGCACGATTTTTTCTTTTCGGATAAAAAAGCTTCTTCAATTTCATTCGTGAATTTGTAGCTGTTATAATTTGTGGCACTAAATAACAGATAAGAATATTGAAAATCACGTGGCTGTTGTTAATTTTCTATTTTTCTACCTTTGTCCGCAAATAGAATGGCCATGATTTTTATCCGGCGACCACAGACTGATCCTTATTTTAACCTTGCTGCCGAGGAGTATTTCCTGAAGAACAGTCGTCAGGATGTGCTTATGCTGTGGCGAAGTGAGCCTTCGGTGGTGGTGGGCAAACATCAGAATGTAATGGCTGAGGTAAATATGGATTTTGTGCACGAAAACGATATTCCGGTCATCCGGCGTATCTCCGGCGGCGGCACGGTTTACCACGATTTGGGAAACATTAACCTGACGCATATCTCCGTTTCCCGCAAGACGGACCGGCTCGTTGATTTCCATGAATTTACAAAGCCTGTTGTTGATTTCCTGAAACAGTTTCATCTCGAAGTACAATTTGAAGGGAAAAATAACCTCACGCTCCATGGCAAAAAATTCTCCGGCAATGCGGCACATGTCTTCAAAAACAGGGTCGTGCATCACGGCACATTTCTTTACAAAACGGATTTGGACAGGCTGGAAAATGTGGTTCATCCCGGCAACAGCCACATTACCGACAAATCCATAAAGTCTGTCCGTGCCTCGGTGGGAAATATCTCCGACTGTATGGAAAATCCAATGACTACGGAAAAATTTATGCAGCAATGGGAACTGTTTTTAAAGGACTTTTATCATATCGGCACAACGGTTGATATGACAGCAGGGGAGAGGCGGCCCATCGAAAAACTTGTGCGGGAAAAATACAGCCAATGGGAATGGAACCGGGGCTATTCTCCAAAGTATCGCATTGACCAGGAGCGGAATACGGAATATGGAAAATTTCAGGTAGCTTTGGAGGTAAAAGAGGGAAAAATAGACTTCATAAAGTTGGTTTTTGAAGGTAAACAGCTGCTTAAAATTGAGCAAAAATTACTGGGCCGCAAACATGATAAACCTGACTTACGAAAAGCACTGGCGGAAAACCGTTTTTCGGAAGTCATCATCAATACATTATTTTAAATGAAAGAAGAAGAGATGCGCATATTGGAAAAACTCACTGTTTTTCAACGGGATTTTCAGGGCGAAATATTGGCCGATGATGCCATTCGGCTTATGTATGCCACCGATGCATCGGCTTATCGCGAGGTACCGCTGGCGGTAACCTACCCCAAAAACAACGATGACCTGAAAAAGCTTATCCTGTTTGCCCGGGAAAATCACACTTCGCTTATCCCGCGAACCGCAGGGACATCCCTTGCCGGGCAGGTAGTTGGTTCGGGAATTGTGGTAGATATTTCCAAACATTTTGGTAAAATACTGGAAATCAATGTGAAAGAACATTGGGTTCGGGTGCAGCCCGGTGTTGTCCTTGATGAGCTGAACAAAATTCTGGCTCCCAAAGGGTTGTTTTTTGGGCCGGAGACTTCCACCTCCAGCCGCTGCATGATGAGCGGTATGTTGGGAAATAATTCCTGTGGTGCCCACGCGCTGGTGTATGGTAGCACACGCGACCATACTTTGGAGGTAAAAACGTTGCTGAGCGATGGCAGCGAAGCTGTTTTCGGGCCACTTACCCCGGAGCAATTTAAACAAAAATGCGAACTTCCCTCTTTCGAAGGGAAGCTTTATCGCCAGATGAAAGAGATGCTGGGGGATGAAAAAGTCCGTGAAGAGATTATCCGCCAGTTTCCCCATCCTGAATTGAAAAGGCGCAACACGGGATATGCACTGGACTTGCTGTTGCAAACGGACCCGTTTGTACATAATAAAGTCCCGTTCAACTTTTCGCGGCTGCTTGCCGGTTCGGAAGGGACGCTGGCCCTGACCACGGAGATAAAGCTAAACCTTGTCCCGCTTCCTTTGCCGGCGAAAGCACTTGTGTGCGTACATCTCGACACGGTGGCCGAATCGCTGAAAGCCAATCTTATAGCTTTGAAATTTGCGCCTTATTCCATTGAGCTGATGGACCGTACCATCCTGGAACTTACCCGTGAAAATATTGAGCAACGGAAAAACCGGTTTTTTGTTAAAGGCAGTCCGGGTGCCATCCTGATTGTGGAATTTGCGGAAGCTGACATGGCCGAAACAGACAAAAAGGCGAAAGCGTTGGAAGCTGCCCTGAAAGAGCAAAAACTGGGTTATCATTTTCCGGTGGTTAAAGGCCGGCAGATGGATCTTGTGTGGGATTTGCGGAAAGCAGGCCTGGGTATCCTCAACAACATGCCGGGCGATGCCAAACCTGTTCCCGTGACGGAAGATACGGCTGTCCTGCCTGAGGTGCTCCCCGATTATATTGCTGAGTTTGAAGAGACAATTCTTCATAAATATGGCAAAGAGGTGGTCTATTACGCCCATATCTCTACCGGAGAGTTGCACATTCGTCCGGTTTTGAACCTGAAAAATCCGGATGATGTGGAGCTTTTCTATAAAATAGGCAGGGAAACGGCTTTGCTCGTCAAGAAATACCGTGGCTCGCTAAGCGGCGAGCATGGCGATGGACGGCTGCGGGGCGAATTTATCCCGCTCATGGTGGGCGACAAGGTGTATGGCCTTTTTAAGGAGGTAAAGAGAAACTGGGATCCGCAAAATATCTTTAACCCGGGTAAGATTACGGATACGCCGCGCATGAATACCAGCCTGCGCTATGAACCCGGACAGGAAACACCGGAAATAAAAACATGGTTTGATTTCTCTAAAGACCTTGGTGTCGTGCGTGCTGCTGAAAAATGCAATGGCACAGGGCTTTGCCGTAAATCGGCAGTCATGGGCGGAACCATGTGCCCCAGCTATATGGCCACCCGCGACGAAGACAAAACCACCCGCGCCCGCGCCAATATTTTGCGGGAGTTCATCAGCAAGCCGGGGCAGAAAAATCCGTTTGACCACGAAGAGATATACCATGCCCTGGACCTTTGCCTCATGTGTAAGGCCTGTAAATCGGAATGTCCTTCAAGTGTGGACATGACCAAGCTGAAAGCCGAGTTTCTGCAACATTACTACGATGCACATGGCGTTCCGCTGCGTTCGCGGCTCATCGCCAATATTGCCAAAGTGAACCGCCTGGGCAGCCTGATGCCCCCAGTGTATAATTTCGTCCAGAAAAATAAATTTATTTCGCGGCTTAATGCCAAAATACTGGGCTTTGCACCCCAACGCCATTTCCCGTTGTTGTCGAGAATTCCGTTGGACAAATGGTTTCAGAAAAATAACGGCCAATGGAATAACCACCCTTTTCCCAATGGCAAAGTCTATCTGTTCAATGATGAATTTACCCGTTTTAACGATACCGATACGGGCATTAAAGCCATTATGCTGCTGACCAAACTGGGCTATCAGGTAGTACTCCCGCATCATTTGGAGAGTGCCCGGACCTATCTTTCCAAGGGGTTGGTGAAGAAAGCCAAGGCCATTGCCGACGCCAACATCCGGTTGTTGAAAGACAAAATCACGGCAGAAACGCCACTTGTGGGTATCGAACCTTCGGCCATTCTTACTTTTCGTGACGAATATCTGGAACTGTCCGACAAAAATCTACGGGAACCGGCCAAAAAACTGGCAGAAAACTCGCTGATGATAGACGAATTTCTGGAAAAAGAAATGAAAAAAGGAAAAATTCAAAAAGAGCAGTTTACCACGGCGAAGAAACACATTAAGCTCCACGGACATTGTCACCAAAAATCGCTGGCTTCCACCAAGCCCACACTTTTTGTGTTAGGTTTCCCGGAAAATTACACGGTGGAAGAGATCCCCTCGGGATGTTGTGGCATGGCGGGTGCTTTTGGCTACGAAAAAGAGCATTATGACCTTTCCATGAAAGTGGGCGAACTGGTGTTGTTTCCGGCAGTGAGGAACAGCAGCCAGGAGACGCTGATTGCTGCACCGGGTACCTCCTGCCGCCATCAAATTAAGGATGGAACCAACAGGACGGCTTTGCATCCCGTTGAGATACTGTACGATGCACTTGTGGAAACAGAAAAGATAAAAAGTACGTTGTATGAATAGCCAGGGTTCGGTTTATGCGGATGAAAAACAGCGGGCATTGCTAACCGGAATAGAAAAGGGCCTTCACGATCCGATACACATTTTGGCAGCTTGCAGTGGGTACAAAGTTTCCGTGCAGAAACATCATCTCCAACGGCTGTTGCCGCCATTGGCCCATATTCATTATGGCCCGGGATGTTCGGCATGCCTTGTGCTTCCCACCTTTGTCGATAAACTGCTTGCCTATGCCAAAAGGAGCAACGTCATTGTTGCCACTTATGCTGATTTGCTGGGTATTCCGGGTTCTGTGTCTACTTTGGAAAAGGCACGAACCGCCGGTGCGGACATTCGGGTGATTAACAGCGTTTGGGATGCGTTGCTGCTGGCGAAGAAAAACCGCAGAAAGCGCATTGTGTTTCCGGCAACGGGCTTCGAGTCGGCGGCATCGGCTACGGCAGCAGGAATTCTGCAAGCCAAAGTGGCTGGAATATTTAATGTTCAGGTGCTTTCAGGCCATAAACGTATCCTTGCCGGGATGGAGGCCCTGTTACAACGCGATAATATTGCTGTTGATGGCATAATGAGTTCGGGAAGGGTGGCAGCCAGTATGGGAGCTGATTATTTTCGTGTGGTTACCGAGAAGTATCATAAGCCTCAGGTAATCAGTGGTTATGAACCTGATGAGATACTGGGGGCCATTCTCCACCTTGTTCAGCAGAGGAATGGTAAATCGGCTGTTACGGAAAATTTGTTTCCTGCAGCGGTAACATCGCAAGGCAATTTGAAATCGCACGAACTCCTGGAGGAGGTTTTTGAACCTGTGGAAACGGAATGGGCCGGCTTTGGCAAGTTAGAGAAAAGCGGGTTAAGCATCAAAGAAGCCTACCGGATGTTTGATGCCGAAAAAGTTTTTTTTGATGTGGAAACATCCAAACCGGTTTTGCCGGAAGGATGCCTTTGCGGCGAAATAATGCGGGGTGAGAAGTTGCCATCAGATTGTCCTTTTTTTTGCAAAAGCTGTAACCCCGTTAATGCTGTCGGTGCCTGCATGTATTCGCAGGAAGGCCCGTGCCGGGTAGATTTTCTTTACCGGCAATAAGCATGATTATTCAAAGCTAAACCATTTTTTAATCAACGCATCCCGATTTTCCTCTTCGCGATGGTAAAATTCATTGGTGATGGCATCATAATGATAGTCTTTTGCCCATTCTTTATGGTTTTCGGCAATCTGTTTTACCGCATCGATAATAATATCCAATTCGTCATCTTTCATGGTAGGGTGGAGGGAGACACGGACAAACCCCGGTTTTTTGGAGTGGTCACCGGCATTAATCATGGCAGTAATACGGTGTGATTCTTCTTTTCCTATGCCAAGCAAGATATGGCCGTAAGTGCCGGCACAGGCACAACCGCCGCGTACCTGAACGCCAAAACGGTCGTTCAATAGTTTCACCACCAGGTTGTAATGCACGTTGTCCATGTAAAATGAGAATATGCCCAGCCGTTCTTTGATATTTTCGGCCAGGATATGCACTCCGGGTATCCCTTCAAAACCCTCGAAAGCTTTTTTTACCAGTTGAAGTTCCCGTTCACGGATAAGGTCAGTGTCCATTTGTTCTTTTACCTCTATGGCCATTGCTGCACGCATGGCTTGCAGGAATCCCGGTGTTCCGCCATCTTCGCGTAATTCTATATCGTCAAAATACATGTGCTCGCCCCACGGGTTTGTCCATTCCACTGTCCCGCCGCCCGGCTGGTCAGGTGCTTTGCGGTTGTACATCTTTTTGTTGAAAACAAGAACGCCGGGGCCACCCGGGCCGCCAAGAAATTTATGGGGAGAAAAGAAAACAGCATCAAGGTATTCCAAGGTATTTTCCGGATGCATGTCAATGTTTACATAAGGTGCCGAACCGGCGAAATCTACAAATGCCAGTCCGCCGTGTTCGTGCATAATTCCTGCCAGCTGGTGATAAGGTGGCTCAACACCGGTAATATTGGAACAGGCTGAAAATGAGCCGATTTTTACTTTCCGGTCAGCATATTTGGCCAACTGTTTACGCAATTCTTCAGGATTGACCCGGTTATTTTCATCCTGCTGCAGCAGAACCACATCGGCGATGGTCTCCAGCCAGGAGGTTTGGTTAGAATGGTGTTCCATGTGGGTGATGAAAACCACCGGCTTCTCTTTTTTGGGAATGCATTTCCTCTCTTCAAACGTAGCACAGTTTTTGAACCCGAGAATACGCTGGAGCTTGTTAACTACTTCGGTCATGCCGAAACCGGCAGTGATAATGACATCGTCAGGCCCGGCATGGACATGCGCTTTTATTTTTGCGTGTGCGTACTGATAAGCTTTGGTCATCAAGGTGCCTGTTTCCGAAGTTTCGGTATGCGTATTGCCTACATAAGGCCCGATGACCTTGGCAATTTTCTCTTCAATGGGTGCATAGAGCCTCCCGCTGGCAACCCAGTCGGCATAAATCATTTTTTTTCTGCCGTAAGGCGTTTCAAAATACTGCTCGTTGCCGATGGTGTTTTTTCTGAATTTCTCAAAATATTCTTCCAGATTTTTCATGCGCGTCATTTATTTTATGTTCAGGTAACAGCAGTAAACAAAAAAACAGCCTTTTCCGGGGAAAAAGCTGTTTAAAATGATATATCAGGTGTCAAAAAAAGATATCTGACAACAACAAGTGCCGTTACAACAACAGTGGTTCATGTGCTTTATTTATTAAAGGACAAAGATACATTTTTGTCTGATTTCAATTGTCTGAATTCTAATTTGGAAAGGTTTAAAATGATAAGTTACGAAGGTTTATGTGCCACCATTAACCGGCCATAACCGTGAAAATAGAGATGTTCTTTAAAATCGCCAAAGCCGGAACCTGCAAGCATGTCTTTTAAATCACGTTCAATAAAGTCGAAGGCATAAGGGCATTCGCCTTTTTGGAAGGGAATACGGTAATAAAACGGCATGGCATGCATGTCGAACTCACCAAAATCGAGGATATTAAAATTGCCTCCGGGCTTCAGGTGGCTGAATGCGTTTTTGATAATGTTTTCGCGAATGTTTTGGGGAAAACCGTGCAACACAAAACTGATGAAAACCTTGTCGTAGGTTTTCTCGAGCTTAAACGGCTGGTCAATACGCCTGTTGATAAATTCAACATTTGGGTGTTGCCGGCAGTTTTCGGTAAATTGTTTCTCCATGGTTTCGGAAATGTCCATACCCGTTATAAAACCCTTATCGCCAAGATAATGCATCATCAGGCAGGCATTGCGGCCGGTGCCGCAGCCAAAGTCAAGGATGGTATCCTCTTTTCGGATTTGCATATCGCTGATGGCACGGTGAATAAAGCTTTTGTATTTGCCAAAAGAGATAATGTTCATCAGCTTATCATAATGCTTTGAGACAAACGGGTTGAGTTCCACGCCCGATTCGGGATACAGTTTTTCCATTTTTTTGTTTTTATTCCAGCCAGGGATCCATATCGGTATTGGGATTGGCGTAAATATCCGTATTGTTATACCGTAAAATTGTTTTGATGATGTCAATTTTCCCGGCGGCTTCTTTATTCTCCGGATTTAATTCCACTACCTTGTTATAATCGTTGATGGCAGTGCCATAACGGTTTAGCTTATAGAAAAACTCAGCCCGCATAAAGTATAATCTTTCATCTTCGGGACGGGCTTTAATGGCATCATCCAGTTTTTTGACCGCTTCAAGAATATTTTCTACGCCTTCAATACCCCGAAGCTGTCCAAGCAATTTCTCTGTTTCCAATTTGACAGGATTCTTAATTATTCGTAGAAGCAAATATACGAACTTGTTTCACTTACTTTAAATTTAAAATTTTTGTGTTCGGGAATTGTAAATTCTCCAAAGGCCGAATACGCCTGCCATTGTTCTTCTCCTTCAACCCAAACGTTGATTTTTCCGGATGTTACGGTGGTAATTTCTTTTTTAATGGCACCAAATTCGTATTCGCCGGGAGTGATAATGCCTACGGAGAAAGGTTTTTCTCCATCATCGTAGGTCAGCGACTGAACGCGTTCACCATGATATTTTTTTAATTGAAACATAAGGCTGAATTTTTGGTTATTAATGACGTAAATATAGACAAAATATCAATATAAAACAACTGCCATTTTTTGTGCTATCATAAATAGGTTACTTTTTTGAGATGCTTTTGTATTTCTCAACAGCTTGTTTTACGCTGATATCCCCTGCGTAATCAATAAGTTTTGCGCCTGTTTTTTGTAAAACTTCTCCGGCTTTGGGGCCGAAGTTTCCTCCGGTTATTACCAGGTCGGCCTGTAAGGTGGCGGCAAGTTGTGATGCCTGAATGCCAACGCCATGTTCAGCCTGTTTGTTTTCGGCATTGGAATGCCAGCTCAGGTTACCGGTTTCATCGTCGTAAAGGCTAAAGCCTGCTGCACGGCCAAAGCGGTCGCTAACGGGAGCATCCCATCCTTCTCTTTTGGCTGCGATTAAAATTTTCATTTTTTCTTTTTTTTGAATGGTTAAACATTTGATAAACGATTCTATTTTGATACGATTGTTTTTACCTTTTCCCAGGAAGAAATAATCTTATCTTTCAGGGGGCCATCATCGTATTCCACAATGGTTTTGCCCTGTGAGATGGCTTCTGTAAAGCGGATATTATAAGGAATCTCGCAAAGGGTTTCTACATTTTTCGATTTCAGGAAATCGCTGATTTTCAGGGTTATCTTTTTGTTCAGATCAGCTTTGTTAATGATGCACCCGCTTTTGAGATGCAATTTTTCAATCATTTCATATACCCGCGACAAATCGTGAAGCCCTGAAACCGTGGGCTCTGTTACCATGACCACATAATCGGCACCGGTGAGCGAAGCTACCACCGGACAGCCAATGCCGGGCGAAGCATCCACAAGGACATAGTCCAGTTGTTCTGCTTCGGCTATCTTTTTGGCCTCTTCCCGGACTTTTGTTACCAGTTTCCCCGAATTATCGGCGGCGATACCCAGCCGTGCATGAACCAACGTATTGTTAAAGCGTGTTTTAGATACGTAAAACTTCCCGGCTAACCGTGGCAACATTTTTATGGTGTGTGTGGGACAAACATGATAGCAGTAACTGCATCCCTCACACTCCATCGGGTCAATGACAAATTCCCCTTCCTGATGGAGTACTGCATCAAAATGGCAAACATCCATGCATTTAAAACAGTGAACGCATCCTTCGGTAATGACTTTGCCTGTTTTCCCGCTGTAAAAATCCTCTTCGCGTTGAATCTGTGGGGCGGTAAGCAGGTGCATGTCGGCAGCGTCCACATCGCAATCGGCCAGCACAAGATGCTTTGCTCCCAGGGCTGCAAACCCTGCCGTAATGGAGGTCTTTCCCGTTCCTCCTTTTCCCGAAAGTACAACAATCTCTTTCATGCTTTTTCTTTTGTTAATTGACAAATCCTGCTGTAGACGTGCTCTATTTCATTTCTTATTTCGGGAAGTTCACCGACCATGGTTTTTCCTTTTGAATACAGCTTTGCCGCTTCTACCAGATGTGGAATCTTCCCAATAACAGGGATGCCTTTTTCCAGGCAATAATTCAATACATCATCATTGCCGATGCCATATTTATTGATAACCACAGCTATCTTTTTTCTGAGTTCTTTCATAGTGTCAATGGCCAGTTTTAAATCGTGGAACCCGAATGGCGTAGGCTCTGTTATCAGGACGACAAGGTCAGCATCTTTCACGGCTTCCATCACCGGACAAGAGGTGCCGGGAGGTGCGTCTAATATGGTAAACCATGTTTTGTCATAGTTTTCTTTAATGAATTTGCGGGTTTGTTCGATGAGCGGGGTAGCCTGTTCCACGCCAATATCGATGCGGCTTTCCATAAACTCCAGGTTGTCGTTTAAAAGAAACCTTTTTGTTACGCCCATGCGATGTTTTACCATGGGAAGTGCATCCTCGGGACAGAGGTCAGAGCAGGCATAGCACGAATGGCAGAGCTCCGGGAAAATCATTACGCTGATTCCCAGAAAGGCCAGT
This sequence comes from Bacteroidales bacterium, assembly GCA_015493525.1. Classification (GTDB taxonomy): domain Bacteria; phylum Bacteroidota; class Bacteroidia; order Bacteroidales; family F082; genus Sulfidibacterium. The sequence goes on from WGCY01000001.1 coordinate 52,381, forward strand.
GCATTGTATTCGCAAATGTTGGCACAGCGTTTACACAGCGTGCATTTGTCTTCTTTCCATTCGGGAACGAGGCGGTATTTTATCTCTTCAGACAGTAATTCCCCCTGAAGAAATAAGCCCGAATTGGGTTCTTCCACGTCCATGTCCGTCAATAAAACCTTTTGGCCGGTTCCGGCAAATTTTTCTGAAAGGAGTACTGCCAGATTGACAGCAAGCGTGGTTTTTCCTGTCCCTCCTTTCCCACTTGCAATGGCTATTTGCATAGTCTTGTGTTTTGAATCGTTAAAAAAAGCAAAGGTGCAAAATCATTGCGCGAAATTACACCTTTGCCCTGTTTCTGGCGTTTATTGTCCGGATATTATTTGTCCAGATCGGTACGCCTTTTTTCCAAAGCCTGTAACTGATTTTTCAGCGCATCAATGGCTGTTTCAATCCAGCTTTTTTCTGAAGTCCCAGCGTAAGGGGCCTGGTTAAAAGCACCAAAACCGGCACCTCTTCCAAAACCGGTCCCTCGTCCGGGTCCCCTTGCAAAGCCAAAACCCCTGCCAAAAAATCCGTTACCATAACCGGGAACGTCGTTTCCTGCACAACGTCCTGCACCTCTGCCTGTCAGCGGGCCTTGCCCGGCAGGTCCTGTTCCATCACCTCGTGGCATTTTCACCTCCTTTTTTATAGTTAATAATTTATTTTTCATTTTCATTATGAACTTATGTTCATTTTGCAAATGTATTTCAAATTTTATGCCATGTCAAGTATTTTCTAATAATTTTTTCAATTTTTGAAAACACCTAAGGGGAACCCTTAAATTTGGTTAATTTGTTTCCATATTGTGCAGGGGGCAGCGTGAAAAATGTTTAAATTCGCAGCAAGAAAAAATTACTGATATGGATGATTTAAAGAACATGGACTGGGGCAATTTGCCTTTTGGATATTTTAAAACGGATTACAATGTACGTTGTTATTTTCGGGAAGGACAATGGGGCGAACTTGAAATAAGTTCCTCTGAATATATTCCTTTGCATATGGCGGCTACGGCCCTGCATTATGGGCAGGAGGCTTTTGAAGGGCTGAAAGCATACCGTGGCAAAGACGGTAAAGTGCGCCTGTTTCGATGGGAGGAAAATGCCAAACGGATGCGCAGTTCTGCACAGGGCATTATGATGGCGGAAGTTCCCGATGAGCTGTTTTTCAGGGCGATAGAAACTGCCGTAAAGATGAATGCGCGGTTTATCCCGCCTTACGGTACGGGCGCAACGCTTTATATCAGGCCGTTGCTGATAGGCAGCGGGCCGCAGGTGGGCGTAAAACCGGCTACGGAATATATGTTTATGGTATTTGTTACCCCGGTTGGCCCTTATTTTAAAGAGGGCTTTAAGCCGGTGGCCATTGAGGTAGTCCGGGATATGGACCGTGCTGCGCCGCTGGGAACTGGAAAATACAAAGTGGGTGGCAACTATGCTGCCGGTATGCTTTCCAGCGAAAGGGCCCATCAGGGTGGTTTTGCTTCGGTGCTTTTTCTCGATGCACTGGAGAAGAAATATATCGATGAAGCCGGACCGGCCAACTTTTTCGCCATTAAGGATAATACTTACATTACCCCGAAATCCGACAGCATCCTGCCATCGATTACCAACATGAGCCTGTTGCAGATTGCCGAAGATATCGGACTGAAAGTAGAACGGCGTAAAGTGCCTTTTGACGAACTGGATTCGTTTGAAGAAGCCGGTGCCTGCGGAACGGCGGCCATAATTTCACCGATAAAAAAGATAAAAGACCATTCCACAGGGAAAACGGTAGAGTATGGCGACGAGCCGGGCCCTGTTTCTACTAAACTTTATCACTACCTGCGCGGTATTCAGGAGGGAACCATTGAAGATGCGCATGGCTGGATAACTTTGGTTGATGGCATTTAATACGGATTGTCTTTGAACAGGATAATATAGCCACAAGTTTACGAATAAAAGTTCGTGAACTTGTGGCCGTTTAGTTTATAACCGAAAGGCTAAAGAAGAGCCTTAAGGACTTGGGATGGCGATGGCTTCAACTTAAAATTAAAACGGCCAAAAGTTGTTGTCGTTCCAGATTTCTTCTTTCAAGTCCTCATTGAGGCGAAACAGCAGGTGGTGATGCCCTTTTTCCCAGTCGGCCAGCATTTGATACATCTCTTTTTCAACAGGATCGGTAGCCTGTTCTGCCCGGTCGGAATAAACTTTTATGGCGCGGTTCTCAAAATCAATGGCTGCTGAAATGGCAGCGGCTTCAAAACCGGCGGCATTAATCTCCTTTTTTATCTGCCCGGTCAGAATTTCCACGTTCGAATCATCTTCTTCGTGGGGCTCGGGGTGCACAAAAGTGTGATCCTTTACATAATTTTTTGCCTGTTTTGTGAGAAAATCGATGTGCTCATCTTCTTCTTCGGCCATCATTTCAAAAATCTTTTTTGCCGATTTGCTTTCGCTGTTGCGGGCAGCCTGTGTGTAAAATGCTTTCCCCCTTCTTTCCAGCAGGATAGCTGTTTTCAAAATATCCAGTGCGGTGTCTTTTTTATCCATAGCTTTGTTTTTTTTACAAAGATAGGGCTTTTTTTCTTGTAAAAGAGGGGGCTCTTGTCTGTGGATTATACAACTTTTTACCGGCTGGTAAAGAGATAGAAACGGATAAAATCAGTGCTGTTTTGGGGGGCCAAAAGAAAAACACTTTTCAGTGTGCTGAAATAAAAGAAAAATACCTATTTTTGCAGCCCTGTTTTAAGAGGTCCGAAGTTGGGATAAATCTTTATTCATCAATTTTTTAAAACAGATAATTTATTGTTAAATCCGTTTCATGTTCACGTGTGTCGGACGGTTGAAATGAAACACAAGAATTTTTTAATGTCAGAAAACGAAAAGAACATCGACGAAACGCCTGAAACTAAGGCAAACGTGGATGAAGTAAAAGCAACTGAGGCAAAAGCTGAAAAAGAAGCCGTTGCTGAAGAACCAAAAGCAGAAACTACTGAAGATGTGGTGGCTGAGCCGAAAGCAGAAGCTGCTGCAGAAGAAACTGCCAAAGAAGAACCTGCTACTGAAGAAGTTGCAAAAGAAGAACCGGTTGCTGAAGAACCTGTTACTGCAAAAGCAGAACCTGAAGAGTTTGACTGGGATGCCCTTAACACCAAACAGGACAGCTATTCGAAAGAAGACCGTGCCAAGTTGGAAGGCATTTATGCGGATACACTCAGCTCCATTGTGGAACATGAGGTGATTGAAGGGAAAGTGGTTTCCATGAATTCACGCGAAGTGGTGGTCAATATTGGCTATAAATCAGACGGTGTATTGCCTTTCAACGAGTTTCGTTACAACCCCGATTTAAAAGTGGGGGATGTTGTTGAAATTTATGTTGAAAACCAGGAAGATGCTTCCGGTCAGATGATCCTTTCCCATAAAAAAGCCCGTATCCTCAAATCGTGGGAACGTATCAATAAGGCTTACGAAAAAGAAGAAGTCATCAATGGTTATGTTAAAAGTCGTACCAAAGGCGGCCTTATTGTGGATGTATTTGGTATTGAGGCTTTCCTGCCCGGTTCACAGATTGATGTGAAGCCCATCCGCGACTACGATATCTTCGTAAACAAAACCATGGAATTCAAAGTGGTGAAAATCAATCAGGAATACAAAAACGTGGTTGTTTCTCATAAAGCATTGATAGAAGCAGAGCTGGAAGCCCAGAAAGTGGAAATCATTGCCAAACTTGAAAAAGGACAGGTGCTGGAAGGAACCGTTAAAAACATCACGTCTTACGGCGTCTTTATTGACCTCGGTGGTGTTGATGGGCTGGTGCATATTACCGACCTTTCCTGGGGACGTATTAACCATCCTTCGGAAATAGTTGATTTGGACCAGAAACTGAAAGTGGTTATCCTTGACTTTGACGAAAATAAAAAACGAATTGCCCTTGGCCTGAAGCAGCTTACACCTCACCCGTGGGATTCGCTTGACGAAAACCTGAAGGTGGGCGATAAAGTGAAAGGCAAAGTGGTTGTTATTGCCGATTACGGTGCCTTCATTGAAATTTCTCCCGGAGTGGAAGGCCTGATTCATGTTTCCGAAATGTCATGGTCACAACATTTGCGTACAGCACAGGATTTCCTGAAAGTGGGCGATGAAGTGGAGGCAGTTATCCTTACCCTCGACCGTGAAGACCGTAAAATGTCCCTCGGTATGCGCCAGTTGATTCCGGATCCGTGGAAAGATATCCGCGACAGGTATCCTGTTGGTTCCAAACATTCGGCCACCGTTCGTAACTTTACCAACTTTGGTATTTTTGTGGAGATTGAAGAAGGTGTGGATGGTTTGATCCATATCAGCGACCTTTCCTGGTCGAAGAAAATCAAACATCCGGCTGAATTTACCAAAATCGGTGAGAAAATTGATGTGGTTGTCCTGGATGTAGATGAAGAAAACCGTCGTTTGAGCCTTGGCCATAAACAGTTAGAGGAAAATCCATGGGATGTCTTCGAAACTGTATTTACTGTCGGCTCGGTTCACGAAGGAACGATTATTACTGTCCTTGACCGCGGTGCTGTGGTTTCTTTGCCTTATGGTGTGGAAGGGTTTGTTCCTTCACGTCACATGAAGAAAGCGGATGGAACAACGGCTAAAATCGAAGAAAAACTCGATTTTAAAGTGATTGAATTTTCCAAGGACAATAAAAAGATTATTCTTTCGCATGTTGAAACTTATCAGGAGCCTGAGAAACGCAAAGGCGCAGGATCGAAGTCTGCTGATACCAAAAGCACCAAACGTGCGGTGAAAAACCTGAATGAGAAAATGGAGAAAACCACGCTTGGTGACCTCGATGTACTCGCAAACCTGAAATCAGACCTTGAAAAAGAAGAAAAGAAAAATAAATAATTTCTTTTTTCATTGAGTAAAAAATCCTTTCCCTTTGCGGAGAGGATTTTTTTTTGTTACTTTGAAAAGCAAAAGGTTGTTATGACAGATTTTCAGGTTACCATACTGGGAAACGGCTCAGCTGTGCCAACAGCATACCAGAACCTTTCGGCGCAGTTGGTACAGTACGGACATCGCCGTTTTTTGGTTGACTGTGGTGAGGGTACCCAAATGCAAATGATAAAATATCAGGTCTCCCGTAAGAACCTGTCGCATATTTTTATCAGCCATTTGCACGGCGACCATTATTTCGGGTTGGTTGGCCTGGTTTCTACAATGCATCTTTTTGGGCGCGAACAGCCCTTGCATATTTACGGCCCGGAGCCGCTGGAAGAAATTATTCAGCGGCAGATGGATGCCTCTGATACACGATTGAAGTTTCCGCTCGTTTTTCATGTATTACAAAAAGCCGGAAAAATATATTCCGATAATAATTTGGAAATCAGTTGCTTCCCCTTGAACCACCGGATAGCAACCTTTGGATTTGTGTTTCGTGAAAAAGAAAGGGAACGGAACCTGCAGAAGGATTTTGTAAGACGTTATTCTCCCGGGGTTGAGCAAATGCACCGGATAAAACAAGGGGCGGATTTTTTACTTCCGGATGGGGACGTTCTCAGAAATGAAGACATTACGCTCGATCCGCCTTTGTCCCGAAGTTATGCTTATTGTTCCGATACATTGTTTGACCCGGACATTGTCCCTTTTGTCCGGTCGGTAGATTTGCTTTATCACGAAGCTACTTTTGATGATGCCATGGCTGATATTGCTGCCGAAAAATACCACGCGACGGCGCGTCAGGCGGCACAGATAGCCAAAGCGGCCTCTGTGGGGGAGCTGCTGCTGGGCCATTTCTCGGCCCGTTTTTCGGATACTGCCCACTTGCTGGAAGAGGCCCGTGGGGTGTTCAAAAACACAAGAAAAAGTGGGGAGGGCATGACCTATAAACTGAGTACGAGATAAGTCTCAGGTTAAAACCGAACGCAGCGGATTATCCGTGCAGAATCTTATTTCTTTTGTGTATGCATCCCGTTTTTTCCCTGTTCTTCAGCTACTGCTTTGAGATGGTTAAGGCCTTTTTCCAAAACGGGTTTCATCATTTTTTTCAAAACTGTTCCCACCCATCTTCCCAGGGGATAATTTAATTTTAGGATATGCAATTGCCATTGTACGGTTGTATGCCCGTTGTTATCTGCAAAAGTCCAGTGTCCTTCTACGGTTCCTGGTGTCCCGAAGTCGAGTTTCGTTTCTATGAGCCGGTCAGGGATGCAATTGGTGATGGCCATGTGCCCTTTTCCAAGCCGTTCACTGACCCATGTTCGTTGGGCACCCACACCTTTTACCGGCCCGGAATACGTATTCTTCATGGTTGAGTCGTTTTCAAAAGGCGACCACGCTTTCCGTTTTTTCAAAGTGTTCACCTGAAGAAAGACAACATGGACAGGTGCATTTATTTCTGTGGAGGATTTTATGGTAACGTTGTCGGGCAGAAAAATCGGTATGGCGAGGAAAAGAACAATAACCACCGCAATAATTTGAACGGTAAGGCGCAGAGAAGCTTTCATTTTTTTGTTTTTAATGTCCAAAAACCTTTTTCATACGCTGGCAGGCTTCTTCCACAATACTCCGGGGTGCTGCCAGGTTCATCCGCTGAAAACCTTGTCCGCCCTGCCCGAATACAGGCCCGTGGCTGAATCCCAGTTTTGCTTCGAGGATTAACTTATCTTTAATTTGTTTGTCGGAAAGTCCTGTCTCCCGAAAATCGAGCCAGGCAAGATAAGTTGCCTCCGGGTGGGTAAGCTTGATGTCGGGAAGCTCTTTTTTCAGAAATTCGGAGAGAAAGGTGAAATTGCCCTGTACGTATTGCATGAGCTCATCTACCCATTTCCCGCCCTGTTGATAACCTGCGGTGGAAGCGATGGCCCCGAAAAAGTTCCCTTTGAGGATATGTAGCTGCTGTAATGTTTTTTGAAAACGTTTTCGCAGTTCCTTATTGGGAATAATAACGGAGGAAGTAGAAAGCCCGGCAATGTTAAAAGTCTTGCTGGGGGCAAGGCAGGTTATGGTAATGTCGGCTATTTCTTCAGAAAGCGTTGCCATGGGATGATGTTTGAATCCCGGAAGGATAAGGTCGTTGTGTATTTCATCCGAGACGATAATTACCCTGTTGCGTACACAAATCTCACCAATGGTTTTCAATTCATCTTTTGTCCAGCATCTGCCGGTAGGATTGTGCGGGTGGGACAATAAGATCATCTTGGCTTTCTTTGCCTTTTCTTCCAGATCGTTGAAATCAATCTTGTAATGACCTTTATCATTGATTAACAGATTGTTGAACTGCTTACGCTTATTGTTGCCAATGGCTTCAAAGAAAGGGAAATAGACAGGTGGCTGTACAATGATGCCATCGTTTTCAGTCGTATAACTCAATACGGAAAAGTTGATGGCCGGTACGATGCCCGGTGAAAAACTAATCCATTCTTTTCTGATGCCCCATTGATGGCGTGTTTTCACCCAGTTGATAATGGCCTGAAAGTATGCGTCGGACATAAAAGAATAACCGTAAACGGGATGATTGGCTCTTTTTACGACAGCATTTTGGATGAAGTCAGGAACTTCAAAATCCATATCGGCAACCCACATGGGGAGCACATCGGCCCGCCCGAAAATAGCCTCTCTGCCATCGTATTTTACACAATCGGTATTTTCCCGTTGAATAATCTTATCGAAGTTGTATTGACTCATCTGTTTCTGTTTGTATTGCTTTAACAGCTTGCGAATTCAAAAGTACATCTTTTTTATCTCCTGTGCGGGCTTTTTTTAAGGAGGCTATCTGTATCCCTGAAAAATAAGGAATTCAGGATGGTTATCGCGAAAATTTTTCGACCTTTGTTCACCGTTTTTCAGAAACGTAACGCAAAATAAAGCAGATGAAACAGGAAACAATAGAGGACAGGAAAAACCTGGCGATGTTGAAAGAAGTTATCCAGCATGTGATGCCGGTGAATAAATTGCTCGGTATCGAGATTTTGAAATTGAAAAAAGGATATGCCGAGGTGCGTGTTCCTTTTCAGGAAATGTTTGTGGGCGATTTTCAACGTGGTTTGTGGCATGGCGGAATTCTTGCGAGTGTGGCCGATACTACCGGCGGACTGGTGGCACTGAGTATGGCAAAGCCTTCGGACCAGGTAAATACGGTAGATATGCGGATCGATTACCTTCACGGTGCCATAGAAGCCGATGTGTACGGGGAGGCTGAACTGGTCAAGTCGGGCAAGCGGATTATCCTGGCCGATGTGAAACTTTTTCAGAAACACCAGAAAGAACCGGTTGTGGTAGCGCGCTGTGCTTTTAGTATTTTAAGAAAGCAATAACAAAAAACAGCCATTAAACCCCGAAACAGGAATTCGTGGTTTAATGGCTGCAAAATGATTTGTATCCGTGATTTCTTTGGCTACTGCGTGAGCATCACCGGCATAATGAGCATGAGGATATCCTCCGCTTCATTGCTGTTGGTATCGGGAAGAATGATTCCTGCACGGTTGGGGGCCGACAATTCCAAATCAATATTTTCCGCTTCCAGCGTGCTGAGCATCTCCTGCATGAACTTGGAGTTAAAGCCTATTTCAATGTCTTCTCCGGAGTAGTTGCAGGTCAGGCGTTCCTTGGCATTGCTCGAATAGTCAATATCTTCGGCTGTAAGCACCAACTCCTGGCCGGATATCTTGAACCGTACCTGATGTGTGGATTTGCTTCCGAAAATGGCCACACGGCGCAACGAGTCCAGCAGGTTTTTCCTGTTTATCACCAGCTTGAACGGGTTTTGCGTGGGAATAACTGCTTCGTAATTAGGGTATTTCCCATCGATAAGCCGGCAAACCATGGTGGCATCATCAAACTGGAAGACAGCATTGGTATCGTTGTACTCCATTTTTACTTCCATTTCGGTATCATCGGGCATAATGTTTTTCAAATGGTTTAAAGGCTTCTTGGGCAGGATAAAAGAAGCGTTTTTTTCTGATTTTACATCATGGCGGCGGTAGCGGACCAGTTTATGGGCATCGGTGGCAACAAAATTCATGTGATCCTGTTCTATTTCGCAAAATACACCTGACATCACCGGACGAAGTTCGTCGGTACCGGTGGCAAAAAGTGTTTTTCCAAATGCGTTCACCAACATAGAAGCGTTCAGGTCAACAGTAACCGTGTTTTCCAGTTTGGGAATTTGCGGAAATTCATCACTGTTATGGCCAATCAGTTTATATTTTCCTTCACCGGCAAGCAACTGTATCTCTTGTGAGCCCATGTCTACAGAAAAAGTAACAGGAATGTTTGGGAAAGTCTTGGTAATGTCCAGCAACATACGGGCAGGAATAGCAATTTTTCCCGGGTTTTCGGCCATGTCAACCTGAACAACAACCGAAATGGTGGTTTCGAGGTCGGAGGCGGTTATTTTCAACGATTTCTCTTCCGAGAGTTCAAATAAAAAATCATCGAGAATGGGAAGGGTGTTGCTGTTGCTCATTACGCCGCTGATTTTTTGCAAACTCTTCAGCAGGCTTGTACTTGATATGATAAATTTCATGGTGTTAAAATTTTCTTTATCTGTAATAAATGTTTGAAAAGGTAAAAGTAAAAATTTCTATTGAGTTTTTACCGCTCCGGTCAAATAAGTTTTCCACAATTATTGCTGTAAAATTATTGCGAATTAATAATACTTTTGCAATTTAAGATAATACAATGGCAAGAGACATAGAGATATCGGTAATTATCCCGTTTTATAAAAAGATTGATTTTCTCAGGTTGATATTTCAGGGGCTTTCCCGGCAGAGTTTTAGAAACTTTGAAGTAATTGTTGCTGAAGACGACGATGCCCGGGAGACGATAGATTTTTTGGAAACGGTAAAAAAAAGGGCGTCATTTCCTTTGCAACATGTTTTTCATAAAGACAATGGATTTCAAAAAAGCAAGATTATGAATAAAGCGATTGCTGTGGCAAGAGCTGAGTTCCTTGTTTTTCTTGATGGAGACTGTATTCCTCACCGGCATTTTCTGAAAGAATATCATAAAAACAGGGCAGGTGACCTTGCCTTGTTTGGGCGAAGGGTGAAGTTGAGCGAAAAAATTACACGGAAATTAATTGCCGAGAATTCAATAAAGAAGATAAAATTACTCAACCTTGTATTGTCCGGTTCTGACCGGATAGAGGATGGGCTGTACCTCCCGTTCAGGTCGTACAAAAATGCCTACCGGGGCATTTGTGGCTGTAACTGGGGCGTCGAAAAAAGATACCTAATGGCCATAAACGGGCATGATGAAGATTATGTCCATGCTGGTGTTGCTGAAGATGTTGATATTGAATGGCGGCTGATAAAGTATGGCTTAAAATTAAAGAAGATGAAAAATAAAGCCATTGTCTATCATTTGCACCACGAAGCAAATTATACTCATGAGCAGGAGCTTATCAACTTAAAATTACTGGATAAAAAGAAAGAAACAGGAGAGGTTTTTTGCAAAAACGGGATAACCAAACGGGGAGGTTTAGTTTAAGGCTGCCGAATATTTTCAACAGGCCTGGCTATTGCCGGTAATGTTGATGAATTCCATTTTCACAATACTTTAATTTTTGTTTTATCGTTTTTTGGAGCAACGCAACATTTTCACTGTTTGCATTCCCTTCTTTGTGGTATAGATGGTATTGTATCGCCCTGAATGTAAGGTTTCTCCTTTTTACACCTGCATTAAACAACCGTTCGGCAAATTCACTGTCTTCTTTGCCCCAGGTATTAAAATCTTCATTAAACCCATTCACTTTTAAGATATCACTTTTGAACAATGAAAAATTACATCCCCTGATTCCACTATGGCTTCTACTTCTGCGGATACAGTAAATTTTGGATGCTATTGGAATATAAAAACCTTTTGAACGGTTTTTTATATTTGCAGAGAAAACGATATTCTGAATTTTTTTGATTTTATTGTTTAAAAGTTGTTCTGTTAGCTCTTTGCTAAGAATTACGCGTGAACCTTGGATGTAGTTCTTCTCTTTGGCACAAGCCAGATGATCTTTCACAAATGATTTATGCAATAACAAATCCCCATCAATGACTATGATGTAATCACAATCGGACTTTGCTATTGCAATATTGCGGGAGCGGGCTATGCGAAATCCCTTGTCTTCCTGCCATAAATGTTTAACGGGAATGAAACTATGTTTTGCAAACGCTTTTATTACTTCCCTTGTCTCCTCCCCCGAACCATCATCGGCGACAATAATTTCATCCGGCGGTACCTCCTGCTGAAGTACGCTTTCCAGGGATTTTAGCAATGCATCGGGACGATTGTACGTTGTGATGATTAAACTGCACGTTAAGCCATTATTTAAACCTGTTTTCTGGTCGGAACCTGAATTATTATGAAATTGATAATATTTTAACGCTCCTTTCAAATGTTTCTTTTTTATTGCCATAGGGCCATGCGTACTTTTTTGAAATGTTTTGTTCTCAGGTTTTACGGTATTCCTGTTGTAAAGGCGGTTAACGATTTTTTCCCCCGACCATAAAAACGCACGCGCCGCTTTCTGTCATAGTTGGTCCTTTCAAAGCTGTATATGGTATCATCGCTAAGGTTTTCTTTTTCTAATGCCGATAATAATTGGGGCGATACTACCTCATTACTTTCAATAGATAATATCCAATCATTTTTGGCATAGTAAGCAGCCGGGTTTTTAGCAGGTTCCCCATCGGCGGGATTATGTTTGACAAGCCTGACATTTTCAAAATTGCCGGCAATGGCCAAAGTGCTGTCTGTCGACCCACTATCGAATACAACAACTTCATCAAAAGTTTTCAGGCTTTCAAGGGTTGCGCCAATTGTTTTCTCAGCATTTTTAACGATGATGACAACTGAAACCTTCATAAATTATTTTCTTCAATCTGCAAGCATATTTTAAAATCTAAAAATAGGAAATTATATCAAATGGGCCGGTTTAATTTCCCGGGAGATAATTTTCTTTTTATTATTTCCAGCATCTCGCTTAAAATCATGGCAGTGGCTCCCCAGACAATTTTGTTGTTCAGAAAAAAACAAGGAACTTCCACCTCCACTCCCGTACGATGTTTTATGGCTTTTACTGTTTGGTAATCAGGATTGAGAAAATTGTTCAGCTTTATTTCGAGGATGGCTTTTGTTTCGGTATTGTCCACCTTGAAGGCGGGTTTTTTTTCTGCATATCCCACAAACGGATAGACATCAAAATGGCTGGGGGGAATGTACACCTTTGTCAGCGCGCCGATAATTTTCACCTGCTCCGGGTCAATACCTGTTTCTTCTTTTGCTTCGCGCAAAGCGGTGGTGCGCAGGTCAACGTCAGACGATTCAAATTGTCCTCCCGGCAAGGCGATCTGTCCGCTATGGATACCGTTGTAAGTGGCCCTTTCAATGAGTGTAAACCGGGTATCGTTTCCCCCGGGATAGAACAGGATAAGAACGGCACTGGGTTTTGCTTTTTCATCATTTTTTAAATGAAACAGTGCCTCTTTCCTTGTGGGGGGAACCATCGGCATTTGCGCTTTTTCTCCCGGAAGCGGAAGTTTGAAACTTTCCTTTAAACTACTGATAAATATTTGAAAATCATCCATTTTACTTCTTTTGAATTTTGGGGAGATATTCCGTGTCAATTTGCTGCATGGCGTTAAAAATGTTTGCCACAGCTTTGGGATGAATTTCGTTGAGTGCCTCCATGAGCTTGCGGGCGGTAGTCCGTTTGGTCAGGTTGGCATAGGGACATTCTTCCACTAACATTGGGAATTGTTTTATAGCGGCGTATTCGCGGGTGTCTTTGTCGGTAAGCAAGAGCAGGGGACGGATGAGTTCCATCCTTCCTCCAAACATGGATAGCTTTCCGGGAAGAGAGGAGATATGCCCGTGATAGGCCATGTTGATAAGCAGGGTCTCCACCGCATCATCGCGGTGATGGCCCAATGCCAGTTTTTGAAAACCATGTGTTTTGGCAAATTCAAAAAGGGTTTTTCGGCGATGCCACGAACAGACAAAACAGGGGGCTTTTTTGCCACGCCCCTCAATGCCGGCATGGATGGTGATAAAATGAAGCGGAATCTGCAATTCTTCTGTAAACCGTTTCAAAAAAGTCCTGTCCACTTCGTAGGGCACATCTTCCACGGCAATATGGATGGCTTCGAGGTGAAAGGAAACCTTTTTGAATTTACGGAAAGCTGCCAGTGCATCCAGCATGACCAATGAGTCTTTGCCGCCACTGACGGCAGCCAGCACCTTGTCGCCATCCGAAATCATATCGAAATCCATCACTCCTTTGGCGAGATGGTTTTTGACGTGTTCAATATGGCGTTTTTGCCAATGACTAAGGCCGGCAGCTGTTTTCATGGGGGTGCAAAAATACAGGATTTTTTCATCCTGTCTGCTATTCCTGCCAGGGTATCATCTTCGACCGGTAAAAGTTTACGCCTAAATCGTCCAGCCGGGCGGCCTGTTTGCCGAGCCTTTGCCTGTAGTCGCTCCAGTTTCTGAGGTCTTGTGGTGTCCAGCCTATTTCGGCATGGCCTATTAGCCGGGGAAAAACCATATATTCCAATTCCTGCAGGTTTGTAACCGTTTCTGTCCACAGGGGCGATTCAATGCCTGCAATGTCTTTTTTTGTGATGCCGGGAACCAGCGTGTCCGGACTCCAGTTGTATGCTTTTTTTACGTTGACATAGCCTGCCCAGTGAAGGCCCAGTTTTGTGGCGGTATCGTATTTCATGTCAAGATAGCAACGGCCAGCGGGCGATAAAATGACTTTGGCCCCCTTTTTTACAGCTGTCCGGACATTTTTTGTGTTGGCCCAATATTGGACCATGGTCCCCTTTTTTAACGGGGTCTGGGCTATTTCATCCCAGCCGATGACCTTTTTGTGGTGGGCGGCCACAATCCCCTGAAGTTTTTCGATAAAAGGAAGATAATCCTTTTTTGGCGTAGCATGTGATTCGTCGCCCCCGATGTGAAACCATGGCCCGGGAGAAATGGCGGCTATCTCTCCAACAACATCATTGATAAACTGATAGGTAATCGTTTTGTGTGTGCACAAGGTGCTGAACCCCACATCCTTTCCGGTAAAAAGCTTTTTTCTTTTGTTGTCGCAGTTGAGTTTGGCATAAGAGGCCAGGGCGGCATGAATATGCCCCGGCATGTCAATTTCGGGAACGATGGTGATGTAACGGTCAGCGGCATAGCGCACCAGTTCTTTAAATTGTTCCTGGGTAAAATAACCGCCTTTTCCTCCTCCCACTTCGGTGGAACCGCCAATTTTGGTGAGGTCCGGCCACGATTTTATCTCTATTCGCCACCCCTGGTCATCCGAGAGGTGAAGATGAAGGATGTTCAATTTGTACAGTGCCATCAGGTCAATATATTTCTCCACCGTTTTCACCCCGAAGAAATGGCGGGCCACATCGAGCATTGCCCCCCGATAGGCATAAGATGGATAATCTACAATCTTTGTGGTGGGAATGTTCCAAGGGCCTTGCTGTAAAAAACGCTCCTCAATTCGGGCAGGCAGCAGTTGCCTGAGGGTCTGTATCCCCCTGAAAACACCTGCCGGTTTATTGGCCGATAGAATGATTCTTTTTCTGGTAACCGTCAGCTCATAGCCTTCGTCCCCCAGCGATGTATTTTCCGAAAGTGTTAGAAAAATGGAGTTCCCGTGAGGTGCTTTTTCATCCGGAAGGATGGGAAAAGGATAGCCGGTTGAAGGGCGGAGCAGATGGGCCAGAAAAAGGGCTGGTTTTTTTAGCGAGTTGTCTTTTGCTGCATAAAAAATACCTGTGCTGTAGGTAAAAGAGAAAATATTTCCTGTATTTATGACAGATACGGGCCTTGGTATCAGGCTGATGTTGTTAAGGTTAATGGTTTTTTTCGGCTTCAGGGCCATTGTTAGGGCCAGGATCAACAACAGCGAGATGGCCGGCAGGATTTTGTAAAAGAGTGATTTCATGTGCTTTTTCTTTTGGAATTTTAAACAAAGGTAAATAAACTTCGCTTTTTTATTTCAATTTCCCCAACCTTTTCATCGAACGCATAAAATTAACCATATGGGTGCGGGTGGTGAGTACATATTCATAATAATTCTTGTCGCTTTTGGGATTCAGTACCCGTTTGTCTTCTTTTTGATTATCAATGATATCGTTAAAGTTGACATCGGATGAAAGCACCTGCATAATGCCATTGGCATAGCTGAAGTAGTACCATTGTCGTTTTCCGTGGCGCAGAATAAACTCGATGGTGCTTCCATTGTCTGTTTTGCGGATTTGTAAAATACCATCCATATATTTGTTTAGTGTGTTGGCCCCGATGTTTCCAATACCGATGGGCCCGTAGGAGATAAAAGAACGGGAGAGCGGATCCCAGGCTAAATGCAAATCGTTGAAGGTAATGGCATCGACGAGGGCAGGGGGCATTTTTTTTGTCTGCCCGTAAAGGGAGAGGTCGTTGATAATGTCGTTTGCTTTTGCCGGGCCAAGCAGTTTTTTTAAAGCCAGTGAGTACAGCCCGTCTGTAATATTTACCGGTTTGCCCGGAATAACCCTCAGGCTGTCGGCCATGAGGTCCAGTGCCTGTGGCTCAAAATAAAATGTCATCATCAAGACCACATTTAACAAGGTGCTGTCGGGTACCACAAAATAGTTGAATTTTCCGATGACTTTTGTGAGCAGCATGTTATTTTTCATGCCCATATCAAAAATGCCATCTCCATCCATTTCGCATTTTTTGGTGTTTAACTCTACAAAATTGGCTTTCAAATCTTTGTTTTTGAACCTTTCGGGAGAGCCCATTTGGAAGTTTCCGGTTTTACGGTCGATGCCCATACGCCCGTTGGCAGAGATGAGGATTTCATCCGAAGAGTCCCTCACTGCCTGTAAAACCAACGGATAGTAGTGATGGTAGCGATGGCTGTAGGCCAAACCAAACCAGGCTTTGCTGCTGTCGGCAGTACGTGCTGACTTGTCGAACCAGAAGGTTACATGGCGGGGGTCAATATCCTGGTTTACAGCCATCCAGTTACCTGTATTGTCAATACAGTCTTCGTTGAGCTGATAGCCTCCTGTAAATTGCAAAAGTGAGTCCTGCGCATGCATGGTTACAGTTCCTGCAAAGAAATATTCCGGGCTCAGAAAGAAAACATTTGTTTTTGGAATAACACCGGTAGCAATGCTTTTGCCTTGTTTGCTTACATGGACATCCTTCATCTCGATGGGCTGGACGGTGCCATTCATGTCTTTATAATCCAGTTTGCCGGATGCTTTGAAGTCTCTCCGGGAGAGAATATCTACCTGTGCATCATAGACATCATGGTAAAGATGGGTGGTGTCTATCAAAATATCCGCCTTTTCCAGCGGGGCAAGTTTTCCCTCCGGCAGGATGGTAACCTTCCCATCATGGGGAAATACGGCGGCATCGCCTGTTTTGATGAACTTCACGCCTTCCACATCAACAGTATGTTGCCCAATGTTATAAATAGCTTTTTGGGCATAAAACCGGAGTGAATCCATCTTTGGGTTTATGGAAATAAATTCCGGCCCGGGCTTGTGGTAAGCAACCAGCTGCCTGCGGTTGAGCGAATCCAGGGCGATATACGCTTCATCCCGGGTACTGGAGAGTATGAATTCATTCTGTTTCATAAGCCATTCTACCTCGTTTAAGGTGGAGAGATAGCCGTTAAAAGGCAATTTGAGATAAGAGTTCTTATTCAAGTGGTCAAACCAGCCTTTTCCGGCCCTGAAATCAATTTTTGCATGGTAGTTTTTGGCGAGGAAAGTGGTATCTCCTGTATTTGCGTTCTTTAGGATAAATTTCGCCGAATCGGCATTTAAAATTTTGTCCGTAAACAAAAGGTGATGGGAGGTAAGCGAAAAATTCCGTAGGGAAAAGACGCCTTTCCCGGAGAGTTTCCCGGGCGAAAGAAAAATTGCGCCATGCAGATGGGCCTTGTCGTAAACCTTGAAATCTGCCCCGGAATTTATAACCTGCATGGTGTTTTCCGGAATATCCCAGTGTACTTTTACGGAATCTCCTGCAATAGCGGGAAAATGATGTTTTACCGAATCAACCGTCCCTTTGAAATGCCAGGCTTTGCGCGCCATCAAAGAATCAGGGTAAAAACGAAAATCTTTTGATTGTACAGAGGTGGTCAGGTAGCGAAGCGTTCCGTGTCCGTGAAGGCCATCATTATCAAGCCTGACGGAGTCGTAATACGTGGCTTTCCCCTTGTAAACGGGCAGCCCTGCCGGGGGTGTTTTATAAACAAATCCCAGCGAATAGTCGGGCATCACATGCAGGGGCGAGCTGATAGGATCAAAAATGCTGTCGGAAATCAGTTCTCCTCCAAAGGCATGCCGGGCCGTGCTGAAAGTCATGAGTGAATCGAAAACAAAGGGCGAAACCCTGTAGTAGAACCTTTTGGATGGCAATAGCGTGTCCTTGCCGGAAGTGGAGGTGCTGTCCTTGTCTGAATTTTGGGCAAAGAAAACATAACTCTCTGATGTACTTACAAATTCCGGGTACCTTGGGACATGCATAAGCCCTGACTTATTGAATGGTAAGTCCACATACAAACGGCCGGTGAGATTATTCAGTGCCTGCTTGATGGGAACAGCATAACGGCGATGGGTGATATTGTTGTTTTTCCATACGGAAAAGGAAAGCGTGTCAATATAATTCATGTTTATCTTAAAACTGTCGTAAACAAAAGTGCTTTTGCGGGTATAGAAATTGAACAATCCAACGCAAACTTTTCCATCAAAAGTAAAATTACGGTTTTTCAAAACGGTAATGCTTTTGTCGTAGGGATAGATGTAAACCTGTTGTGAATCGCTGATAAAGACCTGGGGCACCCCGTATATTCTCAGGCTGAGGTCTTTCAGGCTGAGGGATGCGTTGGATTTCAGTTTTTCGTCTGACAGGAAATGAATGACATCATAATCCACATTTCCGGCTTTGGCTTTCAGGAAAAATTTCATCCTTTTGGTGGCGATGGCTTCCCTTGTGTCTGAATTATAAATCACAAAACCGTCATTTGACAGCCTCATAAGTAAACCTTCCACCTGTTCGGGCGGTTTGTTCATAAATGAGGAGAGTTCCGCCACGCTGATCCTGGTGGTACCGTATGCATGCATGAAATTTTGAATTACGTATAAAGGGTTTACATCGTCAATACCTTGTAATGTATAAAACAAGCGAAGGTTGAAATAACGATTGGATGCAAAACGCACCGGTTGCCGGTCATTGACCCCTCTGGTTTTTTTGAAAAGGATACTGTCCGTATTCATGTCCCACATCAGGGATGGTACGTACATGTCCAGTTTGTGGTATGAATCTATGAAAGGAATACCGGCGGCATTATCAGAAATAGAATAGAGCATGAGCTTTTTGCCGGGTACTTTATACCGCATTTTCATCTGCGGATGATAGATGGAATCTTTATGGAGCAAAAGGGTTGCATCGGCAGAATAGGAGACCAGCTCATTTTTGCCAAAATCAAAACGTTTTGCGTGTAGCAGCAATACCGTTTTGCCGTTCCTTTGAAAAATAATTTCTGCTTTTCTTTTGTGTATGCCGATACCATAAAGATGGCTGCCCTGCAATTCTATTCCGCCACTAAATGCTATTTGGGGATATATTTGCGGAAGGGAAATATTGTTAAAGGTAGTAAAATCTGGATAAATGTTGTTCGGGTTTATTTTTCCCGTCCATATTCTGTCGGTAAGCTTTCCCAAAACGGCCTCTTTGCCCAAAAATTTAGGGTAGATAAGCTGTACGGAATCTATCCGGATAAGGTTTGCGCTCAATCGGAAATGATAACATCCTTTGATACTGTATTTTACATTTGTACTGTCGCCAAACCGGTTCCATTTCAAGTGGCCACCTTTTCCTTCCCAGTCTTTGGAATGATAGAAAAAGTTTCCTGCTGTGTGCAGAACCATTATGCTGTCGTTGTGGCTTGCCTTTATCAGGTTTAAATGTTTAAAATGAACATAAAATCCGGAGTCATCCCGAAAATGAAACTCGGCATCCTCAAAGTGCCAGGGGGATATGGTCTTGTTATACAGGATGTGTTTTTGAATGAGCCTGTCGGAGAAATCCAGAAAATTAAGAAACGCATTTAATTGCCTTGCCCGTAACTTTGTTATGATAAAATCTTGCCATGCCATAAAGCCATCACCGGAATTTTCTGCTTCCGATAAAAGGTTGACACTGTGCAGGTATTGGTATAAATAGGGGAAAGTACGCACATGTTTGGAGCGCATTACCTCTATCGCTTCCCTGATACTCTGTTGCTGCTTTGCCGTTAGCCGGCCCTCTTTCCACCGGTTGCCGAATTGTGCCAGCAGGGTATCTGCTTTTGCCTTGTATTCCGGAATCTTTGTGTTGAGCAGGATGGCGGACAGCTGGTTAAAAAATTGGGCCGGATCACTGGAAAGCGAGTCGCTTTGAGCCTGGACATGAAAGCTCAGCATCCCCAATACCCACAGTATTGCCCATTTTAAAACAGCGATCTTCCGCATAGCCTATTCTTTTATGAAAGTTGCTGCCACCCAGTTGTTTCGGGTACGATGTCCCTGATATTGCAAATGCCACTCTATGGCTTTTGTTTTGATATCCGGCAGGTCTTTCTCGTAAAACCCGCTGAAAAATATTTTCCCGCCCTGTTTGAGTGCCCCGGCATAAGCCAGCATGTCGCGGAGCAGGATATTTTTGTTGATATTGGCCAAAATGGTATCATAAACTTCTGTTTTGTCCTTTAAAAAGGAGGCATCTCCCAAAACGGGATTTATGTTATGAATATGATTCAGGGCTGCGTTCTCCAGTGTGTTGTTGTATGACCACGGGTCGTTGTCCACTGCATCTGCCTCTTTTGCCCCTTTCATGGAAGCGAGGATGGCCAATACACCGGTGCCGCACCCCATATCCAATATCTTTTGTCCCGACAGGTCTTCCTTCAGCATCAATTCCACCATTTGTGCCGTTGTTTCGTGGTGTGCCGTTCCGAAGGCCATTTTAGGGTGTACCTCGATATTGAATTTCACATCCGGGCGTTTTTCGTGAAACGGGGCATAAATAAAACATTGGCCTGCTATGAGCACGGGGGGATAATTACTTTCCCAAACGGCATTCCAGTTTTGCTCGGGGATGAAGGTAACAGAAGCTTCTCCTGATGAAAGCAATTCCGCGCATCCTCCAACACGATCAACCATTTGCTGTTCATAATCTTTTTCCTGAATGTAAGCCAGGAGGTGGGTATCGGTTTCTTCAAAACTTTCAAATCCGGCTTCCGCCAGAAGTGCCGTTAAAATTTCCGTTTGCTCCCGGTCAGGATATTTGGGACATTTGAGCTGATAGTAGTTCATGTTGAAGAAGATATAAAGCAGATGGCAGGAAAGGAAAGCCTGCCATCCGAAAATAATTTTTTATTCAAAGCTGGCGGCAATTTTCAGAAAATCATCCGCTTTCAGGGAAGCTCCGCCAATAAGGCCACCATCCACATCGGGGTTGGAAAAAAGGGCTTTGGCGTTTCCGGGGTTACAGCTCCCGCCATAAAGAATTGAGGTTTCTTCGGCTATTTCTTTGCTGTATTTCTCTGAAATCAGGTTGCGAATAAAAGCATGCATCTCCTGTGCCTGCCCGGGGGAAGCGGTTTTTCCGGTGCCAATGGCCCATACCGGTTCGTAAGCCACCACAACATTGGAGAATTCGTCTTTGTTAAGGTGAAATATCCCCTCCGTTAACTGTTTTCTGACTACGTCAAAGTGGATGCCTTTTTCACGCTCTTCCAGTACTTCGCCACAGCAGAATATGGGTTTGATGCCGTAATCCAGCAGGATATCTGCTTTTTTGGCCAGTTGTTCGCCGGTTTCGTGAAAATATTTCCGTCTTTCCGAATGTCCGATAATACAGTATTCAATATCCACAGAGGCCAACATGGGGGCGGCAATTTCTCCGGTGTAGGCACCTTTGTCGTGTTCGCTTACGTTTTGTGCCCCGATTTTAATTCGGCTTTCCTCGGCATAATCCGAAGCCATCTCGAGATAAAGTGCAGGAGGACAGGCAATCACTTCGCATTTCAGGCTCATCTCTTCCATGCCGACCACAATCTGGTCTATCAATTCTTCGGCTTCCTGAAAAGTTTTGTTCATCTTCCAGTTGCCGGCAACAATATTTTTTCTCATGATGCAATAATAGTTTTCAATGAGTGAGCAAATTTACGATAAATGACATGTCCGAAAAACTTTTTAAAAAAATATTTGCAATTAACGAAATAGCTGTATATTTGCACTCATTTTTGAGATAACCATACAAAGGACAAAATAATGAGCAAGCAGGAATTAATACAACTGATAGAAGATGGCATAGAGGTCAAAGAATTTCCCCAGTTCAAAGCCGGTGATACCATCACGGTTACCTATAAAATTAAAGAAGGAAACAAAGAACGCCTCCAGAAATTTCAGGGCGTTGTGCTTCAGCGTGCCGGCAGTGGCCCGACAGCTACTTTTACGGTAAGGAAAATTTCGGGAAATGTGGGCGTGGAACGTATTTTCCCCATTGCTTCTCCTTTCATTGAAGAGATTGTGGTGAATAAAGTGGGTGTTGTTCGTCGTGCCCGTATCTTTTACTTCAGAAACCTCCGCGGTAAAAAAGCCCGTATCAGGGAAAAAAGACGCTAAACAGATTGTTTGCACAGATACCAGGCCAATCCCATCGGATTGGCTTTTTTTTTGGATGCCGGTTATCAGATAAAAATTTCCAGATCCTGTTTTGTATGTCAACTCTTGTTATCTTTACCCTTTCAAACAAAAGCGCAAAATGGAGAAGATTGCCTTATTTCCCGGTTCTTTTGACCCCATCACTTTGGGACATGTTTCTGTTGTCCGCAGGGCACTGCCCCTTTTTGATAAGATTATTATTGCCATCGGGGTGAATTCCGATAAAAAGCATATGTTTTCGCTGGGCAAACGAAAAGCATGGATTGAAGCTGTTTTTAAAGATGAACCTGCTGTGGAGGTGCAGAAATACGATGGCCTCACCATTGACTTCTGCAAATATGTGGGTGCCGGTTTCATTTTACGCGGCCTGCGGACTTCTGCCGATTTTGAATTTGAGCGTAGTATTGGCCAGATAAACAGGAAGTTGTTTCCTGAAATAGAGACTGTTTTTCTGCTTACAGAGCCCGAATTTACACCTGTTTCATCTTCTATCGTAAGGGATGTGTTTCGCCATGGCGGCGATATTAGCGGTATGGTGCCCCAGGAAGTTGCGCCATAAATTTTCTGTTTGCTGTGGAAAAGAATTTACAAAAAAAACTATCCCCATTTGATTTTGAAGATTGTTTCTTCTGCATATACGATTTGCCTGATGGCTCCGTTGATAGGATGTTGTTGTTTGCGCTTACAGCCCAAAAACAGGTTTTATGAAACTGAAAATAAATAGTTTTTTGTTCTTGCTCTTGCTCTTGTCAACCGGACTGAACGCCCAGAATGTTCAGGTTACCGGAACGTTAAAGGGCTTTGAAAAAGGGTGCCTTGTGCGGGTTTTGGTTTATGCCGATCAGTTTTCCCTGCTGGAAAAGACTGTGGCTACTACACGGACGGACAGTGCGGGAAATTTCCGGATGTCATTCCCTGTTCATGCGGCTACCTACGCCATGCTCGCCGTGGACCTGAAACGGACAGGGTTTTATTTAAAACCGGATGCCGTTTACCATTTTAACATTGCCGGCGATTCGCTGGCCCGTCATGCTTCCCCGTTTGAAGAAATTCCCCTGAAGGTGCAGTTGAAAGCAGGTGATGACAGCCTGAATGCCTACATAGGAGCTTACGATATACTTTATAACAAGTTGATAATAAATCATTTCAGGGATATTTACCAGTTTCATGACCGGAAGCCCTTTGATAATTTTAAAACGGCAGTCGAAAAGCAGTTCGGGCACATCAAGTCTCCATACGTACGGCAATACATACACTATTCACTGGCTTCAATGGTGTGGGGCTTACGGGCAAAATCGCTGGCGGAAATCATTGCCGATGACTTTTCCGGGAAGCCGGTGTTGTACCAAAATATTCAATATACCGGGTTTTTCAATAATTTTTTTCAGACTTATTTTGAATCGACAATAAAAAAACCGGTAAGCCGCGATAAACTGCTCCTGGTGGTCCCGAAAAGGAGCCTTGCAAAGCTGGATGAACTCTTTGCTTCTGTTCCGGCCCTGTCTGCCGATGCCCGTGTACGGCAACTGGCCGAAATGATCCAGCTGGCCAAATATTTCAACGACCCGGGTTTTGAACGACAGGATATTGCCGCTCTTTTTAAACAAATTGCTGCAAACAGCCGGTTTCCTGAAAACAGAACGGTCGCCCGTGATTACTTAAAGAAATTATTTGCCCTACTTGCCGGAACACCTGCACCTGCTTTCCAATTGCCCGATTTTACAGGAAATGAACACTCCTTGAAAGATTTTGCCGGGAAATTTGTTTTGTTGAGTTTTATCAATACGGATTGTCCGGTGTGCAACAGGCAGCTGGATGAATTACATGACATAGGCCAAAAAGCGGGGGCAGGTTTCACCAACCTGACGATAGTGAAAGGAAAAATTACGCCTGCGTTTATGGATACGGTACATCCCACTGACAGAAACTGGCCTTTTTTAATGCTGGGCAAAAGTATTCTGCTATTGGAAAAGTATCAGGTGGTTACCTATCCTGCTTACGTCCTGGTTGACCCCATGGGGCGTATTTCCATGGCCCCGGCCCCCATGCCCGACGGAGATTTGCAGCGACTGGTTGCTATTAAGATGAATGCTTTTAAAAAAAGGAAAGAAAATTAACCTGCTTTCAATACCTTTGCAATATTATTGAACTTGTCAGGTTATGACATTAAGGAACAATAATTGATAAGAACAGATTTCAATTTATCAAGATTATGATTAGTTTTATTAAAAAGGTATTGGGCGATAAAGCCTCCCGTGATAAAAAAGCCATTAACCCGATAGTCAACAAAGTAAAAGAGGCCTACGAAGGGATTAAAAAGCTGAGTAACGACGAACTGCGTGCCAAAACGCAGGAATTTAAAGATAAAATAGCTGCTTTTATTTCAGAAGATGAGAAAAAGCGGGATGCCCTTAAGCAACGTATCGAAAATGAGCATGATATGCCCATGCAGGAGAAGGAAAAAATCTATGCTGAAATAGATAAACTCTCGACGCATATTTACGAAAAGACCCAGGAGATACTGGATGTTTTGCTGCCGGAAGCTTTTGCCGTGATGAAAGAAACCGCCCGGCGGTTTAAAGACAATCCGGAAGTTGCCGTAACCGCTAACGACTGGGACCGGCATTTGGCCACTATCATGGACAACGTTCGTATTGACGGCGACACGGCTTACTATAAAAATCAATGGATGGCCGGAGGGAGCCTTATTACCTGGGAAATGGTGCATTACGATGTACAGCTCTACGGGGGCGTGGTTTTGCATCAGGGAAAAATTGCCGAAATGGCTACCGGTGAAGGGAAAACCCTTGTGGCAACACTTCCCGTTTACCTAAATGCCTTGCCGGGAAAAGGGGTCCATGTGGTTACGGTAAACGACTACCTTGCCAAACGTGACTCCGAATGGATGGGCATGTTGTTGGAGTTTCACGGATTGAAAGTCGATTGTATCGACAAACACGAACCCAATACGGCCGAGCGGCGCAATGCTTATCTTTCGGATGTTACCTACGGAACCAACAACGAATTTGGCTTTGATTACCTGCGTGACAATATGACAGGCGACCCTGCTGAAATGGTCCAGCGCGATCCCTATTACAGCATTGTGGATGAGGTTGACTCCGTTTTGATTGACGATGCCCGTACACCATTGATTATCTCCGGCCCTACGCCAAAAGGCGACAAACATGAATTTGATGTGCTTAAAGGCGATGTGGAGAAATTATACAATGCACAGAAAAACCTGGTTTCCCGTTTGTTGTCAGAAGCACGCAGTATCCTGAAAAATAATCCGAAAGGGGACGAACTCAACAAAGCGGGCGATTTAATTTTTACCGCTTACCACGGACTTCCAAAAAATCATGCACTGATTAAGCTCCTGAGCGAAGAGGGCAACAAAGCACTTATGCAAAAGCGCGAAAGCTTTTACCTGCAGGAACAGGCAAAAAACATGCACATTATCGATGATGAACTCTATTTCGTCATTGATGAAAAAAATAACTCTTCCGATTTGTCGGAAAAGGGGATAGACCTGCTCACCAAATCATACAATGATCCGCAATTTTTTATCCTTCCCAATATTGGCGAACGCATTGCCGAACTGGAAAATATGGGGCTGGAAGAAAAAGACCTGTTGCAGAAGAAGAATGAGATGATTACCGATTATGCCATCAAATCGGAAAGGGTCCATACGGTTACCCAGCTATTAAAAGCCTACACGCTTTTCGAAAAAGATGTGGAATACGTCATCATGGACAACAAAATTAAGATTGTTGACGAACAAACGGGACGTATCATGGAAGGCCGGCGTTATTCCGACGGATTGCACCAGGCCATCGAAGCCAAGGAAAACGTAAAAGTTGAAGCTGCAACCCAGACTTATGCAACGGTTACCCTGCAGAACTATTTCAGGATGTACAAGAAGCTTGCAGGAATGACAGGTACTGCCGAAACCGAGGCCGGTGAATTTTGGGACATCTACAAACTTGATGTCGTGGTAATCCCTACCAACAAGCCTATTATCAGGGACGACAGGCAGGACCTGGTTTATAAAACCAAACGGGAGAAATATACCGCTGTGATTGATGAAATTGAGAACCTGGTAAAACAAAAACGGCCCTCGCTGGTGGGGACAACTTCTGTGGAGACATCGGAATTGTTGAGCAAGATGTTGACCAGGAGGCACATTGAACACAACATCCTGAATGCCAAATTACACTTTAAAGAAGCACAGATTATCAGGGAAGCCGGTCATGCCGGAAGGGTTACCATTGCTACCAATATGGCCGGCCGTGGTACCGACATTAAACTGGGGCCCGGCGTAGTTGAAGCCGGCGGTTTGGCCATTATCGGTACGGAAAGGCATGACTCCAGGCGTGTTGACCGCCAGTTGCGTGGACGTGCCGGAAGACAGGGCGACCCCGGAAGTTCACAGTTTTATGTGTCGCTCGAAGATGATTTGATGCGGATGTTCAGCTCGGGAAGGGTGGCCGGAATTATGGACCGCCTCGGGCTGAAAGAAGGAGAGGTCATCCAGCACTCCATGATTACCAAATCCATTGAACGCGCACAGAGAAAAGTGGAGGAGAACAATTTCGGTATCAGAAAGCGTTTGCTGGAATACGACGACATTATGAATTCGCAAAGGGAGGTGATTTACAAAAAACGCCGTCATGCCCTTTTCGGCGAACGCCTTGCAGTGGATATCTCCAACATGATGTACGACCTTTGTGAGCAGATTGTTTTTGAAAATCAGGAAAACAGTAATTATGCCTCTTTTGAGATGCAGGTGCTGCGAACGCTTTCTACGGAGCCGGTTGTCGGTGAAAAAGAATTTCTGGCATTGCCGGCAGAAGAAATTACAGAGAAACTTTTTGCAAAAGTGTATAAGGCGTATCAGCAGAAACGCGAACGCCTTGTCATGCAGACGTTTCCGGTGGTAAAAGATGTGTATGAGAACCAATCGCAGTACGAAAATATTGCCATTCCTTTTAGTGATGGACAAAAGCAGGTCCAGATTATTGCCAACCTGAAAAAGGCTGTTGAATCGGAAGGAAAAGAGATTGCCCTTGCCTTTGAAAAAGGAATTGTGCTGAATACCATTGACGATGCCTGGAAAGAACAGCTTCGCGAAATGGATGACCTGAAACAATCGGTACAAAATGCTTCGTACGAACAAAAAGACCCGCTGTTGGTTTATAAGTTCGAATCGTTTAACCTGTTTAAAAGTATGATTGAGAAAATCAATACCGAGGTAGTATCCTACCTGATCAGGGGTGATATTTTCAATCCGGAACAGCAGATTTTCAGAGAGGCCAAGATTAACCGTGGTATCGATCGTTCCAAAATCAGAGAGGAGAGGGGAGACATGCTTTCGCAGGCAAATGCTGATACTCAGGAGCATGTGAAGCCGCAACCTGTAAAAGTGGCCAAAAAAGTCGGGCGTAATGATCCCTGTCCCTGCGGTAGCGGAAAAAAATACAAAAACTGTTGTGGAAGAAATGCCTGAAAATAAATGATGGCTTTTTTGTTGCTTGAATAAAATTTTTTCTACATTTACCCCGGTAAAAACAAGCATTTGAAAAATCTGTTTCACATAAACATTATTCCTCCCTTTGCAGGGCGTTGCCATTTGGGGTATGGGATGTCTGTGCCTGCTTGTACAACTACTACCACATCAACCCCTTAGGGGGTTTGCTTTATCATATTTTTCTCCGGGGGAGTTCTTCCCTGCCAATCAAACAAAAATAATATTATGCCTGCTTATGGCCAGGTAATTTCTGTAAATAACTATAATCAAAATGGTAGTAATTAAATTCGGGGGCAGTTCGATAGCCAATGCCGAAAGAATAAAAAAGGTTATCGGGATTGTGAAAAATAAAAACCAGCACGATGGGTTGGTTGTTGTGGCTTCCGCTTTGGGCGGGATAACCAATCTTTTGGAAAAATGTGGCGAAACGGCCAGTGCCGGCGATGAAAAATACAAAGAAATATTGGCCGAAGTTGAGAAAAGGCATCAGTCCGTTATCGTTGACCTTTTTCCACTCAAAAGCCAGGGTGGGATGAAAGCCACCATAAAATTATTGCTCAACGAGCTGGAAGAAGTCTGCCTTGGCGTATTCCTGTTGCAGGAATTAAACCTGAAATCGCGCGACAGGATACTCTCATTCGGTGAACGGATGTCGGGGTTTCTCTTGTCTGAAGCTTTCAATTATTATGGTGTCCCTATGGCCTATCTCGATGCCCGTGAGCTGCTGATAACCGATGACACATTCGGCCATGCCAGGCTGGACTTTAAGAAAACCCGCCAACAGGTCCTTTCCCGCCTCACGGGGGTGGGCCAAACTGTTTTTGTCTCAGGTTTTATCAGCTCCACTTCTGCCGGAATCCCCACAACCCTTGGCCGGGGAGGTTCCGACTATACAGCGGCTGTCCTTGCAGCCATTACACACAGCAGTGTGTTGGAGATATGGACAGATGTGGATGGCGTTTTGACGGCCGATCCCCGCTTCGTGGAGAGTGCCATGCCATTGAAGAAGCTGTCGTACAGCGAACTTATGGAGATGTCCCATTTTGGTGCAAAGGTCGTTTATCCTCCGAGTATTCAGCCTGTTATGAAAGAAAATATCCCGGTCCTTATAAAAAATACTTTTCATCCCGATGCTCCCGGAACAGTTGTCGATAAACAGGGAACACCTCATGGAAATTTGGTGAAAGGGCTTTCTCACATCGAAAATGTCGTTTTACTGACGCTTTCCGGTAGTGGAATGATGGGGGTAACCGGCATCTCTGCCCGCCTGTTTTTGTGTTTGTCGCAACAAGAGGTAAATGTAATTTTTATCACACAGGCTTCATCCGAGCATTCTATTACACTGGCTATTATCCCATCGGATGAGGACAAAGCCCGAAAAGCCATCGCGCAGGAATTTGCACCTGAACTAAAGCTGTCCATGGTTGATGAACTGCATGTGGAAAAAGACCTTTCCATTATTGCCCTCGTAGGCGATAATATGAAATCGTCGCTCGGATTGAGCGGAAAAGCCTTTGATGCCCTCGGGAAAAACGGGGTGAACATTCGTGCCATAGCACAGGGGTCCACAGAAAAAAATATATCCCTTGTCGTTAGCAAAATTGATGTTACCAAAGCCCTCAATGTGTTGCACGAACGTTTCTTCCTTGCCCGCTACAAAAAAGTGCATCTCTTTATGATTGGTGTGGGAAATGTGGGCGGAACGCTTTTGCAGCAACTGAAAAACCAATACGATTTTCTGAAAAAAGAATATGCGTTAAAGATGAATGTGGTGGCTTTGGCCAACAGCCGGAAAATGTTGTTTGAGCCCAATGGAATCCCTTTTGAAACCTGGGAAAAACAGTTGGAATCAGAAGGGGAACCCATGAATAAGGACTTGTTTGTCAGTAAAATGAAAGCACTTAACCTGCGAAACTCGATTTTTGTGGATAATACGGCGAGTGCCCAGATGAGCAGTCTTTACATTACCATTCTAAAAAGCAGTATCAGTGTGGTTACTTCCAACAAAATAGCCTCTTCCTCTGATTATTCTACGTACAAAAAGCTGCTGGATACTGCTTTTGCCATGAAAAAGAAATATTTGTTTGAGACCAATGTAGGGGCGGGGCTGCCTGTGCTGAAAACTATTCGTGATATGGTGAGAAGCGGGGATAAAATACTGAAAATAAAAGCGGTATTGTCGGGAAGCCTGAATTTTATCTTTAACAATTTTACGGATAATGTGAAGTTCTCCGATGTGGTAAAACAAGCACGTGATGAGGGCTATACCGAACCTGACCCGCGGCAGGACCTGAGTGGCCGGGATGTCATGCGAAAGATTTTGATACTTGCCCGTGAAAGTGGCTATCCGTTGGAGCCGGAAGAGGTGACAGTTGCCCCGTTTATGCCTGAAAATTTAATGAATGTGCCTTCGAAAGAAAAGTTTATGGAAGCCCTGGCCAACTACGATAACTATTTTGAGATATTACGGAAAAAAGCTGCCGGCACAAATAAGAGATGGCGGTATGTGGCTGAATTTGAGAATGGAAAGGCAAAAATAGGCTTGCAAATGGCCGATGTTTCCCAGCCTTGTTTTTACCTCGATGGAAAAGACAACATTGTGCTTATCTATTCGCAACGCTATGACAAGCAGCCGTTGGTTATTAAAGGTGCCGGTGCCGGTGCCGATGTAACGGCTTCGGGGGTTTTTGCAGACATTATCTCTATTGTAAACCAGTAAACAGATCCTTATGAAAGAAGTTAGCATTTTTTCCCCGGCCACGGTGGCCAATGTCTCCTGTGCTTTTGATATTTTGGGGTTTGCCATGGAGAATGCCGGCGACGAGATGGTTTTTCGTAAAACCACGCAAAAAGGCATTCGTATTGTGATGAAAAATTTCAGAGAACTCCCTGCACAGCCTGAACAAAATGTGGCCGGCGTGGTGGCATTGGCCATGATAGAAAAAAGTCAGCCCGATTTCGGGATACTTATCGAAATAAAAAAAGGTATTCTTCCGGGAAGTGGTATGGGATCCAGTGGTGCCAGTGCCGGCGGGGCCGCTTTTGGTGTCAACAGGCTGCTGGGGGAACCTTTTACCCAAACAGAACTGGTACAGTTTGCCATGCTTGGCGAAGCCCTGGCTTCGGGCGTGGCCCATGCCGATAATGTGGCCCCCAATTTGTTCGGTGGCTTTACTTTGGTACGGAGTACTTCCCCGCTTGACATAATACCGTTGCATACACCGCCATCCCTCTCGGTAAGTGTCCTGCATCCGCTTATCGAGGTGAAGACAAAAAATGCCCGGAACATCCTGAAAAAGTCCCTGCTGTTGAAAGATGCCGTACTGCAATGGGGAAATATCGCCGGACTTGTCAGTGGCCTTTTCATGGAAGATTATGGGCTGATAGCCCGTTCGATGCATGATGGCATTGTGGAACCTGTCCGCTCCATGCTCATACCGCTTTTTGATGAGCTGAAACAGGCTGCCCTCGAAGCCGGTGCCCTCGGGTGCAGTATCTCGGGTTCGGGGCCTTCCGTTTTTGCCCTTTCGGATAATGGGGCTGTTGCCAAAAACGTTACCAGGGCTTTAAAAAAGGTGTATGCCGGAAGAGAGGTGCCTTATGAAACTTTTACTTCAGCCATTGGCCAACAGGGCTGCCGTGTCTTGACAAAAAGCAATAACGGATAAATCTTTTGTCATTAATTGAACCATAAAACTTTGAAAATGAAATATTACAGTACAAACCATCAATCGCCGGGCGTTTCCTTTAAGGACGCTGTTTTGAAAAGTATGGCCCCTGACAAGGGCTTGTATTTTCCGGAAAACATTCCTGCCCTTCCCGATACGTTTTTTAAAAAACTCTCCGGCATGCCGCCTGAAGAGATTGGCTTTCATTTTCTGAAACCATACGTGGATGGTGCTCTGTCAGATAAGCAATTATACGAACTCCTGGAGGATGTCTTTTCGTTTGATATACCTCTTTCAGAAGTTGGCCCCGACAAATATGCCCTGGAGCTTTTTCATGGCCCCACACTCGCGTTTAAAGATGTGGGCGCCAGAACGCTGGCCCGTCTGCTGTCTGTGTTCTCGGCCGGTACAAAAACAACTGTTCTTGTGGCCACTTCGGGGGATACGGGCAGTGCGGTGGCCCATGGGTTTTTTGAAATGCCCGATACGGATGTCGTTGTGCTGTATCCCAAAAACAAAGTCAGTAAGTTGCAGGAAAAGCAATTTACCACACTGGGAAAAAATATTACGGCTTTGGAAGTGGATGGAAATTTTGATGATTGCCAGCGCATGGTGAAAGCTGCCTTCGCCGATGAGGAGTTACAAAAACGGATGCATTTGTCTTCGGCCAACTCTATCAACATTGCGCGGTTGTTGCCACAGGCCATTTACTATTTTTATGCTTATGGCCAGCTGAAAAACAAATCAAAACCCGTTGTTGTTTCCGTACCAACGGGAAACCTTGGCAACCTTGCCGCAGGGTTGCTTGCAAAACGGTCGGGACTGCCTGTAGATTGCTTTGTGGCTTCCGGCAACCGCAACAATGTTTTTCAGGAATACCTTGAAACCGGAAACTACACCCCGCGGCCTTCGGTTCCCACCATCTCCAATGCCATGGATGTGGGGAACCCCAGCAACCTGGCCCGGCTTCAGGAGCTTTATGGCCACTCCTTTCAGGCGGCCCGCAAAGACATTGTCCCTTTTCATTTTTCTGATGAAGAAACCCGCCATGTCATCGCACAGGTTTATCACGAAACAAAATATATTCTGGATCCGCATGGCGCCGTGGCCTTTCTCGGTTTATCAGCCTACATGGAGAAACACGATGTTACGGGGATTTTCCTCGAAACGGCCCACCCGGCAAAATTTTATCCGGTGGTGGAAGAAGAAATACAACAAAAAATAGCTATTCCCCAAAGACTTTCTAAAACCCTGCACCTTCCCAAACAAAGTTTGGAAATTGGTCATCACACGGAGGATTTGAAAAGATTCTTGTTGGAGCGGTAACAGCCTGTTCTCAGGTGCATTGGGAATGGCTGTATAGCTGTTTTTTCCAGATAAGAAGTTGTTTAAGACTCAAACAACTTCATAAAATAAAAGCACTGGAACAGTAAAATATTTTTTCTATTTTTATACTTTCCTATTTGAAAGTTAAAGAGTTCCCGGTAACGCCTACGGCTGCCAACAAAAGAAAGGCTGTGATTATGAAACATTCCGATTATAATCAGTATTTAAATTATGTGCCGGGTGTCCGGTTTTGGGTGATAACCATCGGCATTATTGTAACTTTTGCTGCTGTAAAGCAGATGAGCCATATTATCAATATGCTTTTGCTGGCTGCTTTTCTGACCGCTATCAGCCTTGCACCCCTGGAATGGCTTCGAAGAAAAGGTGTGAGTAAAGTTGTGGCCAATGTTATCATTATCCTTTCCGTGGTTATTGTTGTCTGGCTCCTCGGCGTACTGGTTAATGCAGCCGTCCACAGTTTCATGAACAAGTTACCATCCTACCAGGAAAAGTTCCAGTCTTTTTGGAATGATGCGGTCGCTTATTTGGCTGATTACGGTTTGATTGATAAAACGGCAGCTACAGGCGGGGAGTTTCTTCACGGAAAGGTATTGGCAATGATGGCACCGGTTGCCAGCGGATTTGGTTCGGTACTGTCGGGTATCCTTATTGTTTTTATCTTTTTTATTTTTTTAATAACCGAATCGGAACAATTTACCAAAAAGCTGGCTTACGTTTCACGGGATTCATCGAAACAGGCTACACTGGTCATCAGACAGCTCAGGAATTATTTTGGAATAAAAACCCTGACGAGCCTGTCCACCGGAATCTTTGTCGCGATAGCATTGTACATTATTGGCGTTGATTTTGTTGTGCTTTGGGGCTTTCTGGCTTTCATTTTGAATTATATTCCGAGTATCGGCTCTTTTATCGCCGCAATTCCGGCAGTACTCCTGGCTTTTATTATCAATGGCCCTACGTCCGGGATTATTACAATCATTGTTTACTTCGTTATCAATACCGTTATTGGTAATGTCGTTGAGCCACAACTTATGGGCCGGAACCTGGGGCTCTCCCCGTTTATTGTTTTCTTCTCCATGATCTTTTTCGGATATATCTTAGGCCCAATGGGCATGCTGATAGCCACACCACTTACAATTATTATCAAGATTGTTCTCGACAACCGTAAAGTTACCCGCGGACTTGGGATAATGCTCGGCGACGGAAAAGAATTGAAAAATATTGAAGTGGAGCAGGAGAACTAAAATCTGAGGAGATATGGCTGAAGGCTAAAATCGCACCCACGCGTTTATTCCCGGGTTTGAAATGGCATTATTTTTCCTTTTCTTTTTTCGGACTTTCCTTAAAATCCAGGGACAGTGAGTTCACACAATAACGGGAACCTGTCGGCCGGGGACCATCGGGAAACAGATGGCCGAGATGGCTGCCGCAACGGGCGCACCTGATTTCTATCCTTTCCATGCCGTGGCTCGTATCACGTACTTCGATAATGTTTTTGTTGTTGGCCGGTGCGTAAAAGCTGGGCCATCCCGAGCCGGAATCGTATTTCGTATCCGAGGTGAAAAGCAGTGCCCCGCAAGCTGCACAATAGTAGTTGCCGTCTTTTTCGTTATGCCAGTATTTCCCGGTAAACGGGGGTTCGGTACCACATTGACGCAGCACCTGATATTGTTGCGGGTCGAGCTTTTTTGCCCATTCTGTCTCTGTACGCTTTACTTTTTTCATAGTAATGTTGCCGTTTTGTCCCCGGGTCTGTGTAAGAATGAGAAATCCAAGGAGGAAAAAGATTATTTTTTTCATAAGTGTCAACAAAAGTAAGGATTCTTTTTACATTTGTCCTCTCATTAACTTTTCCGGTAACGGAATATAGCTTATGAAGAATAGATATGGCTTTTCGCTGCTGTCGTTGGTGTGGCTGACAGTGGGATTTCTGTTGTGGCCGGCTCAGCCTGCCCTGTGCCAGTTGCCTTGTACCATCACTTCCAGCGAGGCTTCTCCGGTATGCTATGATGCCCCTTTTACTTTGTCGGTACAGGCACAAAACGGCCTGAAATATAAATGGTCCACGGGCGATACCACTTCCTCGATTACCGTACGGCTGACCAGTGCAGCCGATTTCACGGTTACGGTAACTGACCCGGTTCTCGGAGCTGTTTGTACCAGCCAGCCTTTGCATATGGATGTACGACAGAAAATAAATGTCCGTTTTAAACAATTGCAGCTGACCTGTACGGATGTCAGTCAGGATATCGGGAATACAGCGCAGGTAAAAGCTACGGCCTCCGGCGGATACACTTCTTCGGAGTATAAATATTTCTGGCAGGTAAAACCGATTCAGGTTTCTCCCGGCGATCCTTCGGTAGCTGTCGGGTTAAGTGCACATCAAGATTATGTTATTCGTGTGGCGGATCCCAATGGCTGTACCGTTCTGGATACTTTTTATACCCAAGCTTATTCCAATCCTGTTGTAAAAATAAAAACGTCGTCTGACACCGCTTATATTCAAAATCCGCACATTACCTTTTCTTTTGACAACCTCTCCGAAGATACCGTCCAAATATCCAACAGCTTTTGGGAATTTGATGGCGATCTAAACTCCTATTCGCAGCCGAAAGTTGTCCATACATTTGAAAAGGTGGGTACTTATTCCGCCTATCTCACTGTTTATAACCAGCAGGGGTGCGATACCCTTTTTACCCATGTGGTGAATGTCTTTCCGGTGGATTTGTTTATTCCCAATGTGTTCACCCCCAATGGCGATGGCTACAATGATTATTTTGTCATAAAGGCGAAAGACGCTTCTCAGCAGGGGACGAAAAGTGCCGTAAAGTTTGATGACGCTGCCCCGCGATATAAGCCGCTCAACGATTATTACGAAAAAACCCATCTGGTGATTTTTAACCGCCTTGGCCGGAAAGTTTTTGAATCGGATAATTATAAAAACAACTGGGATGGTGGCGGCCTGCCGAACGGGACGTACTTTTATGTGTTAAAATGTCAGGGATTTAAAGATAAGAATGTGGTCTATAAAGGCTCAGTTACTATCTTTGCACCGAAAAAATAAAAACCATGTCTGCAATGAAAAAAATTATCTTTCTTTTTGTTCTCTCCGGAGTGCTGGTTTTCAGTGCCTGCCGGAACCAGGGCACAAAAAACCAAACAAGCCGGAAAAATATCTCAACACAGATAGACAGCAATGCACCGGTAATGACGTTTACAACCATGAACCATGATTTTGGAAAGATGGAACAGGGAGAGATTGTGAAATATACCTTTCATTTTAAGAATACGGGAAAATCGGCCCTGAAAATTGCCCGGGTCAGTACAAGTTGTGGCTGTACCGTGGGTGAATATCCCCATAATCCGGTGAAACCCGGTGGAGAGGGGGATGTGGTGGTAACTTTCAACAGTGCCCACAAAATGGGTTACCAAAACAAAAGTATTATGCTGCTCGGCAATACCAAACCCGCAAGGACGGTACTGCATATCAAAGCGATTGTCCAGGTTCCGAAAGATAAATAGCCAGGCTTTGTGGGCTTAAGAATTTTTATATTTAAAAAATAAAATCAATTATAAACAATTAATCTACTGAGAATGAACACATTATTTATTTTATTGCAAGCTTCAAAGGGACAGGGTTCTTCCTGGATGCAGTTATTGCCACTGTTACTGATCCTGGTGGTATTTTATTTCTTTTTCATTTTGCCCCAAACCAAAAAGAACAAGGCCCAGAAAAAATTCAGGGAAAACCTTAAAAAAGGCGACAAAGTGGTAACCATTGGCGGGATTCACGGTAAACTTGCCGAAGTGAAAGAAAAAACCGTTGTCCTGGAAGTGGGTACCGGTGGAATGAAAATGACGGTTGAAAAATCAGCCGTCGCCATGGACAACGAAACCATTGTCCAGAAATAAAAGTTTATCGCCTTTCTGAAAAAAACCTTCTTCTTCCCGTGATGGGAAAGGGAAGGTTTTTTATTTGGGGAAAGGTTTTTTGCCCGTTTGTCATTTAGAAAGCCCATTTAGTCTGGTATATTTCCCATTACGTATAATATCTTTTTTATTCCGGTCAGATTGCGGGACTTTTGCAACTGAAAATTAAGAAAAATAAGAAGAGAATATGATAAAGTCAGTTCGGATAACAGCCCTGCTCTGTTTGGGTTTTTTAATGGTTGCCTCTTTGAAAGCGCAACGTCCTTCTCACGAAGCCCCAAAACCCGCATCCGCCCCGGGTGGTGTTATATACGGGAAAGTAAAAGACATGTCGGAGAGGGTACCCATGGAATATACCAATGTTGTCCTTTACCGGTTGCCCGATTCGACCATGGTAAGTGGTGCCATAACCGGAAGGGACGGCTCTTTTAAATTAAAAGGTGTCAAGCCCGGCAGCTATTTTCTGAAAGTGCACTTCATTGGTTTTAAGATAAAAATAATACATGGCATAAAGATTGCCCATTCCGGGGATGAAATCAAACTGCCGGTGATTTTTCTGGAACCGGTATCTTCTACCTTAAAAGGGGTGGAGGTGAAGGCCGATCGTTCCCGTATTTCGTATCAGGTGGACAAAAAAGTGGTAAACGTTACCAAAGACCTGATGGCTTCTGCCGGCTCGGCCATCGATGTGCTCGAAAATGTACCCTCGGTAGATGTGGACATTGAAGGCAACGTTACCCTGCGCGGCTCTTCCAATTTTACGGTGCTCATCAACGGGCATCCCAGTGTGCTGGAAGGGAACGACGCTTTGCAACAGATTCCGGCTTCTTCTATTCAGCGGATAGAAATCATTACCAATCCTTCGGCCAAATACGATCCGGAAGGCGTGGGCGGTATTTTGAATATTATTCTTAAGAAGGACAAGAACCTGGGGATTAATGGGATAATTAATGCATCGGCCGGAACCAAAAACAAATATCGTGGCAATGCACTCATCGGATACCGGACCAAAAAAATTAATGCTTTTGTTTCGGCAGACGGCAGCTACCGCGATTTTAACATGAAAGTTACCTCTGATGACCAGACTTTTTATCCCGATACGACCAACTATCGCCATACAATGATTGATGGAATCAGGAACCGCAACGGGTTTGGACTGAACGGTGGCCTCGACATTTATCTTGATAAAAAATCGACGCTCTCCCTTTTGGGAAAATACGGGGGATATGGCTTTGGCATGGACAATACCAGCCGGCGGAATATTTATACCATTCCGGCTACCACCGATGTTTATTCAAAATCCGTTAGCCATTCCGACCGGTGGGGACATTATTATAACCTGCAGGGCGATTTTCTGCACAAGTTTAA
Organism: Bacteroidales bacterium; assembly: GCA_015493525.1. GTDB lineage: Bacteria > Bacteroidota > Bacteroidia > Bacteroidales > F082 > Sulfidibacterium. The sequence continues at coordinate 89,921 of WGCY01000001.1, forward strand.
CAGCCTGGGGCATCAAATTGAATTTTACGCCTATTATTCGGGAAAAAGCAGTGATGATGGAGAAAATCAATCGGATTATGTTACCGATTCGCTTTGGAACGAGTTGGGGGTGGAACCTTCCAGCCTCAGGACACGCACGGTGGACACTTCCACCGATTTGAGGGTGAAAGCCGATTACAGCCTGCCCATAGGTGAGAAAGGGAAGCTGGAGGCCGGTTTGCAAAGCCGGTTTTACAACGAAAACGGCAGGTATACCTACGAGTCTTTTGACACGGTTACCGGAGACTGGATGCCCAACGATAAATATAAAAATGAGGTTGATTTTAAGCGGAATATCCATTCGGCATACGTTAGTTTTAAAAACAGGTACAAAAGTTTTGGCTATGAAGTGGGTTTCCGGACAGAATATACCGACAGGAGCGTGAAAAACAGCAATGGGAAAGCCCCTTTTCTGCTGCAAAGGTTTGACTATTTCCCCACCCTGCATTTGTCCTACCAATTACCGAAAAACTACCAGGTTTATTCCAGTTACAGCCGCCGTATCAACCGCCCGGGGCAGTGGAGCCTGAACCCGTTTCCCATGATTATTGACCCCTACAATATCCGGGTGGGGAATCCGGATTTACAACCCGAATACATCGATTCGTATGAACTTGGCTTGCAGAAAGTTTTTTCTAAATCATTCCTCTCGTTTGAGGCTTATTACCGGATGACCACCAACAAGATTACACGGGTGAGGCTGCTCGATACTGCCGGTATTATGATTCACACCAGCAAGAACCTGGACAAAGATTATTCTGCGGGGGCAGAGATTATGGCCAACCTGAAAATTGTGAAATGGTTTAGCCTGAATGCCAGTTTCAATATCTATCACTACCGTCTGAAAGGCAATCTGGAAGGCTCGGATGTGGCGGCGGAGTCTGTAAACTGGTCAATGCGCACGACCGCTTCTTTTTATTTGAAAAATAATTTCCGTATTCAGTGGATGGGGATTTATCGCAGTCCCACAGCCACGGTCCAGGGAACGCGAAAGGGATTTTTCTATACGAACCTGGCCGTGCGGAAAGATTTCTTCAAACGGAAACTAAACCTGACCCTTTCGGCACGTGACCTGTTGGGAACGGCAAGGTACGAATCAACTGCTTCGGGCAAAGGCTTTTACTCTCACATGGTTTTCCGCCGCGAATGGCCGATCATCACTTTAAATGTGGCCTATATTATCAATAATTACCGGCAGAAGCGAAAAAATAACAGTAACAACCAAAACAGTGCTCCCTCCGATATGGGCTTTTGACAGGCCGGGCCTTACCGGATTTCTTGTTTGAACCGGAACAGGTGCAAATCAGGAAATCCTGTGTAAAAGGATAATCCATCCGTTATATTTTGTTTAAATTTGCGCAAATTTTTAAAATTAGAATTATGGCAACAAAAGTTCACACAACATGGAAAGGTAAAATGGCGTTTGAAGCCCAAATTGGCGGGTTTAACTTTATGATTGATGCAACGGAAGCTGTAGGTGGCGAAAATCGCGGCCCTCAACCTAAACCGTTGTCGTTGGTCTCACTGGCCGGCTGTACGGCCATGGACGTTATCTCTATTCTGGGAAAAATGCGCGTGGAACCTGATTTTTTTGATGTGGAAGTTGATGGTGAACTGACCGATGTGCATCCCAAATATTACCATACCATTAACATTAAATATGTTTTCAAAGGAGATAACCTGCCCATGGACAAGCTGGAAAAGGCGGTAAACCTTTCACAGGATCGCTATTGCGGCGTAACCGAAATGCTGCGTCGTGCGGCTAAAATAAACCATGAAATTGTTATCCTTGACAAATAATAAGGTTGCATAAGAATTTAACCCGGGGGACACTTTTCCGGGTTTTTTTATGGTAGTATGCGTTTGATAAAGCGCAGTTTGTGTGTGTATTTTTTGGTGGTCTCGTTAAAAATCCCTTCATGGTCAATGGTGTCGATACGTACCTGGCCGGATGAATGGATAATCTGATGATTGCTGAGCAAAATGCCCACATGGACAATATTTCCATCTTCGTTTTCAAAAAAAGCAAGATCGGCAGCTTCTGCTTCTTCCATAAAACTGATAAGACTGCCCTGACCGGCCTGTTGCGAGGCATCGCGATAAAGATTGTATCCACACATACGAAATACAATTTGTGTAAATCCTGAACAATCATTACCAAAAAAAGAACGTCCTCCCCGGAGATAGGGGCTTCCAAGATAGTTTTTTGCTGTATCAATAATCACTCCCGGGGCTTGTTTACCATGAAGTGTGGGTACATCTTTGGGGAGAAAATATACTGTATCCCCAAGATGGAAACTGTTTTTGTTAAAACCCGGTAACCGGCTTCCCATAACCAAAGGAAGATATTCCCCGCTCTCAGACCGGGCCTCCGTGTATTTTCCGGCAAGAAAAACGGCTTCGGCTTTTTCTGCCTGTTCAAGAAATGAAACTGTAAGGGTTGTGTTCAGTTGTTTTTCGTCCACCCAGCCTTCATATCCATCGTGGGAAGTCTTTATAAAACTCCAGCTTTTGTAGCGGTCTGTGATATCAACAATATCGCCAAAAAGCAGTTGGTTAATCATTTGGCTTTTGTCCGAAGGGTTCTCACGAACCGGTACCAGGGGGAGAATACAAATACCTTTGTTCATAACAGCAGGTTAACGATGGATATAAATTCAGGTTTTCGTATCTTTGCGACAAGAAAGAAAACCATGAAGTCTTTAGTCCCAAAATTACAACATTATTCGTATGACCTGCTCAAAATCCTGACTTTTGTGGTGGCCGTTGTGGTTGTGGTGGCTGTCAGTCCGCGTGAACGGATTTTTAAGTATGAGTTTAGCCTCGGTAAACCGTGGAACCACAAAGACTTGTATGCTCCCTTTGACTTTTCTGTTTTGAAAACACAGAAGCAGCTCTCCAAAGAGCGGAAAGAGGTACTGAAAAATTTAAAACCTTATTTTCAGTTTGACGCACAGGCTACCCGGGAGGGCAGGGCAGAACTCATCAAAAATTTTGCTCAAAACTGGCACTATATCAGCCTGAAAGCGGATTCTTTGACGAGCCGTCAGGATTCTGTGGCCTATCTTAATGCACTGCTTGCCGTTTTTGACCAGGTTGAACAAGGCGTTGTGCGGCTTGACCCTGTTTTGGAAGGAAAAGACAAAACTTTTCAGATAAAACTCATCAGGAATAATGAAGTGAAAGATTATAACCTTTCCCAGCTTTATACCATAAAAGAGGCCGATCAATATGCACTCAACTATCTCCGGAAGCTCAACAGCCCGGACAGTGCCATGCTGTTTAAGCTCATAAATAACGCGCTGGTACAGAATGTAATATACGACAAAAAGAAGTCGGATATGACCCGTAATGAGCTGATCTCAAAAATTTCCCCTACGGTGGGGCTGGTACAGAAAGGCGAGCTGATTATTTCGCAGGGCGAGCTGGTTACTTTGCCAAAATACCAGCAGTTGGTATCGCTGAAACGCGAATATGAACAGGAGATTGGCAACTCCAAAGCGTGGAAATACGTCTATTCCGGAAGGATTATTTTAATATCGCTCCTGTTTTTTATTGAGCTGATGTTCCTGAAAGTATTCATGCCTTCCATCTTCAAAGAGCTTAGAAAAATACATCTTCTTGTGGGTACGCAGGTAGCACTTCTGATGGTTTCTTTTTATATTTTTTCGTTTCATCCTTCCTGGAGCTATCTGCTGCCATATACTATTCTCCCGGTTATCGGTGCAGTTTTTCTCGACCGGCGCGGTGCACTGGTGGTTTATCTGATCACCCTTATGCTTTTGGGCTTTTATGCGCCAAACAGTTTTGAGTTTTTCTATACACAGTTTACTGCCGGTTTTGTGGCTGTTTTTTCCGTGGGACAACTTTCAAAACGATGGCATCTTGTACGTATTTCCATTCTGGTGTTTATTACTTATATGTTAGTGTATTTCAGCATGATGCTTGTGCAGGAAGCCTCTTTTTCCAATGTCTCTGTGCGCTTTGTCCTCATGTTGGGGGGAAGTTCACTACTTATTTTACTCGCTTTCCCATTGATTTTTGTTTACGAAAAAATGTTTGGGCTGGTAACGCAACTCACTTTGCTGGAACTCTCCAATACCAACAATCCGCTTTTGCGCGATTTGGCTGAGAAAGCCCCGGGTACTTTCCAGCACTCCATGCAGGTGGCCAACCTGGCTTCCGAAGTGTTGTATGTCATTGGCGGCGATCCATTGCTGGCGCGTACCGGATCGTTATACCATGACATTGGCAAGACCAAACATCCGTTATTTTTTGTGGAAAATCAACCGGAGGGCTATAACCCGCATGATGAACTCAGCTACGAGGAGAGTGCCCGTATCATTGTGGGGCATGTCCTTACCGGGATTGAAATGGCTCGAAAAGCGCATCTTCCCGAACAAATCATCGACTTTATCCGGACACATCACGGCACCAGACGGGTGGAATATTTCTATCGGCTTGAGCGAAAACAAAATCCCGGGATGGAAGTGAATGAAACGGAATTCCGTTACCATGGGCCGATACCATTTTCGCGGGAAACGGCAGTGGTAATGATGGCCGATTCTGTAGAAGCTGCTTCGCGAAGCCTGGTAAGCCCCACAGAACAAAAAATCAATGATTTGGTGGAACTTATTGTAAACTCGATGATGGAATCGGAACAGTTTAACAATACGCCGATTACCCTGAAGGAAATTACGGTTGCCAAAAAGATTTTGAAGAAAAAGCTTTTGAGTATCCTTCACGTACGGATTGCCTATCCCGATTAAAATTCCGGATTGATTTTGGAAAGATAATTTTTGCTTTCCGGCCCCAGGTTAAAAAGCAGGTCAACGATACTCAGGTCGGGCAGAAAACCATGCCTGTCCGAGAATACCTGTATGTATTCAGGAAAAAAACCGGCCGCCTGTTTTTTGGGGGAGAAGCAATGGCGCAGGTCATGAACATTCTTGGGATGCTTTTGGTATGCTTTGGTGTAGCTTATTACCGGCTTGATGTTGAGTAAAGTACAAAACCTGCGGATGAGCTGTTGGTTGAATTCAAACAAGTTGTCAAAGCTTCCCGAAAAAAATTCCGCTAATTCATCTTTGTAATAAAGATAAAACGGGGAGGCCTCGTAAGCCGATTGCAAAGCGCGCCGGTGATTTCTGTACCATTTTTCGGTATTGAAAATCCGGACTTCCGAAATAAGGGTGTGGTTTCCGTTTGGCCTGCTTACGGGCAGGGAAAGGGGCAGTACGCCCCGTTCCGAATAGATGAGGCAACGGTTACGGTAGCTTTGACGTTGGTAAGTCTCAAATTGTTCTATTTGTACAGGATGCTTTAGCAACAGCGCAAACCAACTTACCGGTGGCATGTAGGCAGTGGAAAGTAAGAGAGGGGTTTTGTCCATTTTTAAGCTCCTGCAAATAAAAAAAGCTACAAAACCCGAAAGATTTGCAGCCTTTTTTTTATGAGAATCAGGATTTATTTTTCTACTTCCTGTTTTTTCAACAGAACGTCGTTAATAGCCTGAATGAGTGTTTCTTTTGGTAATGCGCCTACAGCCATTTGCGGTTGGCCTTCGGCAGGGCAGAACAACATGGAAGGAATGCTGCGGATGCCAAAGGCAGAAGCCAGTTCCACTTCCTGTTCTGTGTTTACTTTGTAAATATCAATCTTGCCGTCATATTCGCCGGACAGTTCTTCAAGGATAGGGGCCACAATCTTACATGGTTGGCACCAGTCGGCATAAAAATCAATGATACAAGGTAATTTGCCTTCAAATTTCCATTCCTTGTTTGCTTCGTAGTTGAATACTTTTTCTAAAAAAGTCTGTTTTGTTAAATGTTCCATTTTAATTTTGATATCAGTTACTTAAAGATTTATTTTTTTGGTGTTTGTGCTTTTTTCAAGAGCAAATGTTCATCAATAATTTTCACGTAAGTGTCGTGGGACAACAAACCGACCTGCATCAGGGGCTTTCCCTTTTTAGGGACAAACAATACGGCAGGAATACTTCTAATCCCAAAAGTGGAAGCCAGTTTGTTTTCTTTGTCCACGTTTACTTTGTAAAAGTTTACTTTTCCCTCATATTTTTTGGCCATTTCGTCCATAATGGGGGCTACGCGTTTGCAGGGGCCGCACCAGTCGGCATAAAAATCAATCACACAGGGTTTGTCCCCTTTATAAACCCATTTCTGGGGGTTTTTTTCAAAATCCCATATTTTTTTCAGGAAATCATTGTAGCTGATTTGCTCGGGTACAGCAGTGCCCGAGGGATTGTCTTTTTTAACAATGGCATTACTCTGCCTTTCCTGGTTTCCGTTCATGCTTGTACAACTGTATAAGCCCAAACCCAGGAAAAGGATAAGTATGGGAATGATTCTTTTCATGTTATTTATAAAATGTCTTAATAAAATGCGGTGCAAAGATAGAATAAAAAAGTAAAATAAAAACGAAGCTAAAATTTGTTGATTTCAAAAATATTGTATTTTTGCACCCTCAATGGAGGTCCCGTAGCATAATTGGATAGTGCACCTGACTACGGATCAGGAGGTTGTGGGTTCGAATCCCGCCGGGATCACGCGAACTAAAGCCTTTGAAAAGAAATTTTCAGAGGCTTTTCGTTTTTATGGGGAGCAGATGTGATAAATGGGTATTTTTATCCAAAAATAATCATCTAATAATGGTCAAACTGAAAAATTATTCCGTTACAGACAAAACTTTCTGGACAGGAAGAGTGGGTGATCCTGAGGACCGCGATTCGTACAGGATTCATCAGGTTGTCCGGCTGCTGAACTTACGCGATATTAGATCAGAGGAGCTTGATTGTACAAAATTGAATATCTGTCTGCTGGGCTTCCGTTGCGATGAGGGGACACGTCGGAACAAAGGTCGTGCAGGAGCCGAAAAAGGTACGGAATATATTCGGAAAGAGCTGGCCAATATGCCTGTCTCTTTAAAAGGGCAGACTCCCTGGGTGTGAAGCATGTTTTGGCCAAAGATTTTGTTGAACAGAACTTTGAGGAGATAGAAGCCGGGATAGATGAATTTATGGATAAAAACAGGTCGGTTTACCTGACAATTTGCAGCGATGTGTTCAATGCTGCATTTGCTCCGGGGGTTTCGGCTACACAACCTTTTGGTATGCATCCGGAAACAGTGTTGAGGTTTTTAAAGAAAATATTCAAATCAAAGAAAGTGATTGGCTTTGATATTGCAGAAGTATCTCCGCGGTTCGACCACGACAACCGGACTGCTAAACTGGGTGCTGTACTCATCTATGCACTGATTAATGTGCTTATGGAAAACAGGAAAGCATTGTCCTGACCTGATTTTATTTGTCGCTGCCAGACAGGAAATGATGAACAGTCACCTTATCATTTTCATTGTATTCTTAAACTCAAAGTGTCCGGTTTGAAGTTGTGGGAATAGAATGTATCTTCGCATTAAATTTTCCGGTAGATGTTTCACTGGCCAGAAGAAGGGCAGGAGGTTAAAGGGAACATTCGGCAAAATTTGATGGAATACCAAAATGTTCTTAGCGAATGTCAATGCAGATACAAAAGGAAAGTAAAGATTATTATAACGATTTCTATAAAAATAATGACTGGAAAAGCAACCCGCTTTTAACCAGATTAAAGCTTGTCGTTTACATTAAGATGGCAAAAAGTATTTTTAAAAAAGAGATAATAACAGTTCTGGATGCCGGTTGTGGCAAAGGTTTATATACTTCTCTCTTACGCAGACTTTCTTACAAGGTAAAGGGTTTTGATTTTTCTGAAACGGCCATTAGCGATGCCCGTATGAAGTATCCGGATATCAACTTCAGGATAATGGACGGCAATAATCTGGATTATAAGGAAAAGTTCGATCTTATTTTTGCAAAAGGTTTTTCACCATTTAACACGCGCGATTTCGAAAGTTCGACACAGGTTTTTAATCACTGGAGTGAATTTTTAACAGAAGATGGCGTTATCTGTGCCATATCGAGAACCAATTTTACCGGGGCCTCCCCAACGGGATGGATTTTTCTGAATGAAGAAGGTATAAATAAGTTGTATGGAGACAGTAAGTTGCGGAAAAAGGTGGTGTATCTGTTCAGCCCTTTTTGGGTGCTCATATACCTATTGCCAAAATCTAAATATGTTACGCTGTTTTTAAGTGCCATATCTAAATATGTGGTTGCCAGGATGCTTAAAGTCCCGGTAACCGTGATAATTCTATTGCAAAATGAGTAAACGGATTACAGGGAAAATATTGCAGACCGGCAGGCTGGACGAATATGAAAAAGTGTTACAGTATGCCCTGAAACACGGTTATATTTTATGTTCGTTATATGACTGGTACGTTAAATATAAAGATTCGGGGGAAAAGGTATTCATCCTTCGCCACGATGTTGATTACGATGCGGATGGTGCATACCGTTTTTTTCAGTTGGAAAAACAACTCGGTGCCACATCCAGCTTCTTCTTCAGGTGGAAGACCATGCGACCCTCCATAATGCACGAAATGCACCAAAACAATTTTGAAGTCTCACTTCATTATGAAACGCTGGCCACTTATGCGAAAAAACATCATCTTTTCAAAAAGAGTGCGCTTAATGACAAAATCATTGAAACCTGCCAGGCAACTTTGTCTGATGAGATAAAACGGTTTGAACAGGCTTATTTTAAAGTTCACAGTATTTGTTCGCATGGCGACAAACGAAACAGAGTGCTGGATACGCCAAACCATGTCATTGTGAATAAAAAATTTAAAGCAAAGCATAAAATTCTTTTTGAAACCTACGATTCGAATGTTCTTTCAAAGTTTGATGCCTATATCTCCGACAACTCGATCTATTCAGGTTTTGAATGGAAATATGCCGGGTCTCCTTTCAACATAATTGATGAACAAAAACAAACCATTTGTCTTTTAACGCATCCCATTCATTGGAACCAATCATTTTTTAAAAACATAAGAATGCTTGTTGCCATATACATGGATAACAGGTAGTAGAAAGAAATACAGAAAGCACTATCGTAACGAATAATGTAGGGATGGATGCTGGTACATCTAAAAAAAATAATACTTTCGCAAAGCAGAATTTTTAATTATGGGTTTACTAAAAGTAATTTTCATCCTTATTCTTATTTGGTATGTGATAAAGCTGATTGTCAGATATGTTATACCAAAGGCTATCCTTCGCTTTATAAACAAACAACAGGGATTCGGCAACGATGACAAACGCCGAAAACCTGCAAAAGAGGGTGAAATTAATATAAAAATGGAACATCCTGCGAAAAATAAAAAAGATGAAGATGATTTTGGAGAATATGTTGATTTTGAGGAAGTAGAACCAGAACAAAAACCGGAAGATGAATAAGAATTTGCTAAAAAAATCAGCCCCTTATCTTGTAGCACTCCTGATATTTCTTTCCATAACGGTGGTCTATTTCGCCCCGCTTTTTGGAGGGCAGAAACTTAAACAACACGACATCACCATGTACAGAGGGATGTCCAAGGAGATTAATGATTTCCGTGCCAAAACGGGAAAAGAAGCGTTGTGGACCAACTCTATGTTTGGTGGGATGCCTGCCTGGCAGATATCTGTCCAGTACAAAGACAACCTGTTTCGCTATGTGGATCGTATAATACGTTTGGATTTACCGCCATCTGCCAGTTATGTATTTCTCTATTTTCTGGGCTTTTTTATCCTTTTGCTCGTATTGCGTGTGGATCCGTGGCTGAGTATTGTGGGTGCTATCGCTTTTGCGCTCTCTTCCTATTTCTTCATTATTCTCGGTGCCGGACATACCTCTAAAGCACATGCTATTGGCTATATGACGCTGGTGCTGGCTGGTATTATACTGACGTTCAGGGGAGAGTTGTGGAAAGGAGGCCTGCTGACAGCCGTTGCCCTGACATTGGAAATCATTGCCGGCCACCTTCAGATAACCTATTACCTGTTAATCCTTGTGATGGTTTACGGTATTTACCAGCTGATAAAATCGTGGAGAGAGAAACAGATGGGCTACTTCTGGAAAGCGATACTGGTACTTGTCGGTGCAGCCGGAATAGCTGTGGCCATCAACATTACCCCGCTGTGGGGGACGGCGCAGTATGGAAAGTACACCATGCGTGGCAAGCCTGTATTGTCAAAGGAAAAGGCGAATAAATCCGGCGGCCTTGATCGCGATTATATCACTGCCTGGAGCTATGGCATCGGTGAGACCTGGTCGCTGATGATACCGGATGTGAAAGGTGGTGCATCGGGTTATATCGGGTACGAAAACCAAGCCCTCAACAAAGTCAATCCCCGCTTCCGTAAGGTTATTGCACAGCAAAATGAATATTGGGGCAACCAGCCCGGTACTTCCGGCCCTGTCTATGTGGGAGCTGTCATAGTTTTCCTGTTTGTGCTGGGCATGTTTATTTTGGATGACAAACTGAAGTGGGCTTTGTTTGCCGCCACCATTGTCTCCATACTTTTTGCCTTGGGAAAGAATTTCCCGGCCCTCACAGATTGGCTTATCGACTATCTTCCGGGGTACAACAAATTCAGGGCAGTATCTATGATTCTGGTTATTGCCGAATTGACTATCCCACTGCTGGGCATACTGGCTTTGAACAGGATATTGAAAGAGCCGGGACTGTTGCTCAAAAAGAAGAAAGCTTTTTACATTTCATTGGGACTAACTGCCGGTATCAGCATCCTTTTTTGGCTGTTCCCCGACAGCTTCTTCACTTTCTTTAGTCGTTTTGAGCTAAAACAGTTTACACAGCTCCGCCTCAATAACAATTCGGCGCAGGTTACTCTTTTTACCAACGGACTGAAAGACGTTCGCATTGCCATTTTTCGCGCAGATGTTCTGCGCAGCCTGTTTTTTATTGTCGTGGCGGCATTGTTACTTTATTTTTATGCCATTGGGAAGTTGAAAAAGGGATGGTTTGTGGCACTGTTCGGCCTCCTGATTTTAGTAGACATGGCAGGTGTGGACAAGAGATACCTGAATGACAATAATTTTGAGATGGCACGCAAAGCTGAAAATCCTTTCCATAAAACTATTGCCGACCGTTATATCCTTCGGGATAAAAGTCCCGACTATCGGGTTCTTGACCTGACGAAAAATATCTTTAACGAGTCGAGTACTTCCTATTATCACATGGCCATCGGTGGCTATCACGGGGCTAAGTTGCAGCGCTATCAGGATATTATTGATGAATATCTGATGTCTGAAATCAACAACCTGCGAAAAGTTTTTGCTTCTTCACCCACCCCTGACAAAGTAGAAACCGCCCTGCAAAAGCAGCAGGTGCTGAACATGCTGAATGCCAAATATATTATCTATAATCCAAAAGCCGAACCTGTGCTGAATACTTTCGCTTTTGGCAATGCCTGGATGGTTCAGGATGTGAAATGGGTAAACAATGCGGACGGAGCCATTGCCGCTCTCGGAAAAACTGACCTGAAAGCAGTAGCCGTGGCGGATAAAAAATTTGTCGGACAACTGAAAGAAAAACGGTTTGCACTGGATGCTTCTGCGAAAATCAAGTTGCTGAGTTATGCTCCCAACGATTTGGTCTATGATTTTCAGTCGAAGGCGGAGCAGTTGGTGGTTTTCTCTGAGATTTATTACCCCAAAGGATGGGAAGCATTTGTGGATGGTAGACGGTCGCCCTATTTCCGCGCTGATTATCTGCTTCGGGCTATGGTAGTTCCGGCAGGCCATCATAAAATTGAATTTAAGTTTAAGCCGAAAGTGTGGCGTATTGGAGAGCCTGTTTCTTTGATCTTTTCCCTGATTTTATTGTTGTTGCTGGGATGGTTTGCATTTACTCTTGTAAAAAAGGGTATTGACAAAACTAAAAAATGACACAATGCCTTCTTTTAAAAAAGTACTTATCATTACCTATTATTGGCCGCCCAGTGGTGGTGGTGGTGTCCAACGGTGGCTGAAGTTTGTGAAATATCTGCGTTTGTTCAGCTGGGAACCAGTTGTTTTCACGCCATTTAATCCGGAAATACCTTCGATGGATTTAACACTATCCAGAGAAGTTCCTTCTGATGTCCGGGTTCTCAGAAACAGGATTTGGGAGCCGTATGCTTTTTACAAAAGGTTCACCGGAAAGGACCAGAAAGAGAAGATTCAGACGGCTTTTTTGGCAGAGAAAAAGAGTAAGTTTCATCTTCTCGAAGACTGGGCGGTTTGGATTCGCGGGAACCTTTTTATTCCCGATGCCCGCAGGTTTTGGATCAAACCTTCGGTAAAACAACTGTCCCGGTTTCTGGCACAACATCCTGTGGATGCTTTGGTAACTACCGGGCCGCCACACAGTACGCATATCATCGGGATGCGTTTGAGCGAAAAGCTGGGAATTCCCTGGCTTGCCGATTTTCGTGATCCCTGGACAAACATTGACTTTTACCGTGATCTGAAACTGGGCAAACGGGCCGACAGGCTTCACCATTTGCTGGAGAAACAGGTTTTGGAAACTGCCGATGCCGTTACGGTGGTAAGCCCCGGAATGAAAAAGGAGTTTTCGGCAATCGTAAACCGCCCTTACGAAGTGGTTCCCAATGGTTTTGATGAAGAAGACCTGCATTTGGATGTGCCTCCCCGACGGGATGCCTCTCATTTTACATTGGCGCACATTGGCTCCCTGACCAAAACCCGGAATGCTGAAAACTTATGGAAGGTATTGCAAGAACTGACGGAAAGCCATCCTGATTTTGCCGAAATGCTGGAAATTAGAAATATCGGGAAAATGGATATTCACGCAGTGGAATCCCTCCATAAGCACGGGCTGGAGAAATATTTACACCGCGTTGACTACATTCCCCACAAGGAGGTCATCGGGGAGCAACATAAGGCATCGGCTTTGCTGCTGCTGGTCAACAATACGCCCAATGCCAAACTGATTTTGACGGGGAAACTTTTTGAATATCTCGCTTCGGGCCGTCCCATCATTTGCATTGGCCCGCCAGACGGGGATGCTGCTGAGATAGTACGGCAAACCCAATGCGGGACAGTCTTTGATTTTGAGGAAACCAAAAGCCTGAAAAAACAGATATTGTCTCTTTTTCAGGATTTCGTTGCCGGGAAAGTCCGCCGGGGATGCAATGGGGTAGAGCAGTTTGAGCGGAAAAACCTTACCGCCCGTATGGCCGGTGTTTTGGATGGGATAACCCAGAGGACGTAAGTGTTGAATAAAAAATATTTGCGTGGCATAAAGCAGTAGCCTTCGGCAGGAACCAGCTCCGTCAGAACCAGGTAAACAAATCTTCTTTGATGGGCTTGGCGGCCAGGATATTCTTCACAAAATTGGAAATGTCGTAATCTTTTTCATTGAAGACGCGGTAAAGCTCTTTCATCATCAGGTCTTGAGTACGGATGTTGCGTTTGGTAGCAATTTTTTCCACAAAAACATTGGTGGCAATTTTTCCTTCGAGCACCACCTTTTCCGAGATGTAATCGGTAAAGAACCCTTTTCCGATAAGCAGGCCCAGTGTCCGGTTGCGGCTCATATCGTTGAGTGCCGTAAGGCTGAAATCGCCAAATCCGCAGTAGTTGAAGATGGTTTTTTCTTTCCCGCCAAAACGCGAGAGCAGGTAACGCATCTCGTTGATGGCACGTGTCAGCACCAGCGACCGTAAGTTGGGCGAATCGTAATGGGCATCCACTATGCCAATGATGATGGCATAAATATTCTTTAAGATACTGGAAAGCTCAACGCCAACAACATCGTTGGTGAAATCGAGGAAAATATTGGTCCCTTCGAAAAGTTCTTTGAAGTAATCGAAATATTTGCTGTTTTTTGAAGCCACCGTCATGCCGGTTGGTGTCAGGTTGATGATTTCACGGGCAAAAGAGGGACCTTTTAAGCTGATAATGGGCTGGCTGACTTCTCTTTCAAGGCATTGTGGGATTGTATTGCTTTGGTTACCAAAGCCCTTTGCAAGGTTGACTAAAACGGCATCCGGATTAATAAGTGCTTTGTTTTCCATAACATAGCCGATGATGGCCGTTGATGGAATCCCGAAAAAGATAATATCCGATTCTTTCAGGATGGTTTTGTCGGCAGTGGCCCGCACGTTTCGGTTCAGGCTTATGGTGGGAAAATATCTGTGGTTGACATGGTCGTGGTTGATGGAGTGAATGACATCTTCTTCAATGGACAGAATATCCACCGTGTTGCGGTCGCTTTTTCCAAGAACCTGCGCGAAAGCCGTGGAAATGGCCCCGCTTCCCACAAGACATATTTTTAATGATTTTGGCATACATACATTTTTCAAAAACGGGTGTAAAATTAGAAAATATTTAGGACTTGGCTGAATGGGTCAATGAACACTAGTCTAATTACATAGGAAAAAACATTTTGAGGAATAGCACATTTAAGCGGGAACTGGCCAATAACAAAGGAATTCCCGCGAGGTGATTTATTCGGGAAATTTCCTTTCAGATATGGCTATTCATTACCGACTTTTCAAGTCTTGTTCGACTTGAAAAGTCAAAAATCAGTGCTGCCGAAAAACAAGCCCGAGGACACTCCGGACTTTCCGGTTGATATCTTCCGATATTTTAAAGAAATAAACCGGTACCAGGAATAATGTTCCGATTACCGTGCTGCGAATAATCAAATCCACTATAAAACTGTCGAATGCCGGAATGAAGGTGGAAAGATACCATGCCGCAAAAGCAAAAATAACGATGAGGATGTGCCTGTAACTAAAGGGCTGAAATTTGTATTTCTTGTATAAAAGAATGTATTTTAAGCTGTTATAAATGTATTTGGAGATGAGTGAAGCCAGCGCGGCACCGGTAATCCCAAATCGCGGAATAAGCAGCATGTTGGTAATGACAAGCAGGATGGCAAAGACAAAAAGCAGGTACGACAGCCACCGGTAATATTTTGAATTTAAGATAACGTGGGCACTGACGCCCATAAACAAATCCGATAAATTGGCCAGCCCGATAAAAAGGATAACATATTTCCCCGCCGTATAATCTTTGCCCACAATCTGAAAAATATTGTCCAGGTTTCCCCAAACGCCGATAAAAAGCAGAAAGCCAATGACACTCAGGCTAATGGAACTTTTGCGGTAAATATCCATGATGGTTTTACGGTCGTCGGTTTTCCAGGCATCGGCAATTACCACCGAACTGATTTTTCCCATGGTGCGCGAGGGGACAAGGATAAGTGTGCCAAAGAAAAAGGCAATGGTGTAAATGCCGGCAGCGGACAAACCAAGGTATTGGTTGACCATGATGACATCAATATTCAACACCAAAACGCCCGAAAAACTGGCCAGAATCCCGAAAAAGGCCACGCTCCCCATCTCCCGCGCCAGCCTTTTGTCGATAAACCCAAAGTCTGGTTTTATATAAAACATTTTGTCCTTTATGAGGGTTCCCATTAAGAACAATGCCGGAGAGATAAACGCC
This sequence comes from Bacteroidales bacterium, assembly GCA_015493525.1. Classification (GTDB taxonomy): domain Bacteria; phylum Bacteroidota; class Bacteroidia; order Bacteroidales; family F082; genus Sulfidibacterium. The sequence goes on from WGCY01000001.1 coordinate 105,370, forward strand.
AGGACATAGAGAATGACCAGCCATTCAAAATCAATAACTTTGAAAAAATAGAGCAAAATAGCCGCCAGGATAAGCAACCGCTGCACCAATTCCTTATAAACAATTCCTTTTACGGCATTGTACATCACGCGGTAATAGGTGTCGAAAAGGCTGAACAACAGGGTAAACAAAATGAGCGGGACCACGTAGTAGAAATAGTCGATGAACAGCGTGGATTTCCCGGAAGCATTGGCTATGAATATGGGTTTGAGCAGCAGGTAAATGGCTGTGGACAAAACAAATCCAATGAGCCCGACAATCAGTGTAATCCCCAGGTAACCGTGGTTCTTTTTATCAGGATCGCGAAAATAGGGAAACAGTTTCACGCTGACAGAATTTATTCCAAGGCTGGCAAACTGGGCAAAAAGTACCGAGTAGGAAACCAATATCCGCAGCAGCCCCACCTGCCCGGTGGACAAAATACGCGGGAAAAGCCAGCCTGTGGTGATAAATCCCAGCAACACGCCGAGGTAGGAGTAGATGGTCCCTGAAATACTCTGTTTTTGAATGACGCCCATAAGTTATTTTAAGTGGCTAAAATTAGTGATTATTTCTTCTTATCCTGTTAAAAGATTATGTGTAATAATGAAACAGCATTTAACCCAGACAAAACATTTGAATTCTGTCAGTTTGGAGTATAAGCAAAAATGTTGTTATTTTGAAATAATATTGCAGAGGTGGCTCTATATACAAGTGCGCCTTTTTAGGCAGATTTAACAAATTGAATTTATGCGAATTGGTATGATATTGGACGAATCGTTTCCGCCTGATCCAAGGGTGGAAAACGAAGCACTTTCCCTGATATCGGGTGGAAATGAAGTTTTTCTGTTTTGCCTTGACTATTCACATCTGGAAGCTGTTACAGAAAAAGTGAATGGCATCCATGTGAAGCGGCAGCGGTTGCCCCGTATTTTATATCGGCTGTCGGCATTGGCCTATACATTCCCTGTTTATCATTTACTTTTAAAAACGCGTATCCACAGATTTATTCTTGATAACAAAATTCAGGCAGTTCACATACATGATATGCGGATAGCCCGTAGCGTGTTTTGGGTTACAAGAAAATTAAATATCCCTGTGGTACTTGATCTTCATGAAAACAGGCCGGAAATTATGAAGTATTACGGATTTGTTAACTCGCTGTTGGGGAAGCTGCTCATATATCCATCCGTTTGGAAAAAGTTTGAATATAAATATATCAGAGAAGCCAGGAAGGTTATTGTGGTAACTGAAGAAGCAAAAGAATATTATTTAAAAGAAACCAAAGTTAAGCAAGATAAGTTTAGTGTTCTCCCAAACACGGTGAGGAAGGAGTTTTATACCAACTACAAGGTGCAAAAAGAAATTATCGAAAAGTATGCGCATCATTTTGTGGTTTTGTATTTAGGCGATACCGGCTTTCGCCGCGGCCTGGCAACGGCCATAGAATCGTTAAAATATCTTGTAAAATTAATTCCGGAGATTAAAATTGTAGTTGTAGGTTCCAGCGATAATGATTCCTTTCTCAGACGTTTGGTCCTTACCACAAATGTTGAAGATTATGTGGACTTTGCAGGTTGGGTGGATGTCTCCCTGTTTCCTTCCTATATCATGGCTAGCCAGGTTGGAATTTGCCCTATTCATCAGAACATTCATCACAACACAACCTATGCAAATAAGATTTTTCAGTCATTGGCTTTTGGGAGGCCTGTGGTAGTAAGCAACTGTGAAGCTCAAATGAATATTGTTAGCAAGTATAACCTGGGATTGGTTTTTAAAGACAGAGACGCAAAGGATTTTGCTGATAAGATATTAAGATTGTACACCGATAAAGTGCTTTACCAGGAGCTTTCCCGAAATGGGGAAACAGCCATTAAGAAGAAACTCAACTGGGATAATAACAAGAATGTTTTAAGTGATTTATACGAGAATTTAGGCAAGAAACCGAATCAAAAAGGATAAAACTGCCAAGCTTCTGGCAAAGGAAGCATTATTATAAAAACCTAGGGGCTCTCTTTATTCTTAATGGATTATTTCAAAACCCGCTTAATATTTTCTTTCAGCTTTTTGGGATTCCGCCAGGCTTTAAATATATTTCTTATCTGAACCAACTCGACATCATCATAAAAATTGAATAGATAGAGAACAAACGGGAAACTGGTAAACAGCACAATTTTTATGGGTAGGCGATAAATAATATTCATATCAGAAACAGCCAGACTAAAACTCAGAAATAGCACTGCAAGCAAAAACAGGATTAAAATTTTCTTCCATTCGTAAGGAATAAAATAGGCCCTTTGTGCCTGGACTGCCATCGCAACAAAAAAGAACAATTGTGAACAAAGTGTTGCCAGTGCTGCCCCGTAAATACCCCATATCGGGATAAAAAGCAGATTGAGTACAATATTCAGAATAGCAGTTGTAAAAAATAGCAGTCCAATGATTTTTGTTCTCTTTTTTATTATCAATCCAATGGTAACATTATCTTTTATCAGGCCGAAAAACAGGGCAAATGAGATAATTGGGACAATTCCGTTTGCTGCCCAGTATTTTGCAGAACCGGTGAAAATTTTTAATATTTCCAACGAAAACAAAGACAAACCCAGAAGCCCTAAAGTGAAAATAAACCCGGAGTAGGTCATCACTTTAGCATAAAAGAGATGGTTTTTCTTTTCATTTATTTTTTTCATCAGGATAGGGGAAAGTGCCAATCCTATGGGAACTGATATAACTAACTTTAAGGTATTTGCAATCCTAAACCCCAAAGAATAGATTCCTGTTTTTTCCAATCCGGACATCGAATTTAGCATATACCGGTCAGTTACAGCCAATAATACGCCGGAGGTAGCAGCTAACATCAAGGGCGTTCCGTAAGCTAACATCTCTTTAATGATCTTCTTTTGAAAGTTTAGTTTGCTGTTTTTGAAAACAAAGGGGAGCAATATGAGGAGTATGACAAACTCTCCTATTGCATTTGCCTGCCATATGATGATTAAGCCATAACCTTTCAGGATGATTCCCCATAAAATAATACCTAAAATGAGCAAAAGCTTTATCAGAAAAGCAGAAGAATAAAGAACAGATTTTGACTTTAATTTGGCCAGATTTAAAATCTGGTCATTCAATATCCTGAAACCTACACTTAGAAAAGTAAATTTTAAGATCAGGGAATAACTGACTGATTTAAATAAAAGAGTGGATAAGGAATCGGAAAAGTGTAATAAAATGAGAATCGTCGGGGCTGTAATTATTATGAGAAAAACGAATGATGAGAAAAAGATACTTTTTTGATAGCCCAGATATTCTTTATCCCAGTACCAACGGGTCAGGCTGGCAGACATAGGTGTCTCAATGATTCCCACTATTAATATCACGGTAGCTTCCAGTATGGCCAAAGCACCATAATCTACCATACTCAGATATTTGGGATTCGTGTAAAGAGGTATCAGGACAAGCCCGATTACCTTAATCGCGACATTACCAATTAAATAAACGGCAGAGTGCTTGGATGTCTCTTTTATGTCTTTCAGCATAGCCTTGTTATGGTTTATACGTCATGTAATTCATTATTTATGGCCCGTTTGAATGATGTTATTTTAAGTGTCTTCTTTTTACAAAAAGGCGAACTACACTGGATTTGAAGTACCTTTTCCAAAGAACGTAATGGTAATAATCCGTAATCTTAAAAATCGATTGCTTTTTAGTTTGTATATTGATTCCGAAATCACTGCTCAGATCTTTGGTTTTAATAACAGGTAGTCCTCTTTTAAAATTATTGGATACATTCTTGCTATGTATTACCTGTATCCAGTAGGGTTTCTCCAGTACGAAGACTGATTTTTTGTTTTTCTTTAACAGCTCTGTTGTTATCCCAAGCCTGAGTTCGGCCCATCGGGTGTGCTCTTTATAGAAAATGCCTTTTAATTTGGCTTTCTTTGTTGATTCTATAAGGCTGATAAACGGAGACATGGGATAATAGTAATGCGCCAGCGTGTTGTCGGCAATGTTTAATGTATATCCTGATGCCAGCGAGATAAGAAACTCATCCTTTTGGATAAAATTATTTTGAATGGTGTTTACAGCATCTTTTTGAAGAGCATCGTCATTGTCGCAGCGCGATGTAATAATCCATTCGGTATTGGAGGATAACTTCTTAATATCCTCTGTATATTTTACCATAAAGTGATCAAAGCTGTCTGCAAAACAGAGTTTGACAAAATTAACCTCATCCAGCTTTTTTAACAGGTCATTAAATTTTTGAGGTGTCTTATTGTCAAAGTAGATTAACCATGTAAAGTTTTTGTTTGATTGATTTAAAAAAGAGGGCAGGCAGTAGCTGTCAAAAAGCTTAATCCGATCCTGTGTCCAGTTCACCCAATCTGTTTTGGCTTTAGCTCCGGAGGGAAATTTTCTCAGGTTAAACTGGGTAATTATGAAATGCTTAAACATATTAAATTATTTCATTTGGATAGGCCAGAAGGAAGGTCTCAGCATGACATGAATTATTAGTAATAGTGTTGCTCAGTTTCCTTATCATAAATATATAATCGGGAAGCTCCGATTCCAAATATGGCTTTATTTCAAAAAATTCTATGGGATTGTGATAAATGGCAATAGACAGTACCGGCCTGAATCTTTTTAATGATTTTAATCCGCCTTTAATACACTCCATTCCGGCACCTTCCACATCCACTTTGATAAAAGCTGGATGGATATTGTTTTCGGTGATAATAGTATCCAATGTTTTAAGCTCTACCAGAATTTCAGAAGCTTTTGTGCGACTGAGTTTTTTTATTGATAATCCTGCGGAACCACTATCAATAATTTTGACAGGCGGAAGGCCTTCCTTATCTGTTACTGCACAATTGATTACTTTGTATTTGTTTTCAGGAACAGAATTCAGAGCCATATTTTTCTTATATTCTATAATAGATTGCTCTGACATATCAATCGAATAGATTTTCCTGAAATTAAATTTCCTGAGTGCTATGGCAGAATCGCCGACATAAGCCCCGATATCCATAAAGTCCTTGCCCTGAATATGCTCCTGAACTTTTGCAGGAAGCAGCGTAAGGCCGTGATAGAACGTAAAAACAGAACTTTCAAGTAAGGAGGAATTCAAATGAATATGAAGTTGTTTCCTGACCTTGCGTGCGTTAAATTTAATTTTCTCTTCTTCCAATAGTCCGCCAATAATCATTTTTTTATTTGGAATCAGCGGTTGCTTATATTTGAATTCAGGATAGTTCAGTATTCGGGTATAAATAACATCTACGGTCTTTATGGAGTACTCGTCCAGATTCGATTTCAGATTACCAAGTTTTAAAGGCATATTATTCTCTGAGATATAACTTTTGAAACCTGTCCCAAAATAGTCTGAGATATAGATGTGATTATTTTTTTTAATTTGAAAAATAAATCTGGTAATTCTCTTGTAAAGAGTCGGGAATTTCTCTCGCATTACTTGTCCAACAAACGGAATAATCATTATGAAATCAGGTTAAATATAGCATTACAAAAATACATTTTTTCATTGTGCTGACAATTGAGTTAACTATGAAATTATTCCCCGTTTTAAAAATAGCTTCATTCCACAATTTTATACCGTTTTTTTATTAATGCCTCTTCCCGCGATAAACGGATACTCACATTTAATTCAAAGCCAATGAGAATGATAAAGGCATTGTAATAAATCCATACCAGCAGGATAATCAGTGACCCAATGGAGCCATACAGAATGTTGTACCGCGAGAAGTTCTCAAAATAGAGTTTGATAACGACACCGCCCACGATAAACATGCCTGTGGAAAGGATGGACCCTGCTGAAAAAAACCGGTAACGAACGTCTTTTCTGCCTGTTTTTAGCTGCCCGAAGTAGTACAAAATGGAGGTACTTAAAAAAGTGGCAAACAAAATGACCAGCCAGCGCAACAGTTGTAACGAAAATACGGAAAGTTTGCTGGTCAAAAGATGGTTTTTTGTCAGCAGGCGGATGGAAAGTTCGCCGAAACCAAGCAGCGAAAAAGAGGTGAAAACCAGCACGGAAAGAATGAGCATGAGCCCGAATGCAACCAGTTTTTGTTTAAGCCAGGGACGTTTCTCAGGGGCATGATAACTTTGGTTAAAGCCTTCAATAATGGCATCCACACCGTTGGTGGCAAAATAGATGGCCATGAAGAATCCTGCCGACAGCAATCCCTGGTTTGGCCGGCTGATAATCTCCACAACGGTATTTTTTACCATAATATAAATGTTCGAGGGGATAACCTCCTGCAACAGGTCAAGCAGGTAAAACTGGTAATGCTCCCCGGTTACAAACGGGATAAGGGTAAACAGGAACATGACAAACGGGATAAGTGCCAAAAAGAAGTTGTAAGCAATGGCTGCCGCCCGATAAGTGAGTACCCCCTTAAAAAGCCCCCGAAAGAAAAAAACCAGCACATCGTACAACGGTTCTCCGTCAAAACCGGGCAATACAACCATGCGCAGCAGGTTTTTCAGCCTGAGATGAAAATGAAGGTACTTTCTTTTTATGTTATGCAAAGTAACGGGTTTCATTTATTTTACTGCCTTTAGGCTGATATCGAGACTTTTGATTTGATGGGTAAGTGCCCCCACGGAAATGAAATCAACCCCGGTTTCGGCATACGGCCTGATGGTTTCGGAAGTGATACCGCCGGAGGCTTCCGTTTCATATTTCCCGTTGATTAATTTTAATGCTTTACGCAGCTGTTGCGGGGTAAAATTATCCAGCATAATACGGTGGATGCCCCCAACTTTCAGAACCTCTTCCAGCTCAAGAAAGTTGCGTGTTTCAATTTCTATCTTTAAATCTAAATGATTTTTCTTCAGGTAGTGATGAACTTTTTCAATGGCCTGACGGATACCGCCGGCAAAATCGATGTGGTTGTCTTTAATCATAATCATGTCGTACAGTCCGAAACGGTGGTTTTCGCCTCCGCCCGCTTTTACGGCCATTTTCTCAAAGATACGGTTACAGGGCGTTGTCTTCCGCGTATCCAGTACTTTGGTGTGCAAACCGCTGAGCCTGTGCACCACATCGGCGGTAAAAGTGGCAATGCCGCTCATTCGCTGAACATAGTTGAGTGCTGTACGTTCACCGGAAAGTAATATTTGTGCTTTCCCATGGATAAACATTATTTTATCGCCGGGAACAATCCGGTCTCCATCACCTTTCAGAATGTCAACAGCCGTTTTGCCGTCCAGTATTTTAAATACTTTTTCTGCAATTTCTGTCCCGGCCAATATGCCCTTTTCTTTGGCCAGCATGACGGCTGTGCCCATGGCGTTTTCGTCAATGGTTGCCAGCGAAGTGTGGTCGCCGTTTCCGAGGTCTTCTTCCAGTGCTTTGTGTATCAGTTCGTCTATCGTCATTTTCTGATTTGTTCGATGTCCATTTGTTGAACCTGAAAACTATTCTCCCCCGGGCTGAACAAAAAATAGACATTCCACAACGTAGTATCACAGCTGTATTGACCGATTAAATAGTAGTTGTCACCGGAATATCCGTTTTCTTTGAGAGAAAATCCTGTGGCTTTGTGTTCCTGAAAAAATTGCTGCAAAAGCCATTGGGATTTCTCCCGGGCAAAGAACCCCTTTTCTCCCGGGAGGTTTACGTTTACAAATCCTTTGAAATATTTTTTTAGCTGAGCAGCGTTTCCATTTGAAAAGGATGTTGTAAAATCCTTTTTTATCTGTTGCTGTTTTTGCTGGGAAAATCCCCACGCGGGCCAGCTGACAAGCAACAGAAACAGAACAAAACTTTTCATTTTCATAGCCTGAAAATTTGGTCAAAAATACGAAATTTACCCAATGCCGGTGTTGAAATCTTTTTCGGGATGCCGGTTCTGTCAAAAATGATTTTAAGTTACATTTGGAGAAAAAAACAACCAGGCTTAAAAGCTGAAAATATGAAGAAAATAGTCGTTTCAGGAGGTAGCAGTGGCATCGGAAAGGCATTGGTGGAAACATTTGTCCGGCAGGGCTTTGAGGTTTTTACTTTTGCCCGTTCCCGGGAGCATTTGGATCAGCTTTCCCGTAAGTTTGCATCATCAGGTTTATTGCACACTTATGTTTTTGATTTGAAAACCGGTGATTTTTCTCTGCTTGCCCATAAAATAAAAGAAACCATCGGTGGCATAGACCGGATGATAAACAATGCCGGAATGTTGGTAAACAAACCTTTCCTGGAACTTACCGAAGCTGAGGTGGAAGATACTTTTCGTGTAAACGTGTTGGCTGTTTTCCCGTTGGTACAACATCTTTTTCCTTTGTTTTCGCCGGGGGCGCATATTGTAAACATAACCAGCATGGGAGGGGTACAGGGAAGTGTGAAATTTGAAGGGCTTTCGGCGTATAGTGCCGCCAAGGGTGCATTGGCCGTGCTGACGGAAAGTATGGCCGCAGAATTTTCGGGGCAGCATGTCAGCGTGAACGCCCTTGCCCTCGGTGCCGTTCAAACGGAAATGCTTTCGGCGGCTTTCCCCGGCTACAAAGCTCCGGTTGCTCCGGACGAAATAGCTGCATTTGTTGCTGATTTTACCCTGAACGGTCATCGCTATTTTAACGGAAAAATTCTTCCCGTGTCGTTGTCTACGCCTTAACCCGCTTCGGACGTCCACACCCGAAGTTTCAACTTTTTTTATCTTCTCCAATCCCATTCAAAAAAGTTTTAGTTTTGTTACTTCTTTTAAATAGCTCATTATGGCCGTAGGCGAAGAAACGGTAACCCATCCGGGAGTGGTCCGAAAAGTTGAAGGGGACAAAGCGGAGATATCCGTTATCTCCAAGGCCAGTTGTGTTTCCTGTTCACTGAACAATATTTGTTCGGTGAGCGACATGAAAGAAAAAATTATCGAGGTTGACAGGGCTGAGCTGGGGAGGTACAGCGAAGGCGAGAATGTGGTGGTAGAGATGAAGCAGTCATATGGCACCTGGGCTGTGCTGCTCGGCTATTTCTTTCCGTTTTTGGTGCTTTTCCTCGGGCTGATGCTTTTCCTCCACTGGGGCCTTGACCAGGGACTGGCCGGAATATTGGCCATTGCCTTGTTGGTTCCTTATTACGGCCTGCTTTACCTGCTGCGCGGATTTTTCAAAAAACGGTTCCGCTACCATATCCAATAATATCCCGTTTTATACGGAAGGTGTAGATATCCTGAAATTTCGGATGTTTCATTTTTATGATTTTTTCTCCTGTCATCCGAAAACAGGGGCGGCTGATATTTTAAGGCATTCTAAATAATTTCTCGTTATAAATTTTCAGCTCTCTTTGTTTGGATTGTATATTGCTGACTATCAGTGGTGGATAAACAATTTAACGATTCTGGATAATTTTTATAAATTCTATTTATGCAAAGAAATACCCGCTCTTTTTATGCTGTCATTCTTTCACAATACAGTTGGAATTTCAAATGTTTTACTTTTGTTAGCCACAATTAAAAAGGGGATGCTTTCAATGTAAACTAAAACGCATACTTGTGGATCATATAGTAATAATTTCGGTGGCGGTACTTGGGATACTCGCACTTGTCTCGGCAGTCATATTATTTTTTGTTGCCAGCAAATTTAAGGTTTATGAAGACCCGAAAATAGATGAGGTGGAGACTGTATTGCCCAAAGCCAATTGTGGTGGTTGCGGTTACCCCGGATGCCGTGCATTTGCAGAGGCTTCCACCAAAAATGCTAAAAAAGAAAAAAGCCTCGAAGGGTTTTTCTGTCCGGTGGGCGGAAACGATGTCATGAAAAAAGTAGCGGATATTCTTGGGCTTGAAATTGAAGAAAAAGACCCGATGATTGCCGTGGTACGCTGCAATGGCTCTTTTGCCCATTCTCCCAACAAGGTGAACTTTGAAGGTGTAACTTCCTGTTCGTTTGCCCATGCATTGTATGCCGGCGAGGGAGGCTGCCAGTATGGCTGTTTGGGGCTGGGCGATTGTGTGGATGCCTGTGAATTTGATGCCATCCACATGAACCCGGAAACCGGGTTGCCGGTAGTCAATGACAAATGTACGGCTTGCGGTGCCTGTGTTATTGCCTGTCCGCGCGACATTATCGAACTGCGCAAGAAAGGCCCTAAAGACAAGCGTATCTTTGTTTCCTGCGTTAACAAAGAAAAAGGAGCTACTGCCATAAAGAACTGCGAGGTAGCTTGTATTGGTTGCGGAAAATGTGAAAAAGTCTGCGAATTTGATGCCATTACCATTACCAGCTTTTTGTCCTATATTGATTTTGATAAGTGCCGGTTGTGCCGCAAATGTGTGGAAGTTTGTCCTACGAACGCCATCTGGGAGGTGAATTTTAAACCGCGAAAACCCAAACCGGTAGTGGCATCTAAACCTGTTGAAAAACCCATCAAGGTGGAGGTAAAAAAGCAGGAAATCATCATGGAAACGAAAAAAGAAGAAGATTCAAACACCGAAAAATCCGAGAAATAATATGGGGCTTTTAAAAACTTTTGTGTTGGGGGGCATTCATCCTCCGGAAAACAAATTGTCGGCAAACCAGCCCATCCGGGCACTGGCGGTTCCATCACAGGTGGTTGTTCCCATGGGGCAAAATCTGGGGGCACCCTCCAGACCGGTGGTGAAAAGGGGCGAGAAAGTAAAAACCGGCCAGCTGATTGCCGAAGCCGGCGGGTTTATCTCTTCCCACTTGCATTCGCCGGTCTCAGGGACTATTTTTAAAATAGATAATGTCATGGACATGTCCGGATATCGCCGGCCGGCATTTATCATAAAAGTGGAAGGCGATGAGTGGATGGACAACATCGACCGCTCGGAGAAGCTGGTAACCGATGTGAACTTCACACCGGAGGAGATTGTTGCCAAAGTGAAAGCGGCCGGCATTGTCGGGATGGGTGGTGCCACTTTTCCCACCCACGTCAAACTGATGCCCCCTCCGGGCAAAAAAGCCGAATACCTGATTATTAACGGGGTGGAATGCGAGCCTTATCTTACTGCCGACCATCAGCTTATGCTCGAAAAAGGAGCGGAAATAGTGGTGGGGACAAAGTTGTTGATGAAAGCGTTGAAGGTCGGAAAGGCGGTTATTGGTATTGAAAACAACAAACCGGATGCCATCAGGCAGATGAACGAACTGACGGCCGGCGAAGAGAATATTTCCGTTCAGCCCCTTCGGGTAAAATATCCGCAGGGTGGCGAGAAACAATTAATCAAGGCTGTTACCCGCCGGGAAGTGCCTTCTGGGAAGCTGCCGATTGAAGTGGGCTGTGTGGTGCAAAATGTGGGGACAGCTTTTGCCGTTTACGAAGCGGTAACCAAAAACAAACCCCTTATCGAACGGGTGGTAACTGTTACCGGAAAAGCGTTGAAAAAACCGTCTAACCTGAAAGTACGTATCGGGACACCCGTAAGCTTTTTATTGGAAGAGGCGGGTGGCCTGCCTGAGGATACAGGAAAAATTATTGGTGGCGGCCCAATGATGGGAAAAGCCGTAGCCACAATGGATGTGCCTGTAGTAAAAGGTACTTCCGGTATTTTGTTGATGCGCGAAGATGCATCTCACCGCCCTGTTGAAGGCCCTTGTATCCGCTGTTCCAAATGTACACAGGTGTGTCCCATGGGGCTGGAGCCGTTTTTACTTTCCCGCCTGGCCCGGACAGGCCGTTTTGAAACTGCCGAACAGGAAAGTGTAATGGATTGCATAGAGTGTGGCTCGTGCCAATATACCTGCCCGGCCAATATTCCCCTGCTCGACTATTTGCGGCTGGGAAAAAATAAAGTAGGGGCCATGATCAGGGCACGTACGCGAAAGTAAAATGATTGGTTTTTTATTGAATTGAAAGAAAAAATATGAATATGCTGACAATTTCGGGTTCTCCGCACTTACACAGCGACAACTCTACACGGAAAATCATGTATGGCGTTGTGATAGCTTTGCTCCCGGCAATGTTTATTGCGGTGTGGTACTTTGGGCTGGGAGCCCTCAAAGTGATTTTGCTTTCAGTGGGCTTTAGCCTTTTCTTCGAATGGTTTATACAAAAATATTTCATCGGGGGTTCACTTACCATTACCGATGGCTCAGCCATGGTTACCGGTATCTTGTTGGCTTTCAACGTACCTTCCAATCTGCCGTGGTGGATGGTCATTATTGGTGCCTTGGTGGCCATTGGAATAGGCAAGATGTCGTTTGGCGGCCTGGGAAAGAACATTTTTAATCCGGCGTTGGTTTCACGTGTTTTTCTGCTGGTTTCATTTCCGGTGGCCATGACTTCCTGGCCAAAGCCTTCGCCCATTACCAAAACATTGGTGGACACCATTACCGGCCCGACACCTTTGGGATATATTAAAGAAGGGTTGGGTGCAGGCAAGACACTGGCAGAGCTGACACCGCACCTGCCTTCCTATGCCCAGCAACTAATGGGACAAATGGGCGGCTCATTGGGCGAGGTCTCTGCTTTGGCCCTGATTATTGGCGGAATCTATATGCTTTGGAAAAAGATTATTACCTGGGAGATACCCGTTTCCGTGCTGCTCACTGTCTTTGTCGTTTCCGGAATCCTGTGGCTTATCAATCCGCAAAAGTATATGGATCCGGTATTTAACTTGTTGACCGGTGGTGTGATGCTCGGTGCTATTTTTATGGCGACGGACATGGTTACCTCGCCCATGACCAGGGGAGGACAACTGATATTTGGCTTTGGTATCGGGTTGATAACCGTGCTTATACGTGTGTGGGGAGCTTATCCCGAAGGCGTTTCGTTTGCTATTTTGCTTATGAATGCTGTGGTGCCCCTGATAAACCGTGGGTTTAAACCCAAACGTTTTGGTACGGCCAGGGTAGCATCCTGAGAAGTTTAACTTTTTAAAATGGAAACAATAAACAACTTGTAAAAATGGCTTCGAAAAAGGAATCAAATTTTGTCAATATGGTGCTGGCCCTCGTGATGGTGTCGGTGGTGGCTGCACTGGCACTGGGGAGTGTGTATGTGGTTACAAAAAAGCCTATTGCACTGGCGCAGAAGCGAAAACAGGAAGCGGCCATTAAAGCGGTTTTGCCTGCTTTTGATAAGCTCAAGAGTATCAAAGTCCCGGATGCAGACGGAAATGATTCGTTGCTTTTCAATGTGGCTACCCAAAATGGGAAGCTCGTTGGTATTGCCGTGAACACTTATACCGACAAAGGCTTTGGTGGAAAAATAAAGGCCATGATTGGTTTTCTGCCCAATGGAACGATTTACAATACGTCCATTCTTGAACTGAAAGAAACACCCGGCCTCGGGTCAAAACTTCAAAAATCAAAATCTGATTTCCCTGATCAGTTTAAAGGTAAAAATCCAAAGACGTTTCGTCTGAAAGTTAAAAAGGATGGGGGGGATGTGGATGCCATTACAGCGGCTACCATCAGCTCGCGTGCATTTTGTGATGCTGTTCAACGGGCTTATGATACATTTGAGAAACAAAAAGGTCAAATTAAACAATGATTAAAAGATATTGACAATGAATCAGATACAAAATTTTACCAAGGGTTTTATCAAAGAGAATCCGGTGTTTGTCCTATTGCTTGGCATGTGCCCCACGCTCGGTACGACCACTTCCGCATTTAACGGATTGGGCATGGGACTTGCCACAGCCTTCGTCCTGGTCGGGTCAAATGTGGTCGTATCGATGGTGAAAAACCTGATACCTGACAAAGTGCGGATTCCTGCGTTTATCGTTATCATCGCCTCGTTTGTTACCATTGTGGAACTGGTTATGCAGGCTTATGTGCCGGCACTGTACGCACAGCTTGGCCTTTTTATCCCGCTGATTGTTGTCAACTGCATTGTTCTTGGTAGGGCAGAGGCTTTTGCTTCCAAAAATACGGTTTGGTCTTCTGCCATTGACGGACTGGGAATGGGACTTGGCTTTGCGTTCGCCCTGACTATTCTCGGTGGTGTACGTGAAATACTTGGCAGTGGGGCACTCTTCGGTATCCATTTTATCAAAGGCGATGGCATGCTTGCTTTTATTCTTGCCCCGGGGGCTTTCATCGCGTTGGGATATATCATCGCCATTATCAATAAATTGAACAAAAAAACAGCCTAAATATCAGACCATGGATTATTTTGTCATAATTGTTTCCGCCATATTTGTCAGCAACATTGTGCTGACCCAGTTTCTTGGGATATGCCCATTTCTGGGCGTTTCTACCCGTATTTCAACTTCCATTGGGATGGGAGGGGCACTGCTTTTCGTGATGACCCTCGCTACCATGGTAACCTGGATATTCCAGTATTATGTCCTTCAGCCTATGGGATTAATTTTTATGCAGACCATTGTCTTTATCCTTGTTATTGCCGCATTGGTGCAGATGGTTGAGATTATTCTGAAAAAGATCAGTCCTTCGCTTTATCAGGCACTGGGAATTTTCCTTCCGCTGATTACTACAAACTGTGCCGTTCTTGGTGTAGCCATTTTGACGATACAAAAACATTTTAATTTGATGCAGGGCGTTGTTTTTGCCATGGCCACAGCAGTTGGTTATACCATGGCCCTGGTCATCTTTGCCGGAATCCGTGAACACCTGGAGCTTATTGAGGTACCTAAAGGCATGCGCGGTGTTCCCATTGCCCTCGTTACAGCCGGTATTCTGGCATTGGCATTTATGGGCTTTACAGGAATGGTAAAATAAATCCGGTATTTAAAAATTTATATGGGCTCGCCGGTTTCATAAGGATTTTTCGGGTCGTTGCTCCACTCAAACCAGCCACCATCAAAAACTGACACACGGGGCCAGCCCATGAGCCAGGCATTAAAAAAAGCTTCACTGCCCCGCCATCCGGT
>WGCY01000002.1 GCA_015493525.1 Bacteroidales bacterium
TCTGGTTAATTGTTTCATTCGCAACTTATTTTTGGCGATTTAGGGAGCAAATTAAGAAACTTTTAACCTTTCAGCGAAAGGTGCAGGGATTTTTTCTCTGCCCTTTCCTGAAAAATTATTTTTTCCTTTTTCTTCCTCCCTTTTTCGCAACTATAAGTCGCATTTCTTAATTGAACTTACGCAATCGCTCTGTTTGGCCGTGGATATGACCGGAAAGAAAAGTTTTTCATAATAACCGGCCTGCGTATTAATTTTTTATATATTTGCCCCATTAAAAGGGTCCTTTTAATTTTTCCTAAAGAAAAAGTTTCATAACATTTTAAGCCCAAATTAATCGGATACTTCTCAAAATTAAATTTTAATTACATGTACGATATTATAACGCTGAACGGCAAGCTGGTAGGCGAATTAAGGCAAATTGCCAAAGAGCTTGAAATTCCCAAATTTGAAAAGCTGGTCAAACGCGATTTGATTTACAAAATATTAGATCAGCAGGCCCTGCGCCATCCCGTTAAAGAAAGGGAGGACAAAGACCAAAACCGGCAAAAGCGTCCTTATAAACGAAGAAATCAGGCAGACGATAAACCACAGGCTAAAAAAGAAGAAAAACCTGAAAAGGCTGAAAAGACGGTAACAAAAGGGCCAAAAGGCCAGGAAAACAAGCAGGAAGAACCGTCGCCACAGCCCAAAAGGCGGCGCGGGAGGCCCCGAAAAGTTCAACAACCTGTTCCTGCAGATGAAACAAAAAGCAAGATTACAGAAGAACATCCTGCCCCCGATACCCAGAAAAAACAGGTTGAAAGGCCAAAAGGCCTGAAAACACAGCCGGAAGAAAAGAAAAATGAAAAAACGCCAGTAAGAGCAGAAGACAAACCGGAAGATAAAGAGCCAGGCACCACCCAAAAGCCAAAATCCCATTTGGAACAATATGAAGCCCGCATCCACCACCGCCAAAGGCTTTCGAAGCCACAAGAAACGGAAGATGTGAACAAAGCTTCCGGGAAAGCATCCGGGAAAGAGCCTCAGCCGGAAACAGCTCCCCGTGAACAAAAAGCAAAAGAACAACAGCCAAGACAGTCATACCCACAAAGAGAAAAAGAACCGAAAAAGCCGACGGAGAGCGTCTTTAACATGGATGGAATTATCGATTCGGAAGGTGTCCTGGAAATTATGCCCGACGGGTATGGTTTTCTCCGTTCTTCGGATTACAACTACCTGAACTCTCCGGACGACATTTATGTTTCGCAATCGCAGATTAAACTTTTCGGGCTGAAAACAGGCGATACCGTTCTGGGAACCATCCGTCCGCCCAAAGAAGGTGAAAAATATTTTCCACTTATCAAGGTGATTACCATCAATGGCAAAACACCGGAAGAAATTCGCGACAGAATCCCATTTGACTTTTTGACACCTTTGTTTCCCAAGACAAAGTTCAAACTGACAGGCCATGCCAAAGAGACTTTCTCCACGCGCATTATGGATATGTTCTGCCCCATTGGAAAAGGGCAACGCGGATTGATTGTTTCACAACCTAAAACGGGAAAAACCGTTCTCCTGAAAGAGGTGGCCAATGCCATTGCCTCCAACCACCCGGAGGTCTATCTCATTATCCTACTGATTGATGAACGCCCTGAAGAGGTTACCGACATGGCCCGCAGCGTGAATGCAGAAGTGATTGCCTCTACTTTTGACGAACCGGCGGACAAACATGTAAAAATAGCCAACCTGGTGCTCGAAAAAGCCAAACGCATGACCGAAAGCGGCCATGATGTGGTTATCTTACTGGACTCCATCACCCGGCTTGCACGGGCTTACAACACAGTTTCACCGGCTTCGGGAAAAGTACTCTCCGGTGGTGTGGAAGCCAATGCCCTGCAAAAGCCAAAACGTTTCTTCGGTGCTGCCCGTCAGATTGAAAACGGTGGGTCGCTGACCATACTGGCTACCGCACTCATCGATACCGGCTCTAAAATGGATGAAGTGATTTTTGAGGAGTTTAAAGGCACCGGAAATATGGAGCTTCAACTCGACCGCAAACTCTCCAACAAACGTATTTTCCCTGCCATCGACATTGTGGCTTCCAGCACAAGGCGCGAAGACCTTTTACTCGACAAAGATGTGTTGCAACGCGTCTGGATTTTGAGAAACCACTTGTCGGACATGAACCCTGTGGAAGTCATGCAGTTTCTGAAAGAAAAAATGAAGTTTACGAAAACGAACGAGGAGTTTCTGCTGTCCATGAACGGATAAACAGGATTTTAGATAATAAAAAAGCCGGCTTTCCAAGCCGGTTTTTTTTATTTCCACAGTTAAAACCTGGATTCGAGATAATTTTTTAAAAAGCCGTCGATGACAGCCGCCGCTTTTTCCGAGGCACCACTGCTTCCCAACTTCGTCCTGAGCAGGGCATATTCAGCTGCAATTTGTTTTCGCCGATTATTATCTTCCAACAAACCGTGCAGCTCCACACTTATATTTTCTTCAGAAAATTCCTGCTGTATCAGTTCTTTTACCACCTCTTTATCAAGAATTAAATTTACCAGCGAAATAAATTTTATGTGCACAAGCAGACGGGCAACCCAATAGGTTATCGGGGAAGTTTTATAGCAAACCACCTGGGGGACGTTAAACAGGGCAGTTTCAAGTGTTGCTGTCCCTGAGGCCACCAAAGCCGCCCCGGCATGGCGCAAAAGGGCATGTACCTGGTCAAAAACAACAGGGGCATCAACTCGTTGATAAGTGGCTTCGGTTACCGACCGTACACCGGCAACCACAAACTGATAACCGGAAAATTGCGGGGCAACCGCCAGCATTTTAGGTAAAATATTTTTAACCTCCTGTGTCCGGCTTCCCGGCAAAACGGCCACTATTGGTTTGTCGGAAAGGCCGTTTATTTTTAGAAATTCTTTTCTCGTAACTGGCTTCTCATCAGCCAGTTCATCCAACAGGGGATGTCCGATAAAGTCGGCCCGATAACCAAACCTCGCATAGAATTCCTTTTCAAAAGGCAGGATAACCATCATCTTGTCCACATACTTTTTCACTTTGTAAACACGCGATTGTTTCCATGCCCAAATAGTGGGAGAAATATAAAAAACCACCTTCATCCCCTTTTTATGGGCAAATTCAGCCATTCGGAGATTAAATCCCGGGTAATCGATAAGCACCACCACATCCGGAGAGAAACCGAGCAGTTCTTTTTTACAAAAAGAGAAATTTTTCCGTATGGTACGCAGGTTCATAATCACTTCCGCAATTCCCATAAAAGCCAGGTCGCGGTAATGTTTTACCAAAGTACCACCAACAGCTTTCATTTTGTCACCGCCCCAAAACCGGAATTCAGCCTGCGGGTCATTTCTCAAAATGGCTTTCATCAGGTTTGCCCCATGCAAATCGCCCGAAGCCTCGCCGGCTATGAGATAATATTTCATGGCTAACGCGGTTGTTTAAAATAAAGGAAGAAAAAAGCCAGGACAAGTGCCATGGTCATCAGCAGCACGCCTTTTCCGGTTTTGGCACTTTTCCAGTCGACAAAAGCAAACCGGAGCAGCAAAAGGTTCCCGACTATGCTCAGCAGGTAAATATTCTCAGGTTGCTGCAATCCATGCCATAACCCGGTAGTTTTCAGAAGAATATCCAATCCATAAAACAAGCCATAAACAGGAAGTGGCAACAGCAAACCCCACAGCAGCCCCAGAAAAAAATTGTCCTTCTTCAAAAAATTCATTTTTTAAAATTGAAGTTTCTCCAGCAGCTGTGTTGCCGTAAAGTCAAGCTGCACAGGCACCACAGCCACATAGTTATCGGCCAGTGCTTTTTCATCGGTATCCGGGCGCGGGTCGCCGTTTACAAAAGTACCGCCTATCCAATAATAATCCCGGCCAAACGGGTCAACACGCTTGTCGAAATCTTCCACCCACCTCGCTCTTGCCTGCCTGACCACTTTGATTCCTTTCACCGGCACATCCGACTTTTTGGGGATGTTCACATTGAGGCATACACCATCAGGCAGCCCATGGCGCAATACTTTTTGGGTGATGGCCTCCACAAACGGGTCCACGTGGCTGAAATCGGCATCATTATCATAATCGTCCAGCGAAAAGCCAATGGAGGGAATACCATCAATGGCCCCTTCCATAGCCGCAGCCATGGTACCCGAGTAGACAATATTGATGGCCGCATTGGAGCCATGGTTTATCCCTGAAACCACCAAATCGGGCTTCTGTTCCAGCAGGGCATTTTTACCAAGTTTCACATTGTCCACCGGCGTTCCGTTGGTGAGAAACTCCCGAAAGCCTTCCTCTTCGTGTATCAGCCGGGGCATAAGCGGGCTTTTTATGGTTACGGCATGGCTCATCCCCGACATGACCTGTTCGGAAGAGATGACTACCACATCGCCGTATTGACGCATGATACGAATAAGTTTCCGTAACCCTTTGGCATGGATGCTGTCGTCGTTGGTAATAAGAATAAGCGGTTTTTTCTGCATGAGCCTGTTTTCGTAAAATTGCGGAAATATTTCCATCACCGGATGGCAAATATACAATGAGTTTTGTTTGCCAACCACAAATTGGAAAGTTCTTTAAAAAAAACAGGTAAACAAGTTATCCGATAAAAGCGGTCAGCTCTTCGTATAACCGATGGGTGGGCAGTCCCATCACATTGAAGTAGGAACCGGAAATCTTTTCGATGGCCGCATGGCCAATCCATTCCTGAATGCCGTAAGCCCCGGCTTTGTCAAAAGGTTTGTAATGCGTTATGTAATAATGGATTTCTTCCTCTGAAAGCCGTTTAAACCAAACGTCCGTGGAAGCTGTAAAAACAGCTTTTTTTTCCCGTGTCCGCAGGCAAACCCCGGTAATCACGGCATGCTTTTTCCCCGAAAGGGCGCGCAGCATGGCCTCCGCTTCCTTATCGCCGGCAGGTTTGCCCAGTATCCGGTTGTCCAGTGCCACCACTGTATCAGCGGTAATCAGCAGTATATTTTCATTCAGGTCATCTGCCGAAAAGGCATCGCTTTTCAGCCGGCACAGCCAGGCCGCCGTTTCTTCCGGCGAAAGCCCTTGCGGGGAAACCTCCTCCACCGGCTTGGTTTGAACCCGGAAAGGAATATCCATTTCGGCCAGCAACTGTTGCCGTCGCGGCGAACCGGAAGCCAGGACAATGTCGTAATTTTTCAGCTTGTCAAGCAGCATAAACCGTTATTCAAAATAAAACAATCCCATGGACAAGATGCCCGTTACCATCAGCACCTTGACCCACAGCGAAACAAAATGCCATTGCTTTGTGTTTTTCGCTTTCACAAGTTTCAGCAACACAAAGGCAAACAGGCCGTCCACCAGAAAAAACCAGAGGAACAAAACCATAAAATGCCACCGGTAAAAGAACCACTGAACCGCCAACGAACCCAGCAACCCGGCCAGGCCGAAAGCCAACGCCGTGTTACGGGCTTTTTCACTCCCGTGGGCTACCGGAAGCGTCAGGCAGCCGGTTTCACGGTCGCCTTTTTCATCCTCCACATCTTTCACCACCTCGCGCAGCAGGCTCACCAAAAAGGCAAAGCCCATATAAACCAATACCAGCTTGTTAACCAGGTAAAGCCTCACGGGATCAACAGCCAAATGCTGCACCTGCAAAGCCATCACCTCATATAGCCAAACCAGTCCGAAAGAAAGGGTGCTGAGAAAAGCAACCACAAAATTCCCCACCAGCACCTGGCACTGGTAGCGGGCAGCATAAAACCACAACAGTCCGGCGGTCAGGATAAAAATCAGCGAAAAGCTGCTGTTTCCGTACAAAAACGACAACAACGTTCCGGCCGCTACCCCGGCGACGGTAAAAATCCAGTAAAAGATCCTCCCCTGCTTTTCCGAAAAACGTTTCTCAAACACATTTTTGCCGGGTTTGTTAATCATGTCTGCCGGCAGGTCTTTCAGGTCGTTGATAACATAACCGCCCATGGCAGTAAACAAAACAGCGGTCACCAGCAACCCGAAAGCCAGGGGCGACAGTCCCGGGCCCTGCAGCAACGCCAGTCCGGGCTGAATAAGCAAATACATTAACAGCCCCATGCTCAGCATTATCATTAAAAGGTTAGGCCATCGTATAAGTTTAAAAAAAGTACCCATATCCTTATTTGTTAATTAATATTCGGTTGTCAGACGGGTGTCAAACAGTTGTCAGGCGGTTGTCAAACAGTTGTCAGGCAGTTGTCAAACAGTCGTCAGGCAATCGTCAGGCAATTGTCAAAAAGTCGTCAAACGGTTGTCAAACGGTTGTCAAACGGTGGTCAGGCGGTGGTCAGGCGTTCGTTACTTCATCCTTTCCTTCGTCTCCCCTTCGCAACCTCACAACTTCGTTTTTCCCGTCATCCCTTCGTCCCTTCGTCTCTTCGTCCCTTCGTCTCTTCGTCTCTTCGTCCCTTCGTCACTTTGTCTCTTTGTCTCTTCGTCCCTTTTTCACCCTTTCTCCACTTCACCAGGTAAATGCTTCCGGTGTCAGCCATTTTCCCTGTACTTTCATCACCTGTTCGATGATATCGCGTACGCAACCGCCCCCTCCGGTTTTGTCAGAAATATAAATAGATATTTTTTTCACTTCTTCGGCAGCATCGGCAGGACATACGGGGATCCCCACCATTTTCATCACCGGGATATCCGGAATATCATCTCCCATGTAAACCACATTTTCGGGGTTAATATTTTTCTTTTTGATGTAATCTTCAAAAACTTCCACTTTATTTTTCACACCGGTAAATGCATCCTTAATATTCAAAGTATCAAAACGGTTATCCATCGATTTAGAAAAGCCACCCGAAATAACCACAACGTTATATCCCAGTTTCACAGCAAGTTGCAGAACATATCCATCCCGTACATTGGCTGTCCGCAATGGTGGATCGTCATGCTGGAGGATGACCCGTCCATCGGTCATAACGCCATCATAATCAAAGATAAAAGTATTTACTCCATTGAGCAGTGCTTTGTAATTACTCATGATATTTTTTTAAAATTTGTTGACTAAAAATCTGATATATTTCTTTCAAATCATTTTTGTTTTTCAGTATCCTGAGATGCCCCTCGATGGTAGCCATATCATCACGTCTTGCCGGCCCTGTCTGTACCTCATCAGCCGGCAGCTCACAGACCTTGGCAGCTGTTTCTTTGATAAGCGGAAGCAGTAAACCGGCATCCAAATGGTTCTCTTCAAGAAAAGCAGCCCCCAAAGCATAGAGATGGTTTGTAAAGTTATTTACCAGGACGCCGGCCAGATGGAGCTTTTCGCGTTGTTTCAAACCCATAACATGCACCGATCCACTTAATTTTCCGGCCAGATACTGAAGGGCCTTTAAAACGTAGGGATCAGAAGCTTCGAGGCAAAACGGCACCGCTGAGATATCCACCGCCCTGTTTCGGGAAAACGTCTGAAAAGGATAAAACACCCCCCGATATGGAAACTTTTCCAATACCTGAAGGGAAGTGCTTCCCGAAGTGTGGCATACCATCCCCTCCGTTTCCGGCATCCGGGCAGCCACATGGGCAATTTCGCCATCCGGGACGGCCAGGAGATAAAAATCGGCATCCGTTTTAATTTTCGAATAGTCATTGGTTGCCTCCGCCCGGAACCTGTCTGCCAGGGAACGCGCATGACCGATATGGGGCGAAAAAACCTGCACAATATCCAACCCCGCATCATGCATGGCCTTTGCCAAATGACCGGCAACATTGCCCGAGCCTATGACAACAACCGAATGAATATGAAAATGATGATGCATAAAATACATTTCAGGTACTAACCCGTGAATACTTTACAAAATAACAACATATTTTTCATTCGTAAAAACAGCATCAGAAAGAATTCCTCCGTTGGCCTGGAACAAATGAATAAACTTCTCTGAAAATTATCCGTTTTTAAGGAATTCCTATCTTTGCGCATCTTAAAAAAATGGACAACGTGAACGAAAAAATCATATCACAACGCATTCAAAACATTACCGAGTCCGCTACCCTTGAGATGACGCGCCGCAGCCGGGAACTGAAAGCCCAAGGTTTCGACGTAATCAACCTGAGCATTGGCGAACCGGATTTCAACACACCCGAGCCTGTAAAAGAGGCTGCCAAAGAAGCCATCGACAACAACATCACACATTACCCCCCGGTAGCAGGCTTTCGCGAGCTTCAGGAAGCCATTGCCAAAAAGCTGAAAAGGGACAATAACCTGGATTTTTCGCCGGAACAAATTGTGGTCTCCAACGGTGCCAAACAATCGCTGGCCAACATTTTTCTGAGCATACTAGACCCGGACGATGAGGTGATTGTCACTGCCCCTTATTGGGTCTCTTACGCCGATATCATTAAGCTTGCCGGAGGAAAAGTCGTTGCACTGCCAACAAGTATCGAAGACGACTTTAAATTAAACCCCAGGAATTTAGAAGCAGCCATCACCCCTAAAACAAAGGCTTTCCTATTCAATTCACCTTCCAATCCTACCGGGATGGTTTATTCCAAAGAGGAGATGGCCGGATTGGCAGCTGTTTTAAAGAAATATCCTGATATACTGGTGGTTTCCGATGAGATATACGAACACATCAACTACTCGGGAAAACATGTGAGCATTGCTTCGTTTCCTGAAATCAAAAAGCAAACGGTTGTCGTCAACGGGGTTTCAAAATGTTATGCCATGACCGGATGGCGCATTGGTTACATGGCAGGGCCTTTGTTTCTGGCAAAAGCCTGTACAAGACTTCAAGGGCAATATACTTCCGGGCCGGGGACCATCTCACAAATGGCAGCCCTGAAAGCCATGAAAAATCCGCCCCAAAACTCTGCTTATATTCACGATATGGTTTCCGCTTTCAAAACCCGGCGAGATCTTTTGGTAAAAATGATGGATGAAATCCCCGGCATCAAAACCTATGTGCCCCGGGGTGCCTTTTACCTCTTTCCCGACATCAGCAGTTATTTTGGCAAATCGGATGGCGAGACGGTCATTAGCAATGCCACGGACTTCAGTCTTTATCTTTTGGACAAAGCGCATGTGGCACTGGTAACCGGCGAGGCCTTTGGCGACCCTGATTGTGTCCGTATTTCTTACGCCACTTCCAGCGACCTGCTCGAAGAAGCCGTAAAACGTATCAAAACCACTCTTAAAAAATTAAACTGACAAAATCATGGCCTTGACGACCAACAATCTGTCTGCTATTTTCGACTCTTTCAACAACAAGAAAGTGCTGATTATCGGTGACGTCATGCTCGATGCCTACATTTGGGGCAAGGTAGAGCGCATCTCACCGGAAGCACCGGTTCCCGTTGTTACCGTGGTCAAACGCGAAGAACGCCTCGGGGGAGCGGCCAACGTGGGCATGAACATCCGTGCGCTGGGGGCACAGCCTGTCATGTGTTCCGTTATAGGGGCCGACGACAAGGGAAACACCCTCAGGACACTCATGCTTAACTCGGGATTGGATGATGCCGGCATCATCGAAAGCCCCCACCGGTTTACCACAACCAAATTCCGCGTTCTGGGCAACAACACCCAAATGTTACGGGTTGATGAAGAGACATCCAGTCCGTTGGAACAGGAGATTTTCCATGAACTCTGCGGGCGTATTGACAGAATTCTGAAAACAGAAAATATTGAAGTCATTATCTTCCAGGATTATGACAAAGGGGTCATCACACCGGAACTCATTGATTTTGTAACGGAAATGGCCCATGAGATGCACATTCCGGTTACGGTGGATCCCAAAAAACGTAATTTTCTTTTTTACCGGAACACAACGCTGATAAAACCCAACCTTTTGGAGATGAAAGAAGGCCTTGAGCTGGACGAACTCTCTTCCGACAAAAAGAGTTTGAAAAAAGCCGCCCGGCAACTTCTTGAACTGCTGAACGTCTCTATGATTATGAACACCCTTTCCGAAAACGGGGTTTTTATCCTGTGGAACGAAAACGGAACGTTCAAAGAGGAACTGCTGCCGGCACACCGCCGTAACATTGCCGATGTTTCCGGGGCAGGCGATACAGTCATCAGTGTGGCCTCGTTGTGCCTTGCCTCAGGCCTGGAAGCCAAAGAAATAGCCCGGCTCTCTAACCTTGCCGGCGGGCTGGTTTGCGAAGAAGCCGGCGTAGTCCCTGTCAACAAAGAAAAACTCCTGGCAGAAGCCCGGCGTATTTTGAAAAGTTAAAATTACAATGGTACAAGAAACTCCGGCAAAAAAAGCGATGGTGCAAAACATGTTCAACAACATTGCACCCAAATACGACCTGCTGAACCACCTGCTTTCGGCCGGCATCGACAAAGGCTGGCGCAGGAAAGTACGGAAAGCCCTTGCAGGGAGCCATCCGGAAATCATTCTGGATGTGGCCACCGGCACCGGCGACCTGGCCATTGAGCTGGCCAAAATGCCGGTAAAAAAGATTATCGGCATCGACATTGCCGAAGACATGCTGGAGATAGGCAGAAAAAAGATAGCGAAGAAACAGCTTTCGGACATGATTACGCTGGAACCCGGCGATTCGGAAGATATTCATTATGCCGACAACTATTTTGATGCCATTACCGTGGCCTTCGGGGTACGTAACTACGAAAACCTGGAAAAAGGGCTGCGCGAGATGCAGCGTGTGCTGAAACCCGGTAAAAAAGTGGCCATTCTGGAGTTTTCCAAACCGGCGGCTTTCCCCATGAAAAATCTTTACCAGTTTTATTTTAACCATATCCTGCCAACCATCGGGCGCATGGTCTCCAAAGACGATTCAGCATATACTTATTTGCCGCAATCGGTGGCCCGCTTTCCCGAAAATGAAGATTTCCTGAATATCCTACTAAAAACCGGATTTAAAAACCCCTCCCAAAAGCGGTTGACCTTTGGCATTGCAACGCTGTATGTTGCTGAAAAATAGCACTTCACCAAAAGGAGTAGCCGATTTTGAAATACACATACTACATGACAAAATGAAACGTTATATACACTAAGAAAATTTGAACGCATTGAAAAAACGGATCATCTTATTTGCCTTTATAGTAGCCTCTGTCATGCCTTTTGCGCAAAACATACAGGCCCAAAACGTCATTTTAAACAAACAGGGTTACAACGAGCAGCCCTATCACTTTGGATTTATCCTCGGCACAAATATTATGAACTTTTCGGTAAAACCGGTGGACAACCTGGCCCGGATTAACTGGGGCAAAGATCAATCACCGGATATTACGGCCGATTCTATTTATGTGCAAGGGGTTACGGCCTCCGGCTCCCCGGGTTTCTCGGTAGGCATCCTGGGCAGCCTCCGGTTGTTGAAATTCCTGGACTTGCGTTTTATCCCGACACTTTCGTTCGGCAGCCGCAGCATCAACTACAACATCCGGACCATTGGACTGGCAGGAACCCCAACAGGCACCGATTCTTCTTTTATGGTGCAGAAAAAAGTGAATTCAACGTATATCTCTTTTCCGCTGCTCCTGAAATACCGGTCGTGGCGAAAAGACAATTACGGTGCTTACTTTATCGGGGGCATTGACTACGCCATTGACCTGGCCGCCATAAAAAAGACAAAAAACGACAGCGGAACCGGCGACATCAAATTACACACACATGACATTAGCGCAGAGTTGGGTGCCGGCTTTGACATCTACAATGCCTACTTTAAACTCAGCATTGAGGCAAAAATGATTTACGGTTTAAATAACCTGGTGGTAGATGACAACACGTTTTATTCCGGAAGCATCAACCAGCTTCATTCCAAAATTTTCATGCTTTCTTTTACCTTTGAATAAACTTTGCCATGACAAAAAAAACATCCCACCCGCATCAGGAACTCTTTCAGGAAGTTATTGAAAAATCTTCCATGAAACAAGAAGTTTTCAAGGCTACACAGGAAACTTTTAACTTTTTCAAAACCGTTTCGGAAGAAATGGCTGCCGAATATGCCAACACAGCCAAAAAACTTAAAGCTGAAAAAGAAGTTCCCATGGAAATGGAAAATCACGGAAATTTCGAATTCTCATTGAAATTCGGTGGCGACATACTGTTTTTTGTCATGCACTCCAACATTTTTGAGATTCCGCGCGACCACAACGTCATGCGCAGCACCTACATTAAAGAGGACAAAGAACGTTCCTACTGCGGTATCATCCACATTTACAATTTCCTGAGCGATTCGTTCAAATACAACCGGATGAACGACCTGGGCTACCTTATTGGCCGGGTGCTTATCAACAAAGAGCAACATTATTTTATTGAGGGGAAGAGCGAGCTGGGATTTTTATACAAAAATTTCAGGCACAGCATTATAACACCCGAATCAGTGGACAAAATTATTTCGGCGGCTATCCGTTATACTATTGGTTTCGATTTGCTGACACCGCCTTACGACCAGGTAAAACTGGTGAGTGTGGAAGCCATGAAAAACATGCTGGACACCATCGCTTTCAAGACCGGCAAACGGCTGGGGTTTAAGTTCTATCCCGACCAGGATGAAGAAGCGTAAAAATTTTTTTGGAATTTTTCAGAAAAACGTTTTGAAGAATAAATATTTTACTATTTTTGCACCTCCAAAATGACACATGGTCCGTTCGTCTAGCCAGGTCAGGACGCCAGGTTTTCATCCTGGTAACACGGGTTCAAATCCCGTACGGACTACGAAAAATAAAGCGGCTTAAAGAAATTTGAGCCGCTTTTTTACCTCCTGATTGTTCATCCTGGCAATCTGTTATCTTTTCAACACCCTTCCCACATAAGTCCTGCCGGAACCGGTAAGGCGCACGAGATAAAAGCCCGGGTGGAGATGGGAAACAAAAGCACGGTGCAGTGAAATAATAGAGGTGTTTCTGTGAAATTCTTTTTCAAATAGTTTCTTCCCATCCAGTGAAAAAAGCATCAGGTGAAAGCTGCCGGAAATTTCCTGTGGGATCCTGATAGAAAAGCCATCCCGGAAAGGATTGGGATAAGCCGTTAAAATATCCTTTGGCCTGTGCGTTTCGGAGATGCCGAGAATCTGTGTCAGATAAGCATCTGCCTTGGCAAAATCGGGAATCCCCCACCCCATGAGCGGGTTGGGATCGCCGGCAAAAGAAGCTGTTTTTTTCAACGCCTCAATAATCTGCATGTTGGTAGCCAGCGGATGGGCTTCCCACAGGCAGGCACACATTCCCGCCAGCACCGGGGACGAGAAAGAAGTCCCGCTGGCACGCTGGACAGAATCGGTTGCGTTGGCCACCGCATCGTCCTGTCCCATGGCCATAACCGTCGGTTTAATCCGGTCATCGAAAGTCGGGCCAATGGAGCTAAACGAAGCACGGGCACCGGTGGAGGTAACAGCACCGGCAGTGAGTACACTGTCGCCGTCGGCAGGGGCACCAATCCAGGGAAAAGTTTTGCTGTTGCCACTGTTGCCTGCACTGTTGACCACCAAAATTCCTTTGCTGGCAGCCATTTCGGCACCCCGTGTAGAGATGCAGGTCTTGCCGTTCATATCCGAATAAGGATGCGAGAAAGTTGTATCATCAAAATCGATGTAGCCCAATGAGCTGTTGATGACATCGGCCCCCACACTGTCGGCAAACTCCGCTCCCGAGACCCAGTTGTACTCTTCAATCACATTTTCCGTGGGAGCATCTTCGGTACGCAGCAGCCAGTAGGAAGCCTCGGGTGCCGTGCCCACCATGGTCCCGGGCATATCGGCAGCCATACACGAAAGCACCATGCGACCGTGATAATGTTGCGGATAGACATCTCCCCCAGGATTCACAAAATCTCTGGTCCCCAGGATACGGTGGTCGTTGCGCAGACTGTCGAACAAAGGCTGCGTAGGCACATGGCTGTATCCGGCATCCAAAATGGCAATGACCATTCCCTCTCCCCGAAAACCTTCCTTGTGCATATAAATACCGTTAATTTGCCTGATTTGCGTGAGGGCAGCACCATAGCGCGCCTCCGACGTGTCTCCTGCTTTGAAAACAGGCGTAACACCTGCCGGCAAAGCAACTTCCTTTTGAAATTTGTTCTGTTGCCGGTGGACAGCACCAAATTTCAGTGTCTTTTTGACAAAAGAGAAACTTCTGATACTATCGATAAGTGCCGTGTCGGTGGTGTAAACGGTTATGCCATTCAGCCAACGACTGGTATTTAAAATTTTTACGCCCGTATTGGCCACAGCCTTAATATATTGCGGATTTACAGGAAGGTCATTTTCGCGGATAGGAATATGAAATTTTACCCTCCGGGCCAAAGCCCTTGCCGTCAGAAATTCATCCGGGCGGTTGACGGAATAAGGCGAATGATTCTTATCCGTAAATTGAATATAATACTTGTTGGGCGCAATCTGGGAAAAGAGGGAGATACTGAACAGTGTCAGTAAAAAGAATAGGGAAAACTTTTTCATGGCTGTATTTTATTTTTTCCACACATTATTACGTTTGTACACATCCGGCACATCCGGTACACCGAGTATCACTTTTTTTATGGTTTTGTCTTTATCAGCCTGGATAGTGATGGTGTCCTCACCTTTGTTCCATACCGCCGTTGATTCCGAGAAAGTATCTTTTGAGCCATCGGCGTATGTGCAGGCCACATGAACAGGCATGGGAAGCCCTCCTGCATTTTCAATTTCAATTTTATTATTAACGGTAATTCCTTTTACGGCCAAATCAGCGTATCCGGGACCGAAAAACCAGGGTTTGAAAAACCACATAAGGTTTTGTCCGGTAACGTTCTCAAAAGTATAGAAAAAGTCGAACGGAACAGGGTGCTTACCATGCCACCGGTTCATAAAAGTGAGCAAAGCTTTTTTAAAGAGGCTGTCGCCGAGGGCATTGCGCAAAAACTGATAAGCCAGTCCGGGGCGGGTATAGGCCTGCACCTGATAGTAAAAGAAATTGGATATCAGGTTGGAAGGCACCATCAGCGGCAACTCCATCTCACGTCCGCTGGTGCGGCTGAAACGGCGGGCAATCCGCTGGAAATAAGGATCCCCCGGCATAAATTCATTGATAAAAACGCCGGTAAACCAGGTAGCCCATCCCTCATCCATCCAGGCATATTTTCGCTCATTGGTACCCATAAAAAAAGGAAAATAGGAATGGGAAATCTCATGGAATACAAGGTCGGCGGTAAAAACACTGTCTTTCGGGTCGCCATCGTTGGCCATCATGGGCGTTTCCATGCCCCCGTTGCGCGTACCGTTGCTGAAAGAGGTCATGTGTTCGAACGGATAAGGATATCCCGGCCATTTATTTGACATAAATTCAACACTTTTTCGCGCATAATAAGCCGCCCGCTGAAATGTGTTGGGGGCATCAGGATAAACGGCATCCACACGAACACGGCGGCCGGTAGCCGAGTCCACCAGCACAGACGATGCATCCCAGTTGTAACGCAACGTGGCGGCAAAGGAGAAATCGGTAACATAGTTGGCTGTAAAATGCCAGGTCGTAGCCCCTTTGTTTTTCAGCACTGTGTTTTTGTCCCAGTCTTTCTGGCTGATAACCGCCATAATTTCATCCGATTTCTGCACTTCTTCAAAACGCTTCAGCACCGGTTTGGCATACACCTGGCCGGCATTCTCCAAATGGCCGGTGGCCCAGACAGCATATCCGGCGGGAGTGGTTATGTGCACATCATAGTCGTTAAAGTCGTTGTAGAACTCGGTTATTCCATCAAACTCAATTCTGTCCCAGCCGCTGATGTCATCATACACACTGATTTGCGGATACCAGTAAGCAATAAAAAAGCGTCCTTTTCCGTAATTTCCCATGCGGTTGCGGATGGTTTTGGGAACAGCAAATTTCCATCCTGTTGTCAGCACCAGCGAATCGCCGGGAGCCAAAGCGTGTGGCAGCCTGATGTAACGGTTTGTCCCATAAAAATAGCCATACTGCCCATCAGGCATCTTCACCTCTTTCCCATTCACTTTGATAGAATCAATCTGCACGCCATTGGTCAAATCGGCAGAGCCGATACTCCATGCACGGGCATCGCCTTTTTTATAGATATTCTGGTAAAGCCTGATAACCAGCATTTTCAATGTATCGGGACTGTTGTTGATATACGTAACTTTCTCCGTGCCTTTGAGGATACTTTCGGCAGCAAGCAGCTCGGCACTAATTTGATAATGGGCATGGTTTTCCCAATATTCAGGGCCGGGTATCCCCTTTTTGGTTCGCGTTCCGGCAGCATACGCCTTTTGGACTTCAATGGGAATAAGCCGGTTGGATTGTGCCAGCACCACAGAGAATGGCAATCCTATAAAAAGGATGGCCAGTGAAAAGTAAAATTTTTTCATTTTTATGAGGAGTTTTGGTTTATGTTGTAAAATTAGGAAAAATTACCCAAACCCGTCTCCTCATGGAGGAAGATGAGAGAATTATTCTCCCGGGCAGGTATCTTTGTTTGTAAAGTAGGCCAGCTTTTCCAGCTTGCTGATCATGTCGTAATGTTCCACATAAATTTCTTTGGGTACCTTCAGGCGTGCGGAAGTAAAATTGAGAATCCCTTTCACGCCGGAAGCGACAATAACTTTGGAGACTTCGGCAACAAATGCATGGGGTACCGCCAGCACACACAGCTCAATATGCTCCCCGCGCATAACCTCTTTCATACGGGCAATATTATAGCATTTCACATCGGAGAATTGCATGCCCGGTTCCTCCCCTATCCTGAAAGTAGCCGCCACCTGTAATTTTGTGTCCTGGTTGTTGAAATAATCGGCTACGGCCCTGCCCAGGTCGCCCACCCCCACGAAAGCTACTTTTTGCATGTGCACACAGTCGATGGCTTTTCCAATGCTCTCAATAAGCCTGGAGATATTGTATCCTTTGTGAATATCTCCCGAGAAACCAATTAACATCAGGTCGCGCCGGACGTGTGCCGGGTTGATCTTTAAAAAATGCGCCAGTTGGTGCGAATGGATATATGATTTTTCTTCCTTTTTCAAATCATGGAGCGTACGGCGATAGTTGCTCAGCCGCTCAACGGTGTTGGCAGGTAAATTATTGATCATTGTAAAATATATTCTTTTTTCGGTTTAACGTAAGGATGGAATTTATAAACAACACCAAAATTCAACCTCACTATCCTGTCCCATTTCAGGTCAACATCCGGGGTGGAGATAATCGATGTCAGTCCGAAATCAAAGCCGGGCTTAAAGGTAAAAGCTATTTTATCGCTGTATTGATAAACCAGTCCGAAGGCAAAATGCAGGCCGAAGTCTGTGGCATTGAAGAAATCCCGTGCCGGCCCATCGAAGTCTTTCATATGAAAACCGGCAGTCAGGGTAGAATCGCCGAAATGCGGCAAATCCTCAGGATCGACATAGATGCCCCGGTACCCTTTTTCGTGAGAATAAATGGCAATGGAAAGGTACACGCCTCCCTCCACAAGCAGCCGGAATTTTGTTCCGCCACTCAGATAGACAAAATTAAGGGGAAAAGAAAGATAGTTAATCTTGTAAGTCATGTCGTAAGCATAGAAACTGTTGTAGCCGATATATCCCGTATCGGAAAGCACCAGAAAATCACTTTTGTAGGAAGTTTCAAAGCCACGCGGGTCGTAATATGCGCCAAACCGGATATTCATTTTGCGGGAAATGTCATACTGGACATAAACCCCGGCATCCCCGGAGATCCTTCCCTTTGCATTAAGGAAGCCGCCATTGCGTACACTGTTGAACTGCGGCCCGGCCTCCAGCCCGTAGCTTATCCTGTTACTGAATGTACTCTGTGCCCACAGCGATACCAAAGGCAACATAATGAAAAGGAGGGCAAGTAAAAATTTCCTCATACGAAATTGTCAAAATCTCAATAAAATATTAAAAACCAGCCGAAGTTCCTGCTTCTCATTTTCAGGCACTTCCGCTTTATCGAACAAAAATAGTATTTATCCCGAATAGCCGCACTTTTCCGATAGTTATTTTTTCTAAACCTAAAACAGTACACAGAAATACAATTTTATTCTTTTTTAACTTTACGCACCCGCTTTCGTGGCAATACTGCCATTTTTGGTACTTACTGACAACAATTTGGGTACATCCCTGCTGTCTGCCAAAATAAAAATCCCTATTTTTGCCATCATAAACAGTAAAATGGGAAAAAAGAAAATTAGCTGCAAGGCGGAGAATATGCTGGAAGTGGCTGTTTCGGCCATGCAGGAGAAAAAGGCAAAAGAGATTGTAAGTCTTGATTTAAAAGGCATTCAGGATGCTGTTGCCGACTATTTTTTGGTTTGCCATACGACATCCAAAACGCAGGGCCGTGCTGTTTATGACTTTGTTACTGAAATGGTAACAAAAAAATGCGGCGAACATCCGTATCATCGGGAAGGATATGAAAATTCGGAATGGATTTTGATTGACTATGTGGACGTGGTGGTTCATATTTTTCTCGAAGAGACAAGAAGTTTTTATAATATTGAATCGCTGTGGGCGGATGCAAAGAGGAAGCCTTACGAAAGTGATAAATAACTATTTTTAACCCTATTTTTGAATTACAGAATGGCAAAGGAAAGCGATAATAATAAGCAACAGGATAAACCCAAAAACAAGAACCCCTTCAGCAACATCACGGGGCAAGGCGGAAAGAAGCCCAAATTTAGCTTTTACTGGATTTATGGTATTCTGGCATTGGTTTTTCTGGGAATTAACTTTTTGAATACGGGAAGTGAAGCCAAAAAAACCGATTGGAAAGATTTGAAGCAAATGCTTCAGGAGAAAGACGTCCAGAAGCTTGTGCTGGTAAACAAGGAAGTAGCCGAAGTTTATCTGACACCGGAAGCATTAAAATTAGCTAAGTTTAAAGACCTGAAGAGCAGCGCAAATACTTTCGGGCAAAAGACCCCGCAGTTTTATTACAATGTGGCCTCTCCCGATATATTTATCCAGCAGGTTCAGGAGGTACAGAAAGGGAATGACAACCCGGTGTATGTGGAGAGTGAGACCCGCCATAACTGGGGTGGTGAGATATTAAGCTGGGTGCTGCCCATTGTTTTGTTGTTTGGGGTCTGGTTTTTTATCATGCGGATGATGAGCCGTGGCGGCGGCGGTGCCGGTGGGCAAATCTTCAATATCGGGAAATCCAAAGCCAAGGTTTATGATAAGGACACCAGTGTCAACATCACATTCAAAGATGTGGCAGGACTGGAAGAAGCCAAAACAGAGGTGATTGAGATTGTGGATTTTCTGAAAAGCCCGGACAAATACACCAAACTGGGGGGTAAAATTCCCAAAGGCGTATTGCTGGTAGGCCCTCCCGGGACGGGAAAAACGCTGCTTGCCAAATCGGTGGCAGGAGAAGCTCATGTACCTTTCTTCTCGCTCTCGGGATCCGATTTCGTGGAGATGTTTGTGGGAGTTGGTGCTTCCCGTGTCCGCGACCTTTTTAAGCAGGCCAAAGACAAATCCCCCAGCATTATCTTTATTGATGAGATTGACGCCATCGGACGTGCCCGCGGGAAAAACCCCATGACCGGCTCCAATGACGAACGGGAAAACACACTAAACCAGCTGTTGACAGAAATGGATGGGTTTGTTCCCAATTCGGGGGTTATCGTTCTGGCAGCTACCAACCGTGCCGATATTTTGGACAAGGCACTATTAAGGGCAGGCCGTTTTGACCGTCAGATTTTTGTTGAATTACCGGATTTGGATGCCCGCAGGGAAATTTTTAAAGTGCACATGCGCCCTTTGAAAATGAGCAAAAATATTGATTTGGAGTTTCTTGCACGCCAGACCCCCGGTTTTTCCGGAGCAGATATTGCCAACGTATGTAACGAAGCTGCGCTGATAGCTGCCCGAAATGCACACCGGAGTGTCTCCCGTCAGGATTTTATGGATGCCATTGACCGTATTATCGGCGGGCTGGAGAAAAAGAACAAAATTATCTCCGGCGATGAAAAGCGGGTGATAGCCCACCACGAAGCCGGACATGCCACGGTGAGCTGGTTGTTGAAATATGCCAATCCGTTGGTGAAAGTTACCATTGTACCCCGTGGCAAATCTCTCGGGGCTGCCTGGTATCTGCCTGAAGAAAGGCAAATTACAACTACGGCCCAAATGTTTGACGAAATGTGTGCCGCTCTGGGAGGCCGTGCTGCCGAAGAGGTTATTTTCGGAGAAGTCTCCACAGGTGCACTCAACGACCTGGAGAAAGTTACCAAGCAGGCTTACGCCATGGTGGCTTATTATGGGTTAAATGAAAAAATCGGTAACCTCAGTTATTACGATTCTTCAGGCCAACAAGAATACACTTTTGGGAAGCCTTTCAGCGAAAAAACCAATGAAATTATTGACCAGGAGATCAGTATCCTTGTGGAAAAGGCTTATCAACGTTCAAAAAAGATTCTTACCGAACACCGTGAACAACTTGAAGCTTTGGCAAGCAGGCTTATAGAAAAAGAGGTACTTTTCAGCGATGACCTTGTGGAAATTATCGGAAAAAGGCCCTGGGGGGAAACGCTGAGCATCAAAGACCATCTGGCCAAAGAAAAACCACGTAAAAAACGGCTTCCGGCAGCAAAAAAAGAGGGGAAAGATTCAACAGCAAAAAAGACAACGCCAAAAAAGAATACACGAAAACCCGCTGCGGTTGAAAAGCCAACAACCGGGGAGACAGAAGAAAACAGCTAAACCATGGACGAGACAACCACCAAAGAAAAAATCCTGAAACGTATACGGGATGCCCTTATCAGCAAAAAGGAAAACCCGTTTAAAAATGTTGATTTCAGCTCTTCGGTTTTGGTTGAAACGGAAGAAGAAAAGGAAATAGTTTTTGCACAAAAGCTAATGGCCATGGGAGGCGTTTTTGTTTATTGTGAAAATGAAAAAGCACTGGGCGAAAACCTGAAATCATTACTTAACCAGAAAGCGTGGAAAGATTACTTTGTGGTTGATAAAAAG
Source organism: Bacteroidales bacterium (assembly GCA_015493525.1). Taxonomy (GTDB): domain Bacteria; phylum Bacteroidota; class Bacteroidia; order Bacteroidales; family F082; genus Sulfidibacterium. The sequence continues at coordinate 20,883 of WGCY01000002.1, forward strand.
CTGGAAATATTACTGAAAACTTTGGATATCCCTTTCCAAAATGAGCCTGCTGCATTTAACAACATGGTTGCCGGCATCACCCGTTGCGAGTACCTTATCTCCCGGTTTGGCAGCGTATTGGTATCTTCCGGACTTGATTCGGGGAGAAGGATGTTTGTCTTCCCCGAATCCCACATCGTGGTAGCCTACACATCGCAGGTAGTTATGGAATTAAAAGAAGCTCTGGCAGGAATGAGAAGACGCTACAACGAAAAGTTCCCTTCACAGATGACCGTGATAACCGGCCCCAGCCGCACCGCCGACATCGAGAAAACACTGATTATGGGTGCCCACGGGCCACGCGAACTTTATGTGTTTGTGGTGGACGATGAAGATTAAGCAGTCGTCCGCTCTTTTCGTCCACCCAAAACAACATCCCTGAATTTAATCAAAATTAGAACTTCCCTGAAAAATATGCGCTTCTTCAAGGCTGACAAGCTGTCCGGTCATACGGAAAGAGGAGTTGTTCAGGTTAATTTGCAGGTCGCCCAGCCCATCATTGCTTACCGAAAGGGTAAAAACCACCCTGTTGGCAGAGCCTCGCGGCGAAACCTGGCCGCTCACGGTCATGGCTTGTTTTGAATTTTTTCCGGGATCGAAACTCCAGTTTTCCAGTTTTCCCTGAGCAGTAATACCGCCAAGGCCATTGGGGCCATTCAAACCGGGGAAATTGAACTGCACAACAACCTGGCCATCTTTAATACCGAGGAAGTTTACGTTGGTAGCGATGTTTGTATTGCCACCGGCAGGCAGGTAAACCTTCTGTCCTTCAAAGACGAAATGCTTGTTCTTCAGCAGCTCCATGTATTTTGCCCGCATGGCAAGACTTGCCTTTTCACGAGCCTGTTTTTTCTTTTGCTTTTCAATCTTACGCAACTCTTTTTTGGACAAATTATTTTGTGCCTGAACAGGCTGGCCCCATAACAGCCCGAAGAGCAAAACGGCACTTAAAAAATAAACCAGCTTTTTCATTTTAATTCGATTTAAAGGTTATTTTAAGAAAAATCTAACAGAAACAGATTACATCGGCAGGCACCTGTCATTCTATTGTTTACTATCGAGTTTTACGGAAATGTCTGTCCCTTGTAAACGCTGGACTCGGCAGGGGTATATATCTGTCCGCCCATGCGCAGCGTTCCACCGTTGATCATGGTAACCGATATCTCGGCACCCCCATCATCACTAATGGTCATGGTAAAATAAGGGCTTCCGCCACCATATTTCGGCTGGATATGTGCCGAAACGGTCATGGCCTGTTTATGGTTTTTGCCGGGGTCGAATTTGAAATCTTTCAGGAAACCTTCCGCCGTAACCCCGCCAACACCGTTCCAGCCAACAACGCCCTGAAAGCCAAATTGAAGGACAATCTCATTATCGTGTACCGCCACAAAATTCAAATCGGGGGTAACCGAAAAATATTGTCCCGATGGGCCAAACAGCCGGGTAGCCTGAAAGACCCATCGCTTACTCTGAATCAGATGCGCGTAGAACTTCCTGGAAGCAGCAGCTTTTTTCGCTCTTTCTTCTTTTTTCTTTTGCTTTTCGAGCTTACGCTGTTCTTTTTTTGTTAACTGTTTCTGCTGCGCTACGCCCGTGTTGGGAAGTGCCAGCGTCATAACAAACAGTATTCCGAGGAAATAAATGAACTTTTTCATGGCTCTAAGTTTTTAATTATTGAAAAAGTTACCAAAACCATGCCATTTTTTAAAAGACCTAAAAAATCAACACAGGAACCTGCCGCCCCAACTACATTTTTATAATTCTTTAACTTACGGTCAGTTCGGTAATCACTTTTTGAAGCTGTGGAAACAGGGAAATAACAAACTTATTTCCTCACCAGCAACACCACATTTTCCACATGATGTGTCTGTGGAAACATATCCACAGGCTGCACCTTTTCAATCCGGTATTTTTCATCCAGCAGGGCAATATCGCGGGCCTGGCTGGACGGATTGCAACTGACATAAACAATCTTTTCGGGTGCCGTTTGCAAAATTTGTTTTATAACTTTGGGATGCATGCCGGCACGTGGCGGGTCCACAAGCAACACATCCGGCACACCATGTCCGGCAATAAAATCTTCATTCAGAAGTTTCATCATGTCGCCGGCATGAAATTCTACGTTGTCGATACCGTTTTCCGCTGCATTTTTCCGGGCATCTTCCACGGCCTCTTCTACCGATTCAATACCCACCACCTTTTTTACCGAAGGAGCAATAAACAATGCAATGGTTCCTGTACCGGTATACAAATCATACACCAGCTCGTCGCCGTTGAAACCGGCAAAATCGTGGGCTGTCTGATACAATTTTTGCGCCTGCTCCGGATTCGTCTGGTAAAAGGATTTGGGGCCTACCTTGAAATACAAAGGTTTCCGGTCGGGACGTGCAGGCTGCATCACTTCCAGGTTATGGTCTTTGCCCTTATAAAGATGCACTTCCAAATCGTAAATGGAGTCGTTCTTTTTGGTATTCACCACATACATGAGTGACGTAATCTGTGGAAACTTTTCAGCCAAATGGCCCATTATTTTTTCGATAGCCTCCCTATTTTCCGCTCCGAAAATCATCACTACCATCAAATCGCCGGTGGTGGAAGTACGGATAATCATATTTCGCAGAAGTCCCTTTTGTTCACGGGCATTATAAAAGCTGAAATTCTTTTCAATGGCAAAAGCTTTGATAGCCAGCCGAATATCGTTGGAAGGTTCTTTCTGGAGGTAACACTGATCAATATCCAGAATTTTGTCAAACTTCCCCGGCAGGTGGAACCCCAGCCCGCGGGTTTCCAGTGGTTCGCCTTCGGCAGCCACCGGGTCGAGTGTCGTCAGCCACCGTCTGTCAGAAAAGGTAAATTCCAACTTGTTGCGATAGAAATAAATATTTTCTGCCCCGATAATCTCTTTGATTGCAGGGTAAGTAACTTTGGCAATACGATCCAGACTGTCTTTGACCTGTTTTTGCTTGAAAGTTTTCTGGTAGGCATAGTCAATGTGCTGCCATTTGCAGCCACCGCACAGGCCAAAGTGTGCACATTGCGGTTCGACACGAAATTCGGAAGCTCTTTTCAGTTCGGTGATACGCCCTTCGAGGAAATGGCGTTTTTTCTTGTAAACCTGCACATCCGCCACATCGCCGGGAGCAGCAAAAGGTACAAAAAGCACTTTCTCGTCCACACGGGCAACAGCTTTTCCTTCTGCTCCCGCATCAATTATCTCCACATTTTCCAGTAATGGAAGGGGTCTTTTTCGTCTGGCCATAAGCTTAGTTTGAACGGGCAAAGATAGGGGTTTATTATTTTGATGGAAAAGGTTATTTTCTGTTTAATTCTGAGCCACATAGGGAAGCATGATGGGTGAGCGTGGTGTGAGAATCTATGTTTCCGATAAATTTCGTTTCCCTATGCGAAGGCCCTCGCAACAATTCCTGCCTGCAAGACCTGCGCCAATTGTTTCAGAGCTAAACGTGGGGAAAGAAAGCTAATTTCTAAAATACCCCTCCTACTCCATCCGTTTAATTCTGAGCCACTTCGGGAGGGCCTGGTGGGTGGTGTGGCGCGAGAATCTTTGCTGCAAATGATTTCCGTTTCCAAACACGAAGGCTCTCGCAACAATTCCTTCCCAAAAGGCCAACGCTAATTGTTTCAGAGCTAAACGTAGGGAAAAAGGAGGTAGTTTCAATTGGTAGCCTTTCCCTCAGACAAACAAAGAACAATAAGATCAGTATTGAACAGGAAGAAACTATTCTTCAATTTCATCATACAAGTCCTTCCATTCGGGATTAAACCGGTTGATCAATGTTATTTTCTTTTCTCGTTTCCATGATTTAATTTGTTTTTCCCGGGCGAACGCTTCACTTATGTAATGAAAATATTCAAAATAAACAAGCTTGTCCACATTGTATCGTGCTGTAAAAGAATTGGGAAACGCTTTGGTCTTGTGCTGATATATTCTTGTCCGGAGTTCTGACGTTACTCCGGTATATAATACGGTGTTTCTTTTTGTTGTGGTAATATACGTGTATCCTCCTCGTTCCATAATCTTCTTCAAATATACTCATTATCCGTTTAATTCTGAACCACTTCAGGAGGGCCTGGCGGGTGGTGTGGCGTGAGAATCTATGTGCCCGATAAATTTCGTTTTCCCATGCGAAGGCTCTCGCAACAATTACTACCCGCAAGACCTACGCTAATTGTTTCAGGGCTAAACGTGGAATAATGGAAAATAAACACAAGTTTTTTTCTAAATTTGTGAGAAAATTTAAAAGCCATGTTTCAAAGTATAAATCCTTATAACGGTGCCGTCATCTTCGAGCATACCGAACACACCGCGCAGGAAGTGGAAAACCTTATCTCCAAAACGCACCACACCTATTTGCAATGGAAAACCTTTGGCTTTCAGCAGAGAGGCGACCTGTTCCGAAAACTGGGAGAACTGTTGCGTACAAACAAAGAAACTTTTGCCACGCTCATCACCACCGAAATGGGAAAAATAATTTCGGAATCGCGTGCCGAAATAGAAAAATGTGCCTGGCTGTGCGACCATTACGCCGGGCATGCCGAGGAAATGCTGAAAACCGAGATTATCAAAACCGATGCCGGAAAGAGCTACCTACGTTTCGACCCGGTGGGCATCATTTACGGCATCATGCCCTGGAACTTCCCCTTCTGGCAGGCTTTCCGTGCAGCAGTTCCCACCATGATGGCAGGCAACACCTTTATGCTGAAACATGCCCCCAACGTTATCGGGACGGCCAAAGCCATCGAACAGTTATTTCTGGAAGCCGGCTTTCCTGAAAACGCTTTTACCAACCTCATCATCCCCGTGGCGTTATCAGAAAAAGTCATTGCCCATCCCTTTGTGGAAGGTGTAACCCTTACCGGAAGCCAACGTGCCGGGAGAATAGTCGCCACCCAGGCCGGGAAGTACCTGAAAAAAAGCGTATTAGAGTTAGGCGGCTCTGATCCTTACATTGTTTTGAAAGATGCCGAATTCAACGTCAGCTGCAAAACGGGTGTCTGCTCCCGTTTTCTGAATGCCGGGCAGGTGTGTATTTCGGCCAAACGCTTTATCGTGGAAGAAGCTGTCATCAACCAGTTTATAGAAGAACAAAAACGGTTGCTGGAAGCCATGGTCTTGGGCGATCCCATGAATGAAGATACAGAAATGGGGCCCATGGCACGACCCGATTTATTGGAAAATATTGAAAAACAAGTGAGTCAATCTGTCCAAATGGGTGCCAAAATCCTGTGCGGTGGCAAGCGGCGTGATAACAAATCCCTGTTTTACGAGCCAACACTCATCACGAATGTAAAGAAAGGAATGCCGGTATTTGATGAAGAGACTTTCGGCCCGGTCTCGGTCGTTATCCCTGCCAAAGATGCAGAAGATGCCATTCGTATTGCCAACGACACGCATTACGGGCTGGGAGCCAGCCTCTGGACACAAGATTTGGAACTGGCGGAAACGCTGGCCGCGAAAATTGAAGCCGGAGCCGTTTTCATCAACGGCATGACCAAATCAGACCCGCGGTTGCCTTTCGGGGGTACCAAGCGTTCGGGCTACGGACGGGAGCTCGCCTATCCGGGTATCCGTGAATTCGTCAACCAGAAAACCGTTTGGATAGCCTGATTATCAGGTTACAGATGAAATAAGTAATCGGCCAATGTGAAATAAATCAAAAGTCCGGTGGAATCTACCACGGTGGTAAGCAACGGGCTGCTAATGACCGCCGGGTCCATTTTAAATTTTGTGAGAACAATAGGCAACAGACTTCCCAGCAGATTTGCCCAGAGCGTAATGGCAAGCATGGAAATGGCCACAACCATCCCAACAGTAGGGCCGCCACGCCAGAAAAAACCCCTCACGTAAAGTGTAAGTCCCAGTGTAAGCCCAATGAACAAACCTACCAACAGCTCTTTTTTCATCACCAAAAACCATTTCTTAACAGAAAGCGAACCGGTAGCCAGTGCCCTGATAATCAGCGTTGAAGACTGTGCTGCAATATTTCCGCCACTGTCGATTAAAATGGGAATAAAAAAGGCCAGGGCAATAACCGCTTTCAGCGAATCTTCAAAATGAGCAATAATCGTAGAGGAGAAGAAGTCGGTGAGCAGAAGAATGAACAGCCATCCGATTCTCTTTTTATACAGGGTAAGCGCAGAAGCGGTATAATACTTCTCTTCCACAGGGACAATGGCCGACGATTTTTGAAAATCTTCGGTAGTCTCTTCTTCAATCACATCCAAAATATCATCCACGGTGACAATGCCAATGAGGACACCCTCCTCCCCCACAACGGGCAACACGTTCATATCGTATTTCTTAATCATTTTATAGGCCTCTTCCTGGTCTTCAAGAGAGTGAATAAAGACAAACTCATTGTCCATCAAATCGGACACATGTTGTTTCGGCCCGGCAAGGAGAAACCGGCGGATAGGAATATCATCGATAAGCTTCAACTGATCATCTTCAACATAAATCATGTTTACAGTCTCCGCGTCTTCTCCAATCTTTTTGATATGTTGAATGGCTTTTTCAACAGTCCAGTCAGGTTTTACCACCACATAATCGGGAGTCATAATCCTGCCCACACTGTTCTCAGGATACCCCAGCAGTCCCAAAGCCTCTTTACGGTCTTCGGCAGGCAGCAAGTTCAGCAATCGCTGGGTCAGTTGCTCGGGAAGTTCTTCAAATACAGAAGTCCGGTCGTCGGGCGACAGCTCTTCGAGAAGTTCTTTAATCTGTTTATCAACAATATGGGTCAGGATATACTCCTGTTGTGAAGGATCCAGTTCCGAAAAAACTTCCGCTGCTTTTTCTTTGGGTATCAGCCGGAAAGCAATGGCCACATATTTTTTGTGCATACCGATCAAAGTCTCGGCAATGTCTTCCGGTTTGGTTTCAGACCAAATTTTTTTCAGGCTATCCCAATCTTTGTTATCGAGCAGTTGTTCGATGTCCGGGAAAATCTCTGTATTTATCATAATCTTGAGATTTTTGGTACATACTTTTTTTGGCAGTGCAAAGGACAGAAAACTATTTGAAGATTGCAACAGCCCCAGGCCAAAACATGTTATTAAAAACTGATACAGATAACCTTTTCGCGTATAATGCCCACGACAGATAAAGTTACCCAAAGCGGCTTGCAGTATTTTTTATAGATTTGCATGTCATTGAAAAAACCATCCGATGGGAGAACATCATCATGATCACGGAAAGCTGAAAGGCAGAAACCTGTTTTTGTCGGTTGCCCTCAACCTCGGCATTACCATTGCCCAGGTCATCGGCGGCATTTTGTCGGGCAGCATGGCATTGATTTCAGATGCCCTGCACAATTTCAGTGATGTACTTTCGCTGCTGATTACCTACATCACCTACAAATTAGCAGCAAAGGAAAACACCATTAAACACACTTTCGGTTATCAGCGGGGAGAGATTCTGGCCGCTTTTGTGAATTCGGTTACCCTGCTTATCATTGCCGCTTTTCTGGGATTTGAAGCCATCAACCGGATGGTTCATCCCCACACCATCGATTCCGTTATTGTTATCTGGCTTGCCGTTGCGTCCATCGTTGTCAACGGCTCCAGTGTCCTGCTTATCAAGTCGGGGGCCAAAGAGAGTATCAACATAAAATCCGCTTACCTGCATCTTTTTACCGATATGCTTACGTCGGTAGCAGTACTTGTGGGAGGCCTGCTCATGAAATACTTTGGTTTGTATTGGGTTGACGGGCTGGTAACGCTGGTGATAGCCCTTTATCTTATCTATTCAAGCTGGGCACTGTTTATCGAATCCATCAATATCATCATGCTCTTTTCTCCTGCCAACATCGATATAAATCTGTTGACCGGGAAGATTGAAGCCATCGAAGGCATCAAAAACCTGCATCACCTGCACCTTTGGCAACTGACGGACAACAAAATAAACATGGAAGCGCACATCGACTTAAAAAAAGACCAGGCCATTTCCGTTTTTGAATCGCAACTTGAGCAGATTCAGGTAATTGCCCGCAGCATGGGGATAGACCATGTTACTATCCAGCCGGAATTCAACAGCCGGGACGATAAGAACCTGATTCATAACCATAGTTAGCCAAACACCTCAGGCGTTATTGTGAAAGGGAACAAAGGACAAACCCTGTCCCTGCCACATCATCCATTTTTGTATTTTTGCACCATGCGAATTGACATTATTACCATTTTCCCCGAAATGTTTGAAGGCCCTTTTAATCAGTCTATTGTAAAAAGGGCGCAGGACAAAGGGCTGGCCGAAATTTACCTGCACCAGCTGCGCGATTATACCAGCGACAAGCATCACAAAGTGGATGATTATGCTTTCTCCGGCGGTGCCGGCATGGTAATGATGATAGAACCGGTGGCCAAAGTCATCGAAAAGCTGAAAAGCGAGCGGGATTATGACGAAATCATTTATACCAGCCCGGATGGTGAAATGTTGAACCAGCCCATGGCCAACCATTTGTCCACCTATAAAAACCTGATGATCCTTTGTGGCCATTACAAAGGTATTGACGAGCGTATCCGCGAGCATTTTATCACCAAAGAGATTTCCATTGGCAATTATGTCTTGTCGGGAGGGGAATTGGCAGCGGCAGTCATCACAGACAGCATTGTCCGGTTGCTGCCGGGGGTTTTGGGCAACGAAGTCTCTGCCCTGACCGATTCCTTTCAGAACAACCTTGTTTCGCCACCGGTTTATACCCGCCCGCGCGAATTCAGGGGCTGGAAAGTGCCTGATATCTTGCTTTCCGGCAACGAACGGCTCATCGAAGAGTGGAAATTTGAGCAGGCGGTAAAACGGACAAAAGAGCGTCGCCCGGATATGCTGGAAAGAAGCTGAAACTACCTGTTTATCCAAGCTGGAGCTGCCAAAAAGGCGAAAAACCCCATCATTGCGATGACCTCTAATTTAGACTATATGGAGAGCCTTTAAACCCACCCCCTACTATGTTATTCAACCTGCAGCTCCTCTGGATTCCTGTCTGCCTTCGGCTGATGCAATCCGGAGGTTTTTAAGCCGGGGGATTTCAAATCCCCCATCCGGTAACATTCGGATTGCAAATCCGAATGTGCAGCCAGTTGTGCAGCCAGTTGTAAATCCGAATGAGCTACAAGAAGACTTGAAATACCGGAAATTAAAAAAGCAGCCCTTTCATTACAAAAGGCTGCTTTTAATCTGCACTATTTAATTTTGACTATTTCCCTTCCTTCGGAAGCCCATAGGTATCCACCACAAAATCAATGTCCTTGTCGCCGCGGCCACTCAGGTTAACCAGGATAGATTCCCGTTTGTTTTGCTGTGCCAGTTTTACGGCATAAGCCACGGCATGTGCACTTTCCAAAGCCGGTATAATTCCCTCAAGGCGGCTCAGCTCATAAAATGAGTCGATGGCTTCCTGGTCGTTGATGGAAACATAATTCACCCGTTCCAAGTCTTTCAGCATGCTGTGTTCCGGCCCTACTCCCGGATAATCCAATCCGCTGGCTACCGAATAAACAGGGGCAGGGTTGCCCTCTTCATCCTGTAAAACATAGCACTTGAAACCGTGAATCATGCCCGGCTTTCCATAGGTCATGGTTGCTGCATGGTCGCCCGTTTTAAAAGAGCGTCCGGCAGGTTCTACCCCGTACAAGGTACATTCGTCATCTTCTATGAAGCCGGAAAACAGCCCCATGGCATTGCTTCCACCGCCTACACAAGCCACCACGTTATCGGGCAACTCACCGGTCATATCATAAAATTGCTCTCTGGCTTCCACTCCCACAACATGCTGAAAATCACGTACCATCATGGGAAAAGGATGGGGACCTACAACCGAGCCAATACAATAAAGTGAATTTTCGCTGTCCACGGCATAAGCGTTAAAAGCCGAGTCAACAGCTTCTTTCAAAGTCTTTAAGCCATCGGTAACCGGAATGACTTTTGCCCCGAGGATTTCCATGCGCACCACGTTGGGATGTTCTTTGGCCATGTCCACTTCGCCCATGTGAATTTCACACTCCATTCCAAAATAAGCGGCAGCCGTTGCCAATGCCACGCCATGCTGTCCGGCACCGGTCTCGGCAATCAACTTTTTCTTGCCCATATATTTTGCAAGAAGGGCCTCCCCCATACAATGGTTCAGTTTGTGGGCACCTGAATGGTTCAGGTCTTCCCTTTTCAGGTAAATCCGGCCACCGTATTTTTCCGACAACCGGTTACAGAAATAAACCGGCGTAGGCCGTCCCTGATAATGTTTCCGGATACTTCTCAGTTCCGAAATAAATTGATGCGATTTGCTGATGGCATAATACGCATCGGTGATTCTTTTCATCTCCTTTTCCAGATGGGGAGGCAAAAATGCCCCGCCATAAGCACCAAAATAGCCTTCTGCATTGGGGTACTTTTTTAAATAATTTTCCGACATAATTTAAATTATATATAATTGCGGTAAAAGTAAAAAATAAAATGAATTATCCTTTAAACTTCAAACAACTTCGGCCCAAATTTCTTATTTATTGTATTTTTGGAAAAATTAAATTATGAAAAAACTGGCCATTGCATTGGGCGGCGGCGGCGCACGCGGACTTGCCCACATCGGATTTCTGCGCATTATCGAAAAAGAGAAAATACCCATTGCCCGTATCTCAGGATGCAGTATGGGGGCCATGGTGGGAGGCAGTTATGCCCTTTACCAGGATGCAGATGCCGTGGAAGAACTCGCCTACCATTTTATAGAACAGCCTGTGTTTGAAGGTTTTAATTTTGATGACTTCGCCGCTATTGACAAAGTGGGCAACGATTTAAAAAGCAAAGCCATTTCGGTAATGGGGCATATAAAAGTAGGGCTGTCCCTTTTTAAGACACTGGCAAACCCCGGTATTTACGATGAAGAACTGGTCCGGAAAGCCTACCACAATTATCCGGACCATCTGATTGAAAAACTCCCTTTGAAATTTTTTGCCATAGCAAGTGATCTTATTACCGGAGAGGAGGTGCTGCTGAAAAAAGGGAGCATGCGCCTTGCCGTCAGGGCAAGCTCTTCTATTCCCGGATATCTGCCACCGGTAAAATGGGGAAACCACCTGCTGGTAGATGGCGGCGTTTCCAACCTCGTTCCTACCCAGTATTTCAGAAAAACCGAAAAAGAACTGATTATCGGTGTCAATGTGAGCCGGCCCATTAAAGACAAAGTTGATTTGAGCAGCGGGCTTGACATCATGCAGCGGGCAGAGAACATTCGGAATTACCATCTCACCAAACTCAAAGTCAGCAACGCCGACAAGGTTGTCTCCTGTCCGCTCGGTGATATTTCATGGGCCGACTTTAAAGAGGCGGCAGCTATCATAAAAGCCGGAGAAAAGGCCGCCCGGCGGTTGCTCCCATGGCTGGAAAAAGCTTTGGTTTAGTCAAAAAACTCCGGCTTAAAATTTAGCAGGTAAACCATCTCTGTGGCCCTTGTAAAAGCCGTATAAAGCCAACGCAGGTATTCTTTATTTACCTGTTCCTCATTGACATATCCCTGATCTATGAAAACAACCGGCCATTGTCCGCCCTGTGTTTTATGACAGGTAATGGCATAAGCATATTTTACACGCAAGGCATTGAAATAAGGGTCTTTCTTCATTGCCTCCAGCCGCTTCCGGCGTTGAGGGATGGACATGTAATCGCGTTCAACTTCATCGAAAAGCCGACGTTGCTCCTCTTTTGAAATGTCGGCACCGGGGGTATCCAGTGTATCCAGCAACAGTTTTACGGTCAGCTCTTTTTCATCGGGATAATCGGATAAACGAATTTCCGCATCGGCAAACTGAAAGCCATAAAGTTCCTCTAAGTAGTTGACACGGACAACCTGTGCCAGATCGCCATTGGCAATAAATCCGGCCTTTGTTTCAGGCGAAAGCCAGAAATAGTTATTTTTCACCACCATGATTTTATCCCCTGCTTCAAGAACCGATTCCCGAAGTTGTATCCTGCTGCGAATCTGCTGGTTATACATGTTTGCGCTTTTGTTGCTCCGCGTAACGACAATACTGCCGGTATCTTCATTTCCTGAGAAAGCCGTCTGCATCAGGTCTTCCAGCATATAACCATCTTCCACAATACGCACATCGTGCTCAAAATTGCCCTGCTTAAAAAAAGGCGGTTCTGCGTTTTCTTCTTCAATTTTGAGGCGCAAATAGGTAGCCGATTTAAGGATTCCGGAATTCAAGGCCTGCCGCATTACCTCGTTCATTTCAAAGGAGAAAGCAGTCAGGTTAAAAGCACCCCGCAGGTAATCTGCATCAAGTGCAGGACTTATGGACAGCCCCACCGGAGGGAGCTGTGCCGTATCGCCCACCAGCAGCAGTTTGTTTCCGGGTTGCGCAAAAACATACTGCATCAAATCGTCCAGCAGACTGCCTTCCGACATTATTGTGCCTTTGTCAAGAGCGTAATCATTTATCATGGAGGCCTCATCGACAATAAAAACCGTATTATGCATATTATGCTGTGAGAGGATCAGCTTTCGCCGGCCATCGCTGTCCATAACCGAACGATAAATACGGCGGTGAATGGTATAGGAAGTAAAACCGGTGTACTGGGCCAGGACTTTTGCGGCCCTGCCTGTGGGAGCCATTAAAACAAATCTTCGTCCTGTGTCGTGCAGCAGTCCGACAAAAGCACTGATCAGGCTGGTTTTACCTGTTCCCGCATAGCCTTTCAGCAGGTACATGGGATTATTTTTCGTACTGATACCGAAAGCAGCAAGATGTCTCATGGCCTTTTGCTGATTTTCCGTAGGGAGATAATCAAAATGGCGGCGCATACCTTTTATTGCCTGGTCAACAGTCATATACAAAGAAGTTAAAAAGGATAGCCAATACCGAAATTAACCACCACATCAGGCCATTGTAATTTATCGAACCGCCATCTCTCGCCGATGGGATAAGAAGGATCCTGCAGCGGGATGGCAAAATCAAGACGAAAAATAAAAAAGGAGAAATCGAGGCGGACACCCAAACCGGCATCGACAGCTATCTCTTTGGCAAAAGTATTCCAGGCGAATTTTCCACCCGGAAAGGTACTGTTCTCGTTCAGGTTCCAGATATTACCGGCATCCACAAAAAAGGCCCCTTTTAAAAAACTAATCACCGGAAACCGGTATTCCATATTTGCCTCAAGCTGGATATCGCCCACCCTTTCATAATTGCCGGAGCCGGTAAAAGAACCCGGCCCCAGGGTACGAAAACGCCAGGCCCGCATTCCGTTGGCACCGCCGGCAAAAAAGCCCTTTTCGTAAGGTACCACTTTAGAATTGAGGTAGGGGACCACCATTCCCACCAAACCGCGGAGAACCAGTGCCCTCCCCTGTTTATCAAAGTGAATATAATGCCTGTAATCGAAGTTAAAACGAAAATACTGAGAATAAGGAACGCCAAAAATTGTATAATTTCCCAGCGTGTCTTTTGTCCCGCCGACAAGTCTGCTCAAGGCATACAGGGAATTTCCCGAAGTTTCCAGATCGAGGCGTACATAATCAAAATTACCGGCACGATGCGGCTTCTGGTTATTGAAAATAATGCTGTAACGTAATCCGGCAATCATGTGGTCAGAATACTGTTCTTTCAGCTGTTGGTTGGTTTCTTTTTCAAGTATCTTCCTGAATTCGGGCGTAGGGTTGACCTTTACAAAATTAAGGTTGACGGGGGTCAGCATATGCTTCAGATATTTTCCCTGTTTCCAGGAGTAACTAAATTCAATGTTGCTGACATCCTGCGAATAGTAAGGCCGTATATTATAGCTATAACCTATTCCCAGACGGGTTTCGGCCATGTCGGAAACCCTGTATTTTCTAAATGGGAAAAGTGTCATGGGAAAAGTTATCGAAGCATTGACACTCGCCTCAAAAGTATTGAAAAGGCCATTTCCGCGTACGGGGGCAACGGTTGAGTCAGAGGAAAGCTTGCCCAGGTGCTGTGCTTCAAAGCCCCCGCTAAACTGCAAACTGAATATTTCGCCCCGCCGAAAAACATTTTTGTTGGTAAATGACAATACGCCATTCACACCCAAATCGCCACTGGAGTTGGTACCAACAGCTTCAACCGAAAAGCTGTTTAGTTTAGCCACCTGCATCTGTATCCGGGCATTCAGGTAGCCCACTGTTTCGGTATCGGACAGTGCCTTTTTTACCGGTTCAAAACTTATGTGGGATGTCTTCAGCACTTTATAATTAAACAGCGGCTGATAGGTTTCCTTTACCGCCTTATCAGAATAGGGCGTCCCCGGTTTAAGATGAATGGCATTATCAAATGTAATCGGTGCAAACCTTTTGCGTGGGCTGCAAAAATATTCGTAATGGTACCTGGTGGTATCTTTTGGGAACTTGATAACATGATCTACCCGGATAAAATCTTGGGGCTCTAACGGATCAAAATCGGGATAAATACGCACGGAGTCTATAAAATAACGGATATGCGGAAGATATTTCATCTTTCCCGGATGATTTTCATTGGCCACTTCGCGCTGCTTGATATCTATCCGGACATTTGCCACATGTCGCTGAAAATTAGTATCAACCAAAAACTGGATGTAATTTCTGTTGAAATAGTAATAGCCCTGGTTTCTAAGCAGTTGCGTAATCCTGTCCCGTTCATCATCCATGGTGTAAGCATTGTAAATATCTCCCTTATGCAGCAGGCACTTTTTTAGCTGATCCTTTAAAAAGGGCCTTAAAGTTGTATCTTCCAGCACAAACCGGATAGAATCGTAATGATAGGGTTTTGCAGGAAAAACCTGATAGTTCACATTGGCCAGTTTCTTTTTGTCCAGGTAGGCAAAATCATATTTAACGTGCGAATGGAAAAAGCCGATATCGTTAAGGTACTTTTCCATATTGCGTGCATTCCGGGCCACATCTTCCTTGTAAAAGTACACCGGTTCCTCACCAAATTTCTTGTTACGCCAGGTACTGAATTTGGTATGTTTTTTCTTATTTTGATAGTATTGCCACAGTTGGATGTGCCAGAAAAGAAATTTTTTGTTATGCTTCGGTTGCACATAAGGTTTCAGGTCGCCGGCATTCACCTCCGGGTACATCTTATCGGCAACCTGAATTTTGCTGTTGTTGACAAGATACTTCCCTTTCGGAACAAACTTCTTTACGGAACAGGAGTACATGCCTGCAATAAGAAAAATGGCAAAGAGGAATATGCTTATTTTCAGGTGCTTCAATTTTTCCCAAGTTAGATTGCAAAGCTAAGAAAAGATAAATATGATAGGAAGGGCCAAAAACAAAAACCGCAAGTTACCGTAAGCAGTTTGCTAATCGATGCCTCCGACAAAATGGCCAAGGTCTTCTTCATTGCTAAGCCCCAGTTTTCCGCGAAGGCGGTAGCGTGCCCCTTTGATGCTGTTGGGCGAAAGGCTGAGGACGGCGGCAACTTCTTTAATATTAAGCCCCAATTTGATCAAAGCGGCCAGGCGCAGGTCGTTCTGGGTAAGGTCGGCGTTAATAACCTTGAGCTTCTGAAAAAAAGTTTTGTTTACCTGTTCAAAATAAAGTTTAAAGAGGTCCCAGTCCTTTTCCGATTGAATATTGCGTTTGATCTGATGTTTAATCCTGTTCAGGTACCCGGGGATATTCTCCGGTTCTTTTGGCGTATTTTTCAACGAATCGTACAACAGTTGTAACATTTTATTTTTTTGCATCATAATAAGGGCCTGCGAAGCCAGCTGCCTGTTCTGGTACCGCAATTTCTCATCAACCTTTTCCTTTTCTGCCTTTAACAATTCTTTTTCCAGTTTGTTCCGTTTTTTTCGCTGAATAATCCAATAAACAATAAAAGCCAGCAAAACGAACAAAAACAATATACTGAGCAGCATAAAAATTTTCAAACGCCGGTCTGTCTCCTGTTTCTCTTTTAGCTTTTGGATATAAATCAGATTCTTCTCATTCTTGTATTTCTCCTCAAGTCTGGCAATGGCGATATGCGTTTCTTTGTTGTCAATGGAATCCTTGAGCGCAACATATTTTTGAAAATGGGAAATGGCCTCCGGCAACCGGTTTATTCTTTTATACACATGGAACAGCCCGTAATGGGCTTGTTCCTGCCCGTTCAAATCTCCGGTTTTCCCGGCCACATACAACGATTTACCAAACGACTCAATACTTTCCCGGTACTTCTTTTGCTGCTCTTCCAGTTGTCCCAGGCTGAAATACAGTTCAATAAGGGAATTCGGATCATATTGCCCAGCCAGTTTTATCCCTTTTTCAAAATAAGCCTGTGCCGAATCCGGAAGGCCCAGCCTGAAACCATAGAGATTGCCAAAACTCTGGTAAAGCATGGGGATGGCATTAAATGTTTTGTGCTTTTTATAGGCTTTCAACGCCAGGTTGTAACAATACAAG
Source organism: Bacteroidales bacterium (assembly GCA_015493525.1). Classification (GTDB taxonomy): domain Bacteria; phylum Bacteroidota; class Bacteroidia; order Bacteroidales; family F082; genus Sulfidibacterium. Next base: position 37,310 of record WGCY01000002.1, read on the forward strand.
GCACTGTCGTACTGCCCGAACTCCTTGTAACAGATACCCATATCACTGTATAGAAAACCTTTGTTTTTTTTCAGTTTGTATTTCTTAATCAGAGACAATGCCTTTTTGTAATACGCCATTGCTTTACTGTAGTCATCAAGCTTCATGTACAAATAGCCCCAGTTATTATAAATTTTCTCAAGCCCTTTTATGTTGCGCTGCGATTCATAAATTTTCATCGCCTTGTACAGGATGTGGATGGACTTTTTATAGGCCCCGCTTTCGCCATAAATGCCTGCCAGCACATTGTATGAATGGGCCAAATGAACGGTATCGTTGTTTTTTTTCTGAAGTTGAATGGCTTTTTGCAGGAAATTTTGTGCCTCGGGAAACTGCCCCGAATAAAAAAAATAAAGGCCAAGCGAAGAATAGGCCACCGATTGGTAACGTTCGTTGTGAGTCTCCAGCGCATAGTCTTTTAATAAATTGAGATAAAAATAGCTGCTGTCCAGATTGTTGTCCATGTAATAATCAGCCAGTTTATCCAGTGCCCGGAGCTTTTGCGTCCCCGAAAGATGGGGAATGATACGGCGTAAACTATCCCCCGTGTCCATTCCGGATGCCGGTACGTTCACCAAAAGCGTAAGTAATAAAAAGAGAGCCTTTATCTTCATCATTGGTTTTCAGGTATTCAGATAACAAATATAGCCAAAAATTGAAAGATTCAATCGGCCCCTGAAGCCAAAACCAACTTAAGGCATACAGAGCATTAAATGGATAACATTTTAGTCCTAACGAAGCCTGACACAATGGAGCACAGGGGGCTTCACGATGGAGCACAATGGGAAAACAGTAGACAGGATTTATAATCTACTGTTAATTAGCTTATTAAATTCATAACTAATACCTGAATGCTACCTGTTTTTCAACAGGGTGCTACCTATTTGTTACCCGCTATTTTTGCTTACCCCTTCACGAGAGTTTATCTTCACCAAAAATTTTGAAAAATTGAAAAACCAGCAACAAACCGAAGAAAAAGAGGTCATTATCCTTTCATACCTGAGTAATGAAGAAATTCACATCACCCTTTCATCCATTATCAAAGTGGGACTATTAACCCTGAGAAGATTGGATGGGAGCACAATCTATCAGAAAGTTATCACAAACACCAATTATGAACACATCATCATTCCAGACAATCAGAAAGAATTGGTTCTCAGCATTATTTCCGATTCAATCCACTATGAGAAAATATTAACAGTACATAAACCATCCATTTAATTCAATTAGTTAGAAACCAATAAAATAATTCGCCATGAAAAACAAATTACTCTTCTTATCCATTCTTGCTGTCTTTTTAATGACAGGAAACCTGAAAGCACAAAAAAAGAACCCTTTCAATATCAAAGTAAAAAGCTCTCTTTCCACCAACACCCCTTCTATGCCTGCCAAATTGAACGTGCCGCCCATACAGGCCAGGGCACGGGCAGCCACACAAGTCAACTATCATTCCATTCCGTTTGCCCCGCGGACAAATGAAAGCAGACAAAATTTCCATAACCTGAAATACAACCAAAAAGGGAAACTCATCTTCCTGGAAGGCATAAAACCAACTGCCTTATCTTTTTCAAAAAACAACAAAGAAACCATCGAAAAAGCTGCATTGTCCTATTTGTCAGGCATTAAGGAAATGATACAGATACAAAACCCCGAAAAGGAATTCAAGGCCATTGATTCACATACAGATGCTTACGGGATAACCCACGTTAAATTACAGCAATTTTACAAAGGAATTAAAGTTTACGGGGGACAGGTTTTTGTGCACGGCAAAGATGGAAAGATGGAAAAATTCAACGGGGAATATTTCTCCACGCCCAAAACGGACGACATCTCCCCCGCCGTTTCCGAGGAGCAGGCTATGGAGCTTGTAAAAAAACACCTCTCCACCCCTTTCACGGAACCTTCTGCTACCCAAAACGTTTTACTAAAATACAAACCTGTTATTTCCGAGCTGGTTTTTTATCAGCGGCATCTCACCGCACAACAACGGCCAAAACTCACCTGGCACCTGACCGTACGGCCCAATATGCTCGCGCGTTATGAATATTTTGTGGATGCGCAAACCGGCGAAATTGTCAATTATTACAACAACACATGTAGCGATGGCCCTGCCAAAACAACGGCCAAAGACCTGAACGGCGTTGCCCAAACAATTAATACTTATCTGGTAAATGGGAGTTATTATTTGGTTGATGCCTCACGCGCCATGTTCAACCAGGCAGAATCAAAATTTCCGGATGGCGGCGTAGGGGTTATCTGGACAATTGATGCCAATAACAGTTCTGCCAATAAAGACATGAAAGTATACCAATTTAAATCGGTAAACAATACCTGGGCCGATCACCCGGAAGCCGTTTCAGCCCATTATAATGCCGGGAAAACCTACGAATATTATAAAAATACCCACGGACGGAGCTCCATCAACGGCAAAGGGGGCACCATCATTTCCATCTGCAATGTTGCCAGCAACGATGGTTCCAGTATGGAAAATGCTTTCTGGAACGGAAGGGCAATGTTTTATGGAAACGGAGGAAGTATTTTCAGTCCGTTGGCAGGTGGCCTGGATGTAGGGGCCCACGAGATGGGGCACGGCGTAATCCAGAACACCTGCAACCTGGAATATCAGGATGAATCGGGGGCACTGAACGAGTCCATGGCCGATATTTCGGGAACTATGGTGGACCGTGCAAACTGGTTCCTTGGCGAAGATGTGGTAATTGACAAAACGTATTATCCCACCGGCCATTTACGCGACATGTCCAATCCGCACAACGGGGGCACATCATTTAATGATGGCTGCTACCAGCCCGCAAACCTCAATGAAAAATATACAGGGGCTTCCGACAACGGCGGGGTACACACCAACAGCGGCATCATGAATTTTGCCTACTATAAATTTGCCACGGCCATAGGCAAAGACAAAGCGGAAAAAATATGGTACAAATCCATGACCGATTACCTCGTAAAACGCTCACAGTTTGCCGATGCCCGCGTGGCTTTTGTACAGGCCGCCACCGACATTTACGGGGCAAATTCCAACGAAACCAATGCCGTAAAACAAGCTTTTACAGAAGTGGGAATTGGTGATGGAGGAGGTACCGGCAGTGGCGGGGGAAATCCGGGGGAAGGCAACCTGCCGGTTAATCCCGGACAAGATTATATCATCTCCATGACTGCCGACACCACCGATCCCAACAGCCTGTTCATCTCCTCAACGGACGGAACCTCGGAACAAGCTGTTTCACAAACCAGGATATCCCAGAAACCCAGCGTTACCGATGATGGCTCCTTTGCCGTTTTTGTAACTACTGACAACAAAATCAAATACTTGAACCTGAAAACTTTAGAAGAAGACTACCTGACAACGGATGCTGTTTTCAGGAACATCTCCATAAGCAAAGGTGGGGAAAGGATTGCCGTGGTTACAACTTCCATTGATTCGGCCATTTGGGTTTACGATTTCGGTTTGGGCGAATGGAATAAATACCACCTGTTTAACCCTACTTTTTCCACAGGCGAGGTTACCAACAACGTGCTTTATGCCGATGCCCTCGAATGGGACTATTCGGGCCAGTACATTATTTACGATGCCTATAATAAACTAAAAAATGCATCAGGCGATGATATTGATTACTGGGACATGGGCATCATCAGGGTTTGGAACAAAGCGGCAAAAACCTGGGGCGATGGCAAAATAGAAAAAGTATTTTCCAACCTTCCCGAAGGTGTAAATATCGGAGACCCAAGTCTTTCAAAAAATTCACCTTACATCATTACTTTCGACTATTTCGATGCCAACAGCGGAAAAGCCGCTGTAATGGCTGCGAACATGTCCACCGGTGACAATGGGACAATCTTTGAAAATGCCGTATTGGGATATCCGAATTATTCTAAAACTGACGATAAAATTATTTTTAACGCGTTGGACAATAACAACAATAATGTCATTGGTCAGATCAAGGTGGATGCCGGCAAAATAGCCCCATCGGGCGATGCCACCATTTTACTGGACCAGAAAACATGGGGCGTTTGGTTTGCCACGGGAAACCGGGTGATTGACGCTGTAAAAGAACATAAACCACCACTGTTTACCCTGTACCCCAATCCGGCCACAAGCGTACTGAACCTGTTACTGGAAAAAGAAAACACCGGCAACAACAGCCATGTTACCATATACAATTTGCTGGGACAAACCGTAATGGACAAACCCTTGCAGCAGAACCAGTTACTTATCCATTTCAATATTTCGTCCCTACCCAAAGGAACCTATTTTATCCGGTGCAGCAACGGAACAACAAGCTGGAACAAGAAATTTGTAAAAATGTAAACCCAGACGGATTTCGGAAAATGCAGCCTGTTTTACCACTGCATTTTCCGGATGAAGACCTGATTTCTATAAAGAAAGGAGACAATATGAAACTTAAAGCAGTATTTATCTGTTTCATAACCGCACTGTTTGCCATTTTGGGCATACAGGCACAAACCACCGAAGAAGAGATTGTATCGACCATGTATTCAGGGGCAACGGATGCCACCGATTTATCCGGCGATCTTATCTCGTATGCAGCCCATGCCGTTTGGGCGGCAAGTACCCAAACATCCCAAATAACCACTACGGGCACCCTGACCCAAAGCACCACCGATCCGGATAAATGGGCTTATTCTGCTTCTCCTGCGGACAAAATGGTACTGAAGTTCGCTAACGGAAGCATTATGTACTTTCAATACACGACCATAACCGGATATACAGATGGTACCCTTGACGATTTTTTGGATGCACACCAAATGGATTTTGTTTCGGAGGTATCCAACAAGCTCAACCTGCATATAGTAAGCAACGTAGGCTACAATTCCGGTACGGAAAAAACCGAGTGGGACAGGACCATTACAGGTACGGTAAACATTGAAGGAATTTCCTATACGGTAAACTTAAATTATACCGGAGATAAAAAAGGGGATATCGGCGCATCGATTTCCATATACGACTATTCTGACAAAACCACCGGTACAATCAGTTCCCCACAGGTTAATTACACGATTGACCAGGCCTACCGGTCGCACGCTGCAGCCGACCGCAATTCCGGAGAATATGCACAAGACCGGTTTAGCCTGAACAACAGTGCCGGCCAAACAGCAACGGCTACCTACAAATTTTCGGATGCCTACTGCAAATGGCTTAGCATAACCTTACCGGCTGATACGGCCTATGCCGTTGTAAATGAACCCTATCACTGGGAAGCCAGTGGCCAGCTGTTAAAAAACAATACAACTTTCGGCAATGTACAATTTGACCGGACAGTTACAGAAAATACTTTCGGCCCCCATCTCGTGGCACATTGCAACAATGGGAAAGATTATCTTTTAAGTATGCTGCTCAATCCGATAGCCGATGGTATTGAAGAAACAACAAAACCTGTTTCATCCGTCAGGCTGATGCAGAATTACCCCAATCCTTTTACCCGGACTACGGAAATTGCCTATGCGCTGGCCAGGCCCGGAAAGGTTGTCCTTCAGATTTTTGATTTAAATGGAAAGAAAGTGGCAACACTCATCAACAAATCAGAACCGGCCGGGAGCCACAAAGTTAAGTTTGATGCATCAATTTTGCCCGGTGGCAACTACCTTTACCGGTTGAGCGTCAATAATTTTACCCAGATAAAGAAAATGATAATTCTGAAATAGAAAGAGCTACTGGATGCGAACCCGTTCCCTCCAGACTTGTTGGTCGGGATGCGCTGGACCATCACTTTTCATGTTTTAATTACTATTTATCAGCTTCTCGATTGCTTTTCTACTTTTCCACCCCTTAACCTGGCGTTCACGGAAATAAGCTTCAGATTTTGTGGTATATTCTTCGGAATACATAATTTTCCAATCTTTTGTTTTCCCTGTAAATCCTTTGTGGTTTGTATTGTGCTTTCTGAGGCGGTCTTTTAAATCACCCGTATGGCCGACATAGAAACGATCTCTGGTTTTCGAGTATAAAATATAAAAGTAATACATGGTTTTGCAAAAATAAAAAAGGATTACCTTTTTCAAGATAATCCTTTTCGTTTGGTGGGAACTACTGGATTCGAACCAGTGACCCTCTGCTTGTAAGGCAGATGCTCTGAACCAACTGAGCTAAGCTCCCATTATTTTGTTACCCAGTTTCCAGTGTCCCTCCCGACCAGTTAGTCGGGATGCGCTGAACCAACTGAGCTAAGCTCCCTTGTTTTCGGGCTGCAAATATACATGGATATTTTTTACCGGCAAGTGCTTTTTGCCTTTTTGTTTCATTTTTCCCCTATCAACCCAGGTTCGACATAACTTGCGTACGGAAAGCCTGTAAACCGCAATCACCTGTTTTTCACAAATACAGGATTAAAAAAGCTGCCTTCAAAAAAAATTGATGTTTTTTTATTTATACGTGGTTTAAATAAAAATTATTTGTAATTTTGTTTTTTCAATTATCTAATTATAAATTACTTTATTATGATTTCATTAACAACTACTCTTAAAAAGAATTTATTTTGGCTGCTTTTTATCATGACTGGCCTATTAATGATGACCTCCTGTAAAAAGGAAACCGCAAATACAAGTTCCAAACCCAAAACAGTTACAGGTACCTGGAAGTTTACCCTTTCTCCTGACAAAAGTGTACCGGACACAACGTTTATTAAAGGAATTAGAGGCTCCGAACAGGAAGAATATGCTTCTGAATTTGATAACATTTTCCTGTATGAAGACGAAAACGGGGACATTACAGGTGATCACGCGCCATTTCGCTTTGAGGGCAAAAGAAATAAAGACTCGGTCGTACTGGAAGTGTACAATGTAAAAGATGGCCATTACACACCCGGTATCGAAACAAAAATGATGGTAAAAACATCCGTCATACGGCTAAAAATTGATGCCTTCAGCCGAATGAAAGGTCATGGCACATACCTTCCCAACCCCGATTATGATGGGGCAGAAAAGGAGTCCTATTTTGTGGAAGCAGAGAGAAGAAACCCCCTGACAGCCACTGCTAAAAACTTTAAAGAGACAAATAACGATGTACTCAACACACTGTGCAAAATAGATGGCAGTATCAGCTCCTGGTTAATCTCCAAATTGAGCGACGGGGTATTCAGGCCCATGGGCGGATGCTATCTGGAGAAAGATGGTGGTGGCTACTACATATTTGGCCATTATGGCCCGGGAAACCTTTTACCCATTTACACCCAAACGGTTTACTATCCGTTCGAATGGTCATGGTGCAAAGTAAGAAAGTATAAATTTCATATTAGCTTAAAAGGCGATCTTGTGGAAGTAGCGGCACTTAAATGGATTGTCCAACATCAGGCACCCGGGGGAGACAAATTTTATGGCAATCTTGGTTTTGATGGCCTGGATGCGTTGAACACAGCTATCACAGATTTCCAAAATAAGTTTGGAGGATTTGCCATCTCGTTTGGATACAGTTTAAGAACAAGAAACCTTTCCATTTATATCAACCACAGCAAAGGTAGCAGCTGGGATGCCCAACATCATTATCTCGTAACAAATATTGCCTCTGCCCTGGGACCACATGTTCACGAAATCTACTACTTCTCGGGAAGAGACATTACCGACCATTGGTATTTGAGAAGAAGTGAATTCGGGGTCTGCAACACCTCCCTCCTATTCTGTTATGTATTGGGTACCAATCAAATAGAATACAACTAATTGAAGTGCTTTTTGTTTTATTAAAAACCGGAGGAAAAAGCCTTCGGTTTTTTATTTAAATGTCTATTGTTTTCTAAGCCTCAAGGCATTGGAGATGACCGAAACCGAACTGAAACTCATGGCGGCAGCGGCAATGATAGGACTCAAAAGCAGTCCGAAAACAGGGTACAAAGCACCGGCAGCGATGGGAACCCCCACAGAGTTATATACAAAGGCAAAAAACAAATTCTGCTTAATGTTACGCATTACCTTGTGACTCAGGTCATGTGCCCTGACAATGCCGTTTAAGTCACCTTTTACCAGGGTTATTTCAGCACTTTGCATGGCAATATCCGTACCTGTTCCCATGGCAATACCAATATTTGCCTGTGTGAGGGCCGGGGCATCATTAATGCCATCACCGGCCATGGCCACAATATGTCCCTGATCCTGCAACTCTTTCACTTTGTTGTATTTATCTTCAGGAAGGCAATCTGCCTGGAAACCATCAATACCCACCTCATCGGCAATGGCTTTGGCGGTATATTCGTTGTCACCTGTAAGCATAATCACTTTCAGGCCTGCTTTGTGCAAAGCCCGGACAGCCTGCCTGGAAGTTTCTTTAACCTTGTCGGCAACGCCCACCATTCCAGCCGGTTTCTTGTCGATGACCAAAAACATAACGGTTTGCCCTTTTTGCTGCCACTGTGTAGCATCTTTCAATTGTTTATCTGTAAGTTTGGCACCCACGATTTCCAGAAGACGGCTGTTACCGAGGCCAACCTCTTTTTCTTTCCATTTTCCGATAACCCCTTTTCCGGCTACAGCTTCAAAATCTTCCACTTCAAAAAGGGCTATATTTTTCTCTTTTGCTCCTTTCACAATAGCATCAGCCACAGGGTGTTCACTATTTTTATCCAGCGAAGCGGCAATGGTCAGGATGTCAGCGTCCGAATAACCCGTATCAAACGAAACGAACAAATTCAAAGAAAGTTTTCCTTCGGTGAGTGTACCGGTTTTATCCACAATGACCGTATCCACCTTGTCCATCTCTTCGATGGCCTTGGCATCTTTCACCAGCACACCCGATTGGGCAGCACGTCCGGTACCTACCATGATCGACATGGGCGTAGCCAGTCCGAGCGCACAAGGGCAGGCGATGACCAACACGGCAATGGCATTTACGAAAGCATAAACAAGTGCGGGGTCCGGCCCCCGGAAATACCAAATGGTAAATGTAAGAATGGCAATCGCCACAACAATCTGCACAAAATATTTGGCCACTTTATCAGCCAGTCCCTGAATGGGAGCTCTGGTGCCACTGGCTTTGTTCACCATTTCAATAATTTGTGCCAGTAGCGTATCGGAGCCTACTTTCTCTGCTTTCATCCGGAAAGCTGTTTTACCGTTGACGGTACCCCCAATCACTTTATCCCCTTCGGTTTTCTCCACAGGAATAGATTCACCGGTAATCATACCTTCATCAATAATGGCATTTCCGTTATGGATAATTCCATCCACGGGTATTTTTTCTCCGGGACGTACCTGCAGGATATCTCCCGATTTGACCTCTTCAAGAGGAATTTCCTCTTCAACACCCTTGCGGATGACCCTTGCCACGGGAGGCACCAGGTTGAGCAAAGCTTTAATGGCCGTATTGGTTTTGCTGTGAGCCCTGAGTTCGAGAACCTGGCCCAGCAATACCAATGATAAAATAAAGGCAGAAGCTTCAAAATAGAGATGGACATACCCGCCCTCATCTTTAAATTCTGCCGGAAAAATCCCGGGAACGAACATGCCCAGTACACTAAAAATAAAAGCAGCCCCCACACCGAGTGAGATTAGCGTCCACATGTTGGGCGACCATCTGAGTACTGAATTCCAGCCTCTCACAAAGAAATCCCATCCGGCATAAAACACAACCGGAATAGTCAAAATAAATTCCGTCCAACGCCAGAAATTCTCCGGAGCCAGTTTTTCCAGATTAATACCCGGCACATAAGCCGACATACTAATAAACAACACCGGAACCGAGAGCACCAGGGCAATCCAAAACCGCTTCAGCATATCTTTATAAGCTTTCTCCTCAGGGCTTTTCTCTTCTGTTTTTTTTGCTGTCAGGCTTACTTCCGGTATCAAATGCATGCCGCAAACCGGGCAATCGCCGGGGTGATCGTAGGTTTTGTCGCCTTCGCAACGCATGGGGCAATGATACCGGGCACCCGATTCAGTATGTGACTGAACAGGGTGTACAGCTTTCACTTTCAACGTGTTACTTTGCGTATCCTGCTCTTTGACAGGGGAAACCATGGCTTTTTTTGCCGAATGGTTGTGCTCCGCCATTTTTGTATCACCGTTTAAGGGAACAAGGAACATACCACATACAGGGCATTTTCCCGGTTCTTCATAAGTCTTGTCGCCTTCGCAATGCATGGGGCAATAATATTGTTCATCAGGTTCCTGCTCTACCTTTAAGGCAGCATCTGGCTTTGCCTGTACGTGTACATGTTCATGTTTGTGTTGGCCGTTTTTCTTTTCACCGTTTACCGGAACCAAATGCATGCCACATACCGGGCAATCGCCGGGTTGGTCATAGGTTTTTTCACCTTCGCAATGCATGGGGCAGTAATAGCTTAATGTTTCGTTTTCCACTTTTCTGTTTTTTAGTGTTTTTTTCTGGCTTGTTCAAATCTGTTTAAAAGTCCCGGGCGTTTTCCCGCACCCCGAAAGGTGCAGGAAGAGAATCCAGTTCTATCCAACATTGTGAAGGTTATAGACTGTTGAGCATGTTGTTATACTCTTCTTTAGAGATTTCGCCACGGGCAAACCTTTTTGACAGGATTTCGCGGGCTGTTTGCTGTTGAAACCGGGAGCCGTTATATCCACGGCCAAAAAGGACGTACAGGAACCAGACGAAAAGGGCCATCATTACCAGGCCACCCATCCACCAAAATCCCATTCCCCAACCGGTCATATTTCCAAAATTCATCATAGCTTTAAATTTTTATGGCTTTTAATTTTTCCACAAATGTAGTGTGAGGCAGGGCGATAGCTGTTATACAATTCAGGGAAAGAGTTACATGATTTTTAGGTTTATTTATAGAGTAAGTGGCTATTGTAGAAGCATCCTGACATAACAAAGCCTGCTTTGGAACCCGACAGGTCCCGGAGCAGGCTTGGTATAAAACGTTCAGGCAGTTTACAGCGAAGCAACCACCCTGCTCAGCTTTTCACCGATTTCACTGGCAATGGCTTTCATCTCTTCGTTTTCAACAGCCTGCATAGCAGCCACCGGATTAATGGAACTTACTTCTACCTTTCCCTCTTTTTCCTGCACAATAAAGTTGCAGGGAAGTACTGTTCCGATTTTGTCATCGGCGGTAAGCGACTTTAAGGCATAAGGCGGATTACAGGCTTCCAGTACACGGTATTTCCGGAAATCCACATCCAATTTTTCTTTTAATGTTTTTTGAAAATCAATTTCGGCCACAACGCCAAAACCTTCTTTTTTCAATGCTTCTTTTGTGCGCTCAATGGCTTCTTCAAAAGAACCTTCTTTTAATGTTTTTGTGAAATAGTAACGCATGACTTTTATTTTTTAATGTTGATGATACTTTTTAAATAGGATACAAAAGTAATGCATCGATAAGGGCTACCTGTTACACAATTATGGTAAAAAGTTACAGGTTTTACAGTTATTCCGGAATAGTAAGATAAACAGAGACAAATATAGCTGCGTCATTGGGGGATATCCAAAAAGTCTAACTCTGGCCGTCATTGCGAGGAAACAGGGCAGATAAAATGCGATGGCTGACGAAGCAATCTCTTGACAAAGAACCTGTTCTCCGGAAGATTGCTTCTGCTCTGCCACCGGCAGAACATCGCAATGACGAGCTTTTCTTACTTTTTGGACATCCCCAATCTCACGAAAGATGGACTACCTATTAAATAGATTACTTCGTCAGCCCACACACGTTTCCACCTTATTTCCTCGCAATGACGTTCTTTAGAAAGTTCCGTGAACACTGCTTACTTTTACAACCGTCCTATGGCACAGCTCACGTACAATTTGGCTTTTAGCAGCGTGTCGTTGTGCATCGAAGAAGAGGGATAGCCCATTAGTTGATAACTATTTTTCTTACATCCTGCCCGGTAGTTGTCTGAATTTTAATGAAATACAAACCTTCCGGTATGTTAGAAACGTTCAGTTTCAGTTCGCCCGTCAGGTTGGTTTTTTGCTGCAATAACTTTTCACCCGTAAGGCTGTAAAGCGCATACGAAAGAATGGTTTCGCCAACACTGGATGCCTTCACTGTAAGAAAATCTCCCTGAACAGGGTTGGGAAAAACGGAAAGTCTGGTGTTCTCAGCGAAATGGTCGTTTACACCTGTTACCCGGCTCACCACATTGAATTGCCCCATCATGCCCTGATCTTCGTGGGTCAGCATGTGGCAATGGTACATATAAGGAACCGTGTCATCGGCAAAATCTTCGAAAACGGTGATAAAGCGTACCGTTTCCTGGGGCTTTACCAAAACGACATCTTTGCGTCCCTGCTCAGAAGCCGGCGGAGCATTGCCATCCCTGTCAAGAATGTAAAACTGAACATCATGAATATGAAAAGGATGGGCTATGGCCGAATTGTTTTCCAGCGTCCAGATTTCCACATTGTTCAGTTGAATGGTGTAGTTGATGACATTCATATCGAAACTGACATCGTTAATCAAAAATTTTCCGTTCAGTTGGTCCATACCCCGTGTCTGTGGCGAAAAAGTCAGGTCGCGTGTAACGGTAGCATCGCTTTCCGGAATGGGGGAAACATTTACCAGCGTGGCCGGAATAGTTGTTACCGGCTGGCTTCCTGTGGCTCCCACACGAAACGAAACCAAATTAAAGTCGCTGCCGTTCAGCGGATTGGGCTTGTAACCGTTTAATACCATAGAGGTGTTCATACCGGGATTTGTGGCCCCGTAAATCCCGTTGGGAAATTCGGAGGCATAACTTTTTAGTTCTACAGCCTTTCCCTGCAAACCGCTAAAGTCAATGAGTATCTCTGCCCGCTCACCGGGAGCCAGCTGCAGCCGTGTCAGCGAAAGTGGTTCACTCAGCAAGCCGCCATCGGAAGCAATCTGGTAAAATGTACGGTTGTCCGAAAGCCCCACATTAAAAACCCTTTGGGAAGAGCCGTTGAGCAACCGAAAACGTACCACCTGTTGGGGCACATCTACGTATGCATCGATGGTGGCATTTACCATAGCCACATCATCCGAGTTGGAAGGGACAACAATTTGTTTGTTATCGTCAAAGTCCTTGGTTTGTATCACCAGTGGAAAATCATCCACGCCGTAAGTGCGGGGCAGGTTCAGGGCAGCTTCTTCGTTGTCCCTGACAATGATCAGGCCGGCAATTCCCATCGAAACCTGTTCGTTGGTATGGGTATGCAAGTGGGGATGGTACCAATAGGTAGCCGCCTTGTCCATAACCGTAAATTTTGGGTTCCATACAGCTCCGGGTGCAATGGTTGTATGTGGGCCGCCATCGTTGGCCGCTGATACATGCATGCCGTGCCAGTGAATAGTCGTGGTGTCACCTAACTGGTTTTTCACTTTGATATCCACGAAATCACCCTTTTTCATAATCAGTGTCGGGCCCAGTATGTTGCCGTTGGCCCCCATGGTAGTGGTGTTCACACCGGAATAGAACTGGTATTGTCCGTTTTGCAAATTCAGGGTAAAATTTGTTCCCGAAAGCGTATCGGGAATTAGCAACTGGTTTTGCGCATGGACAGCACCGCTGAGCATGAAACCGAAAACCAGAAGAAAAGCAGTTTGAAGTAGTTGTTTTTTCATTTTTCTTTGTTTTTTCAGTTTGGTATTATCCTGCCGGAAAATTTTCCCTATACAGAAACATTCATTATCAACGGCAAAAATATAATCCACTTCACAGAAGTTTCTTACATTATTCCGGAAAAGGTTTATATAATTCCGGATATTGTAATTGCTTCGTCAGACTGCGCACAGCCCCGCCTTATTTCCTTGCAATGACTTGTCAGGGTTGACTTTATAGACATCACCAGCATAGAGAGCAGAGATGGTTTTAATTAATTACATTTTCTTCTCCGGTACGAACACGGACGGCTCTTTCAATCCCGGAGACAAAAATCCAGCCATCGCCGCTCCGGCCGATATAGCCGTATTTTTTAATTTCCTCAACCAGTTTGTGTTTCTTCTTCGAGCAAAGCATGCTCTTTCTTCAGTTTTCTTTTCTTAATGATATAAAAGATGGCCGGGAAAATAGTCAGTTCCATAATCAGGCTGGTAAAGATACCGCCTGCCATGGGAGCGGCAATCCGTTTCATGACATCACTGCCTGCCCCGTGCCCTATCAAAATAGGCAGCAGGCCGAAGAACAACACCAGTACCGTCATCATTTTGGGACGTATCCGCTTTACGGCTCCGTCAAAAATGGCTTCGCGCAGATCGTGGAAAGTCTTCATTTTTCCCTGTTTCCGCCAGTTTTCATAGGCAATGTCCAGATAAAGGAGCATGACCACACCGGTTTCTGCACTAATCCCCAGCAGGGCGATAATCCCGACCCATACGGCCACACTCATGTGGAATCCGGCAAAGTAGAGGTACCAAATGGCACCCACCATGGAGAACGGCAAGGCCAGCAGGATAATCCCAGTTTTTACAAACGATTTGGTGTTGAAATACAACAACAGAATCACCAGCAGCAACGTAAGCGGTATGACCAGTGCCAGGGTTTTGGCAGCGCGCTGCATGTATTCATACTGCCCGCTCCACACCAGCGAGTAGCCTTGTGGTAGTTTGATTTTTTCGTTGATGACCTTTTGGGCTTTTTCCACATACGAACCCACATCGGTATTTTCAATGTCGATATACACCCAGGCATTGGGCCGTGCATTTTCCGACTTAATCACCGGCGGGCCTTTTTTCACCACAATGGTGCCCAGCTGGCTCAATGGGATGTTGCCGCCGTGCGGCAAAGGAACGAGTACCCGTTCCAGTGCCGGGATGTTTTCGCGGTAGTCGCGTTGATAACGCAGGTTCACCGGATAGCGTTCCAGCCCTTCTACGGTTTTGGTAATATTCATTCCGCCCACAGCCGACATAAACACATCCTGCACATCGCCCACCGTTAACCCGTAGCGGGCAATGGCATCCCGGTCAATATCGAAGTCAACATAATTGCCGCCTTCGGCACGTTCGGCATACACCGAGCGGGTGCCGGGGATATCTTTTACCGCTTTTTCAATCTCTTTACCAAGGCGTTGTAACACTTTCAGGTCGGGACCGCCGATTTTAATACCCACCGGTGTCTTTATACCGGTCGAGAGCATGTCGATACGGGTTTTTATGGGCATGGTCCAGGCGTTGGTCAGCCCGGGGATTTTGATGGCCGCATCCAGCTTATCAATCAATTTCTGCACGGTCATCCCTTTGAGCCATTCACTCCGCGGCTTCAGCCGAATGGTGGTTTCAATCATGGAGAGCGGGGCCGGGTCGGTGGCTGTTTCGGCACGACCAATCTTGCCGAGGACCGATTCTACTTCCGGGAAAGTTTTAATAATCTTATCCGTTTGCTGCAACAACTCACGTGCTTTCGTAATAGAAATTCCCGGTAAGGTTGTCGGCATATACAAAAGGTCGCCTTCGTAAAGCGGCGGCATAAACTCAGAACCGAGCTTTTTGTACGGAAACCAGGTGGCACCTACAATAACGGCAGCCAATACTAGCACCAGCCATCTTTTTTTCATCACAAAGTCCACGATGGGATGATAGATGTACATGAGGAACCGGGTAATGGGATTGTCTTCTTCTTTTTTCATTTTCCCACGGATAAAGTAACCCATCAACACCGGGACAATGGTAATGGCCAGCACAGCTCCCACGGCCATGGAGTACGATTTGGTGTAAGCCAGCGGCTTAAACAGGCGGCCCTCCTGCTGTTCCAGGGCAAATACCGGCAAAAACGAAACCACAATCACCAGCAGCGAGAAAAAGATGGACGGCCCCACCTCTTGGGAGGCCTGCATAATGACCGCCCAGTGCGGCTTTTGTTCATTTTTTGGTTTCAATTGATTTTGCAACACATGCGACTGGGTATTTTCCACCATAATAATGGCCGCATCCACCATGGCACCAATGGCAATGGCAATGCCGCCCAACGACATGATATTGGCATTGATCCCCTGCAGGTGCATAATAAGCAGGGCACCCAGCGCGGCTGTGGGCAGCGTAAAAATAGCCACCAGCGAGCTGCGGAAATGCAACAGGAAGATAAAAATGACAATGGAAACCACAATCATTTCCTCTATCAGTTTGTCATTCAAGTTGTCAATAGCACTGTCAATCAATCCGGAGCGGTCGTAAGCTGTAATAATCTGCACATCAGAAGGCAATGATTTCTTCAGCTCTTTTAATTTCTCCTTAGTCTTTTTAATCACATCCAGCCCGTTGGCACCGAAACGCTGGATGACAATGCCGCCTACCACTTCGCCTTCGCCGTTCCAGTCGGCCAGGCCGCGGCGCAGTTCAGGGCCTATATTAATGTTTGCCACATCTTTCAGATAGACAGGTGTTCCGGTGGCTTTGTTTACACCGATGGCAATCGTTTCGAGATCCTTTTTGTTTTTGATGTAGCCCAAACCGCGTACCATAAATTCGGTCTCGCCCATTTCGAGCAGACGACCGCCCACGTCGTTGTTGCTTCGCTGAATGGCCTTTTTTATCTTTTCAAGCGAAATGTTGTAGGATGCCAGTTTTATGGGATCGATATTTACCTGATACTGTTTTACATAGCCTCCCAGGCTGGCCACTTCCGACACACCGGGAACAGCGGTCAGTTCGTAACGCAGAAACCAATCCTGAATGGAGCGCAGTTCGGCCAGGCTGCGTGTTTTCGATTTCAGCACATACTCGTAAACCCAGCCCAGTCCGGTGGCATCGGGTCCCAGTTCGGGCGAAACCCCTTTGGGCAACTGGCTCTGCATGGAGCTGAGGTATTCGAGCACCCGGCTCCGGGCCCAGTAAAGGTCGGTTCCATCTTCAAAAATGATGTAAACCATAGAGAAGCCGAAGAAAGAATATCCACGCACATCGATGGCTCCCGGAACAGAGAGCATCTTGGTAGTGAGCGGATACGTTACCTGATCTTCCACAATCTGCGGCCCTTGTCCGGGATATTTTGTAAAAATGATTACCTGGACATCGCTCAGGTCGGGAATGGCATCGACGGCAGTATTCTTGACAGCCCATACACCGGCAGCGATAAAGGCCACCGTCATAATAATGACCAAAATTTTGTTGTTAAGCGACCATTCTATCACCTTGGCGATAAAACCGTCTTTTGTATTTTCTGTAGGTACCATGACTTTTTGTTTATTTCAATTGGTAATTAGGTAACGGGCAAATTATTATTAGTTCAATTTTTCAGTAAAGCCTTAAAGAAACAGACAATAAATAGCTTTCTGTAAACCCACCCCCTCACCCCTCCAGGGAGGAAATAAAGGAATTTATTGTCTGGTTTTTAACTTTCATCTGGTTTACTTATAAGAGAATCCATGCTCTTTCAGGTTTTTTTCTACCTGTGCAATGGACATCTCACGCAGTTTCATACCGCAAATCGGGCATGTACCGGGTTTGTCCGAAATCACATTCCAGTCCATCACATCCTGATACAACTTTCCGTCGCTGTTTTTGTCAATCGCTTTTACGTCAATTGCTCCTGTACGAATAAGTTCTGATGTCTTTTTCTTTTCGGCTTTCACCTTCAGTGTTTTCTTGTCCTCCTTTTTCATATTTTTCATCTCTTCATCGGTCATTTTCTTTGTGGTATCTGCTTCGGTAAAACCGCTGAGGGCAGCCCGCAGGTTCGATTCGGAGTCGATGAGGAACTGGGCGGAGGTTACGATTTTAGTCCCGGCCTGCAAACCGCTTAGCACCTGATAATAGCCGTTGGAATAGGCTCCCAGCTCAATTTGTGCCGGTTTAAATTTTCCTTTGCCCAGGGCAATAATGACCGTATTCTGGCGTCCGCTGCGCAGAATGGCCTGCTCGGGAACCAAAGGATATTCTCCCAGGTTATTGCCTTTGATATCTACTGAAGCAAACATACCGGGCTTTAACTCCCCTTTGGGGTTGGGAAGGTCTATCCGAACTTTTATAGTACGGGTTTTGGTATCCAGAACAGGGTAAATGAAAGATATTTTCCCGTTGTAGGCTTTTCCGGGAAGATAGTCGAAAGTAACTTTGGCTTTGTCGCCCAGCGAAATTTTTGGCAATTCATATTCGTACACATCGGCCAATATCCACAGGTTGCGCAGGTCAGCAATTTTCAACAAGGGTGTACCGCGGCTGATTTTCGCCCCTTCGTCCACTCCTTTGTACAACACCGTACCATCAAAAGGAGCTGTCAGCAGAATGTATTTGCGTACCTTCCTGGTTGTTTTCAGCCGTTGTATTTCGGCATTCGACACATCCAGCAATTCCAGTTTGCGTACGGCATTCCGGATGAGGTTGGTTTTGGCACCGGTTGCCTTCATGGCATTGTCGTAAGCCAGGGCCGTGAGGTATTCTTCCTGTGCGGCC
Source organism: Bacteroidales bacterium (assembly GCA_015493525.1). GTDB lineage: Bacteria > Bacteroidota > Bacteroidia > Bacteroidales > F082 > Sulfidibacterium. The sequence continues at coordinate 55,630 of WGCY01000002.1, forward strand.
ACCAGTTCGGGCGAATAGATTTTAATCAGCTTATCGCCTTTACGGACTTTTTGTCCTGTGTAGTTGATGTACAGCTTTTCAATCCAGCCACCGATTTTGGTGGTAGCCACATACTCTTTCTGTTCATCCGGCTGCAGGATGCCGTTGGTAAAGACCTCCGCATTCAGCGTTCCTTTTTTTACCGTGGCGATTTTGACGTTCATATCCTGCTGAACGACAGGATTAATGGAGACCACGCCGCTTTCGCCGGACGCATCAGCATATACAGGAACCAGGTCCATGCCCATATTCGATTTTCCCGGGTGGTTATAGATCTCTTTGGGGTTCATGGGAGCACGCCAGTACAACACTTTGCGTTTTTGTTTTGTTTCGGTTTGTTTTCCGGTATCGTTGCCTGCGCTGCCCGTTTGGGTTTTCAAAGCCTCTTTCGCATAAAAATAGTATCCGCCGCCGCCTAGGACAGCCCCGATAACGATTAAAATGGTGTAAATAAAAATTTTCTTATTCATGATTCTGTTCTTTATGTTTTCGATTAATAAGCCAATGGTGTTCCGGTTAAATATTCAAGCTGTGCCATTTGAATGGAAAAACCGGTGCGCAGCTTGGCCAGCCCGGTTTTTATTTTCAAAATATCATCTTCTGCCTTCATCACGTTTACGAAGTCTATTTTGTTTACCTGATAATCGGCAATAGCAGCCTGATAAGCCTGATAAGCCTGTGGAAGCATGGTTTTCTCCAACAGCTTTTCGCGAACCCGGAGTTCGTTTATCTTCGCGTTAATTTTTCCAAACGACTGTTGCAATACCTGCAAAGAGGAATGGAACTGCTGCCCGTAATAGTCTTGCAGGTAACGCGATTTGTTCACCTGCGCTTTTATGTTTCCGCCATAACCCAACGGGATGGTAACACCCACCACGAGGCCAAGGAAATCAGGGTAATTGACACCAGAGGTTTTGTTGTAACTACGCAGCGTGTACTGCATTCCCACTTTAAAGTTGGGATAGTATTTCTTTTCTATTTCATCCTGCTGCAACACGGCTTTGTCCTGGTAAAGTTTTATTCCTTTCAACAGCGGGCGGTTGCGGGCGGCCCATTTAAGCAGGCTGTCTGTTACGAAAACCGTTTGTGTTATGGGATGAATTTCAGGTGTAGTAACGGGTACCTTATCGTTGCGCAGCAAAAAAGCATTGATCTGCGCCTGCATCGATTGGGCTTCCCCTGTGAGGGCTTCAATTTTATCTTTTACGCGGGTTATCTGCACTTCCACCTGAACCACATTTTCCAGGCTGGCCGATCCCACCTCAAATTTTCGTTTGGCAACGAGTGAAATTTGTTTCAGCAAATCCACACTCTCCTTTGCCAACGCTATCTCCCGGCGTTTTTCCTGAAGTGTATAATAAAGGATGGCCATTTTTTGTGCAATCTGATTTTTCATGTCGGCAACTTCCTGCTTCACAATCAGGGTGTCCATGGCTTTCACATCCGCTTTGGCTTTCAAAGAACCGGGAAACGGTATGGTCTGTGTCAAATTCAGCGCGACACCGGTCATGGCTTCCTGCCGAAATGAAAAGGTATTAACCGGAAGATTGAGCAGCCCAACGGAAAAAACCGGATCAGGAAGATTCGTCCCGATGGGAATATTCTCGCGGGCCATGTTCAATTTTGCCTCCAGGGTTTTGATTTTGGGATTGACCACTACCGCCTGTTTTACCAACTCCTTTAACACGCCGCTGTTTTGGGCGGTCAGGAAGCTTCCGGAAAACAGGACCACTGCCAGGGCCAGGAACCATTTCTTTGTTTTTGTCATGTGTATTTTCATCTCTTCTGCATTTTGAGGCAAAAGTAGATGCACACCGCCGGATGGGTTTTACACAATTTCGTGAAAGAGTTACAGGATTTTTGGAGGGGTACCAAAACCACTTTTACCACAATGGGACACAAAGGAATTCCCAAAGCTGCACAAAGTTTATGAGACTATCTCTATTGCTGATCGGGATTTGTAATCCCGACCTTATGGAAGGCCTCCGGATTGCCCGCCTGAACAAACTCTCCGAAAAGCCCGGCAAACCCGATAATCTCGTCCGCGTTTGCAACGTGGACGTATCTTGTTCAGCATTTGTAATGCCCTTGGATAAAAATCTTATACAATAAACCGATAATCTCCGTTTTGCCTTATCAGTTTATCTTCACAAAAAAATACGTAAAAGCCATCCGCGTTACAAACGCGGACGAGGGCAGGGTTGTATAATCAAACCCTCAGGGTTGCAAATTCTGAGGAGCGGCACCAAAATCGATATTTATTTTTTCGCAGTCTTTATCCCCTTGAAAATCTCAAAGTTTCCCCATCCGCTCTTCTGCAAAAAGTACATGAGCGAGGTTTTCAGCACTCCCAACCCGTAAACAGCACTGCGGCTCAGGTTAATGGAAGAGGCCTCTTCAAAATATTTAGTCGGGCAGGTAATTTCGGCAATTTCCCATCCGGCATAAAAAATCTGGGCCAGCATTTGGTTGTCGAACACAAAATCGTCCGAACATTTCTCGTAGGGAATGCTGTGAAGCACACGCGCCGAAAAAGCACGGTAACCGGTGTGGTATTCGGAGAGCTTCTGGTTCATCACAATATTCTGGAAAAGGGTCAGCACCCGGTTCGATACGTATTTGTACCAGGGCATTCCGCCTTTCAGCGCTCCTTTGCCCAGAATACGCGAGCCGATCACCACATCGTAAACCCCGTTGGCTATCAGGTAACACATGGAATGAATCAGTTTGGGCGTGTACTGGTAATCGGGGTGTAACATCACCACAATATCGGCCTGCAGAGCCAGGGCTTTGTTGTAGCATGACTTCTGATTACCTCAGTAGCCTTTGTTCTCCTCATGTTTTATAACATGACGTACGCCCAGTTTTTTTGCTACCTGAAGAGTTTCATCGCTGCTGTGGTCATCGACCAGAATGACTTCATCCACCACATCGAAAGGGATTTCGCGGTAGGTTTGCTCCAGTGTAGCCGCTGCATTGTAGGCCGGCA
>WGCY01000003.1 GCA_015493525.1 Bacteroidales bacterium
GGAGGCATCCCCGCTTACGGAGGGATAATTTGTTAAGCCCGAAGGAACAAGCACATCGTTTGTGCCGGCTGGTGTTCCCCCGTTCCAGTTCCCGGCCGTGCCCCAGTCGGTGCCGGCTCCTCCGGTCCATTCGTGGGCCAGGGGGAGGTGGTCAGAAGATACATAATTCCAGGCCCTCCAGGTCGGAGTACCATAAAGAGTAGCATTATATCCCTGCGTAGATTCAATGGTGTTTGTTCCCGAACCTTCGTTAAAATGAAATAAAGCTCCAGTATGACTATCAGGAGAATATTGATTATCATATATACTGGATGATAAATCAGCAACATTTTCAGCAACATTTTTGCATCGAAATTCATCAATGTATCCATTAAATAAATTCGTACCCTTTCCTCCTGCTGTAGAACTTCCAAACTGACCTATATAAAGATGGTCATTTGTAGAAGGACCAGGCAAAGTATATCCGCTATAAGTTCCGGCATCTTTATTTATCCCATTAACATAGAAATGAATGTGTCCTGACTCACGTATAACTACTACATGCTGCCATGAACCGGTACTTACTGCAGAATTAACGGAATAATTTCTTTTCCAAGTTCCAGAAACATCAACTCTAAACGCCAATTGTCCGTTTTTTCGTAAATAAAAATCCCAGTGGGAATAACGATTTGCTATTCTTTCATAATCCTTCCATGTCGATATGTAAATCCATGCTTCAATTGTGTACTCAGATGCGCTATTCATTCTGTCCAATACAGAATTATCAATTCTATAAACATAATCATTTGACCCGTCAAAATCAAGATAATACCTGTTCTGCCCCTGCACATTGCCAAACAGAAGCAAAAGCCCGAGGGTAAAAACAACCCCTAACGTGTTAAAAAAGTATTTGTTTTTCATAATCAGTAATTTTTGATGAATAACGTATTAATTTAATGATTTTTAATTTTAAAATCTTTGTCTTTTGTATGGGATGTTTTTATCCTTAATAACTTAAGACGCAAAAAGCCGGATTTTCCCCTAATGAATAAGTAAAAAATAAAAACTTAAGGTGTACTGGCCCGGTTTGCCAAAGTTTTGAAAATCTTTTTCCGGGGTAGGGGCATTTGTGGAAAACAACGTCTATACATGTGTTAAACCTTAAAATCTTATTTCTATGAAAAAATTTTACAGTATAATTTTCATGGCCGTGTTAATGGCCGTATCGCAATGGGGCTATGCCATGTCCGTATTGCTGGTAAACGACAATAATGTATCTCCCGACAGGGTACAGGTGATTGAAAAAGCCATTCAGGCTGCCGGATATTCCTACACGCTTTATGATGTGGCGAAACAGGGGCAAGGGCCTTCCTATGATTTTATGAAGGCTTTTAGCCTTGTTATTTGGTACACGGGCAACGACAGGGTTGCTACGGCTTTTTGGAATGGCAATGATACGGACAATGAAGCTGTCAAGTCCTACGTTGATGGCGGCGGCATGTTATGGGTCCAGGGCCTGGATTTTATGCGTGACAGATATCCCGGGGGGGATACTACTTTTGTCTCCGGCAGTTTTCCTTATGACTACCTTGGCATTAAAGAATATTATGGCGATTCTAAAATTGATGATGGAACCTATTCTACCGGTGTCCCCGAACTGGATGTGGTCAGCGGCAACGGTATTTTTACGTTGAGCCCGATTACCTGGGTATATTCAACCATGTGGTATGCGGATGCCTGGGTACCCACGGACAGTGCAAAAGCTGTTTATCAGATGGGGCCGAAAGATTATGATTTGTCGGCTTACTACACCGTGATTTACAATGAAAAAGGTACCGGCAAAGTATTGTCCTGCGGTTTTGAAACGGCCCGCATGGATACACTGGATACGCCTGATATGACCATGACTTTTATGAAACAGGGCCTGGACTATTTTAGCCAGTTTGCTGCTACACAAGTACTTGTTGACAGCGTTAAAATTGAAACCCCCAATGGTGTAAAAACTATTGACAAACCGAAAGGAACATTGCAATTGTCAGCTGTTGTAAAACCTGATGATGCAACAAACAAGACCATCCTCTGGCAGATAATTTCCGGAACGGCTTCTGCTACCATTAGCCAGGACGGTTTGTTAAGTGCTACCGGAACCCCTTCGGGCGATGGCACTTTATGGGTAAAGGCCTCGGCAGTAGATGGCAGTGGAAAAGCCGATTCGGTGGAGATTACGATTACCAACCAGGTGGACCCGAATGCTTATTATGTACTTTTGGTCAATGACGATAACAACTCCTATGGTGGTGGTACCACACGGTACCGGGTAGTGGATACGGCCATTACACATGCCGGGTATCCGGTGGATGTGTTCAATACGGTAACCCAGACCGGTTCGCCCTCTTATGATTTGATGAAGCGGTTCAAATTTGTGGTTTGGTACACCGGAAATGACGGAGCCAACCAAAAACTTTGGGATCCCAATGACAGCACCCGTTTTAATCCCGATTTGGTGAAATATATTGACAATGGCGGTGTTGTGTGGGTACAGGGCCTTGACTTTTTGTATGATGCTTTCGGAAACAAATACAGGGAGGTACTGAACAATGGCGATTCCTGCATTGCCCAATTTAAAAGTGGTGATTTCATGTATGATTATGCCGGAATTGAAGCCTATGTGGCGCAAAGCCATCGCAACGACAACAAAACCGGAGTAGCTGAACTGGATGCCGTTGCCAGGAATGGCATTTGCACACTTTCGCCCATGAAATGGCATTATTCCACTATGTGGAATGTGGATGCCCTGACTATTACAAACGATGCACAGGGAATTTATACCATGGGGCCTTCCGGTTATGTATTTAGTCAATATTATGCCATGTTGGCTCATGTTGTGGGGCAGGGGCATGTGATCAGTTCTACTTTTGAAACTGCCCGCCTTGACTCGCAGGACAATACGGATGAACTGTTTAAAGAAGTGCTGGATTATTACAAAAACAATGTAAACAGTGTGAAAAATCATGCCGCAGAGGACATTAACAACCGGGTTTATCCCAATCCGGTCCGTAACATGGGGCATATTGCCTATACACTGAAAAAAGGTTCGGAGGTGTCTGTCAGGATGGTCGACATTACCGGAAAAACAGTCTTTAACAAAAAAATGGGTTTTCAGCCTGCAGGGCAACACAATGTTACATTCTCGGTGCAGAACATGAACCTGGACAATGGCATCTATCTCTATACTATTTCAACATCGGGTGATGCCCACACAGGTAAAATTATTGTAAATAAATAGGTTATTATTTTGAATGGCCCGGAGAAGATACCATGGAAGAAAGTAGATTGTTGAACCGGAACAGGTTGTTTCTTCCAAAGGTATTTTCTCTGGTTTTTTTGTAGCAGAATTAAAAAAGCAGGGGTGGATATGAGAAAAGGATTTGTTTTATTGGTTGCCGCGTTATTGTTTTGTTCGATGGCCGGGTTTGCCCAGCATTCCCAAACCGTGGAAAGAATGAAAATCAAGGCTACAGCAGAAACGTTTATCAGGCAATATGCCCCTGGTACCCGATGGGCTGTCAGTAAGGTTGAAAAACAAGATTTGTCAGAAGGGGTCTCTGTTTATCTGGTTCGTTTAAACCCTTCGGGCTTCGTGGTCGTTTCCCCGGCTTCTGAATATCCCGTTTTGGCTTTTTCCTTTAAAAATAATTTTGGGGACCGGATGGATGAACGTTCTTTTATTTTTCCCCTGCTCCATGAGATTTATTCTCACAAGCCAACGCCTGTTCGTACCAAGGAAACAGGTGCGGTAAAAACCTGGGGGCCTTATGTGCATACCATGTGGGGGCAGGTCAACTGTTACGACCAGAATTCCAACCTTATTAATGTTACCAATTATTATACACCACAACATTATGCGGCAGGATGTGTGGCAATCTCCATGAGTACCTTACTGCACTATTATCGCTGGCCGCTTGTGGGCACGGGTTCTTATTCGTACACTGACAGCCGGGGCAGCAGTACCGGGACTTATTCTTCTACGTTTAGCAACATACATTTTAAATGGAGTGAAATGCTGGACAGATACCGGTACAAAAGGTCTTCTACTGCTCAGAGAAAGGCTGCCGGTGAACTGGCTTTTCAGGTGGCTATTTCGTTGTCGATGAATTTTGAGCCCACCGGTTCCACTTCAAATGTAAACAGGATTCCGAGAGCAGGAAAGAACTATTTCCGGTTTGATGGTGTGGAAAAATCGCCTTCCTCAAAATCGTTTTGGGATATGCTTGACTTTAATATGGCCCATCGGATTCCGGCTATTTTTGCCATTAAAAATGACAAAGGCGGTGGGCATTCCATTGTTTGCGATGGATTGAAAATTGATGAAAACAATGTATATTATTACCATCTGAATATGGGCTGGTGGGGTTCGTCCAACGGTTGGTACCGGATTAGGGACAGTTGGGATGCCGGTGGCTACAATGCCATTACTGACGGCATCTTTTATTTTCTTCCCATACCACAACTGTTGATACCCCATGTTGGTGAAGGACAGAAAAAGGTTTCTGTTGTGTGGCATTATCCTGTAAATGCGAATGCCCAGGCTTTTGAGCTGCAGCAGAAAATTGGCAGTGGCAGTTGGAAAACACTTTGCGATACCATAACGGACACGCTTTATGAAGTGAACGTCAGGCGTGGCGTAAACCAATATTTCAGGGTGAGGGCCAAAGTGGCTGGCCGATGGCCTTACGATGATTGGTCTAATTCTGTAAAAGTTACACTTGATGTTACGGGAATACCCGATAATTTCGGACAAGGAAACTTCGTCCTTGCACCCAACCCCGCTTCCGAAAAATTAAATATCAAATTTGGAAAATTTATCCCCTCAAAAATGATGGTCTTTGATATTTACGGACGGCAGGTACTGCGTGTGGACGATGTGCCGGAAGGCCCCGGCTTTTATCTGAATATTTCAACTTTGCCCGATGGCTATTACTTTCTTCGCCTCATGGATAAAGCAAAACACTTGAAAATATTAAAATTTATTAAAGATTAACCTATGCCTGATAAGATTGAAAATTTGTTGGCCAAATCTTTTGCCAAAGAGGCTTCCGCCGGGGAGCAGGCTTTGGTAAACAGGTGGCAAAAGGAGCATCCCGAAGAATATGAGAGCTACAGGAAAGCCTATTTCGCTGACTTTTTTGAAACGAAAACTTTCCGCAGGCCTTTTGAGGGGTTGGCCCCAAAAGAGAGGAAACTTTCCATCCGGGTGTTGGTTAAGATGGCCGCTGTTTTTGCAGGTCTGATGGTGGTGGGTGCTGCGCTCTATTTTTATTCGCAGTCCTTGAATGTACGTTATGTAAATACAACGGCTTACGTACAGCACATAGTTTTGCCCGATGGCTCGGAGGCCTATCTTGACAAACAGGCTTCCCTCCGGTACAAAAAGAGTTTCCTGGGAAATTTCAGCCGCCGGGTGGCCATGTCGGGCCGCGTATTTTTTCATATTTTCAGGGATACTTCTCATCCGTTTACGGTGGATGCAGGCATCCTGAAAGTGAAAGTGCTGGGAACCCGTTTTACGGTAAACCGGATGGCGACAAAAACACAGGTGGTGCTGACCCATGGAAAAGTTATGGTCAGCTCCGGGAGAATTACGCCGCCGGTTATCCTGCAAAAAACGGGAGACCAGGTTATTATCCGGAACAATGGTACGAAAAAGGAAAACAATGTTAAGGCCTCTTTGTATGCTTCCTGGATGAACAAAAAAATCTATCTGAATGAGTGTACCGTGAAAGAGGTGGTCGATATGCTCAACGATAGTTATAACCTGAAAGTTACCATTAAGAATCCTGAATTTTTGTCCGAAAAGCTATACGGCTCAGCACCTTCCGATGATCCGAAGCTTATCGTGGAGGCTTTGTCCCAAATTCTTCATACGGAAATAAAATCAGAATAATTGTTTAAAATTATAATTTAAGTTTTATGAGAAATAAATTCTTTACAAATGCAGGAGGAATCTTTGTGTCTCTGTTGCTGTTATTTGCATTTATTACCCCAAAAACGGCACTGGCGGGGAACCAGATAAAAACAAATGCTTCTACTCTTGAGAACATAGTGCAGTCTCTTGAAGAGCAGTACGATGTTTCCATTACCGTAGATGTTTCGGCAACAAAAGAGGTAATTACACAATCCGCCGGAAACATACTGAAAAGTAAAAGCATTGCTCAGGCACTTGACAAGCTGGTAAGCGGGACGAATTTAAAGTACAAAAAACTTCGCTCCGATTATTTTGTTATCAGCATAGACAGGAAACAACGAAACGGGGCAGCGGCTGATACGTTGAAACGGGACCAGAAAAAGCCGTCCCGGGTTATTTCGGGAACAGTAAGTTTTAAATCCGATGGCTCTCCGATAGTGGGGGCCAACGTTGTTATTGTGGGCACGAACAGGGGCACGACCACTGACCTTAACGGGCATTACAAAATAGATGTCGGCAGCCAGGACCATCAGCTTGCTTTTTCTTATATCGGGATGCAAACCGTAAAAATTAATATTGAAAGAAAAAATAAAGTAGATGTTGCTTTACGCGAAGATACATATGGCCTAAACGAAGTAATTGTGGCCGGTGTTGCGGCTAAGACACCGAGGAAAGACCTGACAATTAGCGTAACCAAAGTCGGGGACAAGGAATTGAACACCTCTCCATCGCCTTCGGTAGTACAATCGCTGGAAGGAAAAGTTGCCGGCGTTACTGTGGTACAGGCCAATGGACTGCCCGGCAGCGGGGCAGCCATCCGTTTGCGTGGTTCCACCTCGCTCAACGGGAACCAGGCACCACTGATTGTTATGGATGGAAATATCCTGAATACAAACCTGGCCGATATCAATGTGGAAGATGTTGCTTCTGTGGAGGTGGTGAAAGGGGCTGCTGCTTCGGCTTTGTACGGCTCACGCGCCGGAAACGGGGTGTTGGTCATTACAACAAAACGGGGAAAGAACCAGGTGGGCCATACACGTGTCCATGTGCGTAGCGAATGGGGCATGCAGGAGATTCCGCATTACATCGATCAGGCAACGCACCATCCTTATCAACTGGCAGACGACTGGCAGAATTATCCCGATTTTACCAAATACAAAGGGGTAACTTACGATAGCCTGGGCGATGTAATTCATGGCAGCCGCAGGGTAACGGATTCGGGATTTGCCGACCAGCCTTATGCACGCCTTATTAACCAGCAAAAAGAGTTTTATAAAAAAGGGTTTTATTCCAATAATTATGTCTCCGTATCCGGAAATCAAAAGAAAACCAATTTTCTTCTGTCCTATGAACGCAACAAACAAAGCGGGATTATCTTTTCCACGGGAGGCTATACCCGAAATAATTTACGGGTCAACCTGGACCATCACCTGTTGAAAAACCTCAAAATTTCCACTTCTAACCTGTTTATTTACACAATATCCAATAATCCGGGGTCTTACAAGTCGTTCAATGATTTGTTGTTTGTTTCACCCGATGTGGATTTGACCGCAAAAAATGCCGATGGCACACCCTACAAAATTATTCCTGACCCGTGGAGTGTGGCCGAAAACCCGCTTTATCCGCTTTATTATCGCGAAAAGACCTCAAAAAGGGTGAGCCTGATAGGAAATGTGATTGGTACCTGGTATGCTTTGCCCTGGATGTCGGCCAACGTAAAATATACTTATGAATACCGGAATAAATATTGGAACACCTATACGCCAAAAGGCTATCTCGCCTCAGGCGGACAGTTTATCAATGGTTCTCTTTACAAACAAACCTATCAGGAGTTTAACCAGGATTTCCAGTTTACGGTAAACATGAACAAGAAGTTCAGGGACCTTGTGGGGAAGCTGAAACTGAGCTATTTATATGAAAACTCCGCTTACAATAACTATTCTGTTTTTGCACAGGATTTTATTGTGGCCGGTGTCCCCCAGCTAAACAATACCGATCCCACCAAATCGCAGCTGAATTCTTATGAAGGCAAAATCGTGGCCATTAACTATTTCGGTATTCTTGATCTCGCCTGGAAAGACCGCTACCTTTTCTCCGGATTGTTTCGTATGGATGGATCTTCCCTGTTTGGTGCCAACAAACGCTGGAACCCGTACTATCGTTTGTCTGTGGGGTACAGGATTTCTAAAGATGTGCACATTCCGGGTATTGATGAGCTAAAAATAAGGGCTTCTTACGGTACCTCCGGCCAGCGTCCAGGATTTTCGTACCAGTATGAAACCTGGAATATTAACAATGGTATCCTTAAAAAATCCACCCTGGGAAATAAAGATTTGAAACCTTCGGAAACGGCTGAGCTTGAATTCGGGCTGAATGTCGATTTTCTGAAAATGTTTTCTTTTGAAGCCACCTATTCCACTTCCACCACACGCGATGCCTTTGCTTTGGCCCCTTTGCCTTCGCATCTGGGATATCCTGCACAGTGGAAAAATGTGGGCACGCTCGCTTCTTCTTCGGTAGAAGCCAGCCTGAACAGCCGGTTCTTCAACAAGAATAATTTTGGCTGGAGCATGAACCTGACTTTTAGCCGTATCCGGCAAAAAGTTACCCAGCTCTCTATTCCCGAATACAATACGGGCCCGCGAAATGCATTCCTGATCAAATCGGGGGAGACCTTTGGCATAATGTATGGCTACTCATGGGTGCGCAGCCTCGATGTTATGGCCAACCAGCTGCCTGCCGGCCGTTCTATTGACGATTACACCGTCAATTCGGATGGCTATGTTATTTTGAAAGGTACCGAAGGGACTAAAGCAGAACGGGCCATAAAACTGGATACCGATGGGGATGGCCTTCCCAATAAGGTGGCCATTGGTGATGGAAACCCTGATTTCCTCATGTCCATGTCAAACACCTTCCGCTTGTGGGATTTTACTGTTTATTTCTTGTTTTCATGGAAAAATGGCGGAGATATTTACAACTACACACGCCAATATACTTTCCGCGACAACAGGGCCATGGTCATTGATCAATCGGGCAAAGCACCGGGTACAAAAAAAGCCATTAACTACTACCAGACATTTTATGATGGAACAGGGATAAACTCCTATTTTGTGGAGGATGGCTCTTTTCTGAAAATGCGCGAACTATCCGTTTTTTATAAGATAAACCACGGGAAGCTGAAAAAAGCCCATCTGGGATTTTTACATGACTTCAGTATTGGCCTGCGTGCAAAAAATCTTTTCACGCTGACAAAATACAAGGGATATGACCCGGAAGTGGCTTCCGGCGGCGACCTTACCAATTATCCTTTCGATAATTTCGGATATCCTAACTATCGTGTGATTACCGGTTCCGTTTCATTTACATTCTAAAAAAATTTATCATGAAATATAGAGCAATTATCTTTTTTGTAATAGCACTTCTCGGGGTTTCATCCTGCTCAAAAGACCTTAATGTCCCCTATCTAAACAAACCTGACAGGGAAAAGGCATTGTCCAATCCTGACGATGTTTTTAATATTGCCAAAAGTTCATTTTATAACTGGTACATGGCGATTTCCTCCAGCCTCTCGCCCCGAATGGGTATGTGGGTTGCTGCCGATCAGGGAACCTGTTCGTGGGCCAACAGTGGCATGTACGATCTCTCCAAAGAGCCGCGCATCCCTTTCAACAATACCACTTCTTATACCTATGCTTATGTTTTTGAACGGTTTTATCAGGATATGTACAGTACGCTGAGCCAGACAAATGATGTGTTGTATGCTGTGGTCCACGACAGCATGCCCATGGGGAACAACGGGGAGGATACCCAAATGGTAAAAGCATTCAGCTATTTTATTCAGGGTGCCACACAGGGTTATCTGAGCATGGTTTATGACAAAGTCTATGTGATAAACGAAAATACCAATCTGGAAACCCTGAAGACTTCCACCTATCAGGAGGGAACAGCAGCTGCCGTTGCATCACTGGATAAATGTATTGCCATTTGCAGTAAAAATAATTTTACTGTTCCGTCCGACTGGATAAACGGACATACCTATACCAATACGGAGCTGGCAGAGCTGGCAAGTTCGTTTGCCGCCCGTTTCTTGGTTTATATGCCACGGAACAAAAAGGAGAATGACCAGACAGACTGGAGCAAAGTGCTACAGTATGCCAACAACGGCATCAAAAAGCCCCTCGAAGTTTATATGGACAATGCTACCTGGAAATCATGGTTTCGTTATTATACGGTGCGTCCCGGGTGGGCACGTATTGATTGCCGTATTATCCACATGATGGATCCCGACTATCCCTGGCGTTTTCCCGCTTCGGGGATTAATCCCGATCCGGCGCAGTCCGACGATGCCCGCCTTGAAACTGATTTCAAATTCAATTCTGTCAATAATATGAAACCGGAACGCGGATATTATAATTTTTCCAATTATGAATACACACGTTATCCTTATGCCATCTCGACCTTTACGGGAGATGTCCCTGACATGCTGCTGGCCGAAAACAACCTTATCCGGGCCGAAGCCTATGTGCACCTCGGAAACCTGAGTGAAGCAAGGGCTATTGTAAATGCCGGGACACGTGTTACACGCGGGCATTTACCTCCCCTGAAATCAAATATTTCAGCAGCGAAATTACTGGATGCTATTTTCTACGAAAGAGATATTGAATTGATTCAAACGGGTTTTGGTATTGCCTTTTTCGATATGCGCCGGCGCGACATGCTCCAGAAAGGCACGCTGCTGCACTTTCCTATCCCTGCCAAAGAGTTGATGGTTATGCAGATGCCCATTTATACCTTTGGCGGCGTGGCGAATGCCGATGGCATCAATACCTCCAATGGCGGATGGTTTCCTGCCAATGGCGGTGGGGGCGGCCAGGGAAAATAAACAGGGAGCGCGTATTTCAATAAAAATTAGGATTAGATAAAATAAAAAAAATGAAAAAAAGTTTGAGTATTTTCAGCTTGTTGTTTTTTTTCGCCGTAACAGCGGGAATGGCTTGTACAACAGCGGTTATTTCGGGGAAAGCCACCAAAGATGGCCGTCCTATGTTGTGGAAAAACAGAGATACCGGAGCCGTAAAAAATAAGATTATGATTTTCCACGATGGAAAATATACCTATACGGGGCTGGTAAATTCAGGGGACAAAACAGGGAAAAGTATCTGGATAGGCTATAACAGTGCCGGCTTTGCCATTATGAACTCCGCCAGTTATAACCTGAACAATGATACAATCAGACAAACCGGGGGAGAAGGTCGCCTTATGAAACGGGCTTTGCAAACCTGTGCCACGGTGGACGATTTTGAAAAACTTCTGCATAGCCTTCCCCGGCCTATCCGGCTTGAAGCCAATTTCGGGGTGATCGATGCCAAAGGTGGTGCTGCCTATTTTGAAGTGGGGAATTTTAAGGTTTTTAAAATTGATGCCAATGACCAGGCGGTGGCACCCAATGGTTATCTTATCCGGACGAACTATTCTTTTATGGGAACCCCGGGGAAAGGCGGCGGTTACATCCGCTATGTGAGTACGCAAAAGGTGCTGGAAAAAGCCGTTGATAACGGGGGGATTACCATTAAGACCATAATGCAGGATGCTACCAAAAACCTGCATCATTCTCTCACGGGAACAAACCTCTGGGATTACGTGTCGTTGCCTGCCGGCCATCAGAAAATGGTGTGGTTCAGAGATTATGTGCCACGTGGTATTTCGGCATCCTCCTGCATGGTGCAAGGTGTGAAGGCCGGACAAAATGCCGCGCTGACAACCATGTGGACTGACCTCGGATGGCCATTGGCTTCGGTAACCATTCCCGTGGTTTTGTCCAAAGAAAGTACACTTCCTGTTGTCATGCAATATGACAAACAGTATAAAGACGCTCCCCTTTGCCATTTTGCCCTGGCACTGAAAAGCCGTTGTTATACTTACAAATGGGGAACCAGCAGCAAATATTATATGAATGTCAATGCGTTGCTCAATGCCGACAAAACCGGTATTCTTCAGGTACTGAAACCATTGGATAACCAGCTCATTGCGGAAAGTAAAGTGGTTATCGGAAAATGGGTGGATGCCGGAAAGGTTAACCAGAAGGAGTTGGATGCCTTGTACCTGCAAATAGACAAACAGGTACGCGATTTTTACAAAGAACATTTCGGATTACAATAAAATTTAAAAACATAAATCATGAAATCAGGTATGAACAAGATGATTGCCGTGTTGGCTGTTGCTCTTTTGTTGGGGGTATGGTCATGCCAGCCGGTAAAAAAACAACCGGAGAAAAAAACAGATAACAAGCTTCGGGTAGGTGTGTTCAACGGCAATGGTGCCAGTCCGGTTTGTGTTATCGAAACCATGGAAGCACTGAAAACGGATTCCGGCGTGGCCCCGCAGGAAGTCTCGGCGGTGGATATCATGCAGGGTGTCCTTAAACATTTGGATGTGATGGTTTTTCCCGGCGGAAGTGCCAGCCAGGAGTACAACAACATGGGACTGGAAGCGGCAGCCAAAGTGAAGGCCTTCGGGCAGCAGAAAAACCACGGCTTGGTGGGCATTTGCGCCGGTGGCTACCTGTTTTCGACAACGCCGGGATATCCGAGCCTGAGAATCTTTCCGGCTCCGGACATTCGCGACCACTACAACCGCGGCAGGGCACTCATTGGTTTCAAAGTGAACCAGACAGGAGCAAAAGTTTTTCCCGAACTGACCAAAGTAGATACTGCTTTTTACCAATATTATGATGGGCCGATGTATGACATTCCCAAAGGAGCGAATATCACGGTGCTGGCTACCCTTACCACGGACATCATTTCCAATCCCGGTGACCCGAAAGGCGTTTCTCCCGGGAAACCGGCGTTTTTCACCATTCCTTACGGAAAGGGCAGGGTGATAGCTTCCGTGGGGCATCCCGAAGCTACTCCCGGCATGCGGTGGATGGTGCCGCGCATGGCCCGTTTTGTGGCCGGGTGGCCTTTAATCTCCTATCCGAAAAATATTGTAAAACCGCAACAATATACGCATGATGTACTTTATTTCCCCAATGTGATTGCCTACGAAAAGGCCAATTTCTGGAAATTGTTTAGCAAGGAGGATGACACGGTCATTCGGGCCATAAAAAATCTGCATGCTATTTATTCAAGGCCTTCCATTCGATGGTCGATGGGCCTGTTGCGCAGCACTTCGCCAAAAATACGTACAGCGGCAGCACAATACCTGCTCGAAACCGAATATACGGCAGCTATTCCCGATGTGGAAACAGCTTATGAAACCGAGAACAATCCACAGGTAAAAGTTGTTTTGGGAAAAGTACTAAAGGCCTTGAAAACGATTAGTCATCAAAAAAATTAGCGTTTTCTTCATACATGAGCCGGAAAATCTTTAATGCCCTGCCCATGTGGTTTTCCACCGTTTTCACGGAGATGTTGAGGACTTCCGCTATCTCTTTGTATTTCATTCCGTCAAGTTTTTGCATGCGGAAAACAAGTCCTGCCTGTGCCGGGAGCTTGTCCAGCAGATAAGTTACTTTATCGGCAATTTCTTTGCGAATCATTAACGTCTCAGGTGAAATGGGGTTTCCGTTTGCTTCCCCGTTTTCGAGCATCCAATTGGGATCAAAAACCGGTTTGTTTTTGCGCAGGTAAGATACAACGCCATTTCGGGTGCTGCGGTATAAGTAGGCTTTTGGGTTGGTGTGGATAACCAGCGTTTCACGTTTCCGCCATATATTGATAAATACATCGTCAACAATCTCCTCGGTGAGTTTGGTATCTTTCAGAAAAAGGAAAGCAAAATTACATAGCGGCTCGTAATATTTTTCAAACAGCTTTGCCAATGCCCGTGCACGGCCTTTTTTGACCTGTTCAAATAGATGAATGTCTGCGTTGTAAAGCTTCAATTGTCCCGCTGTTAAATCATAACAAAAATAGAAAATCATTTGTAGTAAAAAAATGAACGTGCCCTCCGGTTTTTGAATTGTTTTGTCGTAGGCAAAAATCTGTCGTACTATGAAGTTCCGTATTCTATGCGTAAAGCAAAAAAAAATATTTAAAAAAACAGATAAAATCCAAAAAATAATCCGATATTTGCACCCGATTTTGATTAATTATTATTTATTTAAAAATTAGACTGTTATGCCAGTTAAAATGAGATTGCAACGGTATGGAAAAAAGAGAAGCCCTTATTTTCATATTGTGATTGCGGATGGTCGTGCACCACGTGACGGAAAGTATATTGAGAAAATCGGGATGTACAATCCCACCAGGAACCCTGCCGAAATTAACATTGATTTCGAGGCTGCCCTGAGTTGGCTGAAAAAAGGTGCCCAGCCTACGGACACTGTTCGGGCTATCCTTTCATACAAAGGGGTATTATACAAATATCACCTGATGAAAGGGGTGCAAAAAGGGGCTTTTGATGAGGCGCAGGCTGAGGTGAAATTCCAGGCCTGGCTGAAAGAAAAAGAGGCTAAAATTGCAGCTAAGGTGAGTGGTTTGGAAGAAAAAACCCGTGCTGAGAAGAAAG
Organism: Bacteroidales bacterium; assembly: GCA_015493525.1. Lineage (GTDB taxonomy): Bacteria > Bacteroidota > Bacteroidia > Bacteroidales > F082 > Sulfidibacterium. The sequence continues at coordinate 14,459 of WGCY01000003.1, forward strand.
CACACCTGGAAGCTGAAACGAAAATCCGTGAAGCCCGCGAAGCTGAGTTGGCCAAGAAAAGGGCTGTGGTAATGGAAGCTGAAGCTGCTGCTGCCAAAGAAGTTGCTGCTGAAAAAGCTGCCAAAGAAGCGGAAAAAAATGAAGCGGAAACTGCTGAGAAAGTCAATGCTGAAGCTCCTGCTGAAGAAAAAGCCGTGGTAAAAGAAGAGGCTCCGGCTGCCGAAGAAAAAGCAAAAGAAGTAAAAGCTGAAGTGAAAGAAGAAACTCCTGCTGCTGAGAAAAAAGCAGAAGAAGCCAAAGCTGAAGATAAAGAATAGTCAGCTTTTTATAGGAATAAAAAAAGTCCGGTGCTTGCACCGGACTTTTTTTGTTTATGCTTTTACGGAAAAAAGTATTCGATATCTCCGTTTGAATTTTATTCTCTTGTAAACCGTAAAATTATGTTTTTGTCAAAATTGGAAAGTTGCATGAAATATTTGTTTCCTTTATCCCCTACAACGGTAACAGAACCATCGTCACTGTCAAATCCAATTTCAATGGAATACCTGTTACCATCAAAAGTCAGGATATCCAGGTCGAGGTCCGTATTGCCTTTGTCCTTAGCAAAATAGGGGCTTTTCTCTACCCGGTATTGATAATTACCTGCACTGTCAATTCCTGTACCTTCCACCGTCAGGTAGCCATTTTTATTGAAGTCGTAAGTAACATTGTTAAAAGATTTAAAATCGTAGTAAGAAGAGCTGTCACTGCCAACCAGGTACTGTGCCTGTTCCAGTTTCCATTTGCCCTCTACCTGTTTTTGTATGGGCTGGCTGAGATAATCCGTTTTCGTGCAGGAGGTGAAAAGCAATGCCAAAAAAAGAAAGCCAAAAAATTGTTTCATAATAATGTTGCATTTATGGTTCTTGCAAATATAATATTTTTCCACATTCCTCCGGACTTTTATGGCCGGTTTTCCCTATTTTTGCTTTTCGGAACCAGAACATCAACAGCCCCGGAGAATATGGACATTTTTCAGGATTATTTTTACCTCGGACTTATCACCAAAACGCATGGATACGATGGCAAGGTGGTGGCTTTTATCGATGCGGACAATCCTTCGGACTACGAGAATACGGAGATGGTATTTTTGAATGTACACGGCAAGCTCGTACCTTATTTTATTGAAGAGCGGTCGCTGAAAAACAATAAGCTGATCATAAAGTTTCAGGATGTTGTCACCGGGGAACAGGCTGCCGGGTTGGTGAAAAAAGAGATTTACCTGCCCCTTTCGGCCCTGCCTGCGCTTTCCGGAAATAAATTTTATTACCATGAGGTGAAAGGGTTTATGGTTACGGATGAGGCGTTTGGCCCTGTAGGCGTGATTGAAGAGATACTGGATTATCCTGCCCAGGCGGTGATGCAGGTATTTCATGAAGGCAGGGAAGTGCTGATTCCCATCAACGATGCGGTTATTATAAGCCTTGACCGGAAGCGTAAAAATATCCTGATAAAGGCACCGGAAGGCTTGCTCGACCTTTATTTAAACAGCTAAGATGAAACCTTCCGATACACGGCCTTTTTATTTTCAACAGTTTAGCCTGCATCACCACCGGTCGACCATGAAAGTGGGAACGGATGCGGTTTTGCTTGCCCTTTCCCCAAACCTCGACGGGGTGGAGGATGTGTTGGATATCGGAACGGGCTGCGGCATTATTCCGTTGTTGCTCGCTGCGCGCTCCACTTCCGTAAAAATAGATGCCGTGGAGTTGGATGCTGATTCTTTTGAAGAAGCTTCCGCGAATTTTTTGAGATCTCCCTTTGCCGGTCGCCTTCATGCTATTCATGCGGACATAAATCAGATGGCCCCGGATTTCGAAAAAAAATATGATTTGGTCATCAGCAATCCGCCGTTTTTCATCAACGACCACCGTCCGGAACGTGCTGGTCGTAAGTTGGCAAGGCATTCAGATTCTTTGCGTTACGACCAGCTTGTAAAGGCAGCTTTGCGGTTTGTGAAAACCGAAGGCCGTTTTTCGGTCGTGTTGCCTTATCGTGAGAGTAAAGTGTTTCTGAAGTTGGCGGGGCAATCCGGACTGTATCTGCAACACGAGATGCTCATTTTCCCCAAAGCCTGCAAAGAACCCAATCGTGTCAATCTCCTGTTGGCCCTTTCGGAAACTGTTTTGAAGACGACAAAGTTCATTATTCGCAACGAAGAGGGGACTTTTACAAGGCAGTATCTTGATATGGTGAAAAATTATTACCTTTCGACCTGAATTTAAAGACCTGTAAAATGAAAAAATTGAAAGTTATTTCCCTGAGCATGATTCTGCTGTCCGGCTTGTTGTTTTCAGGCTGTGCACAGCACGTTGAAAACGCAACACATCCCTTAAAAATTGCCATATCCAAGTTGAAACCGGATAAATATGGCCATACCTATCGCAGCTGGTTACGTCGTTATGACAATACAATTCAGTGGGTTAACCTGTATCCGATGTCGGTGGATTCGGCCAAAAAAGTGCTGAAGACCTGTGATGGCCTGTTGTGTACGGGTGGGGGCGATGTAGATCCCTCAATTTATGGAAAAGGAGATGAAGCCGGCAAATGCGGCCCTCCGGACCATCATCGCGACAGCCTGGAATTAGCAGTGATTCATGAAGCGATAAATAATAAAATGCCGCTTTTTGGCGTTTGCCGCGGGTTACAGATAATCAATGTGGCGTTGAAAGGCACTTTATATACGGATTTGCCGACGGATATCGGTACCAAAGTTCTCCATCGCACCAAAGATGGAAAACATTCCATGCATGAAGTGTATGTCAATAAACATTCCGAATTGTATGCCATAAGCCGTGCGGACAGCGGATTTATTTACAGCCACCATCATCAGGGTATTGATGCACTGGGCCAGGGGCTGAGGGTAGGGGCGCGTTCGGCCGACAGCCTTGCGGAAGGTATTGAATGGGCCGATACAACCGGTAAGGGCTTCCTGATGGCGGTGCAGTGGCACCCGGAACACCTTGACACGCTGGCTCCGCTATCGAAAAGCCTGGCTGTAAAACTTATCGGGGAAATGGCACTTTACCGTAAAGCCCACGAGAAAAAGTAACGACCTATTTTAAAACAGGGACAGCGTTATCAAATAAATTTTGCAATTTGTATAATAATCTGTTTCCATCGGAGTTTGAATAGGGATTTACATTAAATGGATTACAAAATGAAACGGCTCAAATCTTTTTTCACCTTCACAATTTTATTCCTTGCGTTGGGCACCGGTGTTGTCGCTGCTGTACCAGCCGATACTACGCTCCAGATTGTGGAGAGTGTTCCTGAGGCAACCTCATACGGACAGCCGGGCGTTCCGCGGACAGGAAAAGTGTGGCTTGACATGGTTCGTGGCGCAAAACATAGTATTGATATTGCCGCTTTTTATATTACCAATAAACCCGGTGAAGCACTGGCACCGGTGTTAAAAGCATTGGCGGCACAGGCACGTGCCGGTGTTAAGGTGCGTATTTTGTTGGGCCGCCGGTTTTACAGCGGGAGCAAAAAAAGTATCGCGCCGCTGCGGGGTATTGTCAACCTGGAAATTCGTGTCCTCCCTGTGGACAGCCTGACGGGTGGCGTGCTCCATGCCAAGTATTTCATCGTTGATGACAGCATTGTGTTTGTGGGAAGCCCAAACTGGGACTGGCGTGCACTGAGCCAGATTCATGAGATTGGTGTTCGGGTGAATAACCGGCGGTTTGCCCGTACTTTTGAAGCCGTGTACAATTTCGACTGGAAACTTGCCGGCCATCCCGATTTGCCCCGTGCAGAGCGTGCCGCAGTTTGGCCACCGGATTTTGCTCCGGTAACAGAGGGGAACCCGGTGATATTACATGACGGACATGGCGCAACAGCTGTGGCTTTTCCCGCATTTAGCCCGCCTTCTCTGGTGCCGAAGTGGGTAGATACCGAACAGCCTGCACTGGTCCGAATGATTAAATCGGCCAGGCACACGCTGCGCATACAGGTGATGACGCTATCCGCTTTGATCCATTATGGCCCGAAAGGTTACTGGCCTGCCATAGATAACGCACTGCGTGATGACGCTGCCCGCGGTGTAGAAGTGGAGATTATCGTGGCCAACTGGGCGTTGCGGTGGACCATGCAGGATTACCTGAAAAGTCTTGCCGTGCTGCCGAATATCACCGTCAAGTTCAGCACCCTGCCACCGGCACCGCAGGGATTCATCCCTTATGCGCGTGTTGAGCATTGCAAGTATGCGGTGGCTGATGGCGACCGTGCTTATATCGGGACGGGAAACTGGGGATGGAGCTATTTCAACAATACCGTTGATGCTTCTGTTTTTTTCAGCGGAAAAGGCCCTGTTTCAACGCTGGTAGAAATCTTTGACCGAGACTGGGACGGCCCGTATGTTACCCTGCTTAAACCCGGTGTGCAATACAAAGCCCCGAGAAACCACTGAGTAATCTGTTAGTAGAAGTTTTTGAAGGTTCACGCTAAAAGCGCAAAGATTTCGCAAAGCGCGCAAATCATTTTGCCATAATGATTTAAGTTTTGCGTTTTCTGCGTTTAAGTTTTGCGCACTTTGCGTGAAACCTGTTTTTTGAACCGCTTCATAATTCGTTACCATGACTGCACCCTTTTACCGGTAAAAACAATATTTTTCGGATGCTTTTGGAATGAAAGTACCCTAACCTGCCAGAATATTTCCCTGAACTCTTTTTCAAATGCTATCGCCTTTTCTTTGGCCTCATAATCGTACAACAGATAATTGAATACCACAATGCCCCGCGGCTGTAGGTGAGCATAAAGATTTTTGAGGAAGGCCGCAGTCAGAAACTTTTCCGGTGTGCGGTGATCCAAAAACAGGTCAACCACAAGGAGGTCGTAAAGTTTTGTCCCCCCGGAAAGAAAAGCAGCTGCATCTTCTATGTGCAGTTCCAGGTTTTTCAGTTCATCAAGCCGGAAATGCTTTTTTGCCAAAGCAATGACCTCTTCATCAATTTCCACCCCGGTGATGGCACACGGGCAATGGTTTTCTTTCCGTAAAATGGCGGCCACGCTTCCTGCACCAAAACCGAGAACCAATACATTTTTAATTTTCTGATAATCAGGATTCAGTTGGTTGAATGTGTTCCTGAAAACCTCGTGTAGGCTGCCGAAAGAGTAGTTTACATGCGGTGCATTGAGTACCAGCTTTTTGTCTCGCCTGACGACTTCGAGCATGTTGTAATCCGAATGGGCTTTTTCAACGGGGAACCATTGCGGGAAGTATTTCCGGAGGAGCCGTTGCATTTTATTCCCCTTTAAAAATGGGTTTTCTCTTTTCAAGGAAGGCCTGTTTTCCTTCACTAAAATCACGGCTCAGGTAGACCCTTTTTACGGATTCACGGTTGGCAGCGTCGTTGGTGATTTGTTCTACAGTTTGTGTGGCCAGCTGGTGTACCTGCGTTTTAATAAGCGAAATGGCCAGCGGTGCGTTATTAATGATGCGCTCTGCCATAGATTGTGTGAAGGCATCCAGTTTTTCCGAGGGGACAAGGTGATTCAGAATGCCCAGTTTTTCTGCCCGGGCTGCCCCCATAACATCAGCGGTAAAAAACAGCTCCATGGCAATGTTGCTGCCCACCCGTTGCAGCACGCGGTTTACCTGGTTTGGATTGTAAGGGGCACTGATTTTGGCGGGGGTGATGGCAAAAGAGGCTCCCGGACTTCCCAACAGGATATCACAGGCAAACACCAGCTCACAGCCGCCGCCCCACACACTGCCGTCAATCATGGCAATGACGACACCCGGAAAACTTTCGATGCGTTTCAGGATTTTTTCCAACGCATATTCGTAAGGAACGGGGTCTTTATCGGGTGACGGAAGCTGGTCGATGCGCAGACCGGCACACCAGACACGTGCCCCCGGATTGCTGCGCAAAATAACGACCCTGGTTTTGTTCTCTTCAAACTCATCGAAAGCAGCGACCATTTCGTTAATCATATCGAGGTTGAGCGAGTTGCTTTTCTTGTCGTTGTTGAGCCATATTGTGCCCAAATTATTTTGTAGAGAGGTCTTGATAAACTTCATTCCGGCTTTTCTTTTTTGCAAAAGTAAGATTTTAGCGTAAGCTACAGTAGCGAATAGAAAAGCCGGGAAAGCTGATTTCCCAAAGTCAGGATAGGGATATCTCTCTTTTTTATTATACTTTTGCTTAACAACTATTATAAAATCTTAGAAACTAATTATGAAAAATATAAGTGTTAAAGAGCAGACTGTCGCCATAATACGGGTAAAGAATGAGGATTATATCAGCATTACGGATATCGCACGATTTAAAAATGCTAATGAGCCAAAAGATGTTGTAAAAAATTGGTTTAGAAACAGAAGTACAATAGAGTTTCTGGGATTGTGGGAGAAAATAAACAATCCTGACTTTAAAGGGGTCGAATTCGACCCCCTTTTGTTTGAGTCCGGAAGCAATAGCTTTACGCTATCACCCACAAAATGGATTGAAACAACCAAGGCCATTGGAATTAAAAACAAATTAGGGCGTGGTGGAGGAACTTATGCTCAAAAAGACATTGCTTTTGAGTTTGCATCTTGGGTAAGTGCAGAGTTTAAGCTCTATTTAATAAAAGAGTTTCAACGTCTTAAAGAAGATGAAAACAACCGTCTTAAACTTGGATGGAATTTTCAGCGAACCCTTGCAAAAGTTAATTATCATATTCATACCGATGCCATTAAGGAAAACCTGATTCCTGAAAAACTAAACAAAAAACAAATCTTTTTTATTTATGCCAATGAAGCAGACGTTTTAAACATTGCTTTGTTCGGCAAAACTGCCAGGAAATGGCGTGAAGAAAACCCAAACGAGAAAGGAAATATCAGGGACTTTGCAAGTATTGAACAATTGGTCGTTTTATCAAACATGGAAAGTATTAATGCGATGCTAATTCAACAGGAAATTCCACAATCAAAGCGATTGATGTAATTAAACCAATTGGCAATAACGCAAATGAAATCTTTGCTAAAACATAACGACAGGTTTAAGAAATTAAAGAAATGACAGAAGAAATGCTAAAATATATTTTACAATAAGATGATAATTTTAGCGTAATACAGTAGCTACAAGGATATTGGTTCGTAGGCATCACCAACCCTTTTATTAACCTTTTTTAATCTTTTAGGTTTTATTCCAAAAGAATACGATACGAGAATGTTTTATCTTTGTCTTTTAAATGTTCAGGTTATGATAAAGAAAAAGGTTACCCTTTTGTTTGTGGTTATATTTATGTCTGGGATCGCTTTCGGCCAGACTTTTCATCTTCGGGGGACCGTTCCCGGCATGAGCAACACCGATGTCTATCTTCTGGAAGATTTTGCCGGCTCACAGCGAATGGTGGACACCACCAAAACAGATATTTCCGGCACTTTCGATTTTACTATGACCCCGGATATGCCGGTGGGAATGTACCGTATTATGACCCCGACCGGACACATGTTTAATGTTATTTACGACCGTGAGGATATTGATTTCGTTGCCTCAGGCCTCAGCGGCGACGATATGGTCCAGGTAAAAAAGTCGGTAGAAAACCTGATTTATTATAAATATCTTCATGTTAAATCAAATAATGAATTAAGGATTAATATATTGCGACCTGTTCTGGACTTTTATCCGCAAAACGATACTTTTTATCGGGTCATCCGAAACCAGGTGGAGAAGTTGCAGGATCAGGTAGCCAACGTAACTTTCAATCTGGTAAAAGACAATCCCCACACGCTGGCAGCGCATTTTATCGCCATGGACGAACCGGTAAAATACAATTTGAACCTGCCTTCCTCTGCGCAGAACAACGCGTTGAAAAAAACCTATTTTGACCACGTTGATTTTAACGATACGTTGCTGCTGCGCACCCATCTGTTTACGGCCAAACTGGTCGGTTATCTTTCGCTTTATCAAAACCGGAACATGGACAAGAAAGCGATGGAAAAAGCATTTGTCGCCCCCGTGGACACCATTCTGAAAAAGTCGCAGGTAAACGAAAAGATGTACCTGTTTTGCCTTCACTATCTTGTGAAAGGCTTTGAAGACTTTGGTTTTAACCATCTTTTGCAGCACATTGCCCTGCATCAGCAGTTGGCCGGTTTTCCGGGAAACTCCCTCCAAAAGCAGGCTTTGCTGCAACAGATGCACCTCATAACAAAGCTTGCCATCGGGAAAACGGCACCAGACTTCACAACACGCACCATAAAGGGAAAACGTATCCAGCTGAGCAAGGTGAAAGCCGCCCATACGCTGCTGGTCTTCTGGGCAAGCTGGTGCCCGCATTGTACGGAGGCACTTCCCAAACTGGAGAAATATTATAATCCTGCCCAACCCGGGAAGTTGCAGATTATTGCCGTTTCGGTAGATGACAGTAAAAAGCCGGTGGAAAAGGAAATCAAAAAAGAGGGCTATCAATGGATAAACATTGCCGAACAGAAAGGTTGGGACAGCCCCATTGCTGAAAAATACGGCGTCTCTTCAACGCCGACTTTCTTTCTGCTCAACAAAGACAAAAAAATTGTCGCCAAGCCAAACGGGATCAGCGAAGTGGAACACCTGTTGCAGGCCATCGAAAAATAACAGCACGCGACAACGCCGGTCTGGATAATTTTTACCTTTGTCCGCAAAAACAGAGAAGCGCGTGAGCAACAGGCAAATTATCAGGGGAACGGCGGCCATAGGCTTTGCCGCCATTTTGTGGGGGTTCGATGGCGTTGTGCTGACACCGCGGCTGCACGGATTGGATGTGGGCTATGTGGTTTTTATGCTGCACGCCATTCCGTTTCTGCTGATGAACATTTTCATGTTCAGCGAATACAAACAACTGAAAAACTTTGTCCGTCAGGATTATATAACGTTCTCATTGATAGCCTTGTTTGGTGGGGCCATCGGTACCATGGCCATTGTCAAAGCATTGTTTCTCGTCAATTTTAAGGATTTGTCAGTGGTGGTCCTGCTCCAGAAATTACAGCCTATTTTTGCCATTTCGCTTGCCGCCATCCTGCTCAAAGAAAAAATACGGAAAAACTTCGTTGTGTGGGCTTCTATTGCCGTTGTGGCCAGCTATTTCCTCACTTTCGGATGGCACCTGCCCAGCATGAGTGCCAACAGAAATACCATTTATGCCGCACTGCTCGCCATCCTTGCAGCCTTCTCTTTTGGCAGTTCCACCGTATTCTCCAAAAAAGTTCTCCTCCACTTTAACTTTCTGACCGCCACCTTTTTTCGCTATGGCTTCACCACACTTTTTATGCTGTTTTATGTGGCCATCTTCGGAAAATACACCGAAATCATGCACACCAACCGTCTGCACTGGATGTTTTTCGTGCTCATCGGCCTGACTACCGGTTCCGGTGCCATATTCATTTACTACTACGGCCTGCGCCGCGTCAAAGCCATCGTGGCCACCATCAGCGAACTCCTGTTCCCCATCTCCGCCATTTTCTTCGATTATGTTGTCAACGGAAGTATCCTTTCGCCCGTACAATTAGTCAGTGCTGCCGTCATGGTTTTCGCCATAATCAAGCTCAGCACATAAATATTTTGGGCGGGCCTCCCCGCAGGGCTTTCACGGGCTATCCGCTTGTAGTCGCCGTGGCACAAGTGGTGTTTCGCTACGGCGGCGCACGAGCTTCCTTTGGTCGCTGTCCGCCGCCTGCTTCACAACCACTTCCGCCACAGCGCGCTACCGCTCCTATCCCTGCCGCAAGAACCAATAAGCATGAAGTAAGTAAAAACGGTCAACGCTATTCAGGCATCAACATTCAGGCATCAACAACTTCCGACTTCCGATTTCTGACTTCCGTCTTCCGACTTCCGACTTCCGACTTCTGACTTCCGTCTTCCGACTTCCGACTTCCGATTTCTGACTTCCGTCTTCTGACTTCCGTCTTCCTATTTCGGTCTCCCGACACCATTTTATCTTTCTTAACATTTTTATTTGCAAAGCGGGTCTCTATTTTTCTTATTTTTACCTGTAATTTAAAAAGACAGAAACTATGACAGATGAATTGAGTTTGGTTTATACAGGATCGAGGGTAGAAGGACTTTATCTTGAAGAACTTTTGAAAGAAAACGGCATAGGCTGTATTCGCAAAGATACCCTCGAAGAAAGTGTTGGTGCCGGATGGGCGCAGGGTTCACCTGCCGATGCCGTGAAGATATTTGTGGAAACTTTTAATGCCGAAAAAGCAAAAAAAATCCTTGATGATTATTTTGCTTCCAGGGACAAAAAGAAATAGGGTTATTGTACTTTTTTGAAGTACTCCCGCTTTGCCATGGAAACAGCTTTGCTGAATTATTTTGTGCTTGACACGCAGTTGCATTCCACATGCGACTTTAACCCGTATATCCTTGAGAAAGGCATCGGGATTTATGAAGTTTTGCGGGTCGAACAGGGGAAGCCTTTGTTCCTGAAAGAACACATCGACCGGTTTTTCTCCTCTGCTGCATTGGAAAATGTACCGGTGGACATCTCCCGGAAGTTTATCCGTCAGGCTGTCAGAATGCTCATCGGACAAAACTGTATGAAACAGGGAAATATCAAGTTTCTCTACCATTGGGATGGAAAGGGTACGCCTCGGTTTATGGCCTGGGTTATGCCGTTTTTCTATCCTTCGGCCAGCCAATATGCCCACGGTGTGGTGGTGGGAAGTATGCCGGCCAGACGCGAAAACCCCAACGCCAAAAAGGTGCTGCACAGCCTGCGCAAAAAGGCCGATACGTTCATAAAACAAAAGAGCTTTCGTGAAGTCATTTATGTCAATCCCCGGGGTTTCATCACCGAAGGGAGCCGCTCCAATATTTTCTTTGTTCACGACAACCGCGTGCTGACCCCCGAACTCTCACAGGTATTGCCCGGAATCACCCGCGCAAAAGTGATACAACTCATCTCCGAAAAGGGAATGCCTTTTAACGAAACCAAAATATCACTTTCTGATGCCATGGGTTATGATGCTTGTTTTCTGACGGGCACCAGTCCGAAAATATTGCCTGTTTCCCGGTTTGATGACAATACATTTCACGTGCAGAACGATCTTATGCGGATGCTGATGCAGGGTTATGACGAAATGATGGCAGCAGATATCCGCAGTTTTTCCTGGTAACAGAAATGAGATTATTTGTATTTTTAGCAAAAATTATATCTATGACAAAGAGTAAAGGCTGGATAACAGGGGCGTGGCTGCTTGCAGCAATCATTTTGTCCGGTCCGCTTTTTGCACAGAAAAAAGTCCCCTCCTCTTTTTGTCTCCATCCGGCTGAGAAACAACTTGCTGACAGCATTAACCGTATCCGTGTGAGGAATGGAAAAAAGGCGTTACCGCTCTCGGTCTCTTTGTCGTATGTGGCGAGGGCACATGTAGCGGATTTGTTCTACCACCACCCCGATACGAGTATCTGTAATTTGTCCAGCTGGTCCGACAAAGGTCCCTGGAAAGCTGTTTGTTACAACCCGTATGTGGTAAACCACGATGGCATGTGGAAAAAGCCGCAGGAGCTGACGAATTATCCCTATCGCGGTTATGAAATGGTGGCTTATTCGCAGGATAACCTTGTTGTTGACAGTGTTTTATCCTTGTGGGAAGACAGCCCCGAAGCCATGGCCATGATACTTGCCCGTGGCGTATGGAAGAAAAAATCGTGGGCATGTATGGGCGTTGGCATCAACAAGCACTATGCTTCCGTTTGGTATGGACAGCGGCCCGACAGGGCAGGGAGACCTAAAATGTGCCGCTCTGCTGCAAAAGCCACAAAAAAGGGGATAAAAAAACAACCAACGGAAAATATCTTTTACCTTATTTATGGTAGCTATCCTTCGCTGAATTCGGCCAACAAAGCACTGGGCCAGGTAAGGGCAAGAGGGTTCAGGCATACGGGCATCATCCACGGCCACGGCCACATTCGTGTTTATCTTTATCACTCAACCGACTTCCAGAAGATAAAAAACGAACGTCAGCGATGGAAAAAGAAATTTCCCCAGCTGTGGATTTTGCAGAAATAGAAACAACATCGTTTATAAACAGGGAAGTGAATATGGCAGATAAGTTTTTTTTGAAGAAAGTGGTGGACAAAAATCAGGAGAAAGCGTTCCTGAATTTTCCGGCCCGTTTATATGAGAAAGAAAAAAACTGGATACGGCCGCTTGACGGGGAAGTGGTGAAGATATTTGACCCGGAAAGAAATAAACTTTTCAGGAGTGGTGAAGCCGTTCGCTGGGTATTGAAAACGGCTGAGAACAAAACGGTTGGCCGGATAGCGGCGTTTTACGACAAAAGAACGGCAAAAAAATATGAACAGCCCACCGGCGGATTGGGATTTTTCGATTGTATAGATGACCAGGAAGCGGCAAACATGCTTTTTGATGCAGGTAAAGCGTGGCTCGCAGACAAAGGCATGGAAGCCATGGATGGCCCTGTGAATTTCGGCAACAGGGATAATTTTTGGGGTTGCCTGAAAGAGGGCTTCTATGAGAATACTTTCAATATGCCCTACAATTTTCCTTACTACAACCAACTATTTGAGAACTATGGTTTTAAAAACTATTTCAACCAGTACGTTTATTACAAGAAAATTTCTGAGGGGGCCTCTGAAGTATCCCATGCAAAGGCAGAACGGATATTGAAAAACCCTGACTATCATTTTGATGTTCTCAACTGGAAAAGATTTGAAAAATATGCCGGAGATTTTCTGACCATCTACAACAAGGCATGGGCACACTTTCCTGGGGTAAGTGCTATGCGCCTGCCACAGGCAAAAGCGTTGCTCCATTCCCTAAAACCGGTCATCGACGAACGGGCGGTAATCTTCGGCTACTATAAAGATGGTCCGGTGGCTTTTTTTGTCATGATTCCCGACATTAACCAGATTATCCGGAATTTTAACGGAAAGCTAAACGCATTCAATAAACTGCGGCTTTATCTCGGACTGAAGGTATTCCATAAAACCAACCGGTTGCTGGGACTGATTTTCGGCGTAACGCCCGAACATCAGGGAAAAGGGGTGGAGTCGGCAATTATTCAACGTTTTGAAGTCGAAACAAAGAAACCCGGATTTCCTTATGTCCACCTCGAAATGAACTGGATTGGCGATTTTAACCCTGCCATGATGAAAATGGTCGAACGGAATGTGGGAGGCCGCATTTATAAAACGTATGTTACCTATCGCTATCTGTTCGACAGGACAAAAAAATTTAAAAGAGCCGGAAAAGTGAGGTAGTCTGTTGTGCTATTTCTCTTATTTTTGGCTTTTTTAAACAGGAAAGATTATGACTATTATAGAAAAGATTATTGCCGCCCATTCGGTTGAGAATAAGGTTAAGCCCGGCGATATTGTGGATATTGAAATTGATGCCCGCGTGGCACGTGATTTTGGCGGCCCCAACGTGGTGAAAAACCTGGAGACTTACGGGCTTTCCCTTGACGATCCGGCAAAGACCTTTTTTACTTTTGATACCAATCCCACCGGAAGCGACCAGAAATATGCTGCCAACCAACAGGTTATACGTGTCTTTGCCCGTAAACACGGGGTTAAGATTTTTGATATAGACAATGGTATCGGAACGCATACGCTTATTCGCGAAGGGCTTGCCTGGCCCGGTTCTACGGCCGTAACTACTGACTCCCACGCCAATATTTTGGGGGCTATTGGTGCTTTTGGCCAGGGAATGGGCGACAAAGATATTGCTGCCGCTTTCTACCGTGGGAAAGTCTGGTTTAAGGTACCCCCTTCCGTGAAGATAAACCTGACGGGGAAGCTGCCGGTAAAAGTTACGGCCAAAGACATTATCCTGAACCTGTTGCACGAATTCGGTGCCAACTCCCTGCTGGGAATGGCCGTGGAATTTTATGGCGAGGTGGTGGACAACCTTACGCTGGACCAGCGGATTACCATTGCCTCTATGGGGACAGAAATGGGTGTTATTATCCTGCTTTTTCCTCCGAACAAAGAGGTGATGGATTTTTGCAAAAATGCCACAGGACGAAAACTTGAACCTGTTTTGGCAGATGCCGGTGCAAAATATGCCAAAGTCTTTACGTTGGATGCCGGTCAGTTTGTCCCCATGGTAAGCCGCCCCGGAAAGCCGGATGATACCGTGGATATCAATACTGAGAAGCGGGTAAAAATTGATTCTGCTTTTGTGGGGAGTTGTACCAACGGGCGCATGGAAGATATGCGCGCGGTGGCGGCTGTGCTGAAAGGGAGAAAAGTGGCCCCCGGCGTGGTGCTCAAGATTGTACCCTCTACAGATAATATCTGGCGAAAGTGCCTTGATGAAGGATTGATGACGATTTTCAAGGAAAGCGGTGCCCTGGTGTCCAATGCCGGATGTGCGGGATGTGCCGCCGGACAGGTTGGCCAGAATGGCCCGGGAGAGGTAACCATAAGCACCGGTAACCGTAATTTCCCCGGCAAACAGGGCAAAGGGCTGGTCTATCTTGCCTCGCCCGCCTCGGTGGCTGCTTCGGCGGTGGCCGGATACATCACCGGTGCCGATGACATTCCTGAACAACCGGCACATTTTGATTATGAAAATGCTGATATCGACTATAAACCAGCGGCACAGCATACACATGTTCCGAAAGACAAACCTGTTGAGATAAACGGTCGTGTGTGGATGATTGAAAAAGATGACATTGATACGGATATGATCTTCCACAACCGCTATCTCCAGATTACCGATCCGGAAAAAATGGGACAGTATATTTTCGATAACCTCGAGGGATATGAGGATTTTGCCCAAAAGGTAAAACCCGGTGATATCGTGGTTACCGGAAAGAATTTCGGGGCAGGCAGCTCTCGTCAACAAGCGGTGGACGGATTCAAAACGCTTGGCGTACAAGCTATTATGGCCGAGTCGTTTGGTGCTATTTACGAGCGAAATGCCATCAACGCTGCCCTGCCGGTTTTGACCTATTCCTCCCTCGAAAACATTGATTTGCAAGATGGAGATACGGTTACTTTGAATTTTGAAACCGGCACACTTATAAACAAAAGGAATAATAAATCAACCGGGGTTACACCTTTCTCGGAAGTGCAGATGGAAATTTATAAAAATGATGGCCTTTTTTAAAAGGCTGTTTTTTCATTGTCTATTTTTTCAAAAAAAAACTGAACCATGTCAAAACCTGAAATAACCAAAGACATCCTCATTGAGGAGTTGGTCAACAATTATCCGTTTTCCGTACGTTACCTGATGGAAAAGGGAATCCGTTGTATCATGTGTGGCGAACCTATTTGGGGCACGCTGGAAGAAGCAGCGCAGGAAAAGGATTTCTCCGGTGCCGACATCGAAAATTTTGTAAAAGAGATGCGTCAACTGGCTGATACCGCAAAGGATGAAGCTGCGCCCGAAAAAAAGATTGACGTAAAAAAGATGAAGTAACGCCAATTTTATTTCAGAATTAGTGCTGCATATTGGATTTGATGGCCGGGGTGGGGCGATAAAAAAGATGGGTGTAATGGTATATATTCTAAATTCTTAAAAAAATATCATTATGAATTTGCTTATGTTATCTGTTTAGCTAACTTTGTAAAATGAAAGTGGGTTTTTTGAGAAATATTTTTTATTACAAGAATTACTATTTCGACTTTTACAAAACATTGGATGCTGATGCCAAAAAGAAAGTTAACTGGACATTGAAATTAATAGCAACGGTAGAAAGAATTCCAATAAAGTACTTTAGATATATTAAGAATTCATCTGGGCTATATGAAATTAGAGTAGAAGTCAGGAGTAATATTTATAGGATATTCTCTTTTTTTGATAACGACAGAATAATAATTGTATTAAGCGGATTCCAGAAGAAATCTCAAAAGACTCCAAAAAAAGAAATTGAAAAAGCAGAGAAATTAAAAAAACAATACTTCGATGAAAAAAACAGGAAACGATAATTTGACATCATTTATTGATCACTTGGATCAGGAATACGGAAAAAGGGGAACAGAAAAAAGAGAAAGTTTTGAAGAAGGATTTGAAGCATTTAAACTAGGGGTAATGCTCCAGGAATTAAGGAAAGAGAATGGGCTGACTCAAGAACAGTTAGCACAAAAATGTGGTACGACTAAAACTTATATTTCTCGTATTGAAAATAATGCTTCTGATATTAGACTTTCAACACTTATGAGAATAATTAGGGAAGGATTTGGAAGGAAACTTAAATTAAGTCTTGACTTTTAATAGAAAAAGTTCATACGTCCAACACAGGTTAATAAGAAAACAACACAATGGATTACTTTTCCATTATTTCCCGAAAAGCAGTTCCCTGTCCCGTTTGGCTCCCGGTGTAGTCCACTTTTCCGGTACCACTTTCCATTCGTCCAACGATTTTGGTGTCAGCTCTTTTTGGCTTTCCAGCCATTGCATCATAAGATACCGGATGTCTTTTTTTGAGCTGGAAACAAGTCGTTTTGCAAGTTCTTTTTTGGAGAGGCCGGCACCTTCGGTCAGCGTGCCGCCGCCACCGCTTCCCTGATAGGAGTTGATGGCTACAGTATATATCTTTTTCATATCAAAGGGTTTCCCATTGGTCATGGAAAGGATATGAATCCGGTTACCGGGCTTTTTGCTGACATCCACCACATATTTGATGCCTGCTGCCGAGTTGAAGTTATAAAAAGGATTCTTCAATAACGGTTTTCCTGTCCATTTTGATTTTACCAGGTTCCCGCCGGCATCTTTTTCAAAAAGCAACAAATGGTCAGACTTATTTTTCATGGTGTTGAACCACAAGCCGTAAGAGTATTCCAGCAGGTTTTTAATCTCCTGTCCGGAGAGCTTCATGGTATAAAGATAATTCTCGTACCGGTAGAGTTTGAACAAATCACGCATGTAAATAGTGCCTTTGTTGATGTGTGCATTCATGGAGAGCAGCGATACAATGGAAATGTCTGCATGTGTCTCGTTCAGTTGTAGTTGGTGAATAATATCTACAAATGCGGAAGGGCCGAACAGGGCGTTGTGGGCATCAATACCTTTGGTAAATTTTCCAATCGGACGGTTTACAAATTTCTGTACCTGAACGAAATCAGGCATGAATTTATGCATAAAAGCACTGTCGGGCTTGTAACCGGACATGTCGCGCAGATGACCTGAGATATTTTTTTCATAACGGTGTGTCCCGGGATGGTAGGTCATGCTGATATCCGCTTCGGAAACCAGGCGGACATAAGCCCCCGGATCTAACAACAGCACCTCTTTGCCGGCAGTGTTGGTTACCACCTGGTTGCTTGGTTTGTGGTCATGCCCGGCAAAGACGATATCAAATCCTGGAACTTCTTTGGCCACCAGTTTCGAAGCGTCTTCCACTAACTGGCCATCCCCGTGAACGCCATAGCTGCTGTCGGTTCCCGAATGAAACAAACCAATCATTAAATCGGGATGTTCCTTTTGCTGAATGTAATTTACCCAGTAGCGGGCGGTCTTCACCATGCCTTCAAAATGCATCCCTGACCAGATTGAGGGAGGCAGAAATTCGGGAATGGCCGGGGTTATCATACCCAAAATGGCAATTTTAAGCCCATCCCGGTGCAGAATTACATAAGGACGGAAATAGGGCTTTCCGGTTGCGTTTACCACGGCATTGGCGGCCAGCCATGGAAAATCAATCTCTTTCCTGAACTTGTCATAAACAGCATGTCCCGGTTCAATATCGTGGTTGCCCACTGTCCCGACAGCATATTGCATGTAATTCATAACAGGTGCCAGCTGGTGCACTCCGGTGGTGTCCACATAATCATAATAATAAACAAAAGGCGTTCCCTGAAGGACATCCCCGTCATCGAGCAGGATAACCGTTTGCTTTTTGTCTGCCCTGAGGCCTTTGACATAAGTCTCCAGTTGTGCCAGCGAGCCTTTTCGTATTTTTTGGTTTACCAAATCCTGTGGAAAGATACATCCGTGTACATCGCTGGTTTCCAGTATTTTTAAATGTATGGTTTTGGCGTTTTCCCCGTTTTGTGCAAAAAGTGTAACGGAAAGGAACAGGCTGAGGAGCAACAATATCTTTTTCATAGCATGTATTTTGAACGGCAAAGATAAGAATGTTCACAGGATTCCGGCTAACTGGATGGTTAGTTTTTCTAAATGGCTGTGTGATTTTTCGTGTATGGGATTTGGTTCTGGAGGAGATACAATTACATACCGTCCCTGGCGGGACTTAGCATTTGTTTTTTTTCTAAAAATATTTTGGAGGTGTTCAAAAAGATCGTTTTGAAGATTCACGCTAAAAGCGCACAGAATCCGCAAAGATCGCAAATCATTTTGCTATAGCGATTTAAATTTTGCGTTTTCTGCGTTAAAGTTTTGCGCGCTTTGCGTGAAATTACGTTCTGAAATTCTGGCGTATTAAGATAGGAATTAGCCAGGATTTTTTAAATCACGGTACCAAAATATTTGTATCTTCGCTACCGACTCTGTTATTCTTCTGATTTTTAGCTTGAGACAAAGTCAGTTATCAAAAAGATACGATGACATTGTCCCAATTTTTTTACGAATTATTTAATAACAATTTTTAAAAACACTGCGTTATGAAAATTAAAACAACTTTACTTGCTACGGCTGTCTTGCTCTTTTCCCTGACGACAGGACTTTTTATGAACACAACTTATGCTTGTACTGGCATCCGGCTTATTGCCAAAGATGGAAGCGTGGTTTATGGCAGGACAATGGAATGGGGGGCTTTTAACCTGCACACCAGAATAGCTGTTTTCCCCCGTGGATATGCATTTTCGGGCCTGACACCGGATGGGTTGAATGGTAAAAAGTGGAAGGCAAAATATGGTATTGTGGGAATGGACATGATAGGGCAGGATTATATTGCCGAAGGCATGAATGAAGCCGGCCTCGCCGTGGGATTGTTCTATCACAACGGTTTTGCCCGCTACCCTGCCTACAGCAAAAAGGAAGCGGACATATCCCTGTCGGCAAAGGATGTTGTCGCGTATATTCTCGGTAACTTTGCCACGATAGCGGAGGTTAAGAAAGGAATGTCTCAGGTAAAAGTTGTTCCCGTAGTGGAAAAGATAATAGGAATCCCTGTTTACGCACATTGGATGGTAACAAGCCCGTCGGGAAAGTCTATCGTTATTGAATTTACCGATGGTAAAATGAAAATCTATGATGATCCCCTGGGCGTTATTACCAATGGCCCGGCTTTTTCCTGGCACATGACTAATCTGCGTAATTACATTAAACTTAGTGCTTTACCAAATCAGGACAAAGTAATGGGCGGTATCAAATTTGCTCCCATTGGTGCCGGTAGCGGTATGATTGGATTGCCTGGCGACTTTACGCCTCCTTCGCGATTTATAAGAGCTGTTATGTGGACACAAACTGCACGCCCGACACCCACTTCCACCGAAACGGTTTATGAGGTGTTTCGGATTCTTGATAATTTTAATGTCCCATTGGGGCAGGCCGAAGGTTCCGGTATCAGCTATCCAAAAGGTATGCGCAGTTCTACGGAATGGACAACGGCCTGGGACCTTTCCAAACGCGTCCTTTATTATCATACCATGAACAACCGGCGTGTGCGTGCCCTTGATTTGAAAAAAATAGATTTTTCAAAGATTGGGAAGGAGATTGTTCACCTGCCACTTGACAAAACCCCAAATGAGGATATTGAATATCTAAAGCTATAGACGTGAGCTAGAGATAAGACTTACATACGGTTATAGAAACAGCGGTATGTACGCACTTCATTGAAGCGGGTTACATACAGCCCTTGTTTTTGTTACAATCCCATAGCTGCTACCACTTTCCCGATTGCTTTGCTGTCAGGTCATTGCTTTTCACAAGAAATAAATACCTTTGCCATTGCAACGGCCATAGTTATGAAACAACAGCACAAAACACAGTTTTTTACCCTTATTTTTTTCTTTACCGCTCTGTCGCTGCTGGGGCAACAGAGATACCCGCAGCATTATTTTCGTTCGCCCGTGGGGTTTCCTATTTACCTTGCCGGTGATTTTGGCGAACTTCGTACGGGGCATCTCCATGCCGGTATCGATATTAAAACCGGAGGTGTGCAGGGTAAAAAGGTCTATGCTGTTGCCGATGGTTACGTCTCGCGTATCAAAGTTTCCCTGTATGGATACGGGAAGGCACTTTACATCACCCATCCCAACGGCTATGTTTCGGTTTACGGCCATTTGAAAAAGTTCAATACGCAGTTGCAACACTATGTAAAGGTCATCCAGTACAAGCGCGAGCGTTTTACGGTACAGATTTTTCCACCCAAAGACAGCATTAAGGTTAAAAAAGGGGAGGTTATTGCCTATTCCGGTGATACCGGTGGTTCTTTCGGCCCACACCTTCATTTTGAAATTCGTCAGGCCAAAACAGAGCATCCGGTTAACCCGTTACTTTTCGGTAGTATTAAAATAGCAGATAACCTGCCACCGAAGATAATACAATTTGCAGTATATCCGGTTTCGGCAAAGAGCCGTATCAATCATAAACGGGATACCCTTGTGATGCCCGTGGCTGGCCATGCAAAGGGTTGTTACCTTAGGAAAATGCCGGTAATTCGTGTGCAGGGACCGGTTTCATTCGGGTTGAGGACTTATGATGTGATGAATGGCTCGTATAACAAGATGGGCATTTTCTCTCTTAAACTTTTTGAAGACAATAAGTTGGTTTTTGCATTGGAAGCAGATAAGTTTTCCTTTTCTACGGTTCGTTATGTAAATAGCCTGACAGACTATAATTATTTCGAGAAAACCGGAAAAAGATTGATTCGTACCCAGCTGGATTCTAATAACCGTCTTGGAAATTACCGGAAGATGGTAAACCACGGTATTTTCACTTTTCACGATACATTGCCCCACCATTTTAAATATGTTGTAAGCGATGTTTACGGCAATACTGCTGCTTTGAGATTCACCGTCAAAGAAGGGCCTGCCACGGAAAGGATTGCCAAAAAGCCGGCAAAAGGAACAGGAACTTTCATTCGATATAACCTACCTGAAAAAATTAATGCCGGCAATGTCAGTCTCTCCTTTCCCAAAAACTGTTTTTACCGTTCTTTTTATTTCCATCTGCGAAAATTTCCTGCTGACAACCAGATGCTTTCTCCCATCTATGCTGTTCATAACCGCTTTGTGCCGGTACAAAAATATTTTACCCTCGCTATAAAATCCAATTCTCTTTCGGATTCCCTGAAAGAGAAAACCTACATTGCCTATGCCCCTGGTACTGCAGATGATTTCGGTTATGTTGGCGGAACATGGAAGGGAGACATTATCCATGTTAAGACAAGAAACCTTGGCGACTACACACTTATGGCCGATACCGTTGCGCCGGTAATCAAACCGCTCCATTTTGAAAGTGGCTCAAAAATAACCGGAAGACATGTTCTCAAAGTGTGGATTTCAGATGAACAAAGTGGTATCAAAGATTATCGTCCCACGCTCAACGGCCATTGGATTTTGATGGAGTACGATTTGAAAAGTAAAACGCTGACGTATCATTTTGACCGTTATCTGAAAAAAGGGAAAAATGAGTTTCAGCTGGTCGTTCGGGATAATATGGGGAATGATAGCATTTATAAAGCGGTGATTTACAATTAGCTGATTTGGGATGCCGGATGACTTGACAGACATTTCATATTTTAGCAGAAAATAAACAGGCTGAAGATGGAAAATAAAGAGGCAAAATTTGATAAAAGTTATTTGAGAATGGCCCATGTCTGGGCCGAGAACTCCTATTGCCGGCGGCGACAGGTGGGTGCGTTGATTGTAAAAAACAGGATGATTATTTCGGATGGTTACAACGGAACGCCTTCCGGTTTTGAAAACGTGTGTGAGGACGAAACGGATACCACCAAACAGTATGTGCTTCACGCGGAGGCCAATGCTATCACTAAAGTCGCTAAATCAAACAACAGCAGCGAAGGCGCCACGCTTTATGTGACTGATTCGCCCTGCGTCGAGTGTTCCAAGCTGATTATCCAGGCAGGTATCAGTCGCGTGGTTTACGACCGCGAATACCGTATCACCGATGGGCTGGCCCTGTTGCGGCGTGCAGGCGTGCAGGTGGATCATTTGAAAATGAAATAATTCTTTGGGCGTGGACGCCTAATCCGTTAATTTTTAACACCAAACGGGATGCGGATATTCAGTGAGATATTCCTTCCCATATTGTAAATACCCACATCTTTGAGTGTGGAAAGGTGGTCCATGTACTGCTTGTCTAAAAGATTGGTAGCCATAAGGCTGAAGCTGAAAATCTGGCGTTTTAATTTCAGGTCTGTTCCGATGCCGGCGTTGAGCAGGAAATATCCAGGCGTGGTGGTCTCAAACTCAGCGGCATGGTTTTGGGCAAACACGTAGTCACAGGAAATCTTGACGAAAGAGGTGCGCCAGACTTTCCATTTGTTTTTCCGCAGCATCACTTCAAAATGAAGCTTATTGGCCGGAATGAGCGGCAAATAACCTCCCGAATTTTTCTTTGCATAAATGTAGGCATAGTTTGCTTTCAAATGTAACCAATCGATGGAAACTGGATGCACGTGAATGCCCACTTCGCCACCCAGCAGATGTGATGGGGTTTGTTTATAGCGATAGATTTTTGTCCCGTCAGAAATGGTGTCGGCCGTGGGAGAGAGGTAAATGTAATTGTCGATGTAGTTATAAAACCCGGAAATCTCAAAAGTGGTGTAGGTCGTGTGGAAATGAAATCCCAGGTCGGCTTCGAGGTTTTGCTGATTTTTCAGGTCTGCATTTCCAATTTCGTAGCGGTTGGCGTGCATGCCGTTTTGGGTGAGCTCTGCAATGTTCGGACTGCGAAAAGCAGAGGCGAGGTTGAATCGCAGCAGCGTATTCTTATCAAAATGAAAAATGGTTCCGATGGAAGCACTTACATTGTTGAAATTTTTATCCAACCGGGGCATGAGTTTCCCGTTGTTGATTCCCGCGTAATGTTCAGGGACAATCACGTTGCGATGGTCAAAACGGATGCCGGCTTCCAGCGTGGCCAGCGAACCAAAATTATGTCGCCCCATGCTGAAAACGGAAAAATCATTCAGGTTGGCATCGGGAATGACATGCTGTGGTGCTTCGCCATTGCGGTTGGACTGGCTCATGCCCTGAATGCCGAGAAAAGCTTTGGTGCTCTCGCTGAAATGATAAATACTTTTTATGCGGTAGGTGAAGGTTTTTAAACGCATGTTTACCAGCTCTGCCACCGGCGTAAGGGGAGAACCTTGCAGCCTGCGGTTGTTGTTTTGGTAGGAAAAATCGGCATCGAGCTGAAGGTTGCCCAGAAAGATTTTGTTTTTTGACACGAGTAACTGGTCGGTCAAATCCTGGTACCAAACTTCATTTTTACGGCCTCTTTCGTTTACCAGTGCCAGGGCCGGAGGGACAGCCATCCCGAGTTTGGAGCGGTTATAATCGTAAAAGACGCGAAAGCTGCCCAACTTTTTTATGATGCCGGCGTTAAGTTTTACGCTGTGGGTGTTGAACCGCGTGTTGAAAGCCGTGGCCCCGTTGCCGCCCTGCTTGAAGTCCATATTGCTGTTGACTTGTGTGCCGGCACCCCAGACAAAACCGTTGTGGTTTCCTTTGATTTCCACGCTGGAGAGTGTTCCGAGGGTGTTGCTGAAGAATTTCATGTTGGCGGCGCCCTCTATACTTCCCTCACGGGCTGTAGGCTCTGCAACAAGATTGATAACACCACCCACGGCACCTGATCCGTACATGAGCGAGGCCGGTCCTTTAATGATTTCAACCCTGCCAATGCCAAGGCCGTCAATCAGATAAGGGTGGTCTTCGGAGAACTGGAAGTTGGCCATGGGGATTCCTTTGTTCAGCACCAGTATGTTGCTCAGCGAAAGCCCGCGGATAACCGGCGTTCCCACACCCGGACCTTTGGAAATCATGCTAACCTCCGGCACAGAGGCCAATGAGGCCATAAACGATGGCTGTGATACGCGGGTGACATTTTTTGTCTCCAGCGTGCTGATGCCTACCGTATTTTCATGCTGTGTTGCGGTAAAATTTCCGGTGACAACTACCTCCTGCCCCTGGATGATCATGGGACTCAGTTTCACATTCAAAGTAACCGGATGATCTCCCTGAAAATTCACTTTTTTTGTCTGGTCTTCATAGCCGACAAAGGAATAAGTGACAAGGAATTGTCCCTTGGGAACTTTATTGATTTGATAGTGCCCGTTGTTATCACTGGCTGTTCCTGACGAAAGCTCGTTGATAATAATATTAACACCGGGAAGGGCTTCGTGGGTATTGGCATCCATTATGCGGCCGCTCAGGCTGCTTTGCGCGTTTACTTTTAGCAAAAGAAACACGGAAAAGAAAACAAGAAGTTTTATTTTCATTGTATTACGTACTTAATGCGACAAATCATTTTACCACAATTTGTTGTGGCTGCTATAAAAGTTTGTCGGACAAAGGCGGAGCACGTAATAAGGCGGAGGAATTTAATTCGGAAGAAAAATGTTCGTCAGGGAAGATAACTACAACCTCACCCAAATATATTTGTTTTTCTTTAACATGTACCGGGTTTTGGGCCGTGTAAAACGACAAAGTAAATCCCGGGATTGGGCATGTGCTATGATAGACGTGTACTACCTCATCACTTTTCCCGTTAAGGGGAAAATATACATGGTGATGAAAGGCCTCATCCAAAAGTTTCACCGTTGTTGGTGTAACGAAAACCAACAACAGTGAAACAGCAAGAATATGTCTTATCTTTTTGGACATGCCTGAGAAATGAATTTGTTTTTAATTCTTTTCAGGAATATTTTTGAGTACTTCCAGCGTAAGTTTCCAGAATTTCTCCACCGAAGCTATTTCCAGTTTCTCATCCGGCGAGTGTACACCACGCAAAGTGGGACCGAAAGAAATCATGTCCATTCCGGGATATTTGTCGCCAATAAGGCCGCATTCAAGCCCGGCGTGGATAGCCAGTACCTTGGGTTCCACGTTGAAAAGTTTTTGGTAGGAGCTTTTGGTCAGCTCCATAATTTCCGAATCGGGATTGGGTGTCCAGCCCGGGTAGCCATCAGAAGTTTTGCTGCGGGTGCCGGCGAGGTTGAAAACGCTCACCACTTTGTTGGTAACATCATCTTTCTCCGTTTCTACCGAACTGCGTTGGCTGGTAGTGACAAGAATTTCATTTTCCTGAAATTTCACGGAAGCCAGATTGGTCGATGTCTCCACAAAATTGGGGATATCCTGCGACATGGCAATGACGCCGTGAGGACAGGCATAAAGAGAATTGACCAGCGTGGTAAAGTTAGCATCGCCAATAACGGTCTCGGGAATGTCAGTGGATACAACCGAGAAGCTCAGGTTAGGCTCCGTGGCATGGTATTCATTTTGGTACATCTCTTCAAAACCTTTGGCTTCTGCAATGACCTGCTGTCCTTTTCCTTTGGGGACGGTTACAACAGCATAAGCTTCGCGGGCAATGGCGTTACGCAGGTTGCCACCATCAAAAGCAGAAAGCTTCATGTCGAATTTATCTTTGTAAGTCCACAAAAAACGGTTTAGCAGCTGGTTGGCATTGGCACGTCCCTTGTTGATATCGTCTCCGGAATGACCACCTTTTAAACCTGAAACCATAACCTTCAGTGCTTCCTGATTTTCCGGAGCAGCCTCTTTTTGGTAAGGAAGCCAGGAAAGCGTATCCTGACCGCCGGCACAGCCAATGTAGAGCTGACCTTCGTCTTCCGAGTCGAGGTTCAGCAGGATTTCACTTTGCAGGAAACCGGGTTTCAGGCCGAATGCGCCGGTGAGGCCGGTTTCTTCGTCCACGGTAAACAGGCACTCAAGGGGGCCGTGTTCGATGTCGTCGGAGGCCAGCAATGCCAGCTCGGTGGCTACACCAATGCCATCGTCGCCGCCGAGGGTAGTACCGTCGGCAGTAACCCAGCCATCTTCGATATGTGCCTCAATGGGATCGTTTTCAAAATCATGGACTTTGTCGCTGTTTTTCTCACAGACCATGTCGATATGGCTTTGCAGGACAACCGATTTACGGTTTTCCATACCGGGTGTGGCCGGCTTGCGAATCAACACGTTACCTACTTCATCCTGAAGTGTTTCCAGTGCTTGTTCTTTACCAAACTGCAACAGGTATTCTATGATTTTGCCCTCTTTTTTGGAAGGACGGGGGATGTTTAAAATTTCTTTGAAATAGAACCAGACTTTGGCGGGTTCCAGGTTGAGAATTTCGTTGTTCATAAGGCTGTAATTTTAATTTGTGCAAAGGTACTAAGTTGTACGGATGGACAAGCCGATTTGTGTTAAGAAATCTAAATTCGGGGAAATGATCTGTAGAAGATTCTGGAAAATTGGTTTCACGCAAAGACCGGTAAATTTTGCCGCCAAATCCGCAAAAATAACCTATAAAAACTGCAGATGGTCGGGATTTGCAATCCCGGCCTGATATGTAAAAGGTTTTTTGGGGCCAGATAATTCTGACAGCCTATTTGAAAAGCAATTAACCATTTGATTAATAAAAAGATAGTTTTACTCCCCGATAATCTTCACTAAAACCCGTTTTCTGCGTTTGCCATCGAATTCGCCGTAAAAAATTTGTTCCCATGGACCGAAATCCAGTTGCCCGTTGGTGACGGCTACCACTACTTCGCGTCCCATGACCTGCCGTTTCATGTGGGCATCGGCATTGTCTTCAAAGGTATTGTGATGGTACTGCGAATGGGGTTTTTCAGGGGCCAGCTTTTCCAGCCAGGTTTCAAAATCACGGTGTAGGCCGCTTTCGTCATCGTTGATAAAAACGCTGGCGGTAATGTGCATGGCGTTTACCAGCACCAGGCCTTCCCGGATGCCGCTTTCCCGCAGGCATTGGTTCACTTGTGGCGTAATGTTTATGTAATCGCGGCGGTGCGGGGTGTTGAACCATAATTCTTTTCGGTATGATCTCATGGCTTTGAATTTTTGATTTTTGCAAAGGTAAGATTTCTTTTCAGGAACTGTTGCTGGTTGGGATTTGCCTGCCCGACTGTGTCGTTCTACTGCTGGTCGGGATTTGCAATCCCGACCGTATTGGAAATAAGGATTTAAAATCCTTATATTCAATCCATTCGGATTATATCAGCCAAAGGCAGACAGGAATCCGAATGAGCGTTAGGGGCGTAGATTACTTTTGGCGTGGACGCCTGAAGCGGTTTGGGGTACAGGTACACGCGGACGCTTGCACCAGTGTTTTGTAAATTCTTAAGCCACAGCCGGAACCATCCGTTTCTTTAAAACGGCAATCCGCCAATAGAGCAGCAGGGTGGAAATCAGGAGCATGAACAACAACTGCCTGAAATCGCCCGAAACCGGTCCCCAGCCAGTGCCTTCGGCGCAGAGTTTGGTTACGGCATCCATCATCGGGGTAGTGGGAATGAGGCGGGCAAGCCATTGCAACGGCTGCGGCATGGCATCCACCGGCCAGGAATAGCCCGACAACAGGAAAAGCGGGTAGCTGGTAAAAGCCAGCAGTTCCATAACCCGGATTTGCTTTTTACTGAAAGAGGCGATTAGCAGCGTGTAAACCATCACCACCATCAAAAACAACAAGGCTATGGTAAACAGGGCGGCCAGGTTGCCACGCAGGGGGATGTCCAGCACGGGAAATCCGACCCCGAAAAAGAACAGGATATAAGCTGCATAAAGCAAGACGTAATATCCCAGGCTGCCGCCGAGCCAGGCCGCAATGCCGCCACCATTTTTTTGCAGGATACCTGTCAGCTCGCCCCTTTCCCTGCGCCTGACAAAGCTTTCGCCCAGCCCGATGAGCAGGGTTTGTTGCAAAATCAAAAACAGCAGTCCCGGCAACAGATAATCGCCGTAGTTGTTGGTGGCGTTGTACACAGGATGCACGTCAGCCATTACCGGGTTGATGAGTTGCATACCGTATTTTTCATTCAGCCCTTTGGTGGCGAAGTGGCGGAGGCGGATGCCCGAACCCACGGTCATCATGACGGTGTTTACGGCCCGGTTCAGGTCGTTCGACGGCAGGAACCGTGTGGTGTTCAGGTATAAATTGGCATCGGCGGCTTCTCCTTTCAAAAGGTGTTTTTCAAAACCTTTGGGGAAAACCAGAAATCCCTGGATTTTCAGGCGGTACATCTCTTTTTTGGCCTCTGCGTACCCGTTGGGGGTTTTCATGAGTTTTATTGCGGGGTCTGCCGAAAGCATCCGGGTCAGTTTCAGCGTAGTGGGCGTTTTGTCGTAATCAACCACCGAAAACGGAATTTGCCTGACCTCTTTGTTCAAGTAAATGTTTCCCATCAGAAAAACATACACCAAAGGGGCCACCAGTACGGTCAGCAAAACGCTGTGGTCTGCCAGGACCGTTTTCATCTCCTCTTTGAAACCCTGAATAAAATTTTTACGGATGTCCATGTTACAAAACGGTTTGAGGGTTTGGAATACTGTTTTTCAGACGAATGTGCAAAGCCACATAGCTTGTGATGAAGCCGGTTGCCAGAAACAGTGTCAGTTTGTAAAAATCGGGCAGGGTAAAGGCAAGCGGTGCCCCGAGCTGATAAATCTTAAAAAAAGCATGCAGAAAATGGGTATAGGGAATCAGTTGGGCCACCGTACTGCTGAAGGCGGTCATGGCAAAAACCGGAAAGGTAAACCCGCTGAAAACAAAGGCCGGCGAGTTGTACAAAAAGGCCACATCCAGCGACAGGATTTCGTCTGTGATGGTAGTGGAAAGGCTGAACCCGAGAAAAACAATGGTCAGGATGTAGTAGCTGAACAACAACAACAGTTGTCCTTCTTTTTGCTGAAACGGAATGTGGAAAATCCAAAACAGAATGGCTATCAGCCCTGCCACATAAAGTCCCATAAAAAGGTAGGCCAGGCTTTTGCCTGCCAGCATGTTCAGCGGGCTTCCCCGGGAGATGTGCACCAGCTCACCAAAAGTTCCGCTGTTTATTTCCGAGTTGAAGGCCCGCGTGGCAATGAAAAAGACAATCATCTGCAACAGCACCGTGAGCAGGCCGGGAACGAGGTAATAAAGATAGTTGTAGTTAGGGTTAAACAACGATTTGGTGTGTACCCTCACCGGCATGACCTCTATCATGGCCTGGTGCGGTGTCAGCCCGGAGGCAGTCAGTTTTTTTAGTAAAACCCCGGCGTTGAGCGTGCCTGTAACGGTGTAGGCCTCACGCAGCAGGATATTCCCGAACACGATGTTGGAGCTGTTGGTAAATATCTGTATCTGTGTGGCTTTTCCTTTTAAAATATCTCTTTCCATGCCTTTTGGAATGTGGACAATGGCCCGCTCTTTGTGCTTGGGAAAATAGGTTCGGGGGTTGTCGGACGACGAAAGGTAATCGGTTACTTTCATGGTGTGCGAGGCGTTGACGTACCGGGTTACCAGCCGGGAAATTTCAGAATGGTCCTGGTCCCAAACGGCCACGGGGATCTCCCGCAGGGCACCTTTCTGGTAGATGAGTGCCAGCAACGGAAAAACCACCAACGGGATATAAAAAAGGATCAGCCTGGTGGACTTTCCCGTTATGATACGTTTCATCTCGCGCAGTGCGACTTCTATAAAAGCCGGAAATTTCATGGCGTTCAGGATTTATTTAACGATGCATCTCAATACTCATCCCCGGGCGTAATCCGGCTATGCGCTTCACGGGTTTCAAACGGATTTCAAAAGTTTTCAGATCAAACTCGCCCTTCGATTTTGTGGGAACCCAGGTGGCAAAATCTGCCATGGGGGCGATGTAGCTGACTTTGAAACGGAAAGATTTTCCACCCAGCCCTGCCACTTTTCCAGTTACCGTAGCCCCTTTTTTGAAATAAGGCAATTTGTCTTCACGAACGTTCAGGACGGCATATGTTTGCTCCGGTTCCATGATGGTGAGCAGGGGATAGCCCTGTGGGACCACTTCGCCGGGTTCGGCAATTCTGTTGCTGATGACACCGGAAACAGGTGCGTGGATATACAGCTGATGATAAAATTGCATGGCTTCGTTATAGGCGTTTTTGGCCATTTCATATTTTCCTTCGGCCATGGTGATGTCCTCTTTCCTGGCACCTTTTACAGCCATATCGTATAATGCTTTGGCCGCCTGCATTTGATCGTGGGCAGCATTGTATTTAAACCTCATTTTATCCATATCCTGCTGTGCAATAATGGAATCGGCGTATAGCCTTTGAAAACGATGATAGGTTTTTTCGGCAAACACATACTGGCTTTTGGCCATACCATATTTGTTTTCTGCTGCCTTGACCTGCTCTGCACGGGCCCCTTTTTTGGCTTTTTCCACCAGGGCCGTAGCTGCCATTACTGCTCCTTTGGCTTGTCCTACTTTGGTTTCCAAAATGTTTGTTTCGAGTTTTGCCAGCAGTTGCCCTTTTTGTACCGTATCGCCCAGCTCCACAAATATAGAATCCACATGGCCCGGGTCAAGTGAGGCAACGTTGACCGTAGTGGTTTCAAACATTCCGGTAAAGACATTTTCTTTGGGTGCGTTGTGGTGAAGGGTAAGGAAAACAACGGCCACAAGGATAACAAGGATGGGAATGGCCAGTGCTACAAAGCTTTTATTATCTTTCATTTTCAAAATATTTTTTATTGGTTATTGTCATGAATTAGAATGTTCAATAATTTTTCGGGATTTCCGGTGGCGAGGTAAAGATTGCTGAGGGACACATAATAATCGTATAAAGTATGATAAGCCTCTATTTGGGCTTTCTCATATAAGAGGCGGGCATCAATCACATCGGTTGATTTGGCCATGCCCCCGTGGAAACTTTTTATGGTAATTTCGTAGTTTTTTCTCGCCAGGGCAATGGTGGGTTGCAATTTGCGGTAACGCTCCTGTTTGTTCAAAACTTCGTTGTATGATTTGTTGACCCAAAGGTTTACCTGTTCATGGGCATATTGCTCCGCTGCATCCACCTCTTTGGCCAGATGCTGTGTGGCTTTCAGCTCGTTGATTTTTTTAGCACCCCGGAACAGGTTAATTTTTGCCTGTACCCCGATGACAAACGGGGAAGGGATAATGGGATATTTGTCGCGAAAAGTGCTGTAAGTACCCCATGCCCCGATCTGTGGCATAAACGCAGCAACATCCAAATTGTGCTTTTGTTTTACCATGACCTTTTTCTCTTCAATCATCCGGAAAACGGGCTGATGGTTTACCGCATCGCTTTGAAGCTGGCTGATGTTCAGGGGACAGGCCTGAAATTTCAGTGTGTCGGTTACCTCAATATCAGCCGGGATATGCATGCCCATGGAGGCTTTTAATGCCATTTTGGCCAGTTTCAATTTATTCTCGTCATCGGACAGATCGCGTTGGGCGTTGGCTACCGCCACCTCGGCCCGGAGCCGTGTATAGGGTGGAATCATGCCAATCTTAATGGCTTTCTCAGCATCCTGTTCGTGCCGTTTCATGCCGGCTACCACCTGTTTTCTGGTTTTTACCACCGCTTTCAGTAAAACCACGGCATAATACCGGTCGATGGTTTCTTTTATGATCTCATTTTTGGTCTTTTGCAGCTCTACATCGGAATAGTTCAATTCAGCAGTGGCAAACTTTTTACCGGCAATGATTTTCCCTCCTGTAAATATAGGCTGGAACAGCGTCACGTTGAAATTGGGATAATTCTGTCCGTCAATTTCAATGTTTACCGGCGGCAGCTTTTTAACGTTTGAAATGGTCTTGACCAATATCTGCTGTGCCGCCGGGGAAAGTTGTAATCCCTGGCCGATGAGGGCCCCGTAACCAATGAGCATGTTGTCAACCCCTTCTTTGAACATGGACATGTTCAGTTCTGCGTTCTGGCTGAACCAGGTAAATCCGCCGTTTACGTTCAGGGAGGGAAAGAAATTGCCCACGGCCGATTTTTTTAGGTACTTTTTTTGTTCAACTTTTTCCTGATATTGCCTGATCTGTGCATTGTTGAGCAGGGCACTGTCCAGTGCTGCCGACAGGTTCAACCGGAGTACCGGCTGCTGGGCACGAAGGTTTCCGTGAACCGTTAAAATGAAAATCAAGAGCATAACAACCGGAAGAGGGGAGAGAAAGAGACGGAAGTTCTTTCTGCCATTTTTCTTTCGGCGCAGTCCGGATTTTCCTTTCATTTGGTTATTCATAGATTTTACTGTTTTAAAATTACATTCCATTTTTTAATGGCTGTTTGCTGTGCAAAAATAATGCCTTTCTATTAATTATCGACTAAAAACGTTTAATAGTTTAAAAATAAATTTCTTTTAATGACATGCTTAATATATAATAAATTGATTTTCAATATTGTAACTGTTCTCAAATTTTTACTAGAAATAAGAATAAAAACAATTCAGAAAAAATACACATTATCAGGTACCGGATTTCCAGAATGCAAATATACAGATTTTACAATACCTGAAGGGTTTTGTAGGGAGGCTTTTAGGAATAACTTTGCCGGTAATATGACAGGTTGGCAGGGTGTGCTCCGCATTTTATCATTTTTTCTCTAATGCTGTCTTGCTATTCATAGTTACAATAAATGGTTTATCAGAAAACAGGTTTGTTTTAATGGAATACGGTCTTAAAGTTAATTTTTTTCTTTGTTTCTCCTTTGAGATATTCAGTTTCAATCCTTGTTTTAGTGGAATACGGTCTTAAAGAAGCCGAATTCACATTGAAGTTCATTAAGAGCTTCGGGTTTCAATCCTTGTTTTAGTGGAATACGGTCTTAAAGTATAGAATTACCACCCGAAGAAAACCCGGATTATACCTAGTTTCAATCCTTGTTTTAGTGGAATACGGTCTTAAAGCATCCCAATTGTGAGAAAATGTTAGATGCTTATCTGTTTCAATCCTTGTTTTAGTGGAATACGGTCTTAAAGAAAAAGCGGGGGAAAATCCTCTGTAAATATTAACAATGTTTCAATCCTTGTTTTAGTGGAATACGGTCTTAAAGATTTACTCACTCGCATAGGTAAATTACCTATTGAATGTTTCAATCCTTGTTTTAGTGGAATACGGTCTTAAAGATTGTATTAACCAAAGAATGGATATTCAGGTTTGGATTGTTTCAATCCTTGTTTTAGTGGAATACGGTCTTAAAGGCGGGCGGGAATGGAATTTACGATTTTTGCAGTATTTGTTTCAATCCTTGTTTTAGTGGAATACGGTCTTAAAGTTTTTGGGTTTATAAGAAAGTGGATTATAAATATTAGTTTCAATCCTTGTTTTAGTGGAATACGGTCTTAAAGAAATAGTCTTATCCCATCGGCTTATAATTTTCTAAGTGGTTTCAATCCTTGTTTTAGTGGAATACGGTCTTAAAGAGATTGAAGACAGGGGACTGACAAAGGCTGCGACAGTAAGTTTCAATCCTTGTTTTAGTGGAATACGGTCTTAAAGAAATTAATTGAAAAAGGAGAAGTAGTTGTATATGATGAGTTTCAATCCTTGTTTTAGTGGAATACGGTCTTAAAGGAAGATAAACGGAGCCGAACGCATGGCAATAGTGGAGTTTCAATCCTTGTTTTAGTGGAATACGGTCTTAAAGAATTTGAATCATGGTTTTGGTTTGCTTTCAATATGAAGTTTCAATCCTTGTTTTAGTGGAATACGGTCTTAAAGGCAGATTAAATAGTAGTTTCTTATTTATAATTGATAGTTTCAATCCTTGTTTTAGTGGAATACGGTCTTAAAGAGAGATGCAAAAGCATATACAGGAAATGACTACATATGTTTCAATCCTTGTTTTAGTGGAATACGGTCTTAAAGTGTTTTTAGGCCATCGTGTAAGTTTGTCGAAAATTGTTTCAATCCTTGTTTTAGTGGAATACGGTCTTAAAGAATCAAACTTTATCAGCAACACGAAAATGATTTGTAGTTTCAATCCTTGTTTTAGTGGAATACGGTCTTAAAGACAAACATTCATTCACAGCTCACCCCAACACAATAGGTTTCAGTCCTTGTTTTAGTGGAATACGGTCTTAAAGACAATTAGCTGCAATTTATTACAACTCATTGTTAAGTTTCTATCCTTGTTTTAGTGGAATACGGTCTTAAAGTCGTTGAAATGGTAAAAAACAGGGATAACGTGATAGGTTTCAATCCTTGTTTTAGTGGAATACGGTCTTAAAGGATTAAAATTATCCATTTTTCCATAATATAAAATTTGTTTCAATCCTTGTTTTAGTGGAATACGGTCTTAAAGAGGGGAAAATCTAAACATAGAAGTAAAAGAGCTTGGGTTTCAATCCTTGTTTTAGTGGAATACGGTCTTAAAGTTTTGTCGTGATTGGGGCGATTGTGTTTTTACTTGTGTTTCAATCCTTGTTTTAGTGGAATACGGTCTTAAAGAATCAAACCCCTCTTTTTTGATTCCTAATTTTACAAAGTTTCAATCCTTGTTTTAGTGGAATACGGTCTTAAAGAAATTAGAAGAAAAAGCAATAAAATTCATAAAAGAAAGTTTCAATCCTTGTTTTAGTGGAATACGGTCTTAAAGAATATATCAATACTCACATAAAAAAAGATTCTGTTAGTTTCAATCCTTGTTTTAGTGGAATACGGTCTTAAAGAAAAAGCAATGAAATACCTTTTGGAGCTGGAACCTGAGTTTCAATCCTTGTTTTAGTGGAATACGGTCTTAAAGTTGTCTGTAAGGAAGTCGCTCGTTAACTATTATTAGTTTCAATCCTTGTTTTAGTGGAATACGGTCTTAAAGAGGGGAAAATCTAAACATAGAAGTAAAAGAGCTTGGGTTTCAATCCTTGTTTTAGTGGAATACGGTCTTAAAGAAAGTTATAAATAACTTCATCCTCTTTCATAGGTATCTTAAGTTTCAATCCTTGTTTTAGTGGAATACGGTCTTAAAGATGCGTTGGTTGAAATTATTGATAGTTTAGGTAATGAGTTTCAATCCTTGTTTTAGTGGAATACGGTCTTAAAGGAGGCAAATTTATTGTCTCTTTTTTTGAATGATTTTCGTTTCAATCCTTGTTTTAGTGGAATACGGTCTTAAAGAAGCGCAATCCCGAAAGGAGCGACTAAAATCATCGTGGGTTTCAATCCTTGTTTTAGTGGAATACGGTCTTAAAGTGCGATGATGTTCTTTGATTGATTTTTCATTGTTATGTTTCAATCCTTGTTTTAGTGGAATACGGTCTTAAAGTTAAACCAATCGTCTTTAATGATGTTACCAACCTCAGTTTCAATCCTTGTTTTAGTGGAATACGGTCTTAAAGAATTGAGTGGTGGCAGGAAGTATTAGAAGAGCTTAAGTTTCAATCCTTGTTTTAGTGGAATACGGTCTTAAAGATCACCTTTTATGTTTTTCCTGTTATCTGTATTGTGTTTCAATCCTTGTTTTAGTGGAATACGGTCTTAAAGCCATACCCCCCTTGTATCCTGATACCCCTCTTTAATGTTTCAATCCTTGTTTTAGTGGAATACGGTCTTAAAG
>WGCY01000004.1 GCA_015493525.1 Bacteroidales bacterium
TGGTTTGAGCTATGTTGATAAACACCGTATTGCCTGTGTACAGGATGAGAAAGGAAGTATTTATGTTTTCAATGTAAAAAAGGAAGAAGTTGAAACGAAAATTGATTTTGGAAACCACGGTGATTATGAAGGTATTGAAATAGTTGGAAATGATGCATGGGTATTAAAAAGCAACGGGACATTATATCAGGTAAAGGATTATTTAAAGGATAAAAACACGGTGGTAAAAAAATACAAAACCGGTTTGTCCGCAAAAAATAATGCTGAAGGATTGGCTTACGATGCCATTGACCGGAGCCTTTTGATTGCCTGTAAAGGATACCCCTTTGTAAATGAGGAGGATGAAAAAAATGCCAAATCGTTTAAAGCCATTTATCGTTTTGACCTGAAATCGGGAGAGCTTGATACAAAGCCTTTTCTGTTGATAAAACTGGACAGCATCAAACAATATAAACACTACAATGTCATGACTTTGCTGGGAATTGAATTGCTGGCATTTTTCGATACTTCGGAAGGAGATGTCTCTTTTCAGCCTTCGGCCATAGCTATCCAGCCGTTCACAGGAAACCTTTACATCCTGGCATCGGTCGGTAAATCGTTGGCAGTATTCTCAAAACAAGGCAAAATGTTATCTTTAGTCCGGCTTAATTCAAAAATTCATGCCCAGCCGGAAGGTATTTGTTTCAGTCCTGACGGTACATTGTATATTGCAAATGAAGGAAAAGATGGGAAAGGAATTATTTTGAAATTTGAACAAAATCGGTGAAATGAATAACCGGATAATACATAAAACAATTTTTCTGCTGGCATTTTTTGCCATGATAAGTTCCGGGCAGGCCCAAAAGGTTTTTTACGCCCCGGGAAAAGAAAACCGGCAGGTAAATACTTCGCATACCCCATCCCGATTATTGTATACCGTTTACCTGCTGGGCGATATAAAAAATTCTGCCATCGGAAAGCAAAACCTGCTGACACTAAAGCAATATATCAACAAAGAGGGAAAGAAAAGTGCCGTGGTAATTTTAGGTGATATTGTTTATCCGTACGGCTTGCCCGATTCTGCTAATAAAGGATTCGCTTATGCGAAACAAAGTCTGAAACAAATTCTCCAAACATTTAATAACTACGATGGCAAAGTCTTTTTCCTGCCCGGAAATCACGATTGGGCAAAAGGGCGAAAGGAAGGCTGGGAATCGGTTAAAAATGAGGAAAAATATATTGAACAACACCTCCTGCGCGGAAATGTTTATCTGCCAGATAATGGATGTCCGGGGCCTGTTGAAATTGAATTGACATCCGGTATTACACTGATTATATTGGATTCGCAATGGTGGTTTCAAAAAAACGAAAAGCCCGGAGGGGGAACTTGCGGCTTTACCAATAAGGGGGAACTGTTTCTTCAAATTAAGGACGCCATGCGCCGAAACAGGGACAAAAAAGTCATTTTTGCGACCCATCATCCCCTGTACAGTGTGGGCGAACACGGAGGTTACTTTCCCGCTTCCTACTTGTTATTTCCTTTACTGGATATTAAAGATTGGTTGTATCTGCCCCTGCCCGGTTTCGTCTATGTCGGATACCGTAAATACATGGGAAGTATACAGGACCTTGCCAACCCCGACTATAAAGCATTCAGAAAAACATTGTTGTCAATATTTCAGCATTATCCCAATTTAATCTATGCAGCCGGCCATGAACATAATTTAGAATATTTGAATAAAAACGGGTTACACCATATTATTAGCGGGGGAGGAGGCAAAGCCAGTTATATCGCACGGAAAAAGAAGAAGGCTGATTTTGCCTGTCAATGTAGCGGCTTCAGCAGGTTGTCATTTTATGCAAACGGAGATGTCCGAATGGATTTTATCCGTACCGATACGGCACCTGCAGGTGAAATAATTTTCAGTAAAAAATTGTTTAATAAACCTGTATTTAATCCTGAAAAAAAGGACTCCCTGTTACACCATCTTGATTTTTCCGATAGTGTTGTGCAGGTAAAAATCAGTAATAGGTACAATGTGGGGAAATTTCACCGTTTTATGATGGGAAACAATTACCGGAATATCTGGCGTGCTCCGGTTGAATTGCCTGTATTTGATATTGGAAAAGAAAAGGGTGGTTTGTCCATCATAAAAAGAGGGGGCGGAATGCAAACCCGGTCTGTCCGGTTAGAAGATAAAAATGGAAAACAATATGTTTTGCGTTCGGTAAATAAATATGTGGAGAAAGCATTGCCCGAATATTTGCGGAATACCGTAGCCGTTAAACCCGTTCAGGATGCCATATCGGCCTCCCATCCTTTTGCTGCTGTTACCGTTCCGTTGCTAGCGGATGCTGCCGGGGTTATGCACACAAACCCTAAAATAGTTTGGGTCCCCAACGACCCTCGCCTGGGAATTTATCGGGAAGAACTGGCTGACGGCGTTTTCCTGTTTGAAGAACGTCCTGCCGGCAACTGGGAAAATCAGGCAAGCTTTGGTTTCTCAAAAAAAATTGTCAGCACAGCCAAAGTTATCAAAAAGACACAAGAAGACCATGCGCATCAAATAGACCAGAAATCTGTAGTACGTGCACGTTTGTTTGATTTGCTGATTAACGACTGGGACCGGCATGATGACCAATGGCGCTGGGCATCATTTAAAAAGAATAAAAAAACGATCTATCGTCCGATACCCAGGGACCGTGACGAGGTGTATTTTGTAAACGAAGGACTTATCATGCATCTCGCAACGCTTTTCTGGCCCACACGTAAATTCCAGGGTTTCGACTATACCATTAAAGATTTAAAAGGCTTAATTTACAACGGCCGCTATTTCGACAGGTCGTTTATGACAGAACCGGATCTGGCCAGCTGGAAAGCCATTGCCAATGAAATAAAAATCAAAGAAACCGATTCTGTTATTCATAAAGCGATAGAGGCTTTGCCAAAGAGTATTTATGATTCAACGGGGAAAGAGATCGAAAACAAATTAAAGTCAAGGAGGGACCTGCTTCCTGTTTATGCTGAACAGTTTTACCGTTTCCTTTCAAAAACCGTTGATGTAGTGGGAACCAATAAACGGGAATTATTTAACGTAAACCGGCAGGAGAATGGAAATACCCGGGTTACCGTATATGCACTGAGTAACAAAAAAGGTCAAATTAAAAATCAACTTTACAATCGTGAGTTCAAGTACAATGAAACGAAAGAAATCCGACTTTACGGACTGGCAGGCAAGGATTTGTTTAAAGTGACCGGAACAGGGGAGAAAGGAATTAAGGTCAGGATAATCGGAGGAAAGGGAAACGATTCTGTTATTGATGCATCAAAAGTCAGTGGGTTAGGGAAAAAAACGATTGTTTACGACCGGAAAGACAAAGACAATGTGATTGTAAAGAGCAGTGAAACCCGTCTTCAGTTATCCAAAAACAAGTCAGTAAACACATACAACAGAAGACAGTTTAAGTACAACAGAATCATGCCGTTAATTTGGTCCGGTTATAACATTGACGATGGTGTTTTTCTGGGCGGCGGAGTCAAAATCAACCGGTATAATTTCAGGGATTCTACTGTGCAAAAAATAAAAGGAAACCTGGCTTTCCAAACGGGTGCCTTTGCCGTTAGTTATGAGGGACTGTTCACTTCTGTTTCTCAAATTTTCGACTTAACAATAAAAGCGAATGTCAGTTTTCCCAGGAATGTGGACAATTTTTATGGGTTGGGAAATGAAACCGGGAAGATAACCGACGACAAGAAGTATTACCGGGTCAGATATAAATATGCCTGGTTTAACCCCATGCTGAAAAGAACACTTAGCGATAACTTTTACTATGGTTTCGGGGTATTTTATCAATATTTTTTGGTGACGGATACGGCGGGCAGGTTTATTGGTGATATTTATGCGCATCAACTTGATTCCGTTGCGTACAAGCCTCATCACTATTTGGGTGTTAACGCAAACTTCAGGATCGACACCAGAGATAATAAAGTAATGCCCCAAAGGGGTTTTGTATGGGAAACGGAGGCTTTGGGATACTATAGCTTAAGAGAAGATGGGAAGAATTTTATCAAGGTCCGCTCCGATGTAAGTTTTTATCTGAGTTTCAGGAAAGATCCACGGGTGGTATTTGCATTTCGTTTTGGAGGAGCTGCAAATATTGGGAAATATGAATTTTTCCATGCAAACTTTCTCGGAGGGAAAACCAACCTGAGAGGCTTCAGGAGCAACCGGTTTGCAGGTGATAATTCCTTTTACCAGAATACAGAGATCAGGTTCAAAATAACGAATATCAAAAGTTATGTTTTTAATGGACAAATAGGTGTTTCTCTGTTTAATGATATCGGCCGGGTGTGGTTTGATGGTGAAAATTCAAACCTGTGGCATGATGGTTATGGTGTGGGTATATGGCTTGTTCCTTTTAACTTTACCGCTTTAACGCTAACTTATAACAGGTCGAACGAAGACAGTTTGGTTGATTTTAAATTTAGTTATTTGTTTTAAGGGCAATTTTCCGGATAACTGAAAGTTATTACAAATGGTTGAAATGTTTTACAAATGAATAAAATAACGGTTGATTTGGTTCGTGATGCCGGCAACTATGTTGTCCGGCTTTTGGCAGACAAGTTGCCTGACAACATAGAATTCCACACGGCCGAACACGCAAAATATGTGGCTGAAAGTGCAGCGTTTATAGGGAAAAACAGTGGTTTGAATAAGGATGAAATAAACCTTGTCAAACTTTGCGGCTGGTTCCACGATACAGGTTATATTATTGATCCTGAAAACCATGAACAAGAAAGTGCCCGTTTAGCAGAAGAATTTCTTCTCTCCAAAGGGGTTGATAAAACCGTAATATCACAGGTAAAGCGCTGTATTCTGTCAACGGTTATTCCCCAGCAACCCGAAGACCTTGTTTCTAAAGTGCTTTGTGATGCCGACCTCATGCATCTTTCGGAGGACAACTACTTCGAACGGATTGAGAAAATGCGAAAAGAATGGGTCAGCCTTTCCGGTAAGAAAATCAGCAAACTGAAATTTCACAAA
Source organism: Bacteroidales bacterium (assembly GCA_015493525.1). GTDB lineage: Bacteria > Bacteroidota > Bacteroidia > Bacteroidales > F082 > Sulfidibacterium. The sequence continues at coordinate 5,025 of WGCY01000004.1, forward strand.
AGGTCAAAAAAGTTTTTCCTGCAACACGAATACCATACCCGGTTTGCAAAAGAGGAACTCCGGCCCAAAAAAGAAAAAAACCTGCAACGATTACAAAAAGAAATAACCATGTTAGAAAAAAGAAAAGAGAAAAAAACAGCCGAAAAAAAACAAAAGAAAAATAAAGGTTATTCACGCGGTGTGGAATCTATGTTTCGAAATACGGCACGAATGCAAATCAACCTGAGTTCCATTGCGGACAACAAATCCAACATTCTGATTTCTGTTAATGCCATTATCATTTCCATTACCACCACAGTACTTGTTTCCCGCTTTGAAGAAACGCCCAATATTATTCTTCCCACGCTTATTTTCCTGTCATTTAGTTTGGTAACCATTGTATTTGCTATCCTTTCAACACGGCCTCATATTTCATCGGGTACTTTTGACAAAAATGACATTAAACAAAACAAAGTGAACCTGTTGTTTTTTGGTAATTTTTACAACATGGAACTGGAAGATTATGAATGGGCATTGGGTGAACTCATGAAAAATGATGAAAACCTTTATTCTGTTATGATCCGGGACCAGTATTCTTTGGGAAAAGTGCTTGCTAAAAAATATAAACTTTTACGTGTAGCTTACAATGTGTTTATGTTTGGTATCATTGTTTCCGTTTTTTCATTTATCATTGCTTTTGTAAATTTTTAAGCCTTTATAACCGGTTAAACACCAAAATGACACATCCGTCATTTTGTTATACAAATGAAAAAACGTGTTGTTTTTTTTGAATAAAACGAGCAGTTAGTTAATATTAACTATATTTGCCCCTTGTTTAACCGTTTATTTTAATAGTATGCTTACTGATAGACAAAAAGAAATTATAGACAAATCCATTGACATTATTGCAACCAAAGGAATTCAGGGGTTGACGATTAAAAATTTATCCCGGGAAATAGGCATCTCCGAACCGGCTATATACCGCCATTTTGAAAGTAAAACAGATATTCTTTTGGCCATACTGAATAATTTCGAAGAAATATCTTCATCGATGGATAATGCGCTGAAAGAAGGCGAGGGGACTACGATTGGCAGAATTGAAATTATGTTTTTCAACATCATTGAAATGTTTTCGAAAGAACCCTCTCACATTTCCGTAATTTTCTCTGAAGAAATTTTTAAAAACGAGGAAGTGTTGAAAAGCAAGATCGTCAACATTATGGGCATGAAAGTAAAAGCAATAGAAGAAGTTTTGTTGGAAGGCCAAAATAAAGGTGAGGTAAGAGGAGATATTGATAACAGAACTTTGGCTTTAATTGTGGTTGGCTCCTTACGGTTTATGGTGAAACAATGGGATTTAAGAAATCAACATAAAAATTTACTGCCGGACGGTAAAAAATTAATTGCAGCACTGACACATATTTTAAAAAAATGAAAAATAAATACAACCCGGATTTTTGGATGTATGCCTTGCTGGCAATTCTTATTTTGGTTGTGTACGTTACAGGTCTTTTTCCGGAAACCACAGTTGACTCAGCCAAATATGCCGCTGTAAGCCGCTCAATATTTCAAAGCGGAGATCTTATTCATTTAAAAATTCACGGTGACCCGTACCTGCAAAAACCCCCTTTGCTTTTCTGGCTTGGTGCCCTTTTTTTTAAACTTTTCGGTGTTTCCATTGTTGCGTTTAAAATCCCCACCCTTCTGTTCACTTTTTTGGGTATTTATGCTACCTATCGTCTGGGATGGCTGATATTTGACCGGAAAACGGGCAAAATTGCCGCATTGATATACGCTGCCAGCGAAGCTTTGTTTTTGTACAATATGGATGTGCATACGGATGCCCTCCTGACAGCTAACATCATTTTTGGCGTATGGCAACTGGCCGAGTATCTTGAAAAACGAAAGCCGGTGAATTTTATTCTGGGTTTTATCGGCATCGGTCTGGCTATGATTTCCAAAGGACTGATTGGTTTGTTTGTCCCCGTGGTTTCCATTGGAGGTTATCTGCTGGTAAAAAAAGACTTCCGGACAATATTTTCGGTAAAATGGTTAGCCGGGTTGTTGATTTTATTGCTTATCCTGTTCCCCTACTTTAAAGGGCTTTATGATCAGTTTGGCCTTGACGGCCTGAAGTTTTATTTCTGGTCAAACAATATTGACAGGATACGCGGCGAATATTCGCATTTCAAACACGATTATTTTTTTAGCTTCCATACCATGGCCTACATTTTTTTGCCTTGGTCGTTGTATGCATATACCGCTTTTGTGAAAGATGCCCGACAATGGTATGCCAAAAAGTTTTCGATTACCAACAAAAAAATTGCTTACGCCTACTCGGTTGTCATAGTCCTTATGTTTCTTGTTTCCCTTTCCAGTCAGCAATCTCCCCATTATCTTTTACCCACAATTCCTTTTCTTTCCATTATCACGGCAAAATGCATTTACGATGTGGCTTCAAAAAACCAGTATCCGCATACCTACAAATGGATGCTTATTTTCAGGACGCTTATTGTTGTATTGACATGGCCGGTAGCCATTGTTACCATGGTGTATTTCTTCCCGACTAAAAATTTACAGTTGTGGATTCCTGTTTTGCTTTTGTTCCTCCTGCAGGTTTACAGTTACACCCAACTCAAAACAAAATTGCAAAAGTTGATTATTCCTCCGTTAATTTCAATTCTGCTGCTGACTTTTGTTTCCAATACGGTGTATATGCCCTCTGCCATTAAGTATCACGGGCCCATTCAGGCATCTTATCGTTACAATAAAATTGCGCCGGATAACAGTACGCTATATACGTATGATTACGGCCAGTACGAAACCTATTTTTATCCGAAAAATGTTTCTAAAATCATTCGTAACCCAAAACAATTGCAAAATCTGCTTTCAAACGGATCCTCTTTTTGGCTTATCACTACCGAAAAAGGCTATAGGGAAATAGAAGATTTTAATGGAAAGCTGATAACAAAACTGGACATTTTTCCCTATAAAAAACTTACAAACCTCTCCATAAAATTCCTAAACCCAAAAACAAGACAAAAAACACTTCAAAATATTTATTTACTAAAAATACGGTAAAATGAAAGAGATTTCTATTGTTATTGCTGTCCACAACGAAGAACATAATATAAAGCCGCTGATAGAGAATATCGAACAGGCCTTACGGAATAAATTAACGTATGAAGTTATTTTTGTGGACGATGGATCGACAGATAATACAGCCAATACGGTCAAAAAATTTATTGATTCCAATATTGTCTTGATTGAGTTAAAACGGAATGTGGGACAGTCGGGCGCATTGCAGGCTGGCATTGACCATGCCACCGGAAAATATATTGCTACCATGGATGGCGATTTGCAGAACGATGCTGAAGATTTGCCGGTTATGCTGGATATTTTAAAGAAAAACGACTGCGATTTTGTTACCGGCATCCGCGAAAACCGGTCTGACAAAATCCTTACACGAAAAATACCCTCTTACATTGCCAATTATATTGTCCGGAAAATCACCCATACCAATATTAAAGACAACGGGTGCGGGATTAAAGTTTTCCGGTCAGAAATTCTGAAAGAGATGTATTTGTATGGAGAGAAACATCGTTTTATGGCTTCGTTTGCAGCCATGGAAGGGGCAACCTATCAACAAATCCCGGTAAAACACCACCCACGGGTTCACGGGAGATCAAAATATGGTTTAAACCGGACTTTGAAGGTTGTGGCTGACCTGCTTTTGATAAACTTTTCAAGAAAATTTGGTCAAAAACCAATGTACTTGTTTGGTACCATCGGATTGCTCATCTTACTGTCAGGAGCTTCTATTCTGATTTTTTTGCTCTTTCAAAAAATATTCGGAGGAAACATCTGGGGCAGGCCCATAATGATTCTCGGTATCTTATTTGTTTTTGTAGGGTTTCAAACGATATCAACAGGTCTTATTTTGGATATGTTAATCCAGAATATCTACGAAAAAAATTCAACCAAACCCTATAAAGTTAAGAGAATATCCCGTGCAGCATAAAAAAATCCCCGAAAGTTTTTGCCTTCGGGGATTTTGTGTTTGAGTGAACGGTAGTAGGTTATTCCGTAACTTCCACCACAACTTCATCACTTTGCCACAAGCCGTGTTTGGTACAGAAAGCCATGGCAGTAAGTTTCATGTTGCGTGTGGGCACGATATGGAAATCTACTTCCACATGGCCGGCCTGGTTGCCCAAAGCTCCGGGGACAAAAGTGGCCTGTGCCAGGTTGTTTTCACCGTTCCAAAGCTGTACCCAGGCAATGTAATGGTCAAAATCATCCGGATGGGGATATTCGTCGCCCAGTTTAACGGTAACTTTAAACATTTCACCTTTTTTGGCTGTTTTCTCACAGTGAATAAAAGGGGAGTGGCGGTCGATGTAATCTTTTTTTGCTTCGCGGTCGATGGTTGAAATATCGACGTATCTGTTAATTTTCATGGCGTAATTATTTAAAATGATTATTAATAAGGCAAAAGTATAAAAAATCCGGTACCAAACCGAAGCCGGTTAATCTTTTTTAACAATTTCTTTTTCTCCTTCATTTTCAGTCTCTTTGTTGTCCAGGCCAAGATCTGTGGCCAGTTTTTGCTGTAATGTGGCCAGTTCAATGTTGTGCCGGATACTGCCGTGTGTGCTATAGGATATAAATCCTGTTTCTTCCGAAACAATGATGGCTATGGCATCGGAATTTTCTGTCAGTCCGATGGCAGCCCGGTGCCGCAGCCCGGCATAGCGCGGGAGTTTCTTTTTGGAGACGGGAAGGACACAGCCGGCGGCTTTTATCCGGTTTTGTGTGATAATCATGGCCCCATCGTGCAACGGACTGTTTTTAAAGAAAATGTTTTCCACCAACGGGCTGCTGATTTCCGCATCTATCAGGACGCCGGTGTTGACAACCTGTTGCAATTCATTTTGGCGGGTAATAATAATCAGAGCCCCCTGCTTTATATTGCTCATGTGCTGGCAGGCCACCACTATGGGGTCGGTGTCCGTCTCAAAGGAGGTTTCAAACCATTTGGACATATACGAAAAACGTTTCCCGTACTTTCCAAGAAACGAAGGGGTCCCCAGTGCCAGCAAAAACTGTCTTATTTCCGGCTGGAAAATGATGATCAGGGCAATAATGCCCACGCTGATAAAAGCACCGAGAATATCGGAAAGGAGTTGCATTTTTAGGGCATCCGTTATTTTCCATAAAATAAATATGGCGACAATCCCCACAAAAATATTTATGGCTGCGGTCCCTTTCAGTAGTTTATAAAGTGTAAACAGTAAAATGGCCACAAAAAAAATGTCCACCAAATCAAGGATGCGGATATGTATAAATAGTGTCAGCAAGTTTTGTTTTTTTCAAAGGTAAAAATAATACTATTTGGGAAACGGAGAAGCGTTTTGATAAAAATGGACAAGGTCGATGGCCTGGCGTGCTTCTTTCACATCATGTGCCCGCAAAAGGTCAGCCCCGTTGAGCAGGGCCAGCGTATGGATAACCGTGGTGCCGTTCAGTGCTTCGGCAGGAGTGGTGCCAAGGACTTTGTTTATCATCGATTTTCGCGATACACCGGCCAGTAGTGGCAGGTTGTCAATCCGGGTGGACTCCATCTTCGCCAAAAGTGCGTAATTGCTTTCGAGCGTTTTCCCAAAGCCGAATCCCGGGTCGAGGATAATGTCTTCAACCCCTAGCTTGCGCAACTTTGCAACCTGTTCGGCAAAAAAAGCACGGACCACCGAAACGCTATTTCCCGAAAGGGGATGCTGCTGCATGTTTTCCGGCGTACCGTGGATGTGCATCAGCACGTAAGGCACTTTCATTTCGGCCATCACAGGGAACATGTTTTTATCAAAACGTCCTCCGGATATATCATTTATCATGTGTGCACCTGTTTCCACACAACGACGGGCTATATCCGAATGATAAGTATCGATGGAAAAAACGGCTTCCGGGAATTCTGCTGTCAGTATTTTCAGTGGAGGAAGCAGCCGCTCCAGCTCCTCGTGCGCATGGACAGGTTTGGCCCCCGGACGGGTGGAAACAGCTCCCATATCAATAATGTCGGCCCCTTCATCCAGCATTCTGCGGGTCTGGCTGACCCATGCTTCTTCATTTTGGTATCTTCCGCCATCATAAAACGAATCGGGAGTCAGGTTTAAAATACCCATAACCACGGGCTTTATGAAATCAAATAATTTTTCTCCTGCCTGAATGCTTTTGATTTTTGGAAAAGAAGTATTTTTATTGACCATAAAATTTTGCATTTTTGCAATGCCAAAGGTAAGGATAAATAGAACGCGATTCATGAAAGACAAAACGGCCCGGCAGTTTGAAACCATCATGCAGCAATGCACCACGGTTTTTGAAAATAAATTGAAAGATTATGGTGCAGCCTGGCGTATTCTGCGTACACCCAGCCTCACCGACCAGATTTATATTAAAGCCAACCGTATCCGGAGCATTCAGCAAAAGGGGGTGCAAAAAGTGGATGAAGGCATTGCGCCCGAATTTGTTGCCATTGTGAATTACTCGGTCATGGCACTGATACAGCTGGAGCTTGGCGTGGCAGATGAACCGGATATGGGAAATGAAAAAGCGGTAACCCTCTTTAAAGAATATCTTGGCCGTGCGCGCGATTTAATGCTGAACAAAAACCATGATTACGGCGAGGCCTGGCGCAATATGCGCATCTCTTCACTGACGGATATTATTCTTATGAAGCTGTTGCGTATCAAGCAAATAGAGAACAATGAAGGCAAAACGCTGGTTTCCGAAGGACTGGATGCCAATTATTACGATATCATCAATTATTCCGTGTTCGCCCTGATAAAAATGTTACTCGAAAGTGAACAGCAGTAAGCAAAAGATTTTCCCTGACCACTTCCTGGTATTTATCCGCATTTTTCTGGGACTGGTTTTCTTGTTTTCTTCGTTGGTGAAAGGTGTGGACCCTGTGGGAACGGCCTATCGTGTGGAAGATTATCTGTTGGTCTATGGCTGGACATCGCTGGTGCCTTATGCCCTGTGGATAACTTTTGTTGTTATCATTTCCGAGTTCCTGATAGGTGTCTCTTTTCTGTTCAGGCTATTTATCCGTACGGCTGCCCGGGGCATGTTTTTGATGCTTGTTATTTTTCTGGTGGTTACCTGGCTCGATGCCCGTTACAATATGGTTTCCGATTGCGGATGCTTTGGCGATGCCGTGAAACTGACCAACTGGCAGACATTTTATAAAAATGTTGTCCTTTTGTTGCTCAACCTCATTTTTCTTTGGAAAATGAAGAAAAAGGGGGTTGAGAAGAAGGACGTTGCCCGACAGATGCTTTTTCTCGTTTTGTTTGGCGGTATGTTTGCCTGGTTTATGTTTTACAATCTAAACCATCTGCCGGTCATTGATTTTCGTAACTGGAAAACCGGCCGCAACATGACGGCTTCTGTACAGAAGCCCCAAACATACGTAACCTATCAAAATAAAAAGACAGGAGAGGAAAAAGAGTTTCTCTTCCCTGACTATCCGTGGAAAGATACTGCCTGGATGGCACGCTGGACTTTTGTCGCACAGCGGACTGTTGTGCCTGAAATTGCCCAAAAGTATGACTTGGTGATAGAGGACAGCCTGGGCAATGACAGGACACGGGCGTTGGTGGAAAATCCGGGTTTCCGGTTTTTCCTTGTGTCGTACAACCTTTCTTTGGCAGATAAAAATGGCTTGCGCAAAGCTGCTTCCATCAGCCGGATTTTACAAAAAAAGAACATTTCGATGGTTTTGTTAACGGCTTCCGGACGTAAGCTTGCAGCGCAAACAGAAAGACATTTCGGTCTTAATGCCGTTGTTTATCAGGCGGATGAAACAGACCTGAAAGCCATGGTCCGTTCCAATCCGGGATTGCTTTTGTTACATAACGGTGTCATAATAAAAAAGTGGCACTACCACGACTTTCCGGATGCGGGACAATTAAAAAATATTTTAGCTTCACAGGAACCTTAATTGGTTGCTTCACTACATCATAAAGAGAATGTGATACTTCAGCATTATATTACTCTTTTTTGATGAGGGTTATGAGTTGAAATTTATTGTTTTTCTTCATAGAAAGGACAAGCTTCCTGCCATCGGACGAAAGGGTAGGGCAACAAAAGGGATGCTGACTGGAAAACAGTACTTCTTTGTGTGTTCCATCGTTTCTGATGCTGAAAATGACAAAATATTTTCCGGTTTTGGAAATATACAACAATCGCCAGTTGTCCGGTGTCCAGCAAACTTTTCCCTGAACTCTGGAGGCTATAACATTCATCTGCTTGCCATACCAGCTAATGGTTTTCAATTTGGAGCCTTCTCCTGTGCGGACGAGGTAGGCTATTGTTTTCCCGTCAGGGGAAAAAACGGGAAAGTTACAGTTGCCGTTTTCTGAAGTAAGACGGTTCAGGTTATCATAAACAAAATCATAAGTGAAAATCTGCCAGCGTTGTGTGCGGTCGTCAAAACCCGAAAAAACCACGAGATGACGTGATGGGGTGAAAGAGGCTTCGCGACAGGCGATATCTCGTTGGATAACCTGTTTCTTTTTGCCTGTTTTTAAGTTAAAATAGTAAAGGCGAACATTATTTCCACTTCCCACATCAAACACGATAGTATTTTTGTGTGGTAGCCAAACCGGATGTTGTTCGTCAACAGAACCTGACGTGATTTGTATGGTCGAATCGGTTACCGGGCTATAAAGATAAATATTTTCATTTCCTCCATAATCTGACTGAAAAACTATCCGGCCATCCACAGACATGGAAGCAAATTGCTGGTTGCCCGAAAGAACAATTTTGAATGCACTACTTTTCAGGGAGCTAACTTGTGCCCCAAGATTTCCGGAAGAAAGCAGCAGGCTAAAAATCATCAAATAAAAGTGGAAAAATAGCTTGCTTCTACGCTTCATTCATTCAAAATTAAGTCGGGGTGTAAAAGTAGGAAAAGGGAGTAAAAAAACAACGCCTAAAAAACCCATGGCCACAAAAAAACAAAAGAGCTTAATATGCTAATTTTTAGTATATTAAGCTCTTAAAAGTGATCCCGCCGGGATTCGAACCCGAATCATCAGAACCGGAATCTGACATTCTATCCGTTGAACTACGGGACCGGGGTTTGGAATGAAGAATGAAGAATGAAAAATGAAGAATGAAGAATGAATAGTGTTTGATAAAAGGCTCCTGCATAAATTGGCTTAAACTTTATTCTTTTGTGCTGTTTTTCTTGAAGCAATAAGAATTGAAGTTAATTCATGGGCTTCTTTTAAAAGATTTTCTGCTTTTTCTTTATTTCCATAATTAAAAAGCAATAAAAAATCCAACCAGAATTCAGATTCATCAGATTCCTCAACAACAATACTAAGTTTGGCTATAAACCCGGCTTTGGTTTGTGCCAGCCTCGTTGCTCTGTAATTGGCTGCAACAGAAGTTGCGCAACGTGTAAGTTGACCCTTTACATGATTGCCAAAATAGGTGTTGGGGAGTGTTTCATAAAAAAGCACACATTCATAAGCAAATGATTTCGTTCTTGTTACTAAATTTTCGCCACGCATATTAATAATTTTAGGAATTTTGTTTCTATTGTAAACAATTATTAATGAAATAATTCCCCATTCTTTCATTCCTCATTCTTCATTTTTCATTCCTCATTTATTACCGTGGAGCTGGAGGGATTCGAACCCTCGTCCAAACATGGAACCAATAAGCTTTCTACATGCTTAGTTTGTTATTGATTGTCGGGAAATACGCGGGAACAAACACCCAAAATATTTCCTTAGCCCCTTAAATTTCATTTTGGTCGCGAGGCAATACCAAAACTATTCTGAAGTTGCTTGCGACTCGTTACCAGGCCGGAATCAGAAATCTCCACCTGCGAGCCGTCTCGTCCCCCGTACTTCGACGGAAGATAGAGCCTATCTACTATACTTCGATTAGGCTGCGAGAGCGTAATTAGGTTCGCCAAATAAAATAGTGTGTAACGCGGTTTTACGGGTTGTGTTACCTTGCCCGGCATGCTTACCTATCCATTCAAATGCTGTCAAAACCAGTCAGCCCCTCATGTCAAAGAACTTTTCCCAAAAAGGGATGGCAAAAGTAATAAAATTGTTCGGTTGCCCGCCATAATATCAGCAATATTTATGCCATCCGGTTCGCAACTTGTATGAAATACGCAAAGATACGGGACAATGCTTCGTTTATAGCATCAACGGCTTTACAAATGTCTCAATATCTTTGGCGGTAATCTCTTTGTCGCAGAGGATAAGCAGGCGTTCCACCACATTGTGCAGTTCCCTTACGTTGCCTGTCCACCGGAAAGTTTGCAGCATTTTCAGGGCATCTTCCGTTATGCTCTTGTGGGGTTTTCCCTGCATCAACGACAGTTCGCTGATAAAATGCTGGACAAGCAGGGGAATGTCATCCAGGCGTTCACGCAGGGGCGGCACCTGTATGACAATCACACTCACCCTGTGGTAGAGGTCTTCGCGAAAGTTACCCTTTTTAATTTCTTCGGCAAGGTTTTTATTGGATGCCGCCAAAACGCGGACATCAACGGCAATCTCTTTTTCGCCCCCCACACGGGTAATTTTGTTTTCCTGCAAGGCCCTTAACACTTTGGCCTGGGCCGACAAACTCATATCACCAATCTCATCGAGAAACAAAGTGCCGCCGTGTGCCAGCTCAAAATCGCCCCGCCGTTGTTTGATGGCCGAGGTAAAAGAGCCTTTTTCGTGCCCGAATAGCTGACTTTCAATTAATTCGGAGGGAATGGCTGCGCAGTTTACTTCAATAAAAGGCGACTTCTGACGCTGGCTCTGCTCGTGTATTTGTCGTGCCACCAACTCTTTGCCTGTCCCGTTTTCTCCGGTGATAAGTACCCTCGCATTGGTGGGGGATATTCGGGAAATCATCTCTTTCAGCTGTTGCATAAAAGGGGAGTTTCCCACAATTTCATATTTTCTTTCTATCTCCTTTTTCAGCGTCTTGGTTTGGTTGACCAGCTCTTTTTTGTCGATGGCGTTGCGTATGGTTATGAGCAGGCGGTTCAAATCGGGCGGTTTTACAATGAAGTCATAAGCTCCCTTTTTGATGGCTTCCACGGCCGTTTCGATGGTGCCATGTCCCGAAATCATAATCACCGGACAGTCGGAGAAGGTTTGCAGCGCATCCAACACCTCCATGCCGTCCATTTCGGGCATCTTTATGTCGAGTAGGATGACATCGTACACGGAAGCTTTGGCGAGTTCTAAACCATCCATTCCGTTGGCAGCCAGTTCCACCTCGTGTTTTTCAAATTCCAGTATTTCTTTCAGCGTACGCCGGATGCTGCTTTCATCATCAATGACCAATATCTTTGCCATGGGCTTATTTTTTTTCAAAATTAATCATTCTTCGCTTTAAACAGCGCGGAATCCGGCGATAACTGTTACAATTTCTTTACATTCGCAAAAAAATCACGGACAAAATGTCAAAATATTCATTTAAAAATCAGGTGGTGGTGATTACCGGCGCTTCTTCGGGAATTGGTAAGGAACTGGCACTGCGGATGGCAGGGGAGGGTGCGTTGCTGGCACTCGGTGCACGTCATATTGAAAAGCTGGAGGCCGTCGCCGGGATGTGCAGGCAAAAAGGCGGTAAGGCACTGGCAGTCCGGCTTGATGTTGCGGACAAAGAAAGTTGCCGGCATTTTATTGAAAAATCGGTAGCCGAATTTGGTAAAATAGATGTGCTCATCAATAATGCCGGTATTTCCATGTGGGCTTATTTTGAGGAATTTACGGATGTAACACCTTTTGAGAAGATCATGCAGGTGAACTATTTTGGAAGTTTGTATTGTGCCTTTTATGCCTTGCCTTACCTGAAAAAATCCAAAGGCCGCCTGGTAGCCGTTTCCAGCCTTACGGGAAAAACAGGCGTTCCCACACGCAGCGGATATGCTGCCAGCAAACATGCCATGGCAGGATTTTTTGATACCTTGCGCATTGAGTTGCGGGGCACCGGCGTGAGTGTTACCATGGTTTATCCGGGATTTGTGGCCACTGATGTCCGCAGGCTGGCACTGGGCAAGGATGGAAAATCATTGGGCAACAGTCCGCTGGATGAATCCGGAACCATGAGTGTGGAGCGATGTGTTGCGTTGATGGTCCCGGCCATTGTTCATCGCAAACGCGAACTGGTGATGACACTGAAAGGCCGGCTCGGGCTTTGGCTCAAACTGATTGCCCCCGGTTTGGTGGACCGCATTGCCCTGAAGGCGGTTACCAAAAAGAAAGCGGATAAACCCTAAGGATATATCCGCCCTCAAATGAATGAAATATCGTTTTATAATTTTACTGAAACCCCGGCAGTAAATGCAAAATAGGTTCCTCCGCCAATTTCGGCATTGACTCCCCATTTATCACTCCAGTACCAACGTCCTCCGGCATGTGCCCCTGCACTGAAACCCACGGGCTTACTAAAATCGATGCCCATAGTGGCACCGGCATACAAATCCCATTCATCGGAAATGTTCAGTAACGTATTAAAATGGTAGTCGCCCCGGCCGGAAACGACAAAGTGAAAATAATAAGGGGTAAATACAAAATTAATCTGCGGGCCTACGGTTAAATTAGGTATTACAGTGAAATCGGCGAAAGCATAAATGGGAAAACCTCCCGAAACATAACCACTTCCAACACTGAGTTGAATTTTACTTTTTTCAATTGTATTTTTGCTCTTGCTTTGGGCATAACCACTGGAGAAAACGAAAAATACGAATAGAATAGATAATAAAAAGAGCTTTTTCATAAAAAGATAATTGATTGGTTTATAATGCGCAAAGATAATAAAAAATTGTATTCTACAAAACGGTATCCTCCGGGTGACTTTTGAGAAACTTTTCGTTGGCTCTTTTTATTCGCTGTTCATTATTATAGGCCCAAACTACCGTTAAAATAATGACACCCAGTGCATAGTAAACAAAGTCCGGAATGGGAACAGGATCGCCTTTGGCGTAGGAATGCAACCCCGAAAGATAATAATTTACCCCGAAATAGGTCATCAAAATGGAGAAATATCCCAGTAGCGATGCCAGGTTAAAGGCGAATCTGGATTTTAGCCCTGGGATGTAGCGCATGTGTACGATAAAGCTGTAAACAAGCACGCTGACCAGTGCCCAGGTCTCTTTCGGGTCCCAGCCCCAGTAGCGTCCCCAGCTCTCGTTGGCCCACACACCACCCAGAAATGTCCCCATGGCAAGCATGTATAATCCAACAATGATTGTACGTTCGTTAATGGTTGTCAACTCCTTGATGTGCGCATCCATAACCAACTGGTTTTTGGGCGATTTCATAATCATCAAAATCAGGTTGAAAAAGCCAAGCAGGGCACCTAAAGCTAAAAATCCGTAACTTGCTGTAATCACCGAAACGTGAATAGTCAGCCAGTAAGATTTCAGTACCGGTACAAGATGGGTAATTTCCGGATCCATCCAGCTCAAATGGGCCACAAACAGGATGATAGAAGCCAGAAAAGTGGTGGCGGCCACGGTCATTTTTGACCTTTTGGCAAAAAGCAGGCCTGCCAATACGGTTACCCATCCAATGTAAATCATGGATTCATAACCATCGCTCCAGGGAGCATGGCCCGAGATGTACCAGCGCATGCCGAGTCCTAACGTCTGAAATAGAAATCCAACGAAGATAATTCCCACGAAAATGTTCAGCGTTATCCGGAGTGCTTTGGTGTCTTTGAAAACGGCGATAAAGGTGAGGACAATCATGATCAGGCCAATCATGCTGTAAATAATGGCCAGGCGGAAGAAAATCATCCATTTGTTGTACAGTATTTCCGCATTAATTTTCCTTTGCGATGGGATAATGGCTGCCCCGTATTTCCGCTGGTAATTGGCAAAGTTTGTCAATAATTCATGGGCAAGTTTTGTTTCTCCTTTGGTAAGCGACTGCAAATATTGCGGGATAACACTCACGACCATCAACGAATCCTGTCCGGACAACGTGGTTGGTTTTGATGCCGGCGAGTACCAGGGGTGGTTTGGATTTTCCGGGTCGGGAACCATTTTCAAAAATTGCCCCGTGTAAACCATATAAGCAATGTTCATGCGCTCATCCACTTTCATAAGCTCTCTGTCAAACGTCCCTCTTCGGGAAGGCTTCTTTGCATAAACGTCTGAAACGTAGTTCTGAAGTTTGTACCGGTTGTTTTTCATGTCAATGAAATCCAGATACGAAGCGTATTTTCCTTTAATGCCAATAATTTTAGCCAGTTTTTCACTGGATACCTTAATCATGGGAACCTCTTGCCAGTAAAGCGGATAGGCCATCATCCCCAGTAACACCTGATCGGCAGTCTGACCGTGGAAAGTACTTTTCCAGGTGAGCTTTCGCATCACCTCACTGGCCAGCGTGTTGACCGGCTTTATCCGGCCATCATTTGATTGTACCAGCAAATGGCCAAATTGGATGGCTTCTGTTTTGCTGACTTTTGGTATCTTGTTGAATGGTAAATGGCTGTGTTGAGCATAACCGCTGCCAGCGATGGCTGTTGTGAAAAACAACAATAGCATCATTGCCTTGGCTTTTCCTGATATTTTCCGGAGCTGCCTTCCCAGGGCGGCAAAATGGGTGTTTTTGCTGATGAGCGAAAGGAACATGCCCAACGCCATCAACAGATAGCCCGCGTAAGTGAAAAACGTACCCCATGCATCGTGGTTGACCGACAGAATGCTGCCGTGTTCGTCACGGTCGTAGGAGGATTGGAAAAAACGATAGCCCCGGTAATTCAACACGTGGTTCATGTAAATGTGGTAAGGTGTGATGTGGTTTTTTTCTTTGTCGATGACTACCACGCGGCTGGCATAGCTCGAAGGGCTCATGGAGCCGGGATAACGTTTCAGCTCAAATTTCTTCAACTCGATGGAGAAAGGCAGTTTTATTTCGGTGGAACCGTAGTCCATTTCCATGTTTATCCCGTTAATAGTAAAGAATTTTTTTTCGCCACGAAAACCTTTTCCACCTCTGAGCATCACCTGTTTCGACTGGCTTCCGGAGGTAACTTTTACTACCAGCACATCCATCAGACCGGCATTTTTGTTTTTGTAGGGGACGTAGTCAATTTTTCCGTGGGTATAGAATTTTGTCAGTACCATATTCATCCCGTTTACGCTGTAAAGTTTTCCTTTGGCGAATTGGTAGGGTTGCCCCGGAACCAGAATTTCCGAAGGCCCGCCCTGCATGGAGGTGGTTTTTATCGTGTCAGAAGTATTGATGGTCAGCATGTTTCCGCTTAACGCGATGTTAATGGCTCCAGGATGGAATGACTTCCCGAAGTTTATCAGGTATTGTCCCACCTGTTTTTCTTCTCCTTGTCTTAGGAAAAGGTTTGTGCGTTTCATGGTTGGCGTGGCTATTACAAGGGTGATAATGGGATTTTCTTCCGAACCTTCGGTAACCACTTCCCGGGCATTGGGAATAAACTTAACCGCTTTGATGTCAATATCCTTATTGTCTATATTTAAACTTTCATGATAGGCATTGGGTGTGAGGACGGAGAGTAATACATGCTTCCGGGTTTTTATGGAGGTATGATCCGTTATAGCGTTTACTTCCACGTAAGTCCGGTCAGAAAGAATGGTGTTGGAAGTGTCGCCTTCGCGCAAGTGCATCATCCCTTCAAAGCTGACAAAGCGGGTTATGGCCGCTCCCAAAAGAATAACCAGAAAAGCGATGTGAAACAGGAAGATGGTGAACTTTTCGCGGCGGTACATGTGGTAACGGAAAATATTGGCCACCAGGTTTGCCGCCAGCAGGGCAAGCAGTATGTCGAACCACGTGGCGTTATAAACTACTGCCTTGGCAGCCATGGTGCCAAAGTCGTTTTCGATAAAGGTGGCCGCGCCAATGCTAAAGGCGAAAACTAAAATTAAAACCCCCATACTTTGCATGGAGAAAAACAGGTTTGATATTTTTTTCATAGGTAAATCAATTTTGGGGAGCATTTATGGAGACATCTAATGCCCCCACACCAAATTTGGTGATAGCGGCCATGGTACCCTCCAGGTTCTCGTACTCTTTTAATTCGCTGATAATTGTGTTCTTCAGGACACCGTTTCCCACACCATGAATAAAGGTCACTTTGCGGTAGCTTTCCGCGATGGCACTTTCCAAAGCTTTCCGGAAATGGTTCATTTGCAACTGGAGCATGTCGCGGCTGTCCAGGCCGGCAATGTTATCTACAATCTCGGCGATGTGCAGATCAACAACAGCTTCTCCGGCATCGGTGCGGAACTTTTCGATAAAAGGGATTGCACGTTTTACTTCAATTTTTGTCTTTTTCGGTTCACTGTCAAACTTCTGTTGTGATGGATTTCCTTCCGCTACACGCAGCGTGGAGGCCAGGGCTATGACAGAGATGATGGCTTTTCCGTTGATAAGTGTGTTTTGCTGGTAGCTTCCTTCCTTAAAAAACCGGCTGGAGCGAATGTCGATGACCGAGTGGACCGGGAAAAAGATTTTATCCGGATTTGTTTCGTGCATCATAATCTGGATGATGCCCCGCAGCCAAAGGTCAATCTCATCGCGGGTAATGGAGCCAAGGACAACTTTCGATTCGGGAGGGACGGAACCATAATCAACGCCTTTCGGTTTTTCGCCTTGTTCCATAAAAAGGTTGTACAGAATATCGTAAGGAGTATGGTTGACCAGCAGGACATCCATGTCGCCCGTGAGGACCCATTGCTGCTCGTGCGGTTCAAACAGCAGGTAAAAGCCTTCCTCTTCCTTTGTCTGTCCCCAGGGATTAATGTCGCTGACGCTGGTTTCTTCCATTTCGGGAGGCTCTTCGGCTTTCGGGGCTTCTTTTTTTTGCGGCCCCGCAAAAGCGAATTCAACATCGCCGGCTTCTTTCTCCCTGTAATCGGGAATCAGATCTTTGCTGAGTACGGGCATCTCAAAGCCTTCCTCTGTTTCAATTTTTACTAATCTGCTGTCAACTATGGCAGTAACCATGCCACCGCCCGTTTCGTTCAGGAATTTTACTTTGTCACCTATTTTGAACCGCATTTTTATTTTGAGTTTAGGGGCGCAAAGGTAAGAAATAAACCGGTGAAGGAAAACTTATTTAGAATGATTCTATAAATTTTACGGGGATTTGGATGTGCCCCTTGGTTTTTAAAGACGGAGGCATTGCATTCCTGTATAAAAGTTCCTACTTTTGCTTGCGTGTGTGTGATGAAACAATTGTACCGATGAAAAAATTATTTTGGGGATTTCTGTTTTTTTTGCTGCTGGGAACAGCCTGTAACAAACCGGGAACAGGGCCGGAAGAACCGGCTTATAAACCAACGCCTTTTAAAATTAAAATACCCTTTGGATTTCCCAACAAACTAAACATTCCTGCCGATAATCCCATGACGGTGGAAGGTGTAAAACTTGGCCGTTACCTTTTTTATGATGGCCGGTTGTCGGGCCGGACGGTGCCCGATTCCATGATGAGTTGCTCCACCTGCCATTTGCAAAGCAGGTCATTCGAGGCAGGGGAAGACAATGCCCGTTTCCCGGGTGGCATTGTCCGTGGCATTCGCGGTAAGCGGACGCATCACGTCATGTTGCCCATGATTAACCTGGTGTGGAACTTTAACGGGTATGGATGGAACGGCTTTCTTTATCCTGATAATCCTGATCCTCACATGCGTAACCTGGAAGACATGGTATATGAATCCGTAACTTCACCGGTGGAACTGGCCGGGGATACCACGCAGGTCAAGAATCTTTTTCAATCTATCCCGGGTTATCCGGAGCTGTTTTACAAAGCCTTTGGCAGCAAAACGGTAACTTTTAAAAATATAGAGAGGGCCATTGCCCAGTTTGTCCGGACTTTGGTTTCTGCCAACTCCAAATTTGACAAATATATGCGGGGAGAAGTGCAGCTTTCACAATCGGAACTGCATGGTTATGTGCTGTTTACAACCGAAAATGGTGCCGATTGTTTTCATTGTCACGGAGGGTATGGTAACCCGCTGTTTACCACCAATTTGTTTTATAACAATGCACTGGATACGGTCTTTAACGATCCGGCCGACCGCTTTGCCATTACGGGAAATCCTGTGGATCACGGAGCTTACAAAGCACCTACTTTGCGCAATGTGGAACTTACCGGGCCGTATATGCGCGATGGCCGGTTTAAAACACTGGAGCAGGTAATTGACTTTTATTCCTCCGGATTGCACAATTCGCCGTATGTCAATCCGCTCATGCATCACATTAACGATGGCGGGGTGTTGCTTACGCCCAATGAAAAAAAGGATTTGCTCAGTTTTATCAAATCCTTGCGGGACGACAGTTTCTTGACGAATCCGGCTTTTTCAAAGCCGGAAAAGTTTCCGGATGAGCAGTAATTATCCTTATCTTTGGATTTTAATTTTGCCATGAAAGAGACGTTAAAACTTCCCCTGATTCTTCGGCTGACAGTAGTCATGCTTTTTTTATGGCTTTCCTATTTTATCCTGACAGAATTCAGGAATTATCTTTATCCCATTACCCTGGGTGGATTATTTGCCTATCTGCTCTATCCCATCGCCAGTTATCTTGAAAGGCATAAAATACCCCGGATTCTCTCTATTATTTTGAGTATTTTGATTGGAATTACTGTGGTAAGTGCTTTGTTTTTCTTTATCTACAAACAAATGGGGCTTTTCCTGCAGGACCTGCCCTCCCTTAAGATAGTGGCATCGAAAAATGTCAATACTATTTTTAAGCACCTTGCGGAGCTTACCGGCGTGGAGACACCGTTGCTGAAAGAACAGTTTAAGACTTTTGCCGGAAATTTGTTGAGCTCCAGCGGCCAGAATTTTAAAGGTACTTTTAATGCCACTTTTCAAACTGCTTTTGCTGTGGGCATTATGCCTGTGTATATTTTCTTTTTGCTGTTTTACCGCAACAAGTTTCACGATTTTATCCTGATGGTTGTCCCTAATCAAAAACATGCCATTGCCAGTAAAATTATTGATGAAGTCAACCAGGTGGTTGTCAATTACATGACGGGAGTCTTTATTGTTGTTACCATACTAGTGGTGTTAAACAGTACGGGATTTATCATTATTGGCCTGAAACATGCCCTGTTGCTCGGCGTATTGGCGGCAATCATGAATTTTATACCTTATTACGGAACGATTATTGGTTATTTGTTCCCCTTGTTTATTGCTGTTTTTACCATGAATTCGCCACAGTATGCCTTTCTTGTGGTTGTCCAGTTTATCATTGTGCAATTTACAGAAAACAACATTCTTACGCCCAATATTGTTGGTTCGCACGTGAGCATTAATCCGTTTATGATTATCCTGGCCATTACCTTTGGCGGGTTTATCTGGGGGCTGCCCGGCATGTTTATTGCCGTCCCCATGGCTGCCGTTTTTCGTGTGCTGGGCGAGAACCTTCCCGAGCTGGCACCCATAGGCTATTTGCTGGGTGCAGAAGGTACCGAACAGCATAGTCTTTCAAGGAAAAAACTGGCGAGAATTATTTTTAGAAAAAACAAAAAATCAAACTGATGCTGAAACATATTGTGATGATAAAATTCAACGCCGGAGAGGATGTTGAGAAACTTTCCGAAGAATTTATTCAAAAGCTGGAGGCCCTTGAATCCTCCGTTGATTCATTAAAAGCCATGGAAGTCGGAAAAAGTATCAGTGCCAGGCCATCGGCTTTTCACCTGGTGCTTACCGCCCTTTTTGAAGATGAAGCGGGGCTGAATGCCTACCGTTCCCATCCCGATCATATCAAAATCCTTGACCGTATAAAAGAGACCGTGGCGGCAGTGGCAGCGGTGGATTATTTTGTTGATGAGTTGTAAGCGGTTATTGAAATGAAAAATTTCAGGAGTAATAGAAATCAATCTATCTTTGATGAAAACGAATTATAAATGAGTGATATAGAACGAAATACACAAATTGGTTTTTATAACAGAATTGTTGATTTGTTGAAAGAAGCACGAAAAAGTGTTGTTAAGACAGTCAATAAGACAATGGCTTATACCTATTTTGAAATTGGAAGAATTATTGTTGAAGAAGAACAAAAGGGAAAAGCAAGAGCAGCATACGGGAAGCAAATCATTAAAGAATTATCAGAAAGATTAATACGAGAGTTTGGAAAAGGGTTCTCAACAACAAATCTAAAACAAATGCGACAGTTTTATCTGGCATATTCAAAAAGTCAGAAGCTGTCTGACCAATTTGAAAATAGGGATGAACAATAAACTATGCATGCACCATAGCCCTGACCGCTGTAAGCTGCCAGAAAGAAGAGTCAGAAAGCTCTGTTTTGGGCGTCATCTTAAACCGCTTTGCGGGAAACAGCGGTAAAAGAATCTCACCAAGGTTGCCTTTATTTATGAAATCGCTGCCCGCATATCCTCTCACACGATTTCTCGGGATAGGGACGACAGGGATAAAGGATTTTGCTTACTTTTATGCTTTGATAAACAAAGAAAAAAATGACTGCTTCCAAAACCAAAAAACTGTTCATCAAGAACATGGTTTGCCACCGTTGTGTTATGGCGGTGGAAGGTGAACTGAACAAGCTGGATTTGAACCCTGTTTCGGTTATTCTCGGTGAAGCGGTCATCGAGACCGAACCCGATCCTGCCACGCTTGAAGTATTGCGAAGAAACCTGCAATCCATTGGTTTTGAACTGATCGATGACAAAAAAAGCCAACTTGTTGAGCAAATAAAAACAGAGATTATCAATTATGTCCACTATGACAAAGAATTAGAAGGATATGTCAATTTCTCGGACCACTTGGCCCGGGTTTTGGAACATGAGTATTCCTACCTGAGCAACCTGTTTTCGTCCGTGGTAGGGACAACCATCGAAAAATATATTATTTTGCAGCGCATCGAGCGGGTCAAAGAGCTGCTGGTTTACGATGAGCTGACACTTTCCGAGATATCCTGGAAGACCGGTTACAGCAGTGTGCAGCATCTTTCCAACCAGTTTAAGAAGATCATTGGCATGAGCCCGACGGCTTACAAAAAGATGCAGGTACATAACCGTAAAACACTTGATGCTGTAGAAAAACAATAGGTCCGGGTTGTTTCCCGGCTATTCTTTGACGTTTGTTTGAACCATCTCCTTGTTTCGCGACAACCAAATGTTCCGTGAATAGATGGCTGCTCCAAAAATCTGGCCGATAAACAGCACAGGATCCCGGCGATACACGGCATAGCTGATAATCATAAACGATCCGGTAAGGCTTATAAGCCAGAATCCCAGCGGAAGAACGGACTCCTGCACTTTTCGTGAACTAAACCACTGGTAAATAAAACGTAGGGTAAAAACAATTTGTCCTGCTGCCCCCCACAAAAGTAACATCAATGGAATGTCTTTGTTGTGAAACAGCCTTTGGATGTTGGCACTATAATTCACCAACGCATAAAGGACAATGAACAACGGAATAAGGTATATCAAAATGCGAAACGGTATAGACAATTTTCTCCATGATTTCAGCAGTTTAAGGTTGTAGATATAGATAAAGTAGGTGATAGACTGTCCCAGGATGATGGCAAAATCGTTACGCAACCAACCGTAAAAAAACATGATAATGGCTGCTACAATACTGAGTTGCCAGTACAGCAATGGCGAGACTACTTTTTTTGCTTTTTCCGAAAGTATCCATTGTACCAGCATGCGGGCCGAAAAAAGCAACTGTGCCAGAAAGCCCAATCCGTAAACGAGGTAATTGTCGGTAAACATTAAATCTTCTTTTGGTCAATTTGGTAGTTAATGTACCGTTTTTTCATCCAGCGGTAAGCAAAGCAATCCATAAACGGCCCGGCCAGCCGGTTAAAAAGGTGGTATTTGCTTTCGCCTTCCTGCCGGGGAAAGTGGCGAACCGGAACCTGTTTTACCCGGGCGTTTTGCAATTGGATTAAGGCGGGCAAAAAACGGTGCATGCCGTCAAACAGCGGCAGTTTTTTGGCATGGCCCGTACGCATGATTTTTAAAGGGCACCCCGTATCAATAATGCCGTCGTGGGTCATCATACGGCGGTACCCGTTAGCAATTTTCGACGACATTTTTTTTACAAAATTATCTTTTCTGCCCACCCGTATGCCGATAACCATTTCATATTCCGAAATGTGTTCCAAAAGCAGGTTAAAGTCGTCCGGCGTGGTTTGCAGGTCGGCATCAATGTACCCCACCCATTCCGATTGTGCCGTATCAATTCCGGCTTTCAGGGCGGCACTTAATCCGCCGTTTTGTGCCAGGCTGATGAAATAAAAAGATTCGTTACGGGAACAAATTTCCCTGATTCTTTGTAAACTTTCATCTTTGGATCCATCGTTTACAAACAAAACACACGATGAAACTGCGGCTTTCTCAAGATAAGAGCCCAGTTCCTTTTCCAAACGGTAAATGCTGTCCTGTTCGTTGTAAACAGGAACAATGATCGTCATTTGGTATTTTGCCGTTTCGTTCATTGGTTATTTAATTTTTTGTCAGTAATAAATTTCCCATTTTCCCATCGTTTTGTGGTGTGTGTAAGAGCGGGTAAGAAACATAAACTTTTGCGGTAACTTTCCATTTTTTACAATGAGAACAGAAGGTGTCGCTGCCAGTTTTTGCAGATAAGCCAGCTCTTCGGGATGGTTTACATTGATAAGGTTTTTCTTCCAGTTTTGGTTTTCCTGAAATTCGGTGTGCCTTTTCAGTGAAAAGTCAACGTGATAGATGCTGTAAATATCTTTTTGTAAGTCGAAAGACAACGAGGGAAGCCGTTTGTCCCATACCAGGATTTTTCTGCTGTCCAGGTGTTGTTTTTTCAGGAATCCGGCCACGGGCATCATGCCGTTGGCTTCCCCTTTCATCTGATGGAGTATGTCTGTGGAAACGGGTGCCAGGATCAACGGCAGGATCAGCGACATAAGGGCTAAATGGAGCTTGTTTTTTCTAAAGAGAAAATATATCATAGCCAAAATGCCGGAAATCAGAAAGAGCACTGCCGCCGTGTCCGGCTTGTAGGGAACCGTTGGTACGGCACCGAGGAACAATGCTGTCAGGGCTGCCAGTATCAACAGGTAGAATCCCCAAAAAACGAAGTACCATGTTTTGAGTTTCCCGAAAGGTTTTTCATCCAGCAGCCATCCGGCAGCTAGTGCTACATAAGGCGTTAGGGGCAGTACGTAGAGAACCAGTTTGGAACTGGATGCTGAAAAAAATAAAAACGGAATAATCAGCCAGTACAGGGTAAGTAACAGTACTGATCGGTTTTTTTGTTTGAACCCTTTTCCAATGGCTTCCGGAATGAAAAGTATTGCCGGAAGGGTGGTGGCCGGAAAAAAAGCCAGGTAATACCAAAAAGGTTTGGCCCGGTGCAGGGTGGAGGCTTTAAAAATGCGGTCGCCGAGCTGCACATCTACGAAGAAATGATAAAACGCCGGGGATTTAAGCATGAGGTAAAAAAACCAGGAGCTTCCCAGTGCCAGCATGAGCAGGGTGCCAAGCCAAACGTGTATTGTATTTTTGTTGTCAGAAATACCCGTTATTTTCCGTACGGGATAAACCATGAGCAAAGGAATGAGCAGCCCCACCGGGCCTTTGGTAAACAAAGCCAGTGCCAGGTCGGTAAAAAACAGGTAAAGCCACAAGGGTTTCCGGTGGCGATAATAGCGTATTAACAGGTAAACCCCCAGCAACTCAAAGGTGTTGAGGTAAGCATCGGTCGTAAGGTTGCGTACCGACATCAATACCAGCGGCAAACCCGCATAAAACAGGGCCGCATAAAGGGCTTTTTCTTTATTCTGAAAAAGATTCCGGCCTATTTTATAAACAAGGATAATCTGAAACAGATAGGCCAGTTGCAGGAAAAACCGGGTGCCGAAAGCGTTTACACCGAATAGTTTCATCCCGGTCGCCGTTATCCAGTAGGTCATCAACGGTTTGTCGAAATGATAGATTCCCAGCAACCGGGGCATAAACCAGTTGCCGGATGTCAGGATTTCCCTCGAAATCTCAGCATATCGCGCTTCGCTGGTTTCCAGTACGCCCCAGTGGCCCAAATGCCAGAGCATGGCAAAAAGCAACAGGGGAAACAGAATGTACAGTGGTTTGTAATGTTTCATGACCTAACGTGAATGAAGCGACAAATACCAGTTTACAAAATGTTCAATTCCTTTTTCAAAGGGGGTGCCGGGATAAAATTCCAGCAACTGACGGGCCTTTGAGATGTCGGCATAGGTCTGCGTTACATCTCCCGGTTGCATGGGCAGGTGTCGGAGTACTGCTTTTTTTCCGGTGGCTCTTTCAATTTGGTGTACCATTTCCAAAAGGGTTACCGGTTTGTTTCCGCTTAAATTGATAATCTCGAAAACAGGGTTGCCGGAGCCGACAAGTTTTGCTGCCGTTGCAATGCCGTTTACAATATCATCGATATAGGCATAATCGCGCCTGGTGGTACCGTCGCCAAAAAAAGGAACGGGTTCTCCGTTTAAAATCAAACGGGTAAACTTATGGATGGCCAGGTCGGGCCGTTGCCCGGGGCCGTAAACCGTAAAAAACCGAAGGGCCACCACATTGATGCCGAATAAATGATGAAAAACATGGCAATAGGCCTCGGCAGATTTTTTGGATGCGGCATAAGGGGATATCACTTTTTCCAGGGGATCGTCTTCGCGAAAGGGTACCCGGGTGCTGTTTCCGTAAACAGACGAAGAGGAAGCAAACACCAAATGACGCACCTTGTGCCTTTTCATGGCATTCAGTAAACGGATGGTTCCCTGAACATTTACCTCTTCGTAAAGCAGCGGTGTTTCAATACTGGGACGCACTCCGGCCAGTGCCGCCAGATGAATCACAAAGTCAATTTGATACGAACGAAAGATACGGTCTAACAATTCTTTGTCACGGATGTCGCCCTGATACAGATGGTAGTGAGGATGTGATTGTAATGGGGCTACATTGTTTTTTTTAATAGCAGGATTATAAAAATCGTTGAAATTATCCAGATTGACTACCACGTTGCCTGCTTTCACCAGTGTTTTACACAGTGCTGATCCGATAAATCCGGCTCCCCCGGTAACAAGATATGTTTTGTTCCCCATAAGAAAAAATATTCTGTTGTGCATCATTATTTTTTGGTAAACAGGGTAGCAAACTACGCGTCAGTTTAAAAAATAATGACCTGATTTTCCTTTTATTTTATAAGGAATTGCAAAAATACTGTTATTTCCCTTATGTTTGTTCTTTATAATGGGGTTTTTGGCCTATTTTGGTAAACCGGCCTTCCCGACTTTCGTTAAGAAAAACAGAACCGGATGATAAACGACAAAAAGGTTGTGGTTGTGCTGCCGGCCTACAATGCAGCGGCTACACTGGAGCAAACCTACCGCGAAATCCCTTTCGATGTGGTGGATGAAGTCATTCTGGTCGATGACCACAGCAGCGATGAAACTCTTCAGGTAGCAAAAAAACTGGGCGTACGTCATGTTATAAAACA
>WGCY01000005.1 GCA_015493525.1 Bacteroidales bacterium
TGGCGATTTAGGGAGCAAATTAAGAAACTTTTAACCTTTCAGCGAAAGGTGCAGGGATTTTTTCTCTGCCCTTTCCTGAAAAATTATTTTTTCCTTTTTCTTCCTCCCTTTTTCGCAACTATAAGTCGCATTTCTTAATTGAACTTACGAAGTTTAAAGTGTAAAGGCTAAAATAAACAGTATTTTATAAAATTATTTTCGTTGTGTTTTGGAACAAATAGATCCTAAAATATTTTTCAGTTCTTGTGATTCTTTTATAAGTCTTTGACATTCCTGTATTAATTCTTTTTGGGTTAAAGTTCCGTTAATTATTTTTAACCAGTAATTTGACTCGCGCATTTCTTTTAATGAAATCCTTACCTTATTTGTAAAATCAGCTTTACTGGATCCTCCCTGAGCTTCTTCGTAATTCGCTCCGGAAGAAGTGGAAGACTTTATCAATTGCCTTTTAATAATCAGAGATTCCTCATTATTTTTAACTTTTCTCAAAAATAATATAGTATCTATGGCAAATTTCAACAACCTGTTTGATAAATCTTTTTCCATTCTTCCTACTTTTCACTTTCAACTTTAGCCTTTATACTTTAGCCTTCCCAAAGCAAATGCAAAGCTTTTAGTTTTTAAAATATTTTCTTTCGCCATTTTTCGTTTTTAACTTTTCATTAACCCAACAGCCATTTCCATACCGGCATAATGGTAATTTCTCCGGGAATCTGATTTTCTTTTATCTCTTTATCATAATAGAGCAACCATCCGGTTGAGAGGCCGTAATTTTTCATGGCTTCAAGAAGCCCGCCGGTTTCCCTTTCAAAATTCTCATTATTTAACAAATAAGTAACCTGGACAGCCTCTGTGATATGGAGCCCCTGTTTGATTACGAAATCGCATTCTCCTTTGCCGGAATAATAATAGATTTCCTTTTTTCTGCGTTTTAACTCGAGGAAAACAATATTTTCGAGTACCCGGCCTTTGTTGGCCGAAAAGTTAAAACCAATTTTATGTATAAACCCCTGGTCAACTGTGAAAACTTTTCGCGGATTTAAAGTTTGTTTTTTTAATGAGAAATCGAATTTATTCAGATAATAAAACAGGTAAGCATGTGCATAGTAACCCAAATAGCTCTTAATACTGCTGAGGCTTTTAACGGAAGATACCGTTTGTAATGTTGAGTAGGAAAACTTTTTAGCGATATTCGACAGAAAATAGATTCCGATTTGTTTGATCTCGTCCACCTGGCCCAAACGATAACGGGCTATAATATCCCGGTACAAAATATCCTGAAAATAGCCGGTCAATATTTCAGGGTCGTTTTCTTTTACAGCCAAAGGGAAGCCGCCTTCCGACATAAAGGCATCAAAAGCACCCGTGATTTGCAAACGTTTTTTCATTGAGAGGTGTTCAACCCCGGCAGGTATGCTTTTAAACCGCAAATATTCGTTGAAAGAAAAAGGCATCAGTTCCAGCACTTTGTTCCTGCCGGTGAGGCTGGTGGCAATTTCGGAGCTGAGTATGGAGGCATTGGAACCGGTAACAAAAATCTTCCTGCCCTGTTCATATAGGCGGTTTACAAATTTTTCCCATCCGGTAATATCTTGTATTTCATCGAAAAACAAGGCCGGCTCTTTACCGTATATCTCTTTGTGCAGGTTATCAATACTTTCCAACAGGGAAACATCGTTAACAATCCTTTCGTCATCGAAGTTGAAATAACAAAAGCCGCTTTCATCAAGCTGCATTTTTTCCTTTATCAGAAAAAGCAGGGAAGATTTTCCGCAGCGGCGAACGCCTGTAATAATAACCACCAAAGCGGTTTTTATGGCATCCTCCAGGGGGATGTCCCTGTCTATCAGGCCTGTTTTGGCAGAAAAGACCTCTTTCTGGTCCAACAGTATTTCAGTGAGGCGTTCTTTGTTCATGACATTATCTTTCGTTATAAACGAAAGGTTTTTATATTTATTGTTCTTTTAGAACGAAAGGTTTTAGGGATTGCTTCACGCTGGCACACATTTCCGGCCCACTGTGCTCGTACCATAGGCACTCCCCTGGAGCAATGACGTGAGGGGAGTAATAAGCTCTGAAGCATCCGTATGCAGCACCAATGAAAAGAACACTGGAGGGGCAAGTGCCTTCTTGGGAGATTCTTCACTTGCTCCCCGGAAGTCTTGCGCCGGTCCGTTTTCCAAAGGCCCATAGGGCTCCTTTGGAGAGTCCTTCGGACAGAATGACAAACACAAGGCTGTCATTTCGATCCGCCGGAGGCGGAGAGAAATCACCTGAGAACCAGAAAGCACTGCCGGGAAAAGGCCGCTGAAGGAGCAACTTCTTTCGGAGGGGATTTCTCGGTGCTTCGCTTCCCTCGAAATGACAAAACAAGCGAAATGACAGGATAAAATCAAGAAACTCCTTCATAAAATGATTACAGCTTAAACACTTTCTCCCCTTTTTCCTTTACCATGTTCCGCAAGTCCACAATCAGCCGGGCGTGTTCTTTAATAAACTCAACATCAAAATCTTTGTGGTTGGTGGTGAGAACTACGCAGTCGGCATTTTTTAATGTTTCTTCTGTTAATTCCACGGCATCGAAAGTCCTACCGCCGGGGGTGTGGGTATGCGGAATAAAGGGATCATGATAGGAAACCAGGCCGCCTTTGTGGGCCGTTATATCCATGATTTCCAACGCCGGGGATTCTCTCGAATCATCTATATCGGGCTTGTAAGCCACGCCAAGGAAGAGGATTTTGCTACCGTTGACTGCTTTCTTCTGGCTGTTGAGGGCCGTGGCAATCTTGATGTACATATAATGCGGCATCCGCATGTTGATGTGGCCGGCGGTATGAATCATGCTCAGATCAAAATCGTACTGTTTGGCAATGTGCTCCAGATAAAAGGGATCCAGCGGAATGCAATGGCCACCGATACCGGGACCGGGATAGAAAGCCTGAAAGCCGAAGGGCTTGGTTTTGGCGGCTTCGATGACCTCCCAGATGTTGATATGCATTTTTCCCGAAAGCAGGGCCAACTCGTTAATCAGGCTAATGTTCACCAGCCGGTAGGTGTTTTCCAGGATTTTCACCATTTCGGCTACACGGGGGGAGCTGACCTTGTGGATGTTGTCGATGGCTTTTTTGTACAGTGCTTCGCCGATTTCATAACCCTCTTCCGTCAGGGCACCCATTACCTTGGGAGTGTTGCGGGTGTGAAAGTTTTTGTTGCCGGGGTCCACCCGCTCGGGGGAATAGGCCAGCCAGAAATCCTTGCCGTGGCTAAAGCCACTGGATGTTTGATGTTTGATGTTTGATGTTTGATGTTGGGGACTAGCAAGTGGGTTCTGTTTTGAGGACTCCTCAATGAGGGGAAGCATGAAGTTCTCCGTGGTGGTGGGATAGGTGGTGCTTTCGAGGCTGATGAAAGTTCCTGTACTCATGTTACGGCCAATATCGGTACAGGCACTTTCGATGTAGCTCATATCGGGTTTGCGGAATTTGTCCAGCGGCGTGGGAACGCAGATAATCAGGGCATCGCACGCTGCCATTTGGGAAAAATCCGTCGTGGCTTTCAGGTTGACCTTGTTCACCACTTCGCGCAAAACGGCATCGCGAATGTCGCCGATGTAGTTTTCGCCTTTGTTGATTTTATCAACTTTTTCTTTGCTTTTGTCAAAGCCGATAACGTGGACGCCTGCTTCGGCAAAATTCACCGCCAGCGGCAGGCCCACATAACCCAGGCCGATGATACCGACGGTCTCGGAGTTGTTTTTAATTTTTTCTAAAAGAATTTGTGTGTTGTTCATTGTATATAAAGTGTATTGAATGTTTTTCTGCAAATATTTTATTCAGGCTCGCTGCGCCCGAAAAAGGTTTTCCCAACGAATTGCACGAATTTTTGTTTCCTGCTTTTATTCCAATGACAGAAAACACCTTCGTGCTACCCTTCGTGCCCTTTGGTGATTCCTTTTACCACTAAGTCACACCAAGTACATCACAAAGACCACCAGGGAGGTTGTTTCGCCTTTCCTTTGCGTCCCTTGGTGGTAAAAGAGTTTTCAGGTTTTTAGAAGTTGTGGCTCAACCTTTCAGGTCGCCATCGCACAGGCCACCATTGACCGGAAAGGTTTACAGCAGGATTATTCTTTCGCTTCCCACTCTTTTTTTACTTTTTGGAGATACTCTTTGCCAAAGACCCAGCCAATGCCGATAATGAGGCCTATGAACGTCCAGATAATAAGAATCTGGACACGTTTGGGCTTAAAACGCTGATTGGGAACGGTTACAGGCTGTATAATGGAAAAAACGGGCGTTTCCTGTTTTACCTGTATTTTGGCCTGCTCCAGTTGTTGTGCCAAACTGGAATAGACGCCAAAAGCAAGCTGGTATTCATTTTGCAGGCGTTCCTGTTGTGCTTTTGCAACAGCTGTACTGACATTTCTGTTTTGGTCGATAAAACGTGCCAGCCGGTTTTGAACCTCTTCAAAAGCTTTTTTTCGGTATAGATATCGTCCCCGGATAAAATCAAGCTGTGCCTTGGTCTTTTTAATTTTATAATCAATGATAAACTGTTGCAGTAACTCCTGGGCACGTTTTCCCAACTGAGCTGCCGCCAGGGCTTCAGGCATAATGGCCACAAGCGTAACATTACCGGTTTTTACATCTACATTAACGTAAACGGTATTGTCTAAATGTTTGGCCAGTTTTTCCTGCTCCGGTGTAAGCCATAACAGTTTGGAAGTATCAGCCACCGGTTTGAAGTTCTCTCTTTTTTTTGCAAAAATGGCCTTTTTAATGGTTCCCGGAAGGCCAAGGGTATATTTCATAATAATCCCCAACACTCCAGGTTTGGAATAGTTCATATAGTAATCATAATAGGTTACCGGATGATCAATTCCCTCAAAGGTAAGTTTTGTTTTAATAAGTTCTTTTTTAAAGGGAATGCTTTGCACAATCTGGGGATAAACCATGGGGCTGATTTCAGAACCCCCATTTGTGTTTATGTTAATACCTGCCATAGCAGCAAGGGAAGACAACCCACCGAGTTTACTTTGTCCTCCGCTAATCTGTGGCACCATTATGGTAGTAACACTATATTCCGTAGGTGTTAAAAAAGCCACCAACACACCCAATACCATGAACGCTATGGTAATCTTTATCACTTTCTTTCTGCTTTTCCAAAGTACCTTGGCGAGTTGTATCAGGTCTATTTCATCCTCTTCCACAGGTTGCTGCGGAGGGAGCGGGGTATTTTTAAGTTCTGTCATGATTTATTGAAAGTTAAAAGGCAAAAGTTGAAAGTTAAAAGGCAAAAGTTAAAGCTTTCCACTCTGTAAAACACGTTAACCTTATTACCTTGAGGTTTTTTATTTCATTTTGGAAACTATTGATCCGAGAATATTTTTTAATTCTCCTGATTCATTTATCAAACGGATGTTATCCTCTTTGATTCTAACATCATTACTCACACCATCAAGCACCTCCTTTAACCAATAATTAGATTCCCTCATTTCTTTCAAGGATATAAAGGCTTTGTTTCTAAAGTCTGCCCGGGAAGAACCTCCCTGCGCTTCTTCATAATTAGCACCGGATGAGGAAGAAGATTTAATCAGTTGATACTTAATGATTTTATATTCCTGTGCATTTGGAAATTTGCGCAATAATAAAATTACATCAATGGTAAATCTGAGTAAACGATCAGATAACTCAGGAGCCATGGGGAAAAGTTTAAAGGGAAAAGTTTAAAGGTAAAAGTTTAAAGGTAAAAATTAATAAGATATTTATGCTGAATAATTGACAACAAGTATTATTTGAACACACTCATTTTTTACTTTGAATTTTTAACTTTTACCTTTGAGTTTTTTAACTTTACTTCCTGAAAATGGCCACCATCGAAACTGTAATGGAGGCAAGCACACTGGCAAGCGATAAATAGAAAGCTGTATTGTTGCGGTAAGGTTTCTTGGGCTTTTGCGGAACAACAATCTGGCATCCGGGCTGGATTTGACCATGCTTTATGGCAGTGGTTCCATTAGCGTAGAGAATATAAACTTTTGATTTCTTTGCACTCTTAGCATAACCTCCTGATTTCTTTATGTAATCTTTCAAGGACTGCCCCTTAACATAGAGCAAGCTCATGGGGTTTAAAACTCCTCCCACAATCCGGACAGTTTGTTTTAAAGCGGGAATAAAAACGATATCTCCTTCTTTCAGTACATAATCCTGTGGTCCGCCAGGGTTTTTCAATATTGCAGGAAGATTTAATTCTACCAGTGCCTTATTTTGTTTAATTCTTGCCAACTGAACAGAATCAACAGTCATTGTTGTATCGGTAGCAGCAAGGGCCAGTAATTTTTGTTTTTGGACTTGGTCTCCTCTGCTTGTTCTCTTTAAAGTAGCTCCCAGAGCATAAGCATACTTCGTCAGTCCCCCTGCACGGTTTAAAAGATCGGAGATGTGTTCGTTTTTCGTCGTTATCGTATAAGACCCGGGATAGTTTACTTCGCCCTTGATGGAAACATTTTTCTGTGGAAAATAGGAAGGTGCCCGGCGGATAAAAACGTAATCGTAAGGTTGAAGGACAAAATTTTCTTTTCCCCCTTCAATTTTCAGCGACTTATCAATCTTCAGCGTATAGACGGTAGCCAGTTTATTGTTGGGCTTGGAAGCCTCTTGTTCTGAGTTCCTTCGGGCTATCTCCACATAGGAGCCGGAAGCACTTACTTTGAAGCCCTGTGCAAGGAAAATCAGGTCTTTTATGGTCATGTTATCATAATATGGATAACGTCCTGCTTTTTGTATCGCACCGGAAATATTCACATAGCGGGCTTCGTGCATGGAGAAAATGGTATTGATGAAAACCACATCTTCCCGCTTGAGCGTGATATCCGTTTTGTGCTGTAAGACATCATTTACATCAAAAGGCACCGCCTCTTTGGTAAGATCAGGTTTTTCACGGATAATCAGTCCACGGTTGGAATAAACATCCTGTTTCACCCCATCTGCTTTGGCAATCAGGCCGGCCAGGGTCATGCCGGGTGTGAGCTCATAGGTACCCGGACGATAAACAGCCCCATTGATAATAACCCGGTTGGTATAACGGTTCAGGATGGCTCCGGCCGATGCCACGTCTCCGTTTTTCATGGGAAAGGTCGCATACGCTTTCTCATTTACATCAACCACTTCTTTCTGTTTATCAGTCAACCTGTTAATGGAAACCGTTGCTTTGTAAGCGGCATCTGTAAAGCCCCCTGCATAACGGATGAGGTCTTTTAGCGTTTCTCCTTTCTTTAATTCAAAATACATATCCCTTTTGAAGTTTCCGGATGTCTGCACACGGATTTTATAGGTAGGGATAAAGATTACATCCTGGTCGCGGAGTTGCGCATTGACGGAAGTATTACCGGTAATCAGGAAATCATACACATCAATGGTCTTTATTACCTTATTGTTCCTAATCAGTTTAATGTTGCGGAAAGAGCCGTTCCCATTGGGGCCACCGGAAAGATAAAGTGCATTAAAAACCGTGGCTGTAGCCGGAAGGTTATAGGTTCCGGGAGCATTGGCCGCACCAATTATGTTTACTTTTATGGCACGCAAATTACTCAGGCTTACCATGGACCAGGTGTCGGGTTTATCTTTGGCAAGTCCGCTGTATATCTCTGTCAGCCGTTTTTTTATCTTACGGCTTGCTGCATCGAAGTTCATGCCGGCAACATATATCGGGCCAAGAGAGGGAATATAGATTGCTCCCGATTTATCCACCGTTAGCTGGTAGGTCTGCTGGCTGGCACCCCAGACATTGATAAAAAGTTGGTCACCGGTACCCAGTACATAGTTTTTTGGTGTCGGCAGGTTCACGGAAGGGTCGAAGGAGAGTTTTTTATTGTTGAAAAGCTGAAAGCCAAAGACTCTTCTGACAGTGGAACCGGCTTTAACAGGTGCTTTGGAAGAATAAACTACAGGGGTAATACTTCCTGCTGTGGGTGTTGAGGAAACCGTGGTTCCTTCCGGCCCCGGGTTCATCTGTTGTATTCGGCCCATAAGCTGGTTAATCTGTGTTTGCGTTGCCCCTTTGGCTTTGGCAAGAGAGATGGCCTGGTCCATACTTAAACCACTGCTTTGCACTCGTTTTACAATGGATGAAATTTGGCTATCGCTCAGATTCTGGACATTTGTGGTGCTGATGTTCTGAGCTATTCCGGCCGATGTCCCCAGAAAAAACAAGAGGATGAGAACTGTAATACTTCTTTTCATAAGAATTAATATTTATTATGGTAATAAGCCGAGAAGTTGCTAAAATAGCAACATTCCGGATATGTTTTAAGATGAAATATTTTTGGTTTTGCTACTGGTAATTTTTATTTGATTATGCTTTTTATACCAACGAATTGCGCTAATTTTTTAATCTGATTACAGGATGACTCCTTTGCGTTCTTTCGTGTCATCCTTTGTGTCCTTTGTGGTTAGATTTGGCAAGTTGTGTTCCAACCTTTCAGGTCGCCGGCGTACAGGCTCCGTTCGACCTGAAAGGCTAAGTCCGGGCATGCTTCCGCCTCCTAAGTCCCATCCGCCTTAGGCGAAGGAACTGCTAACCACTATTTTATCTTTTTCCGGAGTACTACTCTTTACTCCAGATTAAAAGCACTTCTTTTGCTGGTTTACTCTTCAGGAATTCCTGAAGTTCACCGGTGGATATGATAATGTAACGGATTTTCCGCTCCAGTACCTGTTCCACCTTCTCCACCAGTTCCAACAGATAATTTTTGTCGATGGCCTCCCCCACAAACCACAGGTCGATGAGCGGCGAATCCTTGCCCTTGGCCAGCTCGCCCACCAGGTACACCTTTTTTAATTCCCCCAGCTTGTTCACCACCTTATCGATTACCTGGTCAAGGCCCACATATTTCAAAAGCAAGCTGTTAATTTCGGGGAAAAGCGGATGTTGTGTATTGGCGTGATAAACTTTTTTGTTTCCCTTTTTATCAGCTGTCAGCAATCCGGCATCCTCAAAGCGGTTCAGCTCCTGCCGGATGGCATTGGTCGACTCAGCAAACTCCGGCTCCAACGAACGCAAATAAGCAGTCGTATCGCTGTTCAGAAAGAATTTGAGCAACAGTTTCAGACGGGTTTTCGATGTAATTAATGCTTCGAGCATAATGGTGATTGGTGAATCGTGATTAGTGATTAGTGAATCGTGATTGGTGAATAGATTATACTTTACCTTTTAAATAATTAATTAAACCATGGGTTAATTTCGAGCATTGCGTAACCAACGCAAGCAGTTTCTCTTGTTTCTCTTCATTAAAATACCCTACTTTATTGGATAAAATGATAAGTGTTTCCCCGTAAATTGCTTCTGCCAGAAGCATTGCTATCTTCCACACATCCAAGTCTTTGTGATTCATAAAGGAATCAGTTTCAATAATTGCATCTGAATCATTAAAGTGCGGGTCTTCATGGTTTGGCTGGAACCATTAACCATTAACCATTCACCGTTCACTATTAACCATTCACTATTTGAGTAACAAATGTACTCAATATTTTGGTTTTGTCAATAGCAAATGTAGAAAAATTCTTCTATTGACAAAAAAATTTTGGATTTTTTTTTGTAAATCTGTGTGAAACGGGGTTGGGGGTTGGTGTTCAGGGTGTTTAAGGTACAAGTGGACGCTTGCACCAGGTTGTTTTAGGAAAGGTACAATCGGATGCTTGCACCAGGTTTGGTTAGGAAAAATTATTCAACGCGGTACTGTTTTCCGGGAAGGCTTTGAACGAGGGCGTTGAATTCGAGGTTCAGCAGGGCGGCAGCCACGTGTGACGGGTTCATACCGGATTGTATCACCAGCTTGTCAATGCCGAGGGTACCGGCCTGGCGAAGCAGGTCGTAAATGACCTTTTCTTCATCGGACATCTCTACAAAAAGGGCTGTTTGCTGGTTTGCAGTAGTGCGATTGTCGTCCCATCCCATAAGGTATCCAATGTCGTCGGCACTTTGCAGCAGTGCAGCTTTGTTGGATTTTATGAGAAAATTACAACCTGTGGAAAGACGGTCGGTGAGGCGGCCGGGAACAGCAAAGACATCGCGGTTGTACGAATTGGCCAATTCGGCTGTAATGAGGGCACCCCCTTTGCGGTCAGATTCAACGATGATGACAGCATCCACCATGCCGGCGACAATGCGGTTACGTTTGGGGAAATTCTCCCGGTCAGGTTTGGTTTTTGACATAAACTCAGTTACCAGTCCGCCGTTGGCCAGCATCTCTTCGGCCAGTTTTCGATGGGGGGCAGGGTAAAGACGGTCGAGTCCATGTCCCAGGACGCCCACAGTGGTAATGTTCAGTTCAACGGAACGCCGGTGGGCACATCCATCAATGCCATAAGCCAATCCACTCACCACCAGCACCTCTTTTTCCTGTAAGCCTTCAATCATTTCGCGACAGCGGGCACGGCCATAATCTGTAGCCCGACGGGTTCCCACAAAGGCAACCATACGCTGGTGGTTTAAATTGGCATTCCCCCGGTAATAAAGTATCAGTGGGTGGTCGTAGCAGTTGAGCAAACGCTGGGGATAATCTTCATCCTGAAAAAACAAGGCTTTGATATGATGTGTTTCGATAAACCGAAGCTCTTCTTCAGCCCGTTTCAGCACTTTTTGGTTGAGAATATTGTTTACAGCTGCCTGGCCAATACCCGGAATAGCACGTAAAGTTTTGACAGAAGATTTAAAAACTTCTTCCGCACTTCCACACCACTGAATGAGTTTTTTTCCATTTACATCACCAATACCGGGAATAAGGGTAATACCTATTTCGTAGAGTAACGGGGCTTCCATGAGAATATCACTTTTTTGGTTTCATGCCATTATTCTAATGTTGTGAGCGGTGCTTCCGGCTTTAGCTTTGCTTTTATCACCGGACGTTTCCCTTGCACCGGAATGTTGTAATGCAATGGGGAATGCAGCGGCGGAAATGTTCCTTTCAACACGTTGTTGGGCCGACTGCCTTCAAAACCCAGCCACGAATATTTGCCGTAGTGCGGCAACAGACGTGCCAGGCCGGAAATGGATTCCTTACTGTTGGCACCCACAAAACCGATGGTTTGTCCCTTGTTATCCGGATTGGGGATGGCATAAACCAATGCCCCTGACTGACGCAAATCATTTATCTTTTTCAATTGCTGCGCGTTGAAATAGCGGGAATAATTTTTTTGCACGCTGAACAGTCCGGCAAATTTGTTTTTAAACCCGATAACCCAGACGGCACCGTCAGTGGGAAGTTGCTTAAGCTCATTGTCAAAAACAACCGTCAGATTTTTCTTCTGCACCTCCTGCGTCTGCTTCCAGGTGCTGCCAAGTTGTTTGTATTCCGCAAGATACGGGCTGTTTACAGGTAAAATGAGTGTGCCTTTCACATTCCCAAAAAGCTGTGTCAGCGAAGGTGGTGCCTCCCCCTTGTCCAGTCGCCGGAATACATCAAACCGCGGGTCAACTTCGAGCCGCAACGGTTGTTGGTGAAAGACAAACAGGGGATACATATCACGGTTTCTCATGTAAACTTTTCTCAGGACAACGGTATCTTCAAAATAAACAGCCACTGGCACAACCAATGGAAAGACATCTTCTTTTTGAACTTGCGACAGCCGGAAAGAGAGCAGATAGTCATTTTTGGGCTTCCTTACTTTCACTTCACGCAACGTTAGCTGCGGTGCCCCTTTTCGCGTAAGCCATTCTTTAAAGAACGGTTTAAGATTGCGCCCGGTAACTTTCTCAAAAGTAGCCCGTATATCGTCAAAAGAGGCTATTTTAAAACGGTAGTCTTTGTAAAACTGCCGGTAAGCCCGAATATAAAGCGAGTCGCCCACCCGTTGCCGCAGCATATGCTGGAACATCAGCGATTTACCGTAGCCAATGGCTTCTTCGGCAGCATTGTGCCGGTCGCGGAAACCCACCACAGGGAAGTCATTCTGTGGATTCACAAAATCGGTAAATTTCTGCAATGTGTTGCGCCGATAGTCCGCACCTTGTCCGCGTTGTTCTTTCAGCATATGGTCGGCCATATAGGCTGTCAGCCCCTCGCACCAGTTGCCCTTTTCCATGGCCACATACACAGAGTTTCCCCACCAGTTGTGTAGCAGTTCATGGGGGTAGGACGAATACAAAATGAACGGAAACCGAATAATCCGCGAACCGAGCAACGTGAACGAGGGCATTCCATAGCCGGTTTCCCAGAAATTCTCCACCAGGGCAAATTTTGAATAAGGATAAGGCCCCAGCAGATGCACATACATGTTCAGGTAAACACCGGTCATGTTCAGGTAACGCATAGCCAGTTTTTTATCCGGCGTACGCAAAAAAGCCTGTACCTTTACATCACCGGCTTGGATGTCGTATTCTGTCCACCGGTTAGCCGTCAGATAGGCTTGATCCTGTGGGTGTTTGCATACATAACGGATGGTACGGATACCGTTGGCTGTATCATTTTTCGTGCGTACTCCCTGCGAGACTACCAGCCAGCTGGCCGGCAACTGCGTCGTCAGGTTATAAGTGAAAAGCGGCGTATCGAAAGTGGGCATCCAGTAGGTGGAAGCGGCCAGATAAACGCCTTTTTTGCCAATGACACCTTTTGTTTCACTGAAGCCCCGCGCATATTCAGCTGCTCCGGTGGAGAGCGCATCGTTGATTATCCCGGAACATTCCAGCACTACTTTTTCGGTATTTTGTCCTGTTTTCAGTAAGACGTAACGCGAAGCATCGGGCTGCTTGTCCTGTTTTACAGTTTTTAACATCCTGAAATCTCCGGATATAAATTTAACCTTCAGGTGCGGGTTCAGATAAAAAATCAGGCTGTCGTGGCCGGCGACAAAAGCATCCGGAAAATTAACCGTATCGGTAAGATGGAGCGTGCTGCTGTCGATATTCAAAACAGCCTTCAAACTATGATGCAGGTTTTGTGAAAAGGCAAGCGACGAAAGCAAAAGTAATGCCGCTGTCAAAATACGCTGTAGTTTCTTCATGGAAATTGGTTTAACAATGTATTGTGGAATTTTGTTTTGAGACAAAGATAGGGAAATATTTTGGGGGATGAGGTGGGAGGGTGAAAAGGTGGGAAGGTGGGAAGGTGAGAGGGTGAGAGGGTGGGAAGGTGGAAGGGTGGAAGGGTGGAAGGGTGGAAGGGTGAGAGGGTGAGAGGGTGGGTTGAGCGATATTAATATTCCTGTGTAATCGGATACTTGGGCCGATGTATATCGTCAGACATATCTTTTTACTTTGAAATTCCTTCCTGAAAGAACAGCATGCGGTGTAAATTTCACCTCCCGGAAATGTTCCAGCAGCCTCTTTTTGTTTTTTCCGCCGTAACCGATGGCATAATTTATCTCCGGCGGGGAAACGAATATTTCAATTTTTTGATGCAAACGCCCGCTTGTACCGTTGTTTATCCTAAATTCTGTTACCAACAAATCATACCAAATTTCTGTCAGCACCAGCTCGCGAAACGAGGGATGAAACGGACCGGCAACCCATTCGCTGCCGTCCAGCAGGCCCCGGGAAGGATGCAGCCCCAACCGGATAACCCGGACACCTGCTTTTTCAAATTTCAGCAACAGCTGTTTCGCCCAGGCCACCGCCTCTTCCAATAACAAAGGTTTATATTTTCCCTGCCGGTACCATTTGTACAAAACCGTTTCTTTGATGACCAGCGTGGGATAAATGCGGGTGTTGGAAGCACCGAGGTCAATAATCTTTTGTGCTGTGGCCATCGCTTTTTCCAGCGTGTCGCCGGGCAAGCCTATCATCATCTGCAATCCCAAATCAAATCCGGCAGCGCGTATCAGGCGGGCAGCTTCTTCCACCTGCTTTACGGTATGTCCGCGGCGGGCCGCGCGAAGTACGGCATCGTCCAGCGACTGTGCGCCCAGCTCGATGGTAGAAACACGGTATTTCTTCAGCCGTGCGAGGACTTCTTCGTTGATGTAATCGGGACGGGTGGAAAGCCTAATGCCCTGCACTTCACCACTGTCGAGAAAAGGCTGGACAGTCTTCAGATAATTCTCCTGGATATCTGTGGGGATACCGGTAAAAGTCCCCCCGAAAAAGCCCACTTCCACATGCCTTTCTCCCGCTTTAAAAGAGTTGAGATACGTTTGAATGGTATGGGTTACCTCCTGGAAATCCGGGCTTTGTGTGTGTCCCGAAATTTTCTGCTGGTTGCAAAAGACACACTGAAACGGACAGGCCATTTCCGGTGTGAATACAGGTATGGTATAATGTTTAAAGCGTTGCATGATAGCGGCAAAATTAAGAAAACCTGTCTTCCTTTTCCTCGTTTAACCCATACCGGTTCAGGCGTCCTGTTTTAGATTGGAAGTGTCAAACGAAAAAGTAGAAATCCATATGAGCTAAAGGTTGTCATTTCGAATCTTCAGGGCGGATAGAGCGTTGGCGTGAGAGATCTCCTGAGCCGCTGGCCGAAATCCGGGGAGATTCCCGCCTGAAATTTTTCAGCCGGACAGGCCCCGGTCGTACCTCCTTAGAAAGGACAAAAGCCCCTCAGAAATAAACGGTGCTCTTACATTAATAATGAAAATTAGTCTATCCTGTCCAGTTCCACAGTAAAGTGCCGCATAATGGGTGCTTCTTTTAAAATTTTCAGTCCTTTGGTAATTTCCCTGCGCCGATCGAATACATTGATGACCGCCGCCGCCACGTAGTCCATATGGTTGTTGGTGTAAACCCTTCTCGGGATGGCCAGCCGGAGCAATTCCAGTTCGGGATAACGGTTTTTTCGCGTATCCGGATCACGGTCGGCAAGCAGCGTACCTATTTCCACACCCCTGACACCCCCTTCGATGTACAACTCCACGCCAAGTGTCTGCGCCACAAATTCCTCTTTGGGCATATTGGGGAGAAAGCGTTTGGCATCAACAAATATGGCATGGCCACCGAAAGGATATTGCGTGGGAATACCGTAATCGCGCAGCTGTTTTCCAAGATAGGCCACCTGACGGATGCGCGTTTCGAGATAATCGAATTCAGTGCCTTCGTAGAGGCCTTGAGCCAGGGCATTCATATCGCGTCCCGACATGCCGCCGTAGTTGATAAATCCCTCAAACATAATGGTAAACATGGACGCTTTCTCGAAAAGTTCACGGCTGCGGAAGCCAATAAAACCGCCCATATTCACAATGGCATCTTTTTTACTGCTCATGGTCATGCCGTCAGCCTGGGCAAACATTTCGCGGACAATCTCACGGATAGGCTTATTTTTGTAAGCTTCTTCGCGCATTTTGATGAAATAGGCATTTTCGGCAAAGCGGGCAGAATCGAAAAATACCGGAATCCCGTATTGGCCGGCCAGCTTTTTCACCGCTTTCATGTTCTCAATGGAAACCGGCTGCCCGCCCGAAGAGTTACAGGTGATGGTAACCATGATAAGCGGAATACGTTCCCTGGGATATTTTTTTAAAACCGCCTCCAGCTTACTGATATCCACATTCCCTTTAAAAGGATGATCCAGTTCGGTGTGAAAAGCTTCATCGATGGTACAGTCAATAGCATGAGCTTTCCGGAATTCGATGTGGCCTTTGGTGGTATCAAAATGAGAGTTTCCCGGGACAATATCGCCCTCTTTTATCATGGTCGAGAAGAGTACGTTCTCTGCTGCCCGGCCCTGGTGTGTCGGCAGAAAATAGTCAAACCCTGTAATGTCGCGGATGGCTTCTTTCAACTTGTAATAAGAGGAAGCCCCGGCATAGCTCTCGTCGCCAAGCATCATGGCCGACCATTGCTTGTCGCTCATGGCACCGGTTCCGGAGTCGGTGAGCAGATCAATAAAAACATGATCGCTGCGCAGGTTAAACAGGTTGTACCGGGCTTCTTTTATCCATTGGATGCGTTCTTCACGCGTACTCCGGCGGATATGCTCTACGGTTTTCATCTTATAGGATTCTGCAAAAGGTAATTCCATTTTACTAAATTTTAATCATTAAATAAATGTGAAAATTAATCTGAAAAGGGTACTCAGATTAGCAGAACCGGTCTCTTTCTTTGATGTTCAGAAAGATGGATTTTGGATGTATGTTTGTCAACGACAACATCGTGTTTTTATTTGACCACAAAAGTAATAAAAAATGACACTGGTGCAGAGAGTAAGACGGAAGTCCGAAGACAGAAGGCAGAAGTCTGCTAATTCCTATATTAATGCGTTAAACGTTTTACTAGGCCAATAAAAATTTTGTTACTTATTACATAATAATATTTTGTTGTGCTATGAAGTCCCGTCAAGGACATCCAAATAATAACCAGCTTCTGAAACTCTGGCGCATTAAAACAGAAATTAGCCCGGAAGCCAGAAGATGTTTACAAAAAGAACAGGCTGCCGCCATCAAACAGAGGACCGTCATACAGCGCAAAAATTTCGTAATTTCGGCTGGCCAGTAATGCACTTAATTTTTCCCCTTCCGGATAACGGGAAAGACTGCCGGTAACGAAAATCCGGTTCCCCACAATGCCAAGGCACCCCCCGAGAAAACCGTGTTCAAATCCGGGCAGGAGGATGCCTTCGGGCAAAAAGTAGTGTACGTCCAAATCCCGTTTTTGTAATTGGCTGAAAATTCCTTTATCCGAAGTGATGAACAAATCGTCATGCAAGGCCAGCAGGTTGCAACGGGTATATCCCTGGTTTACAGAGATAAATTCATTTTTTATACAAACTTCTTTCAAAAGCTCGTCCGTGTATTTTGTGTTATGAATCAGGAATTTATCTGTAACAACAGCGTTGTAACGGGCAGTTTGGGGATATGATTTTCCAACAGGAAGCTTCCCTTTTACAAAAGAAATGTTATACTTCCGCAGATGGGCCAAATAATGGTCCGGCACGTTTGGCGCAACGAAAAGCTGTTGCCGGTGCCGGCAGAAAAACAGATCGGGATGACCGGAGACAGCCCCGTAGGTAATGCCTCGGGTGGTAAAAGGAACAAACGTCCCGAAAGCAGAGAGGTTTTTGATAACTTCTGCCGGCAGGCGGGCATCGCCGATGATGAGCATAATTTGATTAATTTAACCGCCCCAAATTTAAGGTAAATATGAAACGAAAAAAAATCAATAAACCGGTGAGCCTGTTGGTTGTAGCCCTGATTTATGCACTGGCGTTTATGGCGGCTTTCTGGAGTGTACTGGAATTAAAAATCCCTTCGCCATTATGGCAAATGGCTTATGCCAACCTGATTGCTACCGTTATCATCTATTTCTTCAGCAAGTTTACGGACAACTCCAGCCTTTATGACCCCTACTGGAGTATAGCACCTATTCTCCTGTCGTTTTACTGGATGCTGCCCAATATTTTTATGAAAACTGTTTCCATCTACCAGTGGGTGGGCCTGGGACTGGTCTTTGTGTGGGGGTTGCGCCTGACGCTTAACTGGATGCTCCGCTGGAAAGGGTTTCAGGATGAAGACTGGCGTTATGTGGCCATCCGCAGGAAAACCAAAAACTGGTATTGGCCGGTGAGCCTGATAGGAATACATTTGATGCCCACAGTCATGATTTTCCTCGGCATGTTGCCGCTTTATTTTGTTTTTGGAAAATCGCAAGCCGTTCCTGCCACCGGCCCGTGGGTTTTGTCTGTAGCCATTATCGTTATTGCCATTGTGCTGGAGGCAACAGCCGATTTTCAGTTGCTGAAATTTAAGGGCAACCCAAAGAACAACAACAAATTGCTGCAGTCCGGTATCTGGAAAAAAATACCCCATCCGAATTATGTGGGGGAAATACTGTTTTGGTGGGGGATTTATTTTTTCGCCGTTTCCTTTTCCCGGGAACTG
This sequence comes from Bacteroidales bacterium, assembly GCA_015493525.1. GTDB lineage: Bacteria > Bacteroidota > Bacteroidia > Bacteroidales > F082 > Sulfidibacterium. The sequence goes on from WGCY01000005.1 coordinate 17,805, forward strand.
TTGCGGCTGTTCCTCGGCCCCGGCCTGATTACACTGCTGCTGCTTTTTGTCAGCATGCCATGGATGGATAAGAAGTTGAGGGAGAAAGTCAGAAGTCAGAAGCCAGAAGATAGAAGACGGAAGAAAGATAAAAGTTAATGGAAAAGGTAGAATATGGACAGCGAAAATAAGTGGACTTTAAACGGGAAAACCGCCCTGATAACAGGGAGTACAAAAGGCATCGGCCGGGCGGTAGCGGAAGAACTGGCATCGTTGGGTGCTGCGGTTTTTATTGTGGCCCGCCATCGGGAGGAGGTGGATGCACAGGTGAAAAAGATGCAGCATGACGGATTTGAAACTTTTGGCATGACAGCCGATGTAACCCTTCCGGAAGACAGAAAGCAGATACTGGAAACAGTGATGGATACCGGTCGTGGCCTGGACATTTTGGTCAATAATGTGGGAACCAATATCCGTAAAAAAGCCGTTGACTACAGCGATGAAGAGTATCATTATATTCTGAACACCAACATGCATTCCAACTTTGCCTTGTCGCAACTTTTTTATCCGATGCTGAAAGTCTCAGGAGAAGCTGCTTTGGTAAACGGGTTTTAAAACAACCTTAAATTTTGTTAAAATCCCCGGATTTTCATCGAATTAATTAGCTTTGCAAGCTTAAAACAATTAAAATCAATTTTATATCATGCGGAAATTATTTCAAACAGCAGGACTTCTCACCATAATTTTAATGGTATTTGCTTCCTGTCAAAACACAAAAACGGGACAGCAATACACCGTTAAAATGAATATTAAAAACCTGAAGCAGGACGCAAAAGTCATCATGCAAAAGCGCGAACAGGGAAAATGGATTAAAAAAGATTCTGTCGTCCTGAAAAACGGACAAGGCGAATTAAAAGGCCATGTGGATGGCCCAGGCCTGTATTATTTTACCATGAAGAAATTTAATGCTTATATGCCCGTTTGGGTCGAAAACAGTAATATTACCATCAATGGTGATTTGAAAAACCTGCGGCATTTGGATATCAAAGGCTCAAAATCTCAAAGTGAATTTGATGCTTATGCCGATTCTACCAAAAGGTTTACAGACAAAGAGCGGTTATTGGGCGTAAAATACAGCCAGGCACGTGCCCGGAAAGACGAAAAAACCATGAAAGACCTGGAAGATTTATACAATCAGATTGAAAAAGACCGTACCGACTACATGCTGGGCTATGTGAAACGTCATAACAAAAGTGTTGTTTCCCCATACATTATCCTTAGCAACTCTTACGGACTTTCTCTTGACCAGCTTGAAGCAGCTGCCAACTCCATTGATCCCAGCCTGGCCAAAAACAAAGATTTAATCTACCTGAAAAAACGGGTGGCTACACTGAAACGCGTTGCCATCGGCCAGCCTTTTGTAGATTTTACCCTCAACGATGTTAACGGAAAACCACTTTCACTTTCTTCCGTTGTAAAAACACACAAATACACATTGGTTGACTTTTGGGCATCGTGGTGCATGCCGTGCCGTGCCGAAAACCCAAATGTTGTTAAAGCATACAATGCTTTCAAGGACAAGGGGTTTACCGTCTTTGGCGTTTCCTTTGACAAGGATCATGATAAATGGGTTGCAGCCATTAAGAAAGATGGTTTGGTTTGGCCCCAGGTTTCTGACCTGAAATTCTGGAGCTCGGCAGCAGGAAAACTTTACGGCGTTCAGTCAATTCCACACAATGTGCTGATTGGCCCCGACGGGAAAATCATTGCCGAAGATTTAAGGGGCGATGCTTTATCAAACAAGCTCAAAGAGTTGCTGAAGTAAACCCGGATTAAGGGGAGAAAAAACAGTCTCCGGAAGTGTGAAAATGCACTTATTTTCAAGTATCAAAACGACTTGGAAATAAGTGCATTTTTGGTTATTTAAAGTTCCATTTGGCACCCTCTTTGGTGTCTTTGATCTGGATATCCATTTTGGCCAGTTCATCCCGAATTAAATCGGAAGTGGCATAATCTTTTTTGGTTTTGGCTTCCTGCCTGATATTGAGGATTGTATCCATCAGGTAATCCACCAGCTCACTGTTGTCTTTTCCCTTTTCATCTTTCATGCCAAGCAGGTCAACAAGAAATGTGGAAAAGAGGGTTTTTGTACTGTCAATATCAGCTTTGGTGAGGTTTTCCTGCCCGTTGCTGACCTGGTTCAGAATATGTGCAAGGTCAAACAGGTAAGCAATGACCATGGGCGTATTGAAATCGTCGTTCATGGCCTCGTAGCATTTTTCTTCAAAAGCTTTTACATCGACCGATGATTTTTTTGAGGGTTTCAGCTCGTTCAACAGATAAAAAGCATCAAAAAGCTTGTGCAACCCTTTTTCGGCTGCTTTCAATGCCTCCGTGGAAAAATCAAGTGTGCTGCGGTAATGTGCCTGTAAAATAAAAAACCGGATGGTCATGGGGCTGTAAGCACGATCGAGTGCCTTATGGTTTCCCGTGAAAAATTCATCAAGGGTGATGAAGTTATTCAACGACTTGCCCATTTTCTGCCCGTTGATGGTAATCATGTTGTTGTGCATCCAATATTTTACAGGATCGTGGCCTGTAGCGGCATTGGCCTGTGCAATTTCAGACTCGTGGTGTGGAAACAGTAAATCCATCCCTCCCCCATGGATATCGAATGTCTCTCCCAGGTATTTGGCTCCCATGGCCGAGCATTCCAAATGCCATCCGGGATAACCTTCGCTCCAGGGCGATGGCCAGTGCATAATATGTTTCGGGTCCGATTTTTTCCAAAGGGCAAAATCAAAAGCATTGTGTTTCTCTTCCTGTCCGGCCAGTTCACGGGTGTTTTGCATCAACTCCTCAATACGCCGGCCGGAAAGTTTTCCATAATGAAACGCCTTATTGTACTTCTCCACATCAAAATAGAGAGAACCATCCGATTCATAAGCATAACCGTTTTTCAGGATTTTTTTTATCAGCTCAATTTGTTCGATAATATGTCCCGAAGCCGTCGGTTCGATACTTGGCGGCAGCGTGTTGAGCTGGTGCATGTTTTCGTGGTAACGGTCGGTATAAAATTTCACCACTTCCATGGGTTCCAGCTGTTCCAGCCTGGCTTTTTTCTGTATCTTATCTTCGCCGGCATCGGCATCGTTCACCAAATGCCCCACATCGGTAATGTTGCGCACATAGCGTACTTTGTAACCGAGATGACGCAGGTAACGGAAGACAATATCGAAGGTGATTCCCGGACGGGCATGTCCCAAATGGGCATCGCCATATACCGTTGGGCCACAGACATACATCCCCACATGGGGCGGGTTTATGGGGTGAAACACTTCCTTTTTGCGCGACAGCGTGTTGTATATTTTAAGATTATTTTTCATATCACCAAAAACTTTAGGGCTGCAAAATTAGTAAAGCCCGGCCACAAAACAGTAAATAAATCATTATTTTAAAGATGCCAGGACGTTTTTTTCAATACGTTGCAGAATATTTCCGGTATCGGCCCGCTGAAATTCCTCACCGGTAATTTGTTCATAGAGTTCGATGTACCGTTCAGAGACATGCCCCACGAATTCATCTGACATGAGGGGGACTGTTTGGCCGGTACGTCCCTGAAAGCCGTTATCCATAAGCCACTCGCGCACAAACTCCTTGGAGAGCTGCCGTTGGGGCAAACCGTTTTTGAATTTTTCTTCGTATCCATCAGCATAGAAATAGCGGGAAGAATCGGGCGTATGGATTTCATCGATCAAATAGATTTTTCCATCGGCTTTTCCAAATTCGTATTTCGTATCGACGAGGATAAGTCCTTTTTCTTTTGCTATTTGTGTGCCCCTCTCAAAAAGCAACCGGGTATATTTTTCCATCGCGGCATAATCTTCTGCAGATACCAGCCCCTGCCGGATAATTTCTTCTTTTGAAATATCCTCATCATGGCCTTCATCGGCTTTGGTGGTGGGCGTGATAATGGGTTCAGGAAACTGCTGATGTTCTTTCATATTATCCGGAATGGGGACACCGCAAATGGTCCGCTTGCCTTTCTTGTAACTACGCCACGAACTGCCGGTAAGATAGCTGCGGATAATCATCTCCACCGGAAATGTTTCACAAAAACGGCCTACCGTAACCATAGGGTCGGGCGTAGCCATTTTCCAATTGGGAACAATGTCAGTGGTAGCATCCAGAAACTTTGCCGCTATCTGGTTCAACACCTGCCCTTTGTAAGGAATGCCGCGTGGCAATACCACATCAAAGGCCGATATGCGGTCCGTTGCCACCATCACAAGGTACTGGTCATCAATATTGTACACATCGCGTACTTTGCCGTGATAAACACTTTTTTGTTTGGGAAACCGGAATTCGGTACGGGTGATAGCTTCTGGAATCATTATTTTTGATTTTCGTTTTTATTATACGCCTGTACAATTTGTGTTACCAGTTTATGGCGGACGATATCCCTTTCGTCAAGATAAATAAAATCAATTCCTTTAATCCCTTCCAGAATACGTTGTGCCTGAAAAAGCCCGGAATTTTTACTACGCGGCAGGTCGATCTGCGTTATGTCGCCGGTAATGATAAACCGGGCATTTTTCCCCATACGGGTAAGAAACATTTTCAGTTGGTTTTCGGAAGCATTCTGTGCTTCGTCGAGGATGGCAAAGACATTTCCAAGTGTCCGTCCGCGCATGTAGGCCAACGGTGCAATCTCGATGGTTTCGTCTTCGAGATACGAAAGTAATTTCTGTGTGGGGAGCATGTCGCGCAACGCATCATAGAGTGGTTGAAGATAGGGGTCCAGCTTGTCTTTCATGTCGCCGGGCAGAAATCCCAGGCTCTCCCCTGCTTCTACTGCGGGGCGTGTCAAAATAATGCGTTTTACCTCTTTGTTTTTCAGGGCGCGCACGGCCAGGGCAACTGCTGTGTATGTTTTGCCGGTTCCGGCAGGGCCTATGGCAAAAATCATATCGTTGGCAGCCATACTCTCCACCATTCTTTTTTGGTTAGGCGTCCGGGCTTTAACCAATTTTCCATGCCGTCCGTAAACCAGCACATCATCTTTTTTTTCAGCCCCACGGGTTAGTGTGCCATCGTCCTGCTCCATAATTTGTTCTATTGCCTTGTCGTTCATTTTCCCAAAACGATCGAAATAAGCCATCAACAAGCCGAATCGTTTTTCAAAAACGGTCATCTCCGACGGTTCCCCGATAAGTTTTATCCTATCTCCCCGGACAATAATTTTCAATTTGGGGAAAATGGCTTTCATCCGGTTCAGGTATTTATCGCCCGGGCCAAAAAAATCCACGGGGCTGGTCAGGTCTATATGAATAATACTTTCACTCATAAGCAAATGCTGAAAGAAACATACTGTTAAAAGGTCAAAATTATTAAAAATAGTACGGCGGACTACCTGAATTTGATTAATTTTGAAAAATATATTAAGGGAATTTTAATTCACAAAAACAGCATGGCCATCATTACTTTAACCAGCGATTGGGGCGATACCGACTACTATCCGGCAGCCGTTAAAGGCCGTATCTTTCAGGAAATGCCCGAAGCGGTTATTGTGGACATCACGCATAAGATTCCCCGGTTCGACACACGGGAAGCCGCCTATGTACTTCGCCATGCTTACAAGAATTTCCCAAAAGGGACTATCCATATTATCGGGGTGAATACGGAAGAGAGCCTCGAAGAACCTCATTTGGTAGTCCTTTATGACGGCCATTATTTCATCGGTGCCGATAACGGTATCTTTTCATTGATTTTTGAAAAAGACAAAGCACCGGAAAAAATTTATTCTCTGGATATTTCGCAAGATAGTGAGAAATATACTTTCTCGGGGCACCATCGTTTTGCCAAAGCTGCCGTGATGCTTGCCCGCGGCGATGAACCGGAGAAACTGGGTGCACCCTATCCCAAAATCAACCAAAAGCTAAATTACGAACCCTCTTTTAATGCTTCGGACATTCGCGGCATGGTTATCCACCTTGACCCTTACAGCAACGCCATTACCAACATCTCGCGCAAGCTGTTCAATCGTATCATCGGGAAAAAGCCTTTCATCGTTTATTTCAAAGGTTACAGTTGTAATCATATTGACGAATGTTACGGAGATGCCGGCGGGGATGCCAACCTTGTTTGCCTGTTTGGCAGTAATGATTTGCTGGAAATTGCCATGAAAAATTCTACTGCTGCTTCCCTCATGGGGCTTCAGGTAAATGATCCCGTCATTATTGAGGTGCAGGATGAAAAGTAATCAACCGTTTTCCTGCGGTTTGGTTATCAGGTTTTGAAGAATCTTTTTGCTTTTAGAATAAAGCCAGATAAAAATACTTCCCAGAAAAAATCCCAGCAAAGCACCGCCCAGTACATCTCCGGGATAATGAACGCCCAGATATACCCTGCTGTAGATGATCAGCAATGCCCATATCCACATAATCCATTTTACGTAGGGCTGCTTACGCCCGAGGAGGCCATTGATAAATGCCAGTACGCCAAAACTGTTGGCAGCATGGGAAGAGACAAACCCATACTGTCCGCCGCAATTTTTTATCATGTGCAACAACCCCTGCAACGAAGGGTTATGGCAGGGCCGCAGGCGCAAAAAAACATTTTTAAAGGCGTGTACCGAAAGCTGGTCGGAAGCTGTGATAGTGAGCGTTATGAAAACCAGCACCAAAAAACCATACCACTTTTCTTTCCTGAAAATCCAGTAAATCAACAAGGCATACAACGGCACCCAAAAAAACTTGGCACTGAAACCGAGCATGAGCGTGTCAAACATCGGCGAATGATGACCGTTGACAAACAGCAGGATAGTCGTATCTAAATGAAACAGGAAATCGAGCATAAAAAACAGGTTATTTTTTCTTCTTTTTCTTTACCTTACCCATAGATTCCATGGCCTGTTTCATCATATCATAATATTCATTGTTGAAAGGGTTCCGCTGGATAAGTTTTTCAATATAAGGCTTGGCACGTTTCCCCTTCTTTTTGGCCAGTGCTTCTTTGGCCTTTTCCAGATAATAATTATCACCATTACAGACATATCCGGGATTTTTCCCCACGAGGGAAATAACCGCATCGATGGAGTCGGTTTTGGTACCGGTCATGGTAAACTGAATAGGAATTGAAAACCGGGTGTACTTGTTGTTGTGGCATATATTCCATTGCCCCTGGGTAGCTTCCATAAACTTGGTAATCTGCTCATCTAACCCGTTATGCAGCGGATTTTTAATCCTGACATTTCGCAAAGTGCCATCGCAATCCACCTGAAAAGAAACTACGGTAATCCCAATGACACAGTTTACCCGGGCCTGATCGGTATATTTTACCGTATTCAGAAAAACGCGTTCAAAAGAATAGAAACCGCCCCTGAAGCGATAATCAAGCAAATCATGGACTTGTTTGTTCCGGCTTGCCGCTATTTCAACAGACTCCTGTGCGTATCCACAGCTGCCAAGAAATACAAAAAACAGCAGCAGAAAAAGCAACTTTTTTGGCATAATCATAATCTTTTAAAATGAGGCGTTAAAAATACACTTTTTATTAACCTGTGATAAAGTAGAATTAGCCACAAAACGGAAGTATTGGGACTTACTGAAATTAACCCAAAACCGAAAATTTTGGCCAACGTGTCATTTAAAATACTAATTTTACTCTCAATACGGGCGTCCATGAATTAAACGTCGCGGTTGTAAAAAATTTTCTGACATGATAAGAAAAGTTTAAAATAGTCCTGTACCCAGATGAAAATTGAAAACATCATTTTTGATTTCGGCGGGGTTATTATTGATATTGACCCTATGCTGACTATCCGCGAGCTGGAGAAATCGGGGTTCCACGATGTGGAGAAATTGAAAACCAAAGAATTTTACCGGCAGGTAATTTATAAATTTGAAAAAGGGATTGACACCCCCGCTGTTTTTCATAATAAGTTGCGTAAGTATCTTGAAATGGACCTGTCGGACCAACAACTGGACAATGCCTGGAATGCCCTGCTTTTTGACATTCCCCAAGAGCGTATCCGCATCATCGAACAGGTAAAAAAGCACTATGCCATTTATCTCCTGAGCAATTCCAACGAAATTCATTACGATTTGTATGTAAGAGACCTGCAATTACGGTTTGGGTATCGAGAATTTGATGCGTTGTTTGATAAAGCTTATTTCTCTTTTGACCTTCATTTGACAAAACCCCATCCCGAAATTTTTGAATTTGTTATCAACCAGCACAACCTTGTTCCCGAGAAAACACTTTTTATTGATGACCGGGCGGAAAATATTGAAGGTGCCCGTCAGGTGGGGTTAAGGGCTTTTCAGTTGAAAGCACCTTTGCGTATCCGCGATATTTTTAAAAATGGGAAACTCATATCCGGATTGGGGATTGTTTAACGGATTTGTCGAATGAAGGTTCAACGGCCCCGGCTTTTAAAATTCCATACCTTTGCTTTTTAATCAGAAACTTATGAGCCAACCGAAAAAGCTTTTTCTCCTCGATGCCATGGCACTGATTTACCGGGCCTATTTTGCCATGAGCCGGAACCCGCAAATCAATTCCAAAGGGCTGAACACCTCTGCCGTGTTGGGGTTTGCCAATACACTGCTGGAGATATTAAAAAATGAAAAGCCTACACATATCGGGGTGGCCTTTGACACTATGGCCCCTACACAACGGCACGAAGACTTTGCCGCTTACAAAGCCAACCGCGAGAAAATGCCCGAAGACCTTGCCGCTTCCATCCCTTACGTGAAAGAGCTGCTCGATGCGCTGAATATCCCGGTCCTGTATGTGGATGGTTACGAAGCGGATGATGTGATAGGGACCCTTGCCAAAAAAGCGGAAAAGCATGGTTTTGAAACTTATATGATGACCCCTGACAAAGATTTCGGGCAACTGGTCTCGGAGAATATTTTTATGTATAAACCGGCCCGTGGTGGAAAAAATGCAGAAAAATGGGGGCCGAAAGAGGTGTGTGCACGCTATGGCATTGAACGGCCCGAACAGTTTATCGATATTCTCGGCCTCTGGGGCGATGCCGTGGACAACATCCCGGGTGTCCCCGGCATAGGCGAAAAAACGGCTGCAAAACTCATTGCACAATTTGGCTCCATCGAAAACCTGCTGAAGAACACCCATCAGCTGAAAGGAAAACTTCGCGAGAACCTGGAGAAATTTTCAGAGCAAGCCATTATTTCCAAACAACTGGCAACCATTCTGCTCGATGTGCCCATCGCCTTTGAAGAGGAGAAGTTGTTGCTGGGCAACCCCCATCGCGATGCTCTAAAAAAACTTTTTGACGAACTGGAATTCCGCACTTTTGCCAAACGGTTTTTTACCTGGCTCTCCTTACGCCAGCCGGAAGGAAATTACGAGCAGGGCGCGCTTTTTACAGAACCTGAAACGGAGGAGATAAAGACAATTTATAACACCGCTCATCAATACCACCTCGCAGATACTCCCGAAAAAGCAAAAACACTGGCCAAAGAACTCAAAAAGCTGAAATCGTTTTGTTTCGATACGGAAACAACCGGTGTGGACCCCAACAATGCCGAACTGGTGGGCATCTCTTTTGCCTGGAAGGCACATGAGGCCTGGTATATGCCTTTTGATGAGAATTACCATCATGCTACGCAGCAATTGTCTGTTTTTAAAGATGTTCTGGAAGATGAAAAGATTGAGAAAACAGGCCAAAACATAAAATTTGATATTTCCATATTGCGATGGTACGATATTGTGGTGAAAGGAAAAATCTTTGATACCATGATTGCACATTACCTGTTGGAGCCTGACAAGCGGCATAATATGGATGCACTGGCCGAGACTTATCTGCATTACAAACCTGTTCCCATCGAAAACCTCATCGGGAAAAAAGGGAAAAACCAGCGAAGCATGCGGACTGTAGCAATAGATGAACTGAAAGAATATGCTGCCGAAGATGCAGATGTTACCTTGCAACTCAGGGAAGTTTTTGAGCCGAAGCTAAAAGAAACCGGTACCGAGAAACTTTTTTATGAAACCGAAATGCCACTGGTGCCTGTCTTGGCGGCCATGGAAGCCGAAGGTGTAAAACTGGACACGGAAACACTCGCTGTTTTCGGTAAAGAACTAACATCGGAAATTGCAGAACGGGAAAATGAGATTTATGAAATGGCCGGCATAAAGTTTAATATTGCCTCGCCCAAGCAGCTTGGGGAAGTTTTGTTTGAACGGCTCCGGCTTTCCGAAAAACCCAAAAAGACCAAAACCGGCCAATATTCCACCGGCGAAGAGGTATTGACAAAACTGGCTTACCGGCATCCGATTGTGGAAAAAATCCTGGAATACCGCTCACTGACCAAGCTCAAATCGACCTATGTGGACAGTCTGCCCAAGCTGGTTAAAGAACGCGATGGCCGCATACACACATCGTATAACCAGGCTGTTGCCGCCACCGGACGACTTAGCTCCAACAATCCCAACCTGCAAAATATTCCCATTCGTACGCCGCGCGGACGAGAAATCAGAAAAGCTTTTGTCCCGCGAAACAAAGAGTATGTCCTGCTTGCCGCCGATTATTCTCAAATAGAGTTGCGCATCATCGCCCACCTGAGCAGGGACGAAGCCATGATGGAAGCTTTCCGCAAAGGACTGGATGTTCATACGGCAACGGCATCGCGGGTTTATGGCGTTCCCCTGAATGAGGTGTCCAAAGAGATGCGCCGCCATGCCAAAACGGTAAACTTTGGCATCATCTATGGCATCTCTGCTTTCGGCCTTTCAGAGAGGTTAAAAATACCCCGGCGCGAAGCAGCTGAAATCATACAAAATTATTTTGAGAAATATCCGGGAATTCGCCGCTACATGGACAAGACCATCGAATTTGCCCGCGAACACGGATATGTGGAAACCATTCTCGGCCGGCGGCGTTACCTGAACGACATCCGGTCGGCCAACGGCGTGGTGCGTGCCTATGCCGAGCGAAATGCCATCAATGCACCCATTCAGGGTTCTTCAGCCGATATGATTAAAATAGCCATGATCCGCATATTCAAAGAGATGCAACAACGTAACATGAAATCGAAGATGATTTTGCAGGTGCACGATGAACTGGTTTTCGACACACACAAAGAGGAAGTGGATGCACTGAAACTGCTGGTCGATGATAAAATGAAAAACGCCTTGCCGCTGGATGTCCCCGTATTGGTAGACATCAATACCGGAAACAACTGGCTGGAAGCGCATTAAAAATACAGGGAAGAAATGTCCTAACCATGAAAAACCTACTGTTGCAAATAGAGAACCTGGTCCATAAAAAAGACAGCCATTTTCTGGCCGATTTTGTGTTGGAAGAATTCGATAAGATTGAGCAATCCCAGGTTATTACAAACAAGGAATACTTTCGTTTTTTAGACCTGACTGCCCACAAAACCTTTCTGTCCAAATTGTCGTCGGACGAAAAAAGGACATGCTGGGCCGAAACAGTCTTTGGCATCTTACAGAAAACCGGTTATGGCCTGAAAGAGATGATGGGGCAAAGGGTTGATGAGCATCCGGACAAAACGCTTTTTGTCAACCTTACGGAAGGGCGCAAAGAGCGTTTCAGCTACCTGCAGATTTTTCATTACGCCCGTGAGGTGGCCGCCACATTCTATGCCATGGAAAAAGTCCCCCGCGTGGCTGTCTTTTCGGCTAATTCGGTGGACAGTGCCACAGTCGACCTGGCCTGCCTCATGTACGGCATCTTCGATACGCCGCTCAACATCCATTTCTCTGAGAAAATCCTGGCCGATATTTTTAAAAAACTCGGCATCAACATCGTGGTAACGGATACGCTGGACAGAATCCTGCACCTGAAACGGGTTAAAGAGGAATACGGACTGAAATTTTCCCTGCTGGTCAGCCAGAATATCGAAGAGGCAAAAACAGAAATCCTTCAGAAAAAAGCCAAAGAGCTGAATTACAAGGAGGTGGATACTATCCTAAAAAAATGTCCCCGGCGCAGGCCCGACGAAGTGGCTACCACCATGTTTACCTCGGGCAGCACAGGCATTCCCAAAGGCGTTTCTTTTTCCTATTACAACCTTATTGCCAAACGTTTTGCACGCCATGCGGCACTTCCCGAAACCGGCAACGAAACCATGCTCTGCTTTCTGCCGCTTTTTCATACTTTCGGCCGCTATCTCGAATTGATGGGTTCCGTCTATTGGCACGGAACCTACGTTTTTGTGGGGAATACCTCTTCCGATACGCTGCTCAAACTGTTTCCCGAACTAAATCCCACCGGTTTTATCAGCGTGCCCATTCGCTGGATGCAGCTTTTTGAAAAAGCCATGAAACGGTTGGACAATATTACCAACGAAGGGCTACGGAAAGAAATCTTTCGTAAGAAAGTGGTTGGCAACAGATTACACTGGGGACTGTCGGCTGCCGGATACCTGAGCCCGAAAATTTTCCGATTTTTCCATGAACAGGGCGTTGAATTGTGCAGCGGCTTTGGCATGACAGAGGCCACGGGCGGTATCACCATGACCCCTCCGGGCGAATACGTGGACAACTCTACCGGAAAAGCCTTGCCCGGCGTCTATACAAGACTGGGGGAAAACGGAGAACTGGAAATAAGCGGGCATTATATCGCCCGATACCTCGAAGATGCACCGCCCGAAAGCACCATTCCTTTTCCTTCCAAAAACCCGGACGAAAACTACTGGTTGCCCACCGGTGATATTTTCACCATTTCTCCGGATGGCCATCACGAAATTGTGGACCGTGTAAAAGACATTTATAAAAACAACAAAGGACAGACCATTGCCCCGCGGACCATCGAACAAAAATTCAATGGCGTACCGGGCGTAAAACATGCTTTTTTGGTGGGAGATGCCCGCCCGTACAATGTTTTGCTGATAGTTCCCGATACGGACGACATGGTAGTAAAATCGCAAAACAACCCGGAAAGCCTGCACAAATATTTCCATCAAATCGTGCAAACTGCCAACCACGGCGTAGCACCTTACGAACGGGTAGTGAATTTCTCGGTCTTAAACCGGACCTTCTCCGAAAAGAGAAAAGAGCTGACACCCAAAGGCTCGTTTAACCGAAAAAATATTGAAAAGAACTTTGCCGATACCATCAAATTACTTTACCGTTCGGATAAAATTAATTTCAAAGTGGGGGAACTTGAAGTACAAATTCCCCGTTGGTTTTACCGGGATCTGGAATTGTTGGAAGATGATATTTACTACAAAGACAATTATTTCATCAGCAAGTCCAATGGGAAGAGGCTTTTTTTCAAGCCGGTAGCGGATGACCGGTGCGTTATTGGTGATTTCTCCTACCGGATAAAAAGCCATCAGCTTAACCTCGGACGGCTGGCGTTGCAACCACTTTTGTGGATGGGAAATGCACAGTTTATCAGTTTCAGTCCGGTAAAAGAGGGGTGGGATTTGCCCATGAAAGAATTTTCGGCACAAATCTGCTATCCATCGTGTGTAAAAACAGATGTTAAAAAACAAACCATTGTTTCCATACCCACTATCGGCAACAGCATGCTTGTTTTTATCAATGGACTGATTACAGACGCGCTTTTCTCAAAAGGTGAGAAACAGGTACAATCCATTAAAACACTGGGGGAACAGCTGGCCGGGTCGCAGCGAAGGATAGCCCTGGCCATACGCCGCCGGCTGGAAGCACTGGCCTGTCATCGCGAACATCGCATCAGGGCACTGGCTTACCAAAGCCTGTTGATTTACGATCCAAACACTGATTATCAGGAGGTCCTGCCTGTTTTTGTCCGGTCGGGGAAAACTTTTCTCGACAGCAAAACCATTGAAGCTATTGCTGAAAGCAGTCTGGGAAAACAACAGTTGGCAGCCTTTCGGAACCGGCTGTTTGCTTATCGCAAAAATATGGAATGGCCGGCCAACGGAACCACCCGCAAGCAGTTTGAGGATATGCTGGAACTGCTTTTCAATTTTGGGAAACAACATCCACATTATTATAAATCCATCCGTGCCGAGTTTGCCGCCTGGGCTTTGCACAAAAAAGACAACTACCTGTCGGGGCTGGCAAAGAAATATTTCCATGAACTCTATCTTGTTTTTGATAAAGAGATGTGGACTCTGCGCGGACATTTACCTGAAAAATTTTGGGAGAACATCATCGTTTTTGAGTATGGAATCCCCGCCAACCAAAAGCGCAGGTTACAACGGATTATTACCGACACTGTTTTTCTCGAAGAATCAATCCATTTGATTTTCGGGCAAACCACTTTCACGGTGGACAAAATCATTCAGGAAGGCCTTTGGATTACCAAATTACAATCGTTTTCCGATTTCCGGCATTACCGGCTCACGGTCAACACGGTCAACAACAAACATTACGATCTGCATCTGGTGGTTACGAGAAATGAAAATTCAAAAGACAGTGTTTCCGATCTGTACTGGAATGCTTATCTTTCGGATTATCCGTTCGATTTGCCGGTACTCTCTTCGCTGGGCATCAGCAACAGGGAGCATGGCGTTCGTTCCAGCCAATATCTTGGCGGGTTGCGTGTTTGGGAAAAGATCAGACAGATGTCAGAGATTCACCAGTGGGCGGGAAACTCACAACCGTATGCCTGGCACCAGCTTTTTATTAAGTCCTTTGCCGTGGTCTTTCGGACATGGAAAATCAGCCGCCGTAAAATTATCCCTGGGGCCATCTCACCGCGAAATATCATGGTTCCCGAATTGGATTTTAAAGAGAGTGCGTCCATTATTTCTTTGACGGGCTATACGCTGTACGATAATATCCAAAGCCTTTTGATGCCCATGATAAAGAATTTCTACCAGAAAACCGTGGCACTTTATCCCTGGGGCGGCTCCCACCTGAAATTCAACTGGATATACAAAGCCATGGTGGAAGCCCTTGGGAAAAAAGAGACTTTTGAACTATTGGAAGAGTGGCGTGAATTTCTGCACAAAACAAACGACCATTATCTGAAATCGCTGCCACTGGAGGCTTCTATCGATGAATTTATTGCTGAACAAAAAGACAAACATTACTATCCGCTGAAGATACACAGTGCCATCTCCAACTACGAACAATGGCTGAAACTGAATCCCGATGCCACCCGCGAAGCACGGGAACAAACTGTGTATGAAATTTACGATCTGTTTAAAATTTTTAAGCTTGACGAAATAAACCGTTTTTATTTTTACCTGCATACCTATTATAGCCATGCCGAAAGGCGGGTACGGGAAGCTTTTGGGGAACTGTTGACAAAACTGGAGGAAAAACCGGAGACAGAAACAATTCAGCTCATTGAACTGTCCGACCTGCAAGCCACGCTGGAACATCCTGTGGACCGCCGAATCTTTAGCAAAATGGTTTTCCCCAAGATGAAACATTATCAGGAAATGGACTTTGTGAAAGTAACGAACAAAAACAAGGAACAGGTTATAGTACAAACACTTATCAAAGACAAAAGCGGGCTGACGTATACCATGCGTGAACCGCGCGATGCCACAGAAGTAGGTAAACTGTATCAGCTTTTTTACGAGGAAAATTATCCCAAAACCGTTTCACAGCAGGACAAATATTTTGTGGTAACCGATAAATATGAACGCGTAATTGGCGGTATCAGCTACCGGACGCTGGAAAACAATATTGTGCGCCTCGATGGTACAGCCGTTACCAGTCCGTTGCAGGGAAAAGGGATAGGTTCTGCCATGATCAACGACTTTTTTACACGTATGGCTGCCAAAGATGTGGCCATTATCAAAGCCCATTACCTGCTGGGAAACTATTTCCTGAAACACAACTTTAAAGTGGATAAAAAATGGGGTGCCCTGGTAAAACACCTCGACTGAGGAAAAGAATATTGTAGCCTCACCAGGACTCGAACCTGGATCTAGAGTTTAGGAAACTCCTATTCTATCCCTTGAACTATGAGGCCGTAAAATAACGGGCTGCAAATTTACAACTTTTTTGAAATCGAAATTTGTCGCCTCACCAGGACTCGAACCTACATACGCCAACAAAGAAAACAGGGCTCCACTTGACATGCAAATGAAAAAATATTATATTTGAAGAAATTTATAATCAGGTACTTGTGTAAAATTTGATTAACTTTTTTATGTACCCTTGTTTTTATAAAATACTTTACTCCTCAATAGCAGCCACGCCCGGCAAAGTTTTCCCTTCGATATATTCGAGCATGGCCCCGCCACCGGTAGAGACATAGCTCACTTTATCCTCCAAATGGTATTTGTTGACAGCAGCCACCGAATCGCCACCGCCCACCAGCGAGAAAGCACCTTTTTCCGTTGCCCGTGCAATAGCCTGGGCCACATCCAGCGTGCCTTCGGCAAAGTTGTCCATCTCGAAAACACCCATGGGGCCGTTCCACAAGATGGTTGAGGAGCTTTCGATAACTTTTCTGAATGTCTCACTGGCTTCCACACCTATGTCCAATCCCATCCACCCATCGGGGATATTGTCGGATGGACAACATTTTTGGTTGGCATCGTTGGCAAATTTGTCAGCAATAATGGCATCCCGGGGAATGTAAAGGTTTACACCAAGGTCTTCTGCTTTGGCCATGGCTTTACGTGCTGTTTCCATCAGGTCGTCCTCTACCAGCGAGTTGCCAGTTTTTCCCCCTTTGGCTTTGATAAAAGTAAACATCATGCCCCCGCCAATAATCAGGTTGTCCACTTTGTCGAGCAGGTTATTGATAATTTCAATTTTTCCGGAGACTTTGGCACCACCGAGGATGGCCGTAAACGGTTTATCGCCCTCTTTTAATACTTTGTTGATATTTTTCAGCTCGTTGCCCATCACATAGCCGAACATTTTGGCATTGGGAAAAAACTGTGCAATAATGGCCGTAGAAGCATGTGCCCGGTGGGCCGTTCCGAAGGCATCATTTACATACACATCTGCCAGTTTTGAAAGCTTTTTGGCAAATTCCACATCGCCGGCTGTTTCCTCTTTGTAAAAACGCAGGTTTTCGAGCAGCAGCACTTCCCCGGGTTTTAAGGCAGCCGCTTTTTCGATGGCTTGTGCACCAATACAATCATCGGCAAACAGGACATCTGTCCCCAACTTTTCAGAAAGGTTAGCGATAACATGTTTCAGCGAAAATTTCTCTTCCGGACCGTTTTTAGGCCTTCCGAGATGAGACATTAATATGACAGCAGCCCCTTCCCGGCGCAGTTTCGTGATGGTGGGAATGGTTGCCCGGATACGGGTATCATCGGTGATTTCAAAGTTTTCGTTTAACGGTACGTTGAAGTCAACACGAACCAACACTTTTTTACCTTTAAAATCGTAATTATCAATTGTTTTCATGTTTAAATAATTTTAATATTTAATCTGTACAAAACTAAGAAGATCCGGGACAACTCCGGCCTCACATGCTTGTAAAAACTATATTTTTCAATGTTCGTTATTTTCTTCCAGCTTTACCCCAAAGATAATTTCAAATTCTTCCCTGAAATAACGCTTTACTTCCTCTATGTCAACCTTTCGGTTAAGTTCTTTCTGTAAGGATGTTGTCCCTTTGTCTTTAAACCCACAGGGATGGATATGTCTAAAATAATCGAGGTTAGTGTTCACATTAAGTGCAAAGCCGTGCATACTCACTTTGTTGTGGACACGCATGCCGATAGCGGCAATTTTTCGTTCTTTCCCTTTTACCCCGGCATCGAGCCAAACGCCGGTAGCGTGTTCCAATCTTGCCCCATGCAGCCCGAAATGTTTTATGGTGCGGATGAGGACGGCTTCCAGATCGAAAATAAACTCTTTAACGGAAATATTAAAGTTGTCCACATCAAAAATCGGGTAGCCCACCAGTTGTCCCGGCCCGTGATATGTTATGTCGCCGCCGCGGTCGGTTTGGTAAAAAGCAACCCCGTTTTCTTTCAGCCATTGGTCATCGACCAGCAGGTTTTGCCTGTTACCGCTATTGCCAAGCGTGAAAACATGCGGATGCTCACAGAAAATCAGATAATTGGATGTTGTAAGCCCTTTCTGTTTGGCCTCAAGTATTTTGTCAAAAACTTTTTTCTGATATGCCAGGGCCTCGGCATAATCAGTCAATCCCAAGTCGAGGAAGTTAACAAGTAAATTTTTTCCCATTTTTAATGTGGCTTTGGCGTTAGCACATGTTTTTCGGCGTGATAGGACGATCTCACCAGCGGACTGCTTTCCACAAACCGGAAGCCTTTTTCTAATCCTACGCGCTCATATTCTTTAAATTGTTCGGGGGTTACATATTCTTTTACGGGAAGATGCTTTCGGGTCGGTTGCAGGTATTGTCCAATGGTAAGTACCGTAACGCCTGCAGAACGTAAATCGTCCATAAGCTCAAAAACCTCTTCCCGTGTTTCGCCCAGGCCGGCAATAATCCCTGATTTGGCTATAGTTCCCGCATCGGCAATGTATTTGAGTACTTTCAGGCTGCGGTCGTATTTGGCGCGGCTTCGTGTGTAAGGCGTCATGCGGCGAACAGTCTCCAGGTTGTGCGAAATCACTTCCGGGGCAGCATCAATCACCTGCTGGATAAGTTCCTCGCGGCCATCAAAATCGGGGATAAGCGTTTCGATGGTCGTCTGCGGACAAAGTGCTTTAATTTCCCGAATGACAGATGCCCACACAGACGCACCGCCATCTTTCAGGTCATCGCGGTCAACCGAGGTGAGCACAGCATGTTTCAACCCCATAAGTTTTATCGACTCCGCCACCCGTTTTGGCTCTTCGGGGTCAACGGGCAACGGCTTACCCGTGATGACGTTGCAGAATTTGCAGGAACGCGTGCAAATATCGCCGAGGATCATAAATGTGGCTGTTCCCCGGCCCCAGCATTCGTGCATGTTGGGACAATGTCCGCTGGTACAAATGGTATGCAGCTTGTGTTCGGCAATAATGTCCTTTACCGCAATAAATTCTTTGCCGGAGGGGACTTTTATCTTTAACCAGTCCGGTTTTCTGAGTATGGTATCCGTATTTTTCATTACAATGTTTTCAGCGTGCAAAACTAAACAAATTGGAGGTATGGTATTCTCTGTTTTCAGGCTGAATTTCTTTTTTTGATAAGGGGGTTTCCTGCTTTATATTTTTCTACTTTTGTGGTGGGATCTCACAATAATTTCTCATATTATTTCATGTACAGAAAGGACTATTCAGCAAGGAAATATATAATCATGGCCGGCTTTGTTCTTGTGGCCGTCATTTTTCTTGTGCGTCTTTTTTATCTTCAGGTTTTTACCGACCAGTACCGGCTTTCTGCGCATGACATTGCTTTGCGCCGGGTGGTTGAATATCCGGCCCGCGGACGTATTTACGACCGGAACCACAAACTGCTGGTATATAACGATGCCGTGTACGATTTAATGGTCATCCCCCGGCAGGTAAAGCAACTGGATACTGCTAAATTTTGCGCTTTGCTGGAGATTGACAAAGCATTCTTTAAAAAAAGAATGAAAAAAGCCAGGCAATATTCCTACTATAAACCCTCTGTATTTTTAAAACAGCTTTCAAAACCAGAAAAAGGGCCTATTGAAGAAGTTATGTACGAGTTCCCCGGCTTTTATTTCCAAACAAGGACATTGCGCCATTATCCGCAACCCATTGCAGCCCATGTGCTGGGAAGTGTGGGAGAAGTCAGCCCGGGCAATCTCAAACGGGATGCTTATTACCGGCAGGGCGATTATATCGGGAAATCGGGCATGGAATGGTTTTACGAAAAAGAGTTGAGGGGGCGGAAAGGCTCGCGGCTGGTGGAGGTGGATGTCCATAACAATGTGAAAGGGAGCTTCCAAAATGGGAAATTCGACACCCTTGCCGTTTCCGGTGCCGACCTCACACTGAGCCTTGACGAAAAGCTACAGGCCTATGCACAGCTCCTAATGAACAATAAAAAAGGAAGTATTGTGGCCATTCAGCCCCGGACAGGCCAGATACTGGCATTTATCAGCAGCCCTACTTATGATCCCAACCTGCTTGTCGGGCGTAAGCGTTCGGCAAATTACAACATGCTTTTTCACGACTCACTTAGGCCGTTGATGGACAGGGCTTCTGCAGGGACTTACCCTCCCGGTTCCACTTTTAAACTGGTGCAGGCCCTCATAGCTTTGCAAGACCACGTGGTTTCAACGCATACTGTTTTTACCTGTCAGGGGACTGCTTCAAAACCGATAGCCTGCGCCGAGGATCATGTGTCCCCGCTGGATATGAAAATGGCAATCGAACTTTCCTGTAATACCTATTTCTGGAAAACCTTTCGTGCCATTATCAACAACCCGAAATATGCCAACACCCACGATGCTTATGAAGCCTGGTACAAAGAAGTGCTGCTTTTTGGTTTCGGCCATCGGTTCAACACAGACATTCCATCCGAAAGGCCGGGCAATATTCCTTCGCGTGCCTATTTTAACAAACTCTATCGCGGAAGCTGGAACGCATTGACTATACGCTCTTTAAGTATCGGACAGGGAGAAGTTCTGGTTACCCCCGTTCAACTGGCCAACCTGGCGGCCATCATCGCCAACGGTGGTTATTACGTGAAGCCACATTTTTTGACGGGCATGTCGGGCGATGATACCCTTTCGGGAAGATATACCAAGAAATTTTATATCCATAATATTGATCCTGCCTACTTCAGGTTTGCCAAGCAGGCCATGAACGCAGTTTTTGACGGGCCAAAAGGTACCGCACGGGCATATCGGATGGACAGTATTTCGCAAGCCGGAAAAACAGGAACGGCACAAAATCCGCACGGGAAAGACCACTCAATATTTATGGCTTTTGCACCGGTGAAAGACCCGAAAATTGCCATTGCCGTAGTGATTGAAAATGCCGGATACGGAGCTGCCTGGGCAGCACCCGTGGCCAGCCTGATGATAGAGAAATACCTGCGCGGATATACCAAACGGCCACGGCTGGAAAAACGGATTATCCATGCTGACCTGATTCATAATTCAAAACACAAAAGGCGATGAGCAAACGGGAGAATTTCTGGAAGAATGTGGATTGGATTACGATTGGCTTGTACCTGGTACTGGTTTTATATGGCTGGCTGAGTATTTATTCCGCTTCCGGGAGCAGCGAAAACAGTCCCCTCTTTGATTTTTCGCAACGTTATGGGAAACAGCTTCTTTGGATTGGAATGGCCTTGTTTCTTGCTTTTATCATTTTACTGCTTGATGCCAAGTTTTTCTCTTCGTTTGCCTATGTTTTTTATTTCCTGATTATGTTCGGCCTGATAGCTGTTTTGCTTTTTGGGAAGACGGTTGCCGGATCGCGCTCCTGGTTTCAGCTCGGCGGATTTGCCCTGCAACCGGCTGAGTTTGCCAAGTTTGCCACGGCACTGGCACTGGCAAAATACCTGAGCAAATTACAAACCGATATGCGGGCTTTTAAAACCAGGATGACAGCTGTTGCCATTATTGTTCTTCCGGCGATGCTGATATTGCTTCAAAATGATACCGGCTCGGCACTGGTTTATGTGGCTTTTATTCTGGTCCTATACCGGGAAGGCCTTCCCGGATGGATACTTGTCATAGGCCTTTTGCTGGGGCTGCTGTTTACCATTACCATCAAATTCGGAGAGCTGTATGTGGCCATCGGGCTGGTGGCAATAGCGGTATTGTTTTTTGCATTGTCTCGCGGATTACGCCGGCAGTGGAAGCTCTGGCTTACAGGATTTTTGTTCTCATTGCTTTTTGTTTCAATGGTAGATTATGCCTTCCAGCATGTTTTGGAACAGCACCAACGTATCCGGATTCAGGTGATGCTTGGCATAAAAGAAGACCCGCACGGGGCAGGTTATAATGTAAATCAGGCTAAAATTGCCATTGGATCGGGAGGGCTTACCGGCAAAGGCTATCGCAAGGGAATGCTCACCCACAACCATTTTGTCCCCGAGCAGAGTACCGACTTTATCTTTTGTACGGTGGGCGAAGAACGCGGCTTCCTTGGCTCCGCTGCCCTTATTTTATTTTTTCTCGCCTTGCTGCTGCGTATTATTTTTCTCGCCGAACGACAACGATCGCCATTCAGCCGGATTTACGGTTACGGAGTGGCTTCCATTTTGTTTTTCCATTTCACGGTAAACCTGGCCATGACCATCGGCCTTTTTCCGGTGGTGGGGATTCCATTGCCTTTTTTCAGTTATGGCGGCTCCTCCTTGTGGGCTTTTACCATCCTATTGTTCATTTTTGTCAAACAAGATGCCAACCGCATGAACGTGTTGTATTAACCCGGCTTTGACATAGGGCACATTGCACCCCGGATATTACGAAGTTTGGTTATTATACCGGTTCATTGTCCGGTCAACGCCCAGTGCAACAAAATCTTTAATGATTTCTACCGCCTTTTCTACCCGTGGAATAAGTATATCCGTTTCGCTGCGCGACCATTCCCCGAGCACATAATCTACCTGATAGCCCCTGGGAAAATCATTTCCAATGCCCACGCGGAGACGGGAAAAAACGTTGGTCCCAAGTTTTTCAATGATGTCTGTCAGCCCGTTGTGCCCGGCATCGCCTCCCTGTTTTTTCAGGCGCAATGTTCCCAATGGCAAGGCAATATCATCCAAAACGACAAGTATTTTGTTTGTTGGGACCTTTTCTTTTGTCATCCAGTATTTAACTGCTTTCCCGCTGAGGTTCATATAAGTAGTAGGTTTGATAACCACCAGTGTACGCCCTTTAAATTTAAGCCGGGCAACAGCTGCAAGCCGTTGGGTTTCAAACTTCCCCTTGAGGGACAAGGCAAGGGCATCGGCAACAACAAAACCAATGTTGTGGCGGGTATTGGCATATTCTGCACCAATATTACCGAGACATACTATTAAATATTTCATTAACAAGTGGTTTACTTGGCCCTGCAAAAATAAAGGGATAAAGCTTACACCCTATCCCTTTATCAAAAAAATATAGTATTCTTTTACTCTTTGGAAGCCGTTTCGGTTTCGCCTTCGCCTTCGGCATTTTCTTCTTCACCTTCTTCAGCCTCTAACGCGAGTTCTTCTTCAGAAAGGCCACGGGCAGCTTTTACACTAATCACCACGGCACTGGCAGGATCAAGAAACTGGAGTTTTTCACCGGGGACATCTTTTACCTTTATGGAATTTCCAATGTCCAGTTTGGAAATATCCAGTACAATGTGGTCGGGCATATCTTCAATCAGCCCTTTAACACGCATTTTGCGTATTTTCAACTGTAACCGGCCACCTTTGATAACTCCCGGGGAGGTTCCTTCCATTTGAACCGGAATGGCAAGTGTAACCGGTTTTCCCGATGTAAGTTCCAGAAAATCGGCATGTAAAACGATGTCGGTAACCGGATGGTATTGAATGTCCTGTAAAATAGTATGGAAACTTTCGTCTCCCAACTCAATATTAATCGAAAAAACATCCGGTGTAAAGACAACCTTTTTGAAGTCTTTTTGGTCAAGGAAAAAGTGTTTTTGCTCTTTACCGCCATAGATTACACAGGGAACTTTTCCCTCGTTTCTCAGCTTTTTAGCATCTTTTTTCCCTACGTGCGCTCTTAGCGTACCGCTCAATGATACTGTTTTCATTTTATAAAATTTAAATAGTTATTTAATACTACTCCCCAAATTAAACAGGGAGCTAATGGATTCGTAATTTTCAACACGTTTAATCACCTCGGCAAAAAGTGTGGCTGTAGAAAGCACGTTAACTTTTTCAAGGCCTTCTGTTTTTATGGGGATAGTATCTGTAACAATAATTTCTGAAAAAGGCGAGTTTTTTAGTACTTCCTGTGCATTTCCGGAGAAAATGGCATGTGTAGCCATGGCCCGCACGCTGTTGGCACCCATTTCCATTACCAGGTTACCAGCTTTTGTAATTGTTCCGGCCGTATCAATAATATCATCCACCAGCACAACATCTTTTCCTTTCACATCGCCAATCAGTTGCATCTTCTCCACCACATTGGGACGGGAACGCTGTTTATAACAAATGGCAAAACCCGTGTTGAGGGCTTTGGCATAAGAAGCAGCCCGTCGTGTTCCCCCTGTATCAGGCGAAGCCATCATCAGGTTGGGGAGATTTAATTTTTTTAAATAGGGATAAAAAATGACCGATGCATACAAATGGTCCACAGGCACATCCAGAAATCCCTGAATCTGGTCAGCATGTAAATCAATGGTTATCAGCCTGTCAATACCCGCAGTGGTCAGTAAGTTAGTAATCATTTTTGAACCTATGGAAACACGCGGCTTGTCTTTTCTGTCCTGTCGGGCATAACCAAAATAGGGGATGACAGCCACAATTTTGCGTGCAGATGCCCTCTTGGCAGCATCAATCATCATCAAAAGTTCCAAAATGTTCTCTGCAGGCGGAAAAGTTGACTGGATAATAAACACATCCCGGCCGCGAATGTTTTCTTCATAAGAAGTTTGAAACTCTCCATCAGAGAAATTGATGACCTCTGATTTTCCAAGTTGTGTTTGGTAAGCGTCAGCAATTTTTTCAGCGAGATAACGACTTTGCCGTCCTGAAAAGATCTTAACTAATGGCTCCTGCATGATGGTTCGACTAATTGAAAATGCGGTGCAAAAGTAATAAAAATCTGTTGCAAAACAGATGCGCTTTTGTTTTTTAAACTATTTTTAGTGTATTATTTTACAGGTTGTTGCAAACCAACATCATCAAATATGTTCCCACCTTACAACACTATTGCTTCAACACAACTTTCATATAAACCGGATTGTGGTCGCTGTTGGCAAAATTCAAATCAATCGTCTTCACCCTGAGCAATTTGATGTTGGGCGACAGGATAAAATAATCGATGGTGGTCGTGCCGTTTTCGCCCCGGACAAATGATTTATAATTCTGACGGTTTGAAGGGGCCGACGGGTCATAAGCCCATTTCCAGGTTGCCGGAAACGTTTTACTGCTCATTTGTACTTTGGTGGGGACAAAACGGTCGCCATCATAATTTCCTTTGGGCCTGAAATGCGGCGGATTGGCATTCCAGTCGCCTCCGGCAATCACATAGTTACCCTTTTTGTACTCTTTCAACATCTTGTTTTTCAGGATATCCAGCTCTTCCACCCGCAAAAGGCTGTCATAAATATAAGCGGAATTATGCGTATTCATAATCACAAGGTCCTTGCCATTGGCCAGGGGGAAACGGGTAAGAATAAAACAACGGTCCAAAAGAAAAAGCTTGTTAGGCCATGGTGCTATCAACGGATAAGCATACCGCGTGGCCTCGTCATACGGATAGTTTGTAAATGTCATCAGCCCTCCTTTTACCGCACCCAGCGGATCATACCAGGGAACCGGAACAAAAGGGCATTTATAATTAAAAGCAAAGATGGCGTGGCTTCCTTTTTTGGCCGCAGTAATGGCTTTTACCTCGTCAAAATTATAGGAACGGTGCGAATGCATGTCCACTTCCTGAATAAACCAAAAATTGATGGAATCGTGCGAAGTAACAAAATGCTCAATGCCATTCAGGTATTTTTCCACCATTTTTTTGGGGGGCCGCACTTTTTTGCCCCCATCATAAAAGAAATCCATTTCGGCACCAAGACCGGCATAACCAATGTTCCATGTCATTAGGTTAAAGGTGTCTTTATCAAGGGGCTCAATGGTTACATTGCTTTCTTTCATGAGATTTTCCACCTTGGGTGGACGATAATCGGTAACGGAAATATAAGCGAGAAACCCCACGAATAAAATGACAATGGCTAAAACAACGTAAAGTAGAACTTTTAAAAACTTTTTCATATTGATAAAATTTTGTCCAAAGTACAAAAAATTAATTACCCAAGGGCCACATCTTCCCATTTTCCATTGCCACAGAAAAAAGCAACAGACTTTATCCCTGTTTCAATCAACCGGTTTTGGGCATAATCCATATAACTGTTCAACTCGTCAGGCTGGTGGGCATCTGTGGAAATTAAAACCGGGATTTTCATTTTACAGATTTGCTTCAATGTCCCATCATCGGGAAACAAGCGGTCGGAACGGTTTTTATACAAGCCGCGGGTATTTACTTCCACCACCAGCCCTTTTGCCTTGACAAGCTCCAGGGTTTCGCTTACCAGCCGGCGATACCACTTTTCGTCTTCCTTAAAGTAACGCCCGGCATTGTGCATTTTAATTTTATCCAAATGGCCCACAATCTCAAACTGCTGAGATTCTATCATTTTGTTTATTTGTAAATAGTACGTTTTGACTGCTTTTTTTATGTCATTCCCAAAATACTTTCGCAGGCCGTCATCGTACTTTTCTCTTTTCGGGCCATCGATAAACCAAAGGCCATCCCTGTTTTCCGGACGCACCAAATGCACCGAACCAATGGCATAATCCAGGTGCAATTTATCACGCCAAAAGCTAAAATCATCAGATATTCCGGGGATAAAGTCGAACTCAAGTGCACGATACAACACTATCTGGCTATGATACAACTCTTTCAAGCGGGCAGTTTCGCGAACATACGCTTCGGCGTTTTCCTGCTTTAATGAAAAAGAGGTGGGAAAAGGCAGCGGGGAATGCTCTGCAAAACCCATTGCCCGGAAGCCAAGCTCCAAAGCCTTTTTTACATAAGCTTCCGGTTCGGACTTTCCATCAGAGAAAGTGCTGTGTTGGTGCAGGTTATAATTGGGCATTTGTTTATGTGCCTGGGAATTTATGCATCTTTCTTTTTTTGCGAAGGTACTGAATTTTGAAAGCCGTAAGTTCAATTAAGAAATGCGACTTATAGTTGCGAAAAAGGGAGGAAGAAAAAGGAAAAAATAATTTTTCAGGAAAGGGCAGAGAAAAAATCCCTGCACCTTTCGCTGAAAGGTTAAAAGTTTCTTAATTTGCTCCCTAAATCGCCAA
>WGCY01000006.1 GCA_015493525.1 Bacteroidales bacterium
TATCGGAATAGGTACTCCAAAATACTTCCCCGCCTATCCAGGTAACGTCAGTATTGCCAATGAATACTTTATTTGATCCGTCTGGTTCGGCACCGTTTCCCAGTGCGGTGGTATTATCATAATCATTTCCGTTAGGCCCTGCCTTGTATCCCAACGCGGTATTATATTTCCCTGTGGTGTTTCCATTCAAAGTTCCTGTGCCACAGGCTGTATTGCCATATCCTGTTGTGTTATTGGCCAAAGCCAAATAACCACTGGCTGTATTGTAATTACCTGTTGTGTTGGAAGACAAAGTGTTGTAGCCACTGGCTGTGTTGTCCCTACCTGTTGTGTTGTCATTCAAAGCGTTGTTTCCACTGGCTGTATTGTAATTACCTGTTGTGTTGGAATACAAAGCCTTGTTTCCACTGGCTGTATTGTAATTGCCTGTTGTGTTTTTATACAGAGCCTTATATCCACAGGCTGTATTGTTTTTACCTCTTGTGTCTGAATACAAAGCCATGTGGCCACTGGCTGTATTGAAGCTACCTGTTGTGTCGGAATACAAAGCCTTGTACCCATTCGCTGTATTGTCCTTACCTGTTGTGTTGGAATACAAAGTTTTATAGCCACTGGCTGTATTGTAACTGCCTGTTGTGTTCTTGGACAAAGCCCCTTGCCCCGAGGCTGTATTGTCCTTGCCCGTTGTGTTGGAATACAAAGCCATGTGGCCATAGGCTGTATTGTAACTGCCCGTTGTGTTTGAATTCAAAGCCTTGTACCCATTCGCTGTATTGTCCTTACCTGTTGTGTCGGAATACAATGCCTGGTATCCACAGGCTGTATTGTTGTAACCTGTTGTATTGGAATATCCGGCTTTGTATCCTATAAAGATATTCTTATTATTTGAAAGGTCATCAGTGTTTCCTGCCCCCTCGCCAATAAAAACAGATTGTCCTGTGTTAAAAGTTTCTATTTGCCCTTTTTGTGTGATGCGGGTACGTAATGTGTTGTTGGTGCGAATGTCAAAATCCTGTTCATCGGTAGTACCGACGAAATTATTCCCGGAAGTTGTTCCGGCATTTCCTGTTGTGTTCCAGCCGGATACCGGATCGGATAACCTAACCCAATTTGGCGATGCGGGTGTCCCTGTATTGTAGTAGTAGCCGGGTGTGTTGTCGGTTTGATATATTATCAGGCCGGTTGCCGGTGAGTTTATACCATCTCTTTGTGCCATTGTCATTCTCGGTAGTAAGACACCTTTTGCCGTACTTTTCACATCCAGTATTGCACTCGCATCAGCGACGGAACCATCTGTGTTGATGGCTACCTGTGCGTAACCGCTTACTGCCAAAAACAGTAGCATGCTGAATAAAATTGTTGTTCTTTTCATCCTGCAAAAATTTAATTTTGAAAAAAAGGTTTCTTTTCTTCAAATGTTATAAAATTCAGTTAACTTCATTTAAGGGGCTAAGTAACTCTTAGCTGAAATAATCTAAAACACAAAAATAAAAAAATAATATTAAATGTTACTACTCAGCAGCCACCAATTCTTGTCCGTAGTTTCAACCCACAAATGCAACAAATCAGGTTACTAAACTAAAGAAAATATCTTTAGGGGATTTGAATCCCAGTTTTTTTTAGCTTACGTTGAAGCCAGGTTAAAAAAGGTTTGATTGGCTGGGGATAAAAAGGAGGTGTTGGGAACCTTTGCCAACCGTGATAAATGATTACATTTGTAGTCGCAGGGGGAGAAATTTCCGGTATGGCGGGAGATAACGCCTGCTAAGGCATAATTTGTGTTTATAAAATGGGAAAACCTTTTGGCATGATAAATAATGAATCGGGAAACCAACCATTTTATTTTTTGGTGATTGATGTGGGAACGCAGTCCATTCGGGCTTCGTTGATTGATACATCGGGAAATATTTGTGAAATCGAGAAGACTCCCATCGAAGCATATTATTCCACACAACCCGGATATGCCGAGCAAGACCCTGAATATTTCTGGGAAGTGCTTTGCCAGACGACACGTCTATTGTTTAAAAACAGCCATATCCCGGCAGTGCAAATCAAAGGGATGGCTGTTACAACCCAGCGGGGCACTTTGGTGAATATAGACAAAACCGGCAAGCCGTTGCGCCCGGCCATTATCTGGCTCGACCAACGGAAAGCCAATGTGGAAAACTGGCCCAAAGGTATTACCGGTGCTGTCCTGAAATTGGCCGGTGTTTATGAATCCGTAACATTTGCCATCAAGGAGAGCGAGGCCAACTGGATCAGGCAAAATCAACCTGATATTTGGGCGAAAACGGATAAGTTTCTTCTGCTTTCAGGATTCCTGACATACAGGTTGTCCGGAAAATTTGTGGAATCTACCGGCAACATGGTGGGGTTTCTGCCATTTGATTATAAAAAACACCGTTATTCCAAACCGAGGGAAATCAATGCCAAAATGTTTCCTGTCGATCGGGAAAGACTGGCCGATTTGGTCTACCCTTCTGAAAAGATGGGTGAGGTAACCCCTGAGGCTGCCGCACAAACCGGTATTCCTGCCGGGCTTCCCATTATTGCGGCAGCATCTGATAAAGCCTGTGAGGTGCTGGGTTCGGGAGCCGGATCACCGGAGATTGCTTGTCTGAGCTACGGTACCACGGCTACCATCCAAACGGTCAATGACCATTATCTTGAAGTGGTTCGGATGTTTCCGGCCTATCCCAGTGCTATCCCGCATTTTTTCAACACAGAAGTGATGATTTACCGGGGATTCTGGATGATAAAATGGTTTAAAAATGAATTTGGCTACCGTGAGGTGCAACGTGCCAAGGAATTGGATATTGAACCTGAAGCCCTTTTTGATGAGATGATTTCCGATATTCCTCCGGGTTCCATGGGGCTGACATTGCAACCGTACTGGTCGCCCGGTGTGAAATTGCCGGGTATTGAAGCGAAAGGAGCCGTTATTGGTTTTGGTGATGTGCATACCCGTGCACATTTGTATCGCTCTATCCTCGAAGGTATTGCGTACGCACTGAAAGATGGTGCCATCCGTACTGAGAAGAAAACCGGTGTGAAGATTGAGAAAATCCGGGTGTCGGGTGGCGGTTCGCAAAGCAAAAACGCGTTGCAGCTCACTGCTGATATTTTTAACATGAAAGTGGAAAAACCACACACTTTTGAAACCTCCGCACTGGGTGCCGCTATTATCGCAGCCGTGGGATTAAAAGTTTATCCCGATTTTAATACAGCTATCAGGAATATGTGCCACATTGGTGAAGTTTATGAGCCTATCCCGGAAAATGTACGCATTTATGACCAGCTTTTTAACCGTGTTTACAAACGGATGTACCGGAAGCTGAAGCCGTTATACAATGATATTAGGGATATTATCAATTATCCCAAAAAATAATAGCTGAAAAGTATTCGTGAAAACGGATTCCAATTTTAGGTGCTTCAAGTTTTAGTTTGCTTCAGACGCTACGCTTTCTTCTCTTCCAGTTCCATCCAACGAAGGGTTTTTTCATCGATTAGGTTTATCAGCTCTGCCACACGCGAAGCTTTCTTTTCCAGCTCCTGATAGTCCATTTCTCCGGAATTCATGGCTGTTTCCAACGCTGTTTTTTCTGTCTCCAGCTTCTCAATTTCTTTTTCCAGCAGGTCGTATTCCCGTTTTTCGTTGAAGGAGAGTTTTTTAGGCTTTGGCCTTTCTTTTTTTGCCGGAGGCTTCTTCTCTGCTGTTTTCAGTTGCTTTGCCTCTTCTGCTTTGGATAATTTATAAGTAGTGTAATTGCCGACAAAATCTTTAATTTTCCCATCTCCCTCAAAAACAAACAGATGGTCGGTAAGCCGATCCAGGAAAAACCGGTCGTGTGAAACGAGAATCAGGCAGCCTTTAAAGTTGGAAAGAAATTCTTCAAGTTTGTTGAGGGTGAGAATATCCAGATCATTGGTGGGCTCATCAAGGATGAGGAAGTTGGGATTCTTGATGAGCACGGTGAGCAGGTACAGCCGCCTCAGCTCTCCTCCGCTAAGTTTGGAAACCGGTGTTTGCTGCACCTTTGGCGGAAAAAGAAAGTAATTGAGAAATTGCGAGGCTGTCATGTTGCTGTTTTTACCTGTTGCGATGACTTCAGCGATGTCTTTTACCACTTCGAGTACGGTTTTATCCGGT
This sequence comes from Bacteroidales bacterium, assembly GCA_015493525.1. Lineage (GTDB taxonomy): Bacteria > Bacteroidota > Bacteroidia > Bacteroidales > F082 > Sulfidibacterium. Next base: position 4,151 of record WGCY01000006.1, read on the forward strand.
GCAGCTTTCAGCCCCTCTTGTGTGTAATAGCCGATGACGAGTGTTTGTCCATGTACAACTTCGCCTTTGTCTGGCCGGACTTTTCCTGTGAGGAGATTTAAAAAAGTGGATTTGCCAACACCGTTTTTTCCCAACAGGCCAATCCGTTCACCTTTTTGAAAGGTGTAGCTGAAGTCATGTACAATATTAATGTTATCAAAATGCTTCTCTACCTTTTTCAGTTCGATAATTTTTCCGCCAAGGCGGGCAGATTGTGTTTGCAGTTTTAATTCCTGTTCCACAATTCCACTTTCGGCTTTGGCCTTGGTTTCGTAAAAGGCATCAATACGCGATTTCGATTTGTGGGTACGTGCTTTGGGCATCCTGCGAAGCCATTCCAACTCTTTTTTCATCAGTTTTCCGGCTTTGTCGATTTCCATTTGGGCCGCTTCTATACGGGCTGCCCTTTTCTCAAGAAAGTAAGCGTAATTCCCATTATGCATGAAAATCTGACCATGCGAAAGTTCCAGAATATGGTTACATACACGGTCGAGAAAATAGCGGTCGTGGGTGACCATAAACAAAGTAATTTCTGCAGCCGAGAGATATTTTTCCAGCCATTCAATCATGTCGATGTCCAGATGGTTTGTAGGCTCGTCCAGCAACAACAGTTCAGGTTGATCCAGCAAGGTAAGTGCCAGTGCGAGCCGTTTTTTCTGCCCTCCCGAAAGCGTTTCTGTTTTTTGCTGAAGATTGGTGATGCCAAATCGTGCCAGCATTTCGGTTAGCCGACGATCGTAATCCCAGGCTTCTGCCTTGTCCATCCGGTTGGTAGCATCTTCCAGTTTGAGCCTGCTGCGCGGGCTGTCATTTTCTGCCTGCTGTGTTACCGCCTCTTCGTAATTTCTAATGATGATACGGATACGCGATTCATGGGTTTTGATGAGCTGGTCTATCGTGATTCCCTGTTCAAATTCCGGCTGTTGCTCCAGGTATCCCATGCGCAGGCCATCGCGGAACGTGAAATTCCCTTCATCGGCGAAGTCTTGTCCGGCCAGAATTTTGAATAAAGTAGATTTTCCTGTTCCGTTACCGGCAATCAGTGCCATTTTATCACCCTTGTGCAAACCAAAGGTAATCTCTCCAAACAACACTTTGTCGCCATAAGTTTTGGAAAGTTTGCTAACGGAAAGGAGGTTCATAAGGAGCCAATCATTTTATCTGCATCGCTATGGCAATAGTACCACAATGCTTAATTTTTCCTGCAAAGGTAGCGTATTAAGGGATAATTATCATTAAATTTGGTGCAAAGAAGAAACGAAAAGGGAGCATTCATAAAAAATAAAAGCCATGAAAATATTACCAGTTGATAAAATCCGTGAAGCAGATGCGTATACCATTGCTAACGAGCCCATTGCCGATATTGACCTCATGGAAAGGGCTGCCGGGCAGCTTTTCAGGTGGATAAAAAGACGGGTGGACAAGAGCCACCGTTTTTTTGTGTTTGCCGGTTTGGGAAATAATGGTGGCGACGGCCTGGCTGTTTCTCGTTTGCTAACAGAGGCCGGCTATGATGTCAGTGTTTATGTTGTCCGGTTTTCTGATAAAAATTCGGATAGTTTTCAGATTAACTATGACCGTTTTCTTGAATTTGGCAATAACAAACTGCACGATTTGAAAAAAGATGGGCCCTTACCCGAAATGGATGAGGATGATATTGTGGTTGATGCACTTTTTGGCTCGGGACTTACGCGTCCGGTAAAAGGTTTTCCCGGGGAGGTTATTCATCAGATAAATAGTTCGCCGGCTTTAAAGATTGCCATTGATGTTCCTTCCGGATTGTTTGTGGATGCCTGCTCAACAGCATCGGATGGGAAAATTGTCAGGGCTGACCATACCCTGACTTTTCAGTTTCCCAAACTGGCTTTCTTAATGCCTGAAAATGATGCGTTTGCCGGAAGCTGGCATGTGTTGGATATTGGATTGCACGAACAATTTATCCATGATGTGAAAGTGAATAACTTTTATGTGCTCAGGCAGGATGCGGCACATATTCTGCAACCACGGAAGAAATTTTCTCACAAGGGTACGTTTGGACATGCCTTGCTCATTGCCGGAAGCTATGGAAAGATGGGAGCGGCCGTTTTGGCGGCACATGCTGCTTTACGTTCAGGGGTGGGCTTACTGCATGTTCATATTCCAAAGGCAGGTTATGCGATTATGCAAACGGCTTTGCCCGAAGCCATGCTGAGCATCGACAGATATGATAATTATTTTTCTGATATTCCTGAACTCTCCATGTACAATGCCATTGGCATCGGGCCGGGATTGGGAATGCAGCATCAATCGCAGATGGCATTGAAACTATTGATTCAGCAATTTAAGGGCCCCATGGTCTTTGATGCCGATGCACTGAATATTTTGGCTAAAAACAAAACATGGCTCGCTTTTTTGCCATCCTATTCAATTTTAACACCCCATCCCAAAGAGTTTGAACGGCTGGCAGGCAAATGGGACGACGATTTTGAGCGATTGAAAAAACAACGGGAATTTGCCGAGAAATACCAGGTGGTGGTTGTTCTGAAAGGTGCGAACACCAGTATTTGCACGCCTAAAGGTGATTGTTATTTCAATTCAACAGGCAACCCGGGGATGGCCACGGCAGGTAGTGGCGATGTGCTTACCGGAATGTTAACATCTTTGTTGGCCCAGGGTTATGTTTCGGTGGAAGCAGCGGTTCTTGGTGTTTATCTGCATGGGCTGGCAGGCGATATTGCGGTAAAAAAACGAAGCCAGGAGGCCATGATAGCCGGTGATATTATTGCCAGCCTCGGAAAGGCATTTAAGAAATTGTATTGATCCTTTGAGAAATAAAGCCACGAATGCACGGTAAAAATTTTCATTTGTGCATTCGTGGCGAACAAAGAATTTGTGTCTGTATTCTCCGGAGGGAGCGATTTAAATCTCTTCTGTTTCTACGATTTTTGCCAACAGGTCGGCGTAAGGGACCATCAGGTATTTTCTTGATTCAAAATCAAATTCTGTACCGGAGAATTTTTTGTAGAAAACCGTATCACCAACGGCAATACCTGGATTTTCAACATTGCCTATGGCCACCACTTTGGCATATTGCGGTTTTTCTTTGGCCGTATCGGGAATAATAATTCCGGAAGCTGTTTTTTGTACTTCTTTTCCCTCGGTAATGTCCAGCAAAACATTTTCGTTTAAAGGCTGTAATTCTTTCATCTTTTTCTGTTTTTATGATTAATATTATTTATCTAATGAATTCCCAGTAAAGTATTGATTCTGTTTTTATCAAAGCCGACAATAATTTCCCCATTGATATCTGTCTGTGGAACACCTTGTTGCCCGCTACGCGCTACCATGGCTTCTGCTGCTTTCTGATCTTTTGAAACATCAATATCACGGAAGCGGACACCGTTTTTCTTTAAATGTGTTTTTAATGTATTGCACCAGCTGCAAGAGGGGGTGGAATATACGGTAACCCTTTTTTGTGGTTTTTCTTCGCCCTGGGCAACAGCCGTGTATAAGCTATCTTCGAACAGTCCGATGTAATAGTCGGGGTCATTGCAGCCTTTGATAATTTTGGAGAATTGCTTCCCCTCAAATACCAATAGGGATGGGGCAGAAGTAACCGAATAGTTGGTATGAATATCGCGTACTGAAGTTACATCGGCAGCCGCCACATTGACATCCTTTACCTTCTCCACAGCGAGCAGAATATTTTTGTAACTGCATTCACTTGTTTCAGAATTCCTTTTGTAAAGCAGTACATAATTCTTTTTCTTTTCATCCAAGATACGCAACATTGCTTCATGCGAATGAATCTCTTGTAGTCTCCTGTTCATCTTTTATTTTTTGAAATGCTATTGTAGCAATTAATATGCCATATCTGAAATGTGCCACTGTGGTATGACTATTTTTCAGTCATGTCAGTACCTGCAGAAATTACATGTCAGAACCGGGCCTAATGATACGAATTGTAGTTTCGATATTCCCTTTTTTGACAACTTTTCCAATAAATGAAAAAGCCATCCGGGTATTTCTCAGATGGCCTTTTCATGTATTGTGTTTTTCCGGTATTTTATGCCTCTATGGTTTCTTCTTTTTTTAAATCATAGAATTTTTTTCCACCGTAAGCAGCTCCCAATATTAAAAAGATGACAGCCTCACTGCCAATGGGGGCACTACCGTTTAAGCTGTTCCCAGATGTATTGTCACCTCCCGTACCGCCGCCCGGAGGGGGAGGGGGTTGTGTCATGGCATTGAAACTCATGCCTGTCAAAAGTAAAATAATAAATAATCTCTTGGTATGTTTAAATATTACTCTCATTAGGGCCATATTGTTATTGAATGAAAACTTTTTGTGTAGAAGTTATTCCTGATTTAATTACTCTGACAACCACATAACAGGAAGAAACATTAACCGGAATTTCTTTCAATCCTGTTCCCGAAATGCTTTTTTCCAGTATCTTTCGTCCCATCATGTCATAAATATAAACTGTTCCGTGTTGCTGATCTGTTTTGTTCGGTAATTGAATAAATACATTTTTACCGTATGCAAAGATATGAATATTCTTTAAGGCTCCCGGATGGTCTTTTATCCCGGTGGCCGATTCTTTGAAATGAAGCAAAAAACGTTTGGCATCATCGCTGTTGACAGCAGTAAAAGAATAAATGGGATTTTCACGAATATCTTGTGTTTTGCCTGTCTTTAAGTCTTCCAAAATAATGTTTGCATCGGGCAGGTGATAAAGTTGCGAAAACTTCAAAGTGTATTTTTTACCTGTGGCCTGAACAACATATAACGGAACCGTTGCACTGTCCACTTCGTTGAGGGGGGGATTGGCATTTACGCAGAGTTTATGGCCACCCTCACCAGCATAAAACTGGATATTTGTTGTGGAGGAGAACAATTTGGTGGCATCACTGCCTATATCAAAATTATTTGTGCCGTTTTTGGGAAACCCGATAAAAACGGTATTTCCGTAATATCCCCCATCAACATCAAGGCGAATAAAAGTATTCGTGCTGGCAACAGAATCATCCTTTTTAGCTTCTGAAGATTTCAGAAAGGGATCGGCGTGGTTATGCACCCTGGCAGCGGCAGGAATAGTAAAACTTACATTATTTGAATTTGCCTGTACAAAAAAAGCCTGTCCCATAGGGATAATGCCATGGGGCAATGTGCCTTCTGCTGTGGTCGGTGGTGTTGCATAGAGGTAGCCTTTGGCAGCCTGGCTCCATACATATGCCGTTCCTGTAATGTTTGTGGAATGGTCAATGGAAGTGGATTCCCAGTCCAAAGCAGTAGGAAACGGGTTGCCTATCAGGTTCCAGCCATTAGAAGCTTTTTTTAAAGTAACTGTAAGATCGGATCCTGTCAGCTGTCCTTTAAAGGAAACGGTTTGCGGTTTTAAATCACTCCTTATCCAATAAGTATAGCCCACGCCCCTTGGCAGTGTGCTGTCAATATCAACCACATAGTTAAATTTTTCGTCGGATTCCGTAAAAAAAGCCAGCCACGACATGTTTGGGCTTCCCATATAAAATGTCCTTCCCGTAATATCTGTGGTAACTGGTGTTACGAAATGCCAGGCTTCTACAGTAATATAGCGTTCAACTGTTGCATGTGGTTTGCCGCCGCAAATTAGTGAGCCATCGCCTGAAGCAGTGGATTTGACAACCAGATTTGCATTTGTTGAATTCGTTATGGTACCAACTGTGCCGGAAGCTGCGCCCAAATTGACATCAGCCCCAACACCAATAATCATATCCGCTCCGCTGCCTATAGTTATCTTTACCTGAGCGTTTAGGAAAAAGGGTACCATCAAAAATAACAAAAAAAAGTCTCTTTTTTTCATGGGCTATAAGAAATATTTAGCTTTATTCAAGAACTAAATTGCTTTATTTCTTAAAAATTATAATTTGCAATAGTAATAACTATATTTTTAAAATGCAAAAATAAAACATAATATTAAATAAAAAAATAATTTTGTTTTTTTTTGCATAAAAACATTGTATTTGCTTATACTTAAGGCAAAGTATAGATTCTTATTTGAAAAAATGAACAGATTGTCCCCATTGTTTTTCCACATTTCGATGTTTATAATTATTTATCAAAGAAAAACGTAACTTTGCTTTTTTAAAGTAAGACAGAATGAGTGATTATTTGGTAGATATTCCGAATCAGTTTTATTCTGATGCGGAGGGAAAGCCGTTTGAGAAATGTGTGGTTTGCGGCAAGGGCCTTTTGGAAGAGGGAACGCAGTACGTCATCGAGAAAGCCATGAAGAATTACGAGGGTTACGAATTCAGTTCCACGGTTTTCGAGTACGCCATGTGCATGGATTGTTATCAGGAGATGCAGAAAGGAATGTCGGAAGAGTCCATGAAAAATATGCAGAAATATTATCAGGATATTATGGACGAACGGGGCAATGAGCCCATGATGATTAATTTACAGACTTTTGATTTGAAACGGTGGTTGTCGAAATGTTTTTTTAAAGAGAAACCGGTAAGCACCATGAAAGAGTACCAGCTTATTGGGCAGTTTAACGGCAGCCACATGGTGATGAATACGCCACCCATGGCCATTGGTGAAGAGGTCATGGAAGAAATGGCTGAATTGTTGTCAGAGAAAACCCGTGGCGAGATGGACCGTTTCAGGGAACAATTTCTCGGGCCATCGCCTGACATAGAAGAGCTGATTTACGGGCGGAAACTTTTGCTGATTTAAGATGGGTTTTTATGTACACGGGAAAATTATTGGTTACGGTATTTATTCTGATACTGGTTTTTCCTGTTCAACATTTTATTGATCAAAAAACGGAAAATAAAAAAATGGCCTATGATACTATTACATTCGGTACCGGCTGCTTTTGGTGCAGTGAGGCAATATTTGAACGGGTGAAAGGCGTTATCTCGGCGGAAGCCGGTTACTCGGGCGGTGAAATTCCCCATCCTACTTATCAGCAGGTAAGCCAGGGAAATACGGGCTATGCAGAGGTGGTACAGGTTGTTTACAATCCGGATGAAATAAGCCTGGAGAAGCTGCTGGAGATTTTTTGGAAAACACACAATCCCACCACATTGAACCGCCAGGGAGCGGATGTGGGAACACAATACCGATCCGCCATCTTTTACCATAATGCCGGACAAAGAAAGCTGGCCCAGGGGTATAAAGAGAAGCTGGAGAAAGCAGGCATTTGGCCGAATCCCGTTGTAACGGAAATCAGCCCGTATAAAAATTTCTATCCTGCCGAAAAATACCATCAGGAGTATTACCGGAATAATCCTTCGGCAGGTTATTGCCAATTTGTGATAACGCCAAAAATTGAAAAGTTTGAAAAGGTTTTCAAAGAGGTGATAAAAAAGTAAGCACTAAAACCGGGTTGATGTCATTTTTTGGTACAAATGCGGTTCATGTGAGGGCACCTGAAGTGAGGTAGTGTTTGGGAGAAAGTTATTATGGAAGTCATTTTGTGAATAACGCGTTATAAACCAATGGTATAAAAATAAAAACCAGTCGATGACCCCCCATTTCTACTATTTGATTGTTCAATGGAAACGATGGAATTTATCGACTGGTTTTGATTTATTCGCTAAAATTTTTTATTTATTTTCCAATTTGTTTAGTCTATTCATTATCGCCTCGTTTTGTTTTTTCAGTTCATTGATTGTTTCTTGCTGTTTTTGGATCATTTCCTGCTGTTCCTGCACAGCTTTTACGAGGGGAACAACGAATTCGGAATAAGATATCGAGTACACTTTGCTATCACCTTTTGGCTTGGTAACACCGCTAAATTCGTAGCCTGATTCTTTCGCGGCCTGTTCTACATCCTGGGCCAGAAAACCTGAGA
>WGCY01000007.1 GCA_015493525.1 Bacteroidales bacterium
TCGACGGAGTGGTTTGGCACCTCGATGTCGGCTCGTCATATCCTGGGGCTGGAGAAGGTCCCAAGGGTTGGGCTGTTCGCCCATTAAAATGGCACGCGAGCTGGGTTCAGAACGTCGCGAGACAGTTCGGTCCCTATCTGTTGTGGGCGTTGGAAGCTTGAGAGGACCTGACCCTAGTACGAGAGGACCGGGTTGGACAAACCTCTAGTGCACCTGTTGTAGCGCCAGCTGCACCGCAGGGTAGCTATGTTTGGATGAGATAAGCGCTGAAAGCATCTAAGCGCGAAACTTACCTCAAGATGAGGCTTCCTTTAAGGGTCGTTAAAGACGATGACGTTGATAGGCTGCAGGTGTAAAGTCAGTAATGGCAAAGCCGAGCAGTACTAATTACCCGTAGACTTTTTAACTACAATTCCACTTGTAAACCGGTTTTATAAGTAAAAACATGCTTTTTCTCAATTATGTCAACGATTTAAGATCTTAGGGCGACTATAGCGGCAAGGTCCACCTCTTCCCATTCCGAACAGAGAAGTTAAGCCTGCCAGCACCGATGATACTGCTATACCAAGTGGGAAAGTAGGCCGTCGCCAACCTTTTTAAAGCCTTCATGGAAACATGGGGGCTTTTTTGTTTTTATACCACGAAGGGACACCAAGTACTGCACGAAGGGGGCACGAAGGGCTTTTGATTGTCTTTTAGTCTGGGCGAAGGACGCCGGGAGCGGGTTTGGGAAGCTCTTGGAAGCTATACTTTCACAGGTTTTCCGTTTCTAAACGCGAAGGCCCTAACGACAATGGCTGCCCGCAAGGCCTGCTCCCATTGTCTCAGGGCTGAACGGGGAAGGGGATTTGCAGGGCCGCAGGCGAGACAAAAACAAAAATCTGTGGAATTCGTTGGTATATAATCCTTGGTGAAACTTTGTGAATATCCCTGGTGGGACTTTGTGGTTTAACTTTTACCACGAAGGGGCACGAAGGGCTCCAGGAAAGAAGGGGAATTTAGAGGTCAGAAATGAAAAATGAGAAATGAAAAATGAGAAATGAAAAATTTAAATCTAACTTCTAAAATCTAAAATCAAGATCTTAGGGTGACTATAGCGGCAAGGTCCACCTCTTACCATTCCGATCCGCCTGGGGCGGATAAGCCTGCCAGCACCGATGATACTGTCCGCCTGAGGCGGATGGGAAAGTAGGCCGTCGCCAACCTTTTTAAAGCCTTCATGGAAACATGGGGGCTTTTTGTTTATAACCACGAAGGGACGCGAAGTACGGCACGAAGGGGCACAAAGGGTTTTTGCCGGGCCTCTGGCAGGAAAAAATCTGTGGAATTCGTTGGTATATAATCCTTGGTGAAACTTTGTGAATATCCCTGGTGGAACTTTGTGGTTTAACTTTTAACACGAAGGGGCACGAAAGGTTATGATTTTCTTTTAGTATGGGCGATGGATGCCCGGAGCGGGTTTGGTGGTATTTTGTTCCGGCCTGAAAAAGCTAATCAAACTTTCCTCTCCTATGTTAACGCGGACGCCTGTGGCAACAATAGGAGCGGCAGCTCCCTGCGGCGGAAGCCGATGTGCAGCAGGCGGGGCACGGCGACCGGAGGAAGCCCGTGCCCCACCGTAGCGAAACACGGCTTGTGGTGCAGGGACTATAGCGGATAGTGCGGTCGCCACCCAAAAGGTTAGAACATAAAAAAAACAGCCACTGAATTGAATCAATGGCTGTTATAATGATATTTACAGTGCTTTACTTATTGGCGGGGTCGGTGCCGGAAGCGTCTTTTCCACTGGGATAGGCGGGCATCTCTTTGGGTGGTTGCGGCAGTATCAATGGGCGTTCTTTGATTTTCTTCATTAGATAATCAATGGCCGTATCCAGTTGTTTGTCCTTTCCGGCCATCACGGCACCCGGCAGGTTGTCCACACGGATATCGGGGCTAACGCCATGGTTTTCTACAACCCATTTGGAATCGAGGCCGTAGATGCTGTTTTGAGAGACAACGAGCTGGCCGCCATCAATCAGGGTCCATACATTACTGTATCCCCTTACGCCGCCCCACGTTCTGGTGCCGATTAACGGGCCGAGTCCGTATTTGCGGAAATAGTAGGGAAACATGTCGCCATCAGAGGCAGAATAATGGTTGAGCAGCGTAACTTTATAACCATTCAGCACTTGTCCGGGATAACGTTCTGCACCGCGGACACGGTCTGTGCTCATACCGATTAAAACACGGCGTAAACGTTCCAGCACAATCTGGTCAATAAATCCACCGCCGTTGAACCTGTCGTCAATAATGAGGCCCTGTTTGCTCAACTGGGGATAAAACTGGTGGACAAACTGATCCATTCCGAGGGCTTCCATGTCGGAAAGATAGATGTAACCAATTTTCCCATCGGATTTTTTGTTGACATAATTGCGTTTGGTGCGAATCCAGTTTAACATACGTAAGTTCAACTCGCTGGTAATCGGTTTGACAACAACTATATGCGCATTTTTCCCCTCCGGATTATCGGCCAGTTTTAGCGTAACCTGCTTACCGATTGTATTGACAAACAGACTGTAAGGATTTGTCGGGGCTTTCAATGGATGCCCATTGACGGCAAGAAGATAATCGCCTTGTTTGGCGTTGACACCCGGTTCAGTAAGGGGTGAATGATAACCTTCCCTGGAATTATCTCCCTGGAAAACCTTTTTAAAATAGTACCGTCCGGAAGTTGTGTTGAGCCCGAAATTAACACCGAGCAAACCGGTCGGGTTATATTTACCAGGATAGTCGTCATCGCCGCCCCATACGTAAGTATGAGAGTTGCACAACTCGCCGATCATTTCTCCCACGAGATAATTCAAATCTTCGCGCGAACCAAGTTGGGGGAGTAGTTTGGCATATTTATTTCCGACTTCTTCCCAGTTGACACCATTCATCTTACTGTTGTAGAAATAATCATTGAAAAGTCGCCATGACTGATGATACATTTCATCCCACTCTGCCAGCGGATGAATAAGGGTTTTCATCCCCGTGAGGTTTAACATGGCGGTTTCTTTTCCGTGTGTTGCTTTGGAAGGAATCAAAAAGAATTTCCCTTTCTGGGCATAAAGGATGGTGCTTCCGTCAGCACTCAGCACATAAGCCCCGACATGGTTGTCTATCACCGTCGTTTCCTTTTTCTTTGTCAGGTTAAAAGATTTGAGGGCTGAAATTCCGCTTCCCGGCAATGGCCCTTCAATGGTTTGCAAAGGCCTTGTCTGGAAAAAGATGTTATTTCCCGCTGTTTGCAGATTTCCATAATCGTTTGCCTGGATGGGCAATGGAATGGCACGGTTCATCAAACCGTTTAAATTAATGGTGATGGGGGTACTTGCCACTGGTTTCCATGCGGCTGACGGTGTAGCTTTTTTCTTTGAAACATTCGGAATCCCTTCATCCGATTTGGGAGCAAACGGAGATTTCTCATTTGCTTGTAAAGTAGCCACATAAATACCGTCCATTTTTAACGTGGCAATATTGAATTCTGTTTCGCTAAAAGTGGGGTTCTCATGCCTCGAAGAGATGAAATACAAGTATTTCCCATTGGTTGAGAAGACAGGTTCGGTATCTGAATAAATCCCGGTACTTACCTTTGTAATCTTCTTATTGTCCGTATTATAAAAATAAATCTGTGATAAACCACTTTTGTTCACTTTTGTGTAGGCTATCCACCTGCCATCCGGAGACCAGCTGTAATCATTGATGGGACTAAGTTTATCCTGATCAATACGGATGGCTTTTTTGTCTTTTAGGTTAAGATACCAAAGCTGATGCAGGTTGTCGGCAAAAGCAATTTTACTGCTTCCCGGACCCCAAACAGGATTACGAAAATAACCCGTTTTAAAGTGAGTCAGGACTTCTTCTTTGCCGGAACCATCGGAAGGCCTCATGGCGAGTTCGTTTTTACCGGAACCATCTGTCAGGTAAACAACCCATTTGCCATCAGGCGACCAGGCTGCATATTGTTCCTGGATACCTGAAGAATTGGTCAGGTTGCGGATGGCACCGTGTTTGGCCGGGACTGTGAAGATATCTCCACGGGCATCAAACAGGGCACGTTTGCCATTGGGGGCAATATCGAAACTGCGTATTTGTTTGTTTACGGTAACCCAGCGCGGACGCGTACGGGTACCATCATTCGGAACGGTAACTTCTATTTTATGCAGCTTTTCCGTAGGCAGATCCAGGACGTACAAAGAGCCGCCGTTCTGGAAGACAATCCCGTTGTTGCCGAGTGAAGGCCAGTCCACATCATATTCTTTAAAATGCGTGATTTGCCTGAATGCTTTTGTGTCGGTGTTGTAAGCCCAGATGTTGAGCCGATGACTGGCTCCGCGGTCGGAAGCAAAATAAATGGTTTTTTTGTACCACATAGGATAGGTATCCGTACCTTTCCACTTTGTAACTTGCTGAATATCGTGTGATTTCAGATCGTAAATCCAAATGTTTTGTGCTAAACCGCCGGTATAGCGTTTCCATGTCCTGAAATTCCGAAAAATCCGGTTGTAAGCTATCTTGCTGCCATCGGGACTGTAAGAAAGGACGCCCCCTTTAGGTAAAGGAAGCTGCTGCGGCAGGCCACCGATTTTGTTCACTTCAAAGAGTTGTCCAAACCATGAGTTCCAGGTGTTCCTTCTCGAAAGAAAAACAATGTCTTTTCCATCGGGTGTCCAGCTAACGACCATGTTGTTTGGCCCCCAGCGTGTGGGTGCTTTTCTGACGACATCGGAGTGATAGGTCAGCCGTTTTGCTGTTCCGCCTTCTGCAGGAATAGAATACACATCAACGTTCCCATCATATTGACCGGTAAAAGCAATGGTCTTGCCATCGGGAGAAAACCGGGGCATCATATCGTAACCGTTGTCGGTGGTCAGCCGGATTGCTGTGCCACCTTCGCGACTAACTTTCCAGAGATTTCCGGCTGCTTCAAAGACAATGGAATTGTTGTGAATTGTTGGAAAGCGGCAAAGTAATTTGCTGCTTTGTTCGGGGGTAGCCGCAAAAACGGCAACAGTACTCCAGCTTAAGAAAAGCATGAGCACCAAACGAAATAAGCTGTTTTTTTTGTTCATGATAAGATATTAAATGAATTATTTTGGGTTTTTACGTCATTTATGGAAATGACAAAAGTATTGCATGCTGTAATGGGCATTTCATTAAAATTTAATGACAAAATTACGGAATATTAGAAATACTTATTAAAAGTTTATGAATATTTAAGATTAGGAATTGCATGCAGAGTATTATAAATTTGCAAAACTTATGATATTGAGAAAACGAAGGCATATAGGACCTTTTTTATGATTGTGACGTTATGAAAGCTAATTTGGAATTGTGTTTTACCTATTTGAAAAATCCGGTTTATTTAAAAAATGAGAAAATTCAATGGCTAGCTTTTTTTAAACTTCTTATTGTAGTTTATTTGCTCACTATTTTGTTGGACAGTGTTCCGGTTATTTTTAGTCACCTGTTGCATTTGCAGGGTTTGTCTCATTATTTAAAAGGATTAAGCCGACAAAAATATTGGGAAGTAATGTTGTTGGTTCCTATTTTTGAAGAAATACTGTTCCGGTTTCTTTTAAAACCTACCCGTAAAAACATTATCTGGTATGTGGTTATTTTGTTATTTCCTCTATCCGCCAACTTAATAAAAGGTAATTATTATTTTGCTTTAATTCTTACTTCTCTGTTGCTGATTCCTTTGGTCCTTTTGCTGAGCAAGAACTTTCTGAAGAAGGTACAAAAATATTATTTGAAGCATTTTGCATTCTTCTTTTATCTGAGTTGCCTGGTTTTTGGATTAGCCCATGCGACAAATTTTTCTCCTTTTAGTTACAAGGTTCTGCTATTGGCTCCGCTGCTGGCCCTACCTCAACTGTTTGTGGCACCAGTATTGGGGTTTGTTCGGATGAAATACGGGGTGGTTTATTCTGTTTTATTTCATTTTCTGATAAATTTACCTGCTTTCTTATAGTTTGGGTTTTAAAATGCTTAAAATCAGTATTTTCGGGTTGCAAACCCGAAAGAGCAATAAAGTAATGGTTAAAATATAAGAAAACCAGAAAATGGAAATGGCCTTGAACCGGGAGGGTTGTTATCCTTTTTCAAAAACGTTGTGCAGCTCTTCGGAAATGGTGTTGGCAAGGTTCTCAAAAGGGCGTTTGGCAATCATGGCCAGCATGGGGTTCAGGTCGGCATCCACGTGGACGTTTACCATGGTTTTTTGTTCGTTCAGGGTGTCCGGTTCCAGGTTGACCAACAACGAGAATTTCACGGGTGTTTTGCCTTCAGGAACCAACTCCAGTAGATGTGAGGCCTCTTTACGGGCAAATTTTAGCTTCAAGTCGGCCATTCCCTTGATGGTAAATGAGCAGGTCTCTTTTTCTGATTGCCAGTTCACAATCTGTTCGGGCATTAGTTTTTCGTAATTATTAAAGTCGCTCAAAAATTGAAATACTTTATTTTGGCTGGCTGAGACTACAGCCTTTTTTCCGTCTATTTTCATGGGTGCTATTTGTTTATCGTTTTAATTGAATTTGTTTTGTCCAGTCCGGTTATTTGCGGACTTCACTCCATCTTTGCGGATCTTTGCGCCAGTCCAAAAGCGGTTGGAGCATGGTGTTGTCAATGTAATTATTTTTTAAGGCAACATCCATCAGGTGGTGATAATCAGAAAGGCTTATCAGGGGACAATGTGCTTCGTGGAAATTTTTTCCGGCTATGGGCAGGTCATAAGTAAATACCGAAATCATTCCGCTGATGTTGATACCCGATTCGCGTAAAGCATCCACGGCTGCCAGACTACTTTTCCCCGTGGAAACCAGGTCTTCAACCACGATGGCAGATTGCCCTTTCTCGATGTGACCCTCAATACGGTTGGCCATGCCATGTGCTTTGGCAGAAGACCGGACGTACGCAAAAGGCAGGTTTAGTTCCTGTGCCACCAGCACGCCCTGTGGAATACCTGCCGTCGCTACGCCCACAACAATGGACGCATCGCTGAATTTTTTCTTCACCACATTGGCCAACTCCTGACGAATAAAATCGCGGATAGCAGGATAGGAAAGTGCCAGCCGGTTGTCACAATAAATGGGCGACAGCCATCCTGATGCCCAGGTAAACGGGTTGTTGGGACTTAGCTTTATGGCGTTTATTTCCAGTAGGTTCAGGGCAATTTTGTCTGCTGTTTCCAAATTGAATATCATGGAACAAAAGTACGATTTTTCCGTGATTTAGTCGGGATGCTTTTGCAAGCTTTACTTTCCTGGCGGAAATGCTTAACTTTGTAAATAAATTATTATGTCATGTACACCATCTATTATCTCGATAATGTTCTGATTATTTCCAATAACAAAGAAAAATACCCGGGTATTGAGGCTTTTTTTGTGGAAGATAAAAAATCGTTGTGTCCATTCGCACAGAATTGGATTGATAATGAAAATCGCCATGACACCGTTGTTTATGGCTATGATACGGGGGAAATGTTTGGCCACCTGAAAAAGCATTTTAAGTATGTGGAGGCTGCTGGTGGCGTGGTGCGTAACAGTGAAAAGAAGCTGTTGTTTATCCGGCGTTGGAATATCTGGGATTTACCCAAAGGGAAAGTGGATAAGCATGAGACTATTGAGCATTGTGCTTTGCGCGAAGTAGAAGAGGAGACGGGAGTTTCCGGGCTGCACATTACCGGCAGGTTGCCATCCAGTTTCCACTTTTATTTTTACAAAGAGAAACTGTTTCTTAAAAAAACCTATTGGTTTCTGATGGATACTCCTTTCAACGGGACATTAAAGCCCCAGCTGGAGGAAGATATTTCCGAGGTGAGTTGGCTCGATGCTGACGGGTGCCGGAAAGCTTTTGACGAAACCTACCGGTCGCTGCGTGATAACCTGCAAGCGACTGTATGTAAGTTGTTTGTGTAAAAAATGAACTGAGGCTTATTGCTGCGTTTCCCGTTGCCTGACCACTTCGTAAAGTAACACCGCTGTTGCTACTGATACGTTCAATGAAGCAATGGTCCCCAACATGGGAATACGCACTTTTACGTCAGCCAGTTTCAGATATTCACCCGATATACCTTCTCCTTCGGAACCCATAATGAGTGCCAATGGCCCGGTAAGGTCTTCATCAAAATGGACTTTTTCGGCTTTCTCTGTTACTGCTACAATACGAAGTCCACTGTCTTTTAAAAATTGAATGGCTTCTTTTAGATTATGTTCGCGGCAAATGGGTATTTTGAAAATGGCTCCGGCAGAGGATTTTGTGGTTCCTGAATTAAGCTGGGCAGCACCCTTTGACGGTATTAGTACGGCATCCACGCCGGTACTTTCGGCCGTGCGCAGGATAGCCCCGAAGTTGCGCACGTCGGTTATTTTATCGAGGATTAGAATAAAGGGTGAACGTCCGGCTTCGTAAATTCCGGGCAGGAGTTGTTCTATTTTGTAAAAGCCAACGGGTGAGATATAAGCGATGACTCCCTGATGGTTTTTGCGGGTGATACGGTTCAGCTTTTCTATGGGAACCATCTGAAACGGGATTTCACGTTCCCGCAACGTGAAGGTCAGTTCACGAAATATTTTCCCGGCTATCCCTTTCTGTAGGAATACCTTTTCTATTTCTTTACCTGAGTCCAGGGCTTCCATTAATGGGCGGATGCCGTAAACCATTTCCTGTGTTGCTTCGTTGTCTTTCATAAATTAGTGTTAACTTCTCAATCTTTGTACGCGTGAATCTTTACCAAAGGAGACGTTCGCTGGTTTATTCTTCAAGATATTTTTTTTCAAGTTGTTTGGTAGCTTTGGCTCCCATGGTCTTCAGCTTTTCTACCTGTCCCAGTAGGTTTCCCCGTCCGGATACCAGTTTTTTGTGGGCTTCGGTATAGGAGGCCTGTGCCCGGTTCAGGTTGTCGCCAATTTTTTCAAGGTCTTTTAAAAAGCCTTCAAACTTATCATACAATTTTCCGCCCTGCTTGGCAATTTCCAACGCATTTCGCGTTTGGCGTTCATGGCTCCAAATGGAGGCAACCGTGCGCAGTGTTGCCAGCAGGGTAGTGGGGCTGACAATGACAATGCGTTTTTCCCAGGCAAAGTTAAAGAGGTCGGCATCCGCTTGAACTGCCACCCCGAAGGCCGGCTCCACCGGCATAAACATAAGCACAAAGTCAGGTGTGTTCAGCTCTTTCAGACTATGGTAATTTTTTTCACTCAGTTCTTTCACATGGTTACGGATAGAGAGCAGATGTTGCTTCATAAAGTGCTCCTTCAGCTCTTCCTTATCGGCAGAAACATACTGCTGAAAAGCTGTCAGCGATACTTTGGAATCGATGACCAGATGTTTATTTTCAGGGAGTTTGATAACCACATCGGGACGGTATATTTTTCCTTCCTCTCCCGTGGCCGTGTATTGCAGGAAGTACTCTTCGTCTTTGATAAGGCCGGAGCGTTCCAGAATCCGTTCCAGTACCACTTCCCCCCAGTTTCCCTGCTTCTTGGAATCTGATTTGAGTGCTTTGGTCAGGTTACCGGCTTCCTCGCCTAGCTTCATATTCAGCTCCTGTAAGTGTTTTAATTCCTCTTTTAAAACAGTCTGGTCAATTTTTCCTTTTTGGTAAGTCTCCTCCACCTTTTTCTCAAAATCGGTAATTTTCTCTTTAAGCGGATTCAGCAGATCGCTCATATTTTTATGAGAAGTTTCATTGAATTCGCGGGTGTTCTGTTTCAGGATAGCGTTGGCCATATTCTGAAATTCTGTTCTGAATTTCTCCTGAAGTTTTTCCAGTTCCTTTCTTTCGTTTTCAAGCCTTTCTTTCAAGTGGCGGTAATCCGATTGCAACGCCACATAAGCCCTGTCGGTTTCCTCTTTTTCTTTCCGGGCGGCCTCTTCTTTCCGGAGCGATTCGTCCTTTTCCTTTTGCAGGTTGGCCAGCCGTTCGTTTAAAATGCCGGTTTGTTTTTCGTTTTCCATTTTCGTGGCAAGTGCCTGTGCCGCCTGCTGTCCTGCTTGTTTTTCAAATTCGGCTTTCAGGGTTTTAACCTTCTGGTTTGCAAAAAAGTATATGGCCACAACGCCGACCAGAAAGCCCAGGATGAGGTATAGAAGTTCCATAGCTTAATTTTTTAGTAAAAATAGGGGATATTTTTATTCGGAATACACCGGCTGAAAAACCATTAACCCGATAATTTCGCTATTGTAATAGTGAATTAACCCGAGAATTTCACTATTGTAATAGTAAAATAGCCCGAGAATTTCACTAATAGACTTGCTTTTTTAATAAAATACACCTACTTTTGTTGTTGTAAATGGGGATGAAATGATTAAGCGTGAAATTAAAGACAAGGTAGTCAGTAATTTAGTCCGTAAAGAGATAACCATCATTATTGGTGCCAGACAGGTGGGAAAAACCACGTTGCTGAAAGAGATTATGGCCGGGCTGAAAGGACAGGGCAGGCCGGTGCTTTATTTCAACCTCGATATTGAAGAGGACAGCCGGCATTTCAGGTCGCAGCAAATATTGCTGGATAAAATCCGGTTAGAGGCTGGTAGCGGGAGGGCTTATGTTTTTATTGATGAAATACAGCGAAAAGAAGATGCCGGAAAATTTCTGAAAGGCATTTACGATATGGAACTGCCTTACAAATTTGTGGTTACCGGTTCGGGAAGCCTTGAGTTGAAGGAAAAGATCGGCGAGTCCCTCGCCGGAAGGAAATATCTTATTGAAATGAACCCGGTTGGCTTTCGCGAATTTGTCAATTACAAAACGCAGTACAAATACGAAAACCGTTTGGGGGATTTTTTCCTGGCAGAAACGGAGAAAACAGCACGCTGGCTCGACGAATACCTTTCTTTTGGCGGTTACCCGGCTGTGGTAACGGCCGGTACTGTTTTGCGCAAACAGGAAATAATGAACGAAATCTTTGTTTCTTACATCACCAAAGACATTTCTTTTCTGCTGGGGGTGCGCGAACCGGACAAGTTTGTGCGGCTTATTCAATTGCTTGCGGCACAGTCGGGAAACATACTGAATTATTCGCAGTTATCGCAGGATACGGGGATGCGGCTGGAAACCCTGAAAACCTATCTCTGGTATGCCGAACAAACTTTTATCATCAATATCGTAAAGCCGTATTTCACCAACCTGAAAAAAGAACTTACCAAATCGCCAACTATTTATTTCAACGATTTGGGAATGCTCAATTTCAGCAGGGGCAACCTGGCCGGTACAGTACGTGATGGTCTTCTTTTTCAGAATTTTATCTATTTGATTTTAAAGGAATATTTCACAACCGGATTGTCGCGTATTCATTTTTGGCGCACCAAAGACAAAGCCGAAGTGGATTTTGTGGTACACGCAGGTACGGGTGTCGTTCCCGTGGAAGTGAAGTTTAAAAGCCTGAAAATGGCGGCGGTAAGCCGTTCGTTCAGGAGCTTTATATCAAGGTACCGTCCGGAAACAGGCGTGATTGTCAATCTTGACCGGGAAGAAACCCTTCAAATCAATGGCACACGTGTTCGTTTTGTCCCCTGGTGGAAATTACTGGAAAGAAGTTTCGTTTTTTAACGGTTCCGATTGACAAGCAGGATATTCTGGTTATTTCCCCTCAAAATATTCAAAGGCATCGATAATGTCGAGGTAGGCACCGTCGAAACCGGCGGCCAGGATTTTGTGCACGTAGGAGCTGTCGTTGCCGTAAATAATGGCCTGCCATTGCGGATCCCAATATTTTACTTTATAATCTCCAGGCCAGTTTGGATTTTCTCCGGAAAGCCATGATGGCGGGTGTTTCTTCCAGTCGGGATTCCAGTAATAGCGGTAATCTTCGGCTTCGCCAATGGAAAGGTAGCAGACGACCAGTCGCTTTGCCCAGTTGGCCTTGGTTTTCAGTTGCTGTATTTCATCAGCGGTAAAAGCACTTCCATCGTTAAAAAACAGGTCCATAATAACAAGGTCGTAATCGGTGGCACTCACGGCACGGATAAAATCGGCTTTTGAACTGAATTTTTCCGGATTAATGAGGTAGAGAAAATTTTTGGCTTCCGGAAGTTTTGTAATGTCATTGCTGTTGCTGTTAAAAGGCTGTGCCGGGTAAGCCGGAATGTCGTTCAGCTCGCGGTGGCCGGCGGCAAAAGAAATATAACCTGCCGATTGGTTTCGGGCATAGGAATCATCCATTTTGTTTTTGTCACGGCAATAATCGGTTACCAGGATAGTTTTACCTGCCGCTTTGGCCAGGTCGAGGTACTTTTTCAGGTATTGTGTTTCGGAAGCCGGTGTAGGCTGGTTGTCGGCATCATAACCGTAAAGCAAATCTTCCTGTCCGTTGCCGTCAATGGCATTCAGGTAAGGGGTTTCCGGTACCGTTTCCTTTGATTCGCTTGCCACCAGCTCTATCCCGTTTTGCGGAATGATAAAAAAGGATAAATATTTTTTTACCTGATTACCTAATTTTTTATATTTTTGCCGTTCAAATTATGAAAATCAATTCATTATTTCTTTTCCAATAATTGCATTATGAAAAAAATTTACACTGTTGTCCTGCTGCTGCTCACCATGAATTTTGCATTGCAGGCGCAAAACGACACGATTAAGAACTGGAAAATTAAGGGCAAAGTCAGCCTGAACGTTAACCAGAACTACTTCTCTAACTGGGCTGCCGGTGGTGAGAATAATTTTGGCCTTATTGGCAAATACACCATGCATGCGGATTATTCCAAAGGAAAAAATTCCTGGGTTAACTGGATTGACCTGGCTTTGGGGTACAGCGTGATTGGCAAAAGCGATCCGGTGAAAACCGATGACAAAATGGAATTTATTTCGACCTATAAACGGGAACTGACGAAATACTGGTCGCTGACGGCCCTGGGGAGTTTCAAATCGCAGTTTGCCAATGGTTACGATTATGCGGTGGATTCAACCACCCCCATTTCCCGTTTCCTGGCCCCGGGTTATGTTGATTTCGGCCCCGGATTGTTGTACCAGCCGGTAAAATGGTTTTCGGTAAACATTTCTCCTGCCAACCTGCACTGGGTCATTGTTAACGACCAGCGTTTGGCTGATGACGGGGCTTTCGGGCTTAACCCCGCCGCAAGGGATGTCAACGGTAACATTATTGCCCATGCCAAAAAAAGCCGCATGGACTTTGGTGCCCGTATGATTCTTGTGCTGAAATACGACATAGCCAAAAATGTGAACCTGGCCACCAAACTGGAACTTTTTTCCAATTACCTGCACAAACCGCAAAATCTGGTGGTCGACTGGCAGACCGATATCGGGCTGAAGGTAAACGACTGGCTGAATGTAACCTTTTCCACCACGGTTTTGTATGACGACCGGATTATGATTACGGATAAAAATGGCAACATTGGCCCGCGTACCCAGTTTAAGCAACTGCTGATGGTGGGCTTCGGATACAGCTTTTAACAGTTTGATAAAGATTGGGTTGTTATCGGACACGCATGGGTTTGTCCATCCGCGCATTCCGGAATTTTTTTCCAGCTGTGATGAAATTTGGCACGCCGGGGATATCGGCTCTGCGGAGGTGATGGAACAACTGGAAAAACTGGCCGTTGTGCGTGCCGTGTACGGAAATATTGATGGACAAGGGCTGCGGAAAGATTTCCATGAAACGGCCCTTTTTACCGTGGAAGGGGTGAAAGTTTTGATGCTGCACATTGGCGGTTACCCCGGCCGCTATACGCCCAAGGCCAGGAGCTTGATAGAAAAGTACCGCCCCGGGCTTTTTGTTTCGGGCCATTCGCATATTTTAAAGGTTATGCCCGACAACCGGTACCATCTGTTGCACATCAATCCCGGTGCTGCCGGTAACTCCGGTTTTCACAAAAGTATTACGATGGTTCGGTTTGCCATTGAAAACGGTCGTCCTGCCGATTTGGAAGTGCTGGACATTGACCGGAAGAAAAGGATTTGAAAAAAAGATGCTCCTCCTGATTTGCAATCCGGAGGTTTTTGGACCGGGGGATTTCAAATCCCCCAGCCTTGTAATATCGATTATACATCAAAATGTCGCATATTTTCACATCGTTCAATCTGCTCGTTTTGTTGTAATATCGGCATTTACTCTCGCTTAAAGCGAGATAAAATTCCAAATTCCTTATCAGAAATTTGGAATTACATTTGGTATAACATTCGGATTGCATCAGCCATAGGCAGACAGGAATCCGAATGAGCTGGTTTCTTAGGGTATAGTCGCCCGGTACGGTTAGCGTAGCCGGTCGGCACTGCGTATCAATTTCTCGTCTTGTAACACGCCACGGTAGGCCAGTACAAGAAATACCAGACTTATCAATGGCATGAAAACAGCTGTTTTGTATTCGGCTGTTCCACCGGTAAGCTTCTCCAGTGAGCTTACATAATAGAAAAAGAAAAGACCTATCATAATGATTTCCACGAGGATGCATACTTTGATAACCTGTAATTGGGATTTTCGGTTTTTGTATAAGAATATGGTAATCAGCGAAAAGAGCATTACGAATCCGGTAGCCGAAAGCAGTGGCAGGCTGAAATAGCCGTTTTGGTTAAAAGCCGAATCGGGAACCAGGCTGTGTGCTTTTTGCACAAAAAGCACTATGGATTCTTTTGCTCCGATAAATTCGGCCAGCGGAAAGAAAAAGCTGACGGCGGAAGCAATAATGACAAGCAACAGGAAAATGGTTTGTTTACGTTGGATCATGGTCTTACTTAATTTGTAAATTGTGGGGCAAAATTAAGCATAAACAGGCTTTTTCCTACCTGTTTTTGATAAATTGTTTTGGAATCATAATTTGTACCTTGCTCCTCCGGATTTGTAATCCGGAGGTTTTTAACGGGAGATTTGTAATCTCCAACCGGCATCAGATTTGTGAACCTGCAAATGACAATTTCATCTCATGCCTCAAAGTTCCAGAAATTCTTTAATTCTTCCGAGGAAATACTTTTTCCAGCCTTCCGTTATCTCGTCGTAAGCTTCATCCGGAATATTGGTGTGGCGCATTTCCAGTGAAACTTTTCCTTTGTCAGGATGAATTTTGAAAGTAACAATGGAGGGTTCTTCCTGTTCGCCAAAGTACCACTGTTGAATTACTTTTTTGTCAGGCTCAAGCTCCAGAATCTTACCGGCAATTTCACCTTCAAATATTTCAAACTCAGTGCCTTCTTTGGCTTCCATTTTCGCCGGCATGTCCGACCAGAGTTCAATGGTAAACGGATTGGTCAGGCAGGCATACACGTCTTCCGGTTCGGCTTCGATGCTGATGTATTGTTTGTAATCTTTCATCTTAAAGTTCTTTTAATATAGGAAGAGTAATCTTTTAAAACGGGTTGATAATCTGTTTTGTATAATTTTGATGTAATCAGAAAATCAGCGGTGGAGCGGTTGTTGGCTGTGGGAACATTATACATTACCGCAATTCGCAGCAAAGCTTTTACGTCTACATCATGGGGTTGTGGTTCCATGGGGTCCCACAGAAAAATAACCATATCAATTTTCCCTTCTGCAATCATGGCACCGAGCTGCAGGTCTCCGCCAAGCGGGCCTGATTTCAACAGCTGAATAGTGCTTATCCTTTTCCCATCAAGGTGTTTCTCCATTGTCTCTTTTACCAGCCGTCCGGTAGTCCCGGTGCACACCAGCTTTTTGTCCTCAAGCCGTTTGTAATTATATTCTACCCATTCCAGTAAATCCTGTTTCCGGTTATCGTGCGCCACAAGGGCAATGGTTTTAATCATGGTTTTTATTTTAAATAATTGATAGTTAGGCAAACAACTTTTTGTCTGTTTCTTTACAAAGGAAATCATTTTTTTTGATCTTCGGTTTATTTTATGCTGAACATCAGTAATATATCTATCGTCAAGGTTTTCAAGTTTGGACTTTTTTGGTATGCATTGTCGGATTAATTTATTGAACTTATGTCATTGCAAATGTTTTTAACGATTATAAGATTAACCGATAAATAGCTTTTTAAATGAACTTATTATTTATTTTCCAATTTGTTTAGTCTCTTCATTATTGCCTCGTTTTGTTTTTTCAGTTCATTGATGATTTCCTGTTGTTCCTGCACAGCTTTTACGAGGGGAACAACGAATTCGGAATAAGATATCGAGTACACTTTGCTATCACCTTTTGGCTTGGTAACACCGCTAAATTCGTAGCCTGATTCTTTCGCGGCCTGTTCTACATCCTGGGCCAGAAAACCTGAGA
>WGCY01000008.1 GCA_015493525.1 Bacteroidales bacterium
CGTATCGCCAAAGCTGAAACCCAGCGGCTGAAAACTGGTCAGGTCAAAAACATTTTTATCCAGCGTGTCGGTTACCAGAACCCGTTGGGCGGCAGCCGTAGCCGACGAGTCGTTTTCAAACGTAACCATATACTGGTAAGGTTCGCCGGTATGAAAATAAACGGAAGTCCCTTTACCGACAGGACCATATTTGGCATTGGGATCCAGCGAGAAGTAGGTCCGCATGTTCCGGGAATCTTTGTCTGCACTGTCAGCCAGCTTTTTACAGGACGAAAAAGCGCTGGAATAGTCAAAGGCTTTACTTACCATAGTTGTGGTAACCTCTGCGGCTTTGCTCATTTCGGCACCGCCAGGCACACAACCCAGCCCAATCATACCGATAGAAAGCGTTACATCCTCCACTTCAATGGATTCGTTATTCATGTATTTGTCCAGCCCGGCCAGTACCGTATTGTCAAATGCCGATTTGATACAGCCCACACCTGGGGTCAGGTCGGCTACAATGCCCACCACATCGTACACACAGCGGAACGCATCGTAAAAAATATTCTGTGCCGATTTATCGTGCGGTGCCAGCTCTTCATAACTGTCGTACAGCGGATGACCAATGGCATATTTCACCTGAATATTTTTTGACTCCCTCAATTCCGTGGTTAGTTTCAATTTCATATTGAAATCGAAATGTGCCGGCATATAAGGCACAAAAAGAACGCAAACTTTGCCGTGATAAGGTTCTCCGAGGAAATAATCCACATCGATAAACCGCGGAATGGTATCCCAGTCTACGTTGTACGGCAAATCGGGATGATGCACATAGGAAGGCAATTCCAGTATCTGGCTTTCGTCAATTCCAAGGTAAATAAACACACCGTAAGCCGCTTTGTTTCCGGTATTGCCAAAGGTAAGGTAACCCGTTGCCGGTTTGTTGGCGCGCACCACGTCCGGGACGGTCATGTCAATCCACACATCGGACAACCGTGCAGGGAAAATATCCAGGGCTTTTGCAAACAGCAAGGGGGTTCCCGGAATGATTTCCACGTTCAGGTCCCAAAAGCCCGGGGTAAAATCCGTTCCGTTGAAATAGGCAGTCATTTTATTGTCGGCAATATGCAAACTGTCGGGCTGGCGGATAACGCCGCCGTACGAGAGCGTCAACTTAGAATTTTGCGTAAAGCCGCTTCCGTAAATGGCAAGGGCAAACGGGTCGGCCGTATTGGCCGTTTGGGGGCTCCAGGAGGTTACGCCGGGTTTTAGCTGCAAGTCGGGCATTTGCATAAAAGCCAGCCCCCCATTGTTGCGTTTACCGTTCATCCCGCCCAGGTTTCCGGCAAAAACCAACAGCTTGTTACCGGCAGAGAATGTTTTGATATTGCCCGTCATCACCGGCGTACTGAACCGGACTGTTACCGTATCTTTTACCGGGTCGTAAACAAACAGGCCGGGCTTTTCGGTTCTTTTACCAAACTCTTTCATGCCGTTACCGGCTACCAGAAAATAGTTTTCGACGGCTTCCACTTTTTCAATCCCATCAGAAAATTGAGGCTGATGGTGCAACGGCAATAGTGTATCGCGTGTTTTGTCCAATAGCAAAAAATTATTATCATCAGAAGAGTTGGAACGCAATCCCACAGCAATGTTGCCCCGGCCATTCCGGGCCATCGAAGCAATGGTACTGTAACGCCCTCCATGATATAATTTTGCCACTTTATTGTTCTTTGTATTGCAGCGCACCATATATCCATCCTCCGGATTGCCCGGAATACTAATATAACCACCTGCAGCATAAACGGTTGTGTTGTCAACAACAAGAGCATTAATGTTATTAATTTTCTTCTCATCCAATTGCGGGGCCCAGTTGTCCACAGCACCCGTAACGGTTGTAAAACGGGCTATATGATAATGGGAGATGGTGTTTACCTTTTTAAAAGTACCGGTAACATACAGCTGTCCCCCTTTTTTGAAGAGGGAAGTAACAGCCCCATCCATATCGGGCGGGACAAAACCGGCAAGCAAAGTACCTGTCCGGGTACTGATGGCCGAGAGGTTTCCGGCATCCTGACCGCTGATTTTTGAAATCTCCTCTCCCCCGACAAAAAGCGTATCACCGGAAACCAGCAAGGTATTGATATGGGCGAAACGGTCCTCTACCACCGGGTTCCAATCGGCAATTTTTCCGGTTTCCAAATCAATTTTGGCCAGTTTGGTGCGCCCGTAAGCTGGCATCAGGGTAAAAAACCCGGACAATACCACTTTATCGTCAAAGGCAAATACCTGACAAGAGTGGGCGTTGTAATGGGGCGGTTCCCAGGCTTTCAGGGCGGCTGTTTCCGGATCCAGTAGGCAGATATTCTGCCGTGGCTGACCGGCAACCGTGGCAAAAGCACCCGAAGCATTGCCATAAGCGGCGGCAATCGAATTATAAATACCTGTAACATACAATCCGCTTTTCCCCAAGGCCAGGTTCCGGATAAAAAAGGAGCCGTTGTCGCTGCTGATTTGATGGTTGAACCGGGTAACACCCAAATCCTTGCGCCTGAGGCGTACCAGTCCGTTTACCGTGTCATCGCCAAACAGTTCAAACCCGCTGCCGATGAACAAATATTTGTTGTTGTGGGCAAAAGAAACCGAATGCTGCACATCCAAAACCGCAGGAAAATCAATAAATTTTCCCGTGTGGACATTCATACCGGCTATTTCCGAAGAATTCCATTTCACCATATCAAAAATACCGGACAAGAGTGTTTTTCCTCCGTTGATGGCAAAGGAATAGACCGGTGAAGAAGGTGCCATAGACCAGGAAGTCAATTTGCCGGATGACAAGTCAATGGCGGTAATGTAAGGAACGACTTTTTCGGGATTAACCTGTATGGCAATAAAATTGGTCAGGTAAAGAATATTATCATAAACCTTCAGTTTTAATTTTCCCTGAGCACCAAAAGCCTCTTGTTTTAAACCGGCAAGCACTATATCCTTGCTTATTTTATTTATTTTTAGCGTCTTAACATTCAATTTGCCGGCATTTGTTATTTTATTGCCCGATTCATCCTGCATATCAAAATAACCGGTAAAATAGAGTTGGCCGTTGTGATAAGCAAGCGAAGAAAATTCGGGCATACTCAGGCTTGACCTGTTGCGCGACAGGTGAAAAGTGGTATCCAGTTCTCCATCGGCCAAATTGTAACGCACCAGACTGCTGATGTTTTCCGTTTTCGTCTGACTGTTGGTCAGAAAAATACCGGCTGCGTACAAAGTATCGTGGACCATTATCATATCGGAGATATGATGTTTGCCAAAACCCGAATAAAAACCATCTTGATCGTCAAAAGAGGGATTCCAGTCATATACAACGCCCGTATTGGCGTTCACAGCGGCCAGTCCTGTACGGTTTACCCCGCCGATTTTACTGAACGAACCACCCACAAATAAGGTATCGCCTTTCAAAAGGGTAACATAAACCTGTCCGTTGGGATTGGGGTGAAAAGCGGTATCAATTTCTCCTGTGGCCGCATCCAGTTTAAACAGCGAGCGAATGGTTTTGCCGTTTACGGAAATTGAAACCCCCTGCGTGTATTTGGCACTGGTAACATAAAGGCTGTTGTTGCCATAGGTGAGCTGGGCTGCCAAAACATCGAACAAATCGATTTTAGTTTGTGAAAAAGCAGGAATGGGATGTCCATTTTCATCGAGGTGAAAAACACCGGAAGTATTTCCCCACTTTCCGGCCACATAAAACCCGTTGTTGCCATCGGGAACAGAAGCATACAGGATTCCGTTTCTCACACTGTCTGACAGCAGGTTACCACCATTGTCAAAAAAAGAAATACCCCCTGACAGATATCCGAAACCGTTGGTTACTCCCTGTACAAACAATTTACCCATAAACAAAGTGTCGCCCATTAAATGGATGGCCGGTCCTTTCACCAGGCTGTTACCGCGAGGGGGAGGCTCTTTAATCGTGGTTGTTGTAGGAAAAGAGACCTGGCGGGCAGTCTGCTTATCAAGGGCCTGGATACTGTAATAAATATGGTTTGGCTTCAAATAAAAATTTCCCGAAAGGAAAATCTTATCCCCTGTAATTTCCAGATGGTCCACATGGCCGTAGTTACCAAAATCCGGTTTCCACGAAGCATCGGGTTTAAGCGTGTGACGGTTAATACGGAAAAGGTTCCGGTAGGTATCTCCGCCCTCTTCAACACTGAAAAAACCGGCAACGTAAAGATAATCAGCATCCATTTTCAGCTCATACACTCCCAGTCCGGTATTGTCTTTAAAAGGAAGGTCAAACCCCTCATCCAGTTGTTTATCGGGTAAAATATGCGCCAGATAATAATGTTTGCGGTTGTTTACCTTTTTAAAGGCCCCGCCCACAAACCATCCCCCTTTGCCATCCGGGATAACGGTCCTCACTTCGTTGTTTTCTCCATCACCGAGAGGGCTTATCATCCCGAAAAGCGGCATGCTGTAATCGGGCATTGTCGAACCATTGTGGAAAAAAGCCACGGTTCCGGTTTTTTTGCCCACATAGTTAAAAGAGCCACCGATGTACAAGTCATTGCCCTGCATAGCGGTGGTACTGACGGTACCATCGGTACTGAACGTAAGGCTGTCAACAGGTTTCTGGGCGGCTGAGTTTTGCGCCAAAAGGAGTAAAAAAGCCGGCAGGAAAAAGAGTAGTACCCGCTGAAAGTAATATTTCTTTCTAAGTTTCATAGTAGAAGTTTTTTTAAATAATTTGCATTTAAAATATTCAAACCATTAAATAACAGCGGATTTCTGAAAAGAACAGAGACTTTTGTAAAACTGCTGTGTTTGTCACTCTGAACCGCTTAATCCACTGTAGCCATGTAGCTCCTCCGGATTTGTAATCCGGAGGTTTTTAAGCCGGGGGATTTGAAATCCCCTCTCCCGGAAACTTTCGGGTTACTTCAGCCAAAGGCAGACAGGAACCCGAAAGAACGGAGTTGCATAGCAGAAGTTTTTAATTTATTTCTTTATTATCGTTTTTGAGTAATTCTTTCCGCCGGCCGTTATCCGGACAAAATAAGCGCCCTGTTTGAAGCCCGACAAGTTGAGGATAACGTAACCGCTCACGCGGGCAGCACCCTGCGACAAAACCCTCCCGGCCACATCGGAAATGGTGTAATGCACCTCCTGCACTTTGGGCGAGCCGAAGACAAACCGCACCACATCCGTAGTCGGGTTCGGATAAGCCTTAATGTCGTTGAATGCTTTGGTCTCTTCCACGGGGGTGTCATCGCCTTTCACTTCCGTAAGACAGGTATAAAGCGGGATTTTGCCACCGCCGTTCACTCCGAAAATATGATGGTTGGTCAGCGTGCTGTCTTTTGGGCTAAATTCATAAATCATACCATACTCCGAAGCATCATAAGCCCCCTCTTTGGTCATGCCCCAGAAAGAGCCGTTGGAGCTGAGCGTCAGGTTTCCCTGTGGCCAGGCACCCTTTTGGCGGTTTGCCGGGAAAATTACTTTCTTCACAAGCTGATGTGTTGTCAGGTCAAATTCAAAAATGTATCCACTCGGTTCGTCGGTAGCACGGGCTACCACGCCGTATAATTTGTTGTTCAGGTAGAGAAACTGCGAAAAGTTGTATTCCGCATTGGCAGGATCGGAAACAAACAGGTCTTTCATCGTGTCGTTTTCCACATCATACTCGCGGATGGCCCATTTCACTTCCCTGAAATTGGGATTGAATTCGGCATTGGTGGCCAGTCCGTACATTTTTCCGTTTTCGGCCGTCACCAGGTTGTCTACCGGTTGCAAAGCCGTGTCGGGAACCTGCAACACCACGCTGAAAGTATCGTTTTGTGCCGGATCAATTTCATACAACACGCCATGACCGGTTACAGAAGTGCCGCCCCACGAAGTAGTTCCGTAAAGTTTACCGTTGCCTCCCAGTGTCAATCCAGACATGGGCAAACGGCCGGATTGTGCATCCACAGAATCGTTGAAATCGTAAATTTTGTGGAAGTTATCGTAGTTTTTGCTTATGTCGTAAGTAAAGATGGTGCCGTAGCCCGGACCGGGATGTTTACCTTCGTAATCGCCGTTGGTATAGGTAGTTCCGTAAAGTTTTCCGTTGTATTCCAACAGGTTGTTTTGCCCTTTTCCATAATGTGTACCGTAACTGTTTTTGTCACCGAAGCCACCGTTCTCACCGGTAAAATTTTTCAACACCTGAAAATTTCCGGTTTGCGGGTCTATTTCAAATAAAACCCCATCGCCATGCCAATAGGTACCGGCACCACCATCAGGTGTTGTGCCGTAAAGTTTCCCATTGGAGGCAAGCAACAAATCGGAAACAGGCTTTGCTCCGTTTTTATAACTATAAGTAGTCAAACCGTTATCGGCGAAACGAACCAGATTGAGATAGGCGTGTTTTTGAATAAAATATTTTGAAAACCCGGAAGCCATGGCCAAAATGGAAGCTGTATCCGGAGTGTTGACAAGATACTGCAAAGGATTCTGGATATACTCTGTCAGGAGAAAGGCATTTTTCGGTTCATCGCCACCTGGTTTGTACGACATGATTTTAGGGAAGTGGTTGGAAAAATTAACAGAGAAATAGAGCGAATCCCCCTTTTGCACAAAAGCACTAAAATAGGTCTTGTCCCAGAGGCTGTAATTTTTCAAAAGCGAATCGTTTTTAAAATCGTACTCAAACAGATAACTGGTACTGCCATAGGTATGCAAACCAACCAGCGTGGTGTCCGTGGCAGGAAACATACGCCCATCCAAAATATATTGGCTGTTGCCATTAAACGGATATAAGAAACCGTAAGAGGAGTCGGCCAAATAAACCTCCATAATGTCGTCTCCCTCAGCCCCCAGCAAACGGTTGTCGCTGGTCAGGACAAAAGCTCCTCTTGGATTCACTTTCCGTGTGGCAGGGACATTAAACAGTGTTCCCACATGGCCTGTTTTGGGGTTATAGGCAAAAAAATCACGCCCAAGCGAATGGGTTTCGCTCCCACCATCCTGCTGAAATTTTTCCAGACTGAAAAGAATGGTCGTGTCGTTGACCACCGTAAAATAGCAGTAATGCTCCCGGTAAGCCGTTTTGCCGTCGCCCGGCCAGGAATTCTTGTTGTAAACGGCAATTTCCTTTAACTCCTTTTTTGCAACGGAATAGCTTATCAAAGCCATGGTGTCTTCTCCGTAGCGAACCATCCCGATAAAGTTGCCTTTAAAATAGATAATGTCATCGGCCCCCGGTTTGCTTCCGGCATTCCAGTGTTTAAAAAAGTAAGGAAGTTCAGCCACGATTTCCGTTGTGTCTTTCAGGGCATTGTAGCGATAAACGGCATTCCCCGTTGAATTATCGTGGAAAATACCGTCAGCCTGTGAACGGTTACAAATACCAATGTACACACCGGGGCTTTCTTCAAAAGCATTGATGGCCTCAAACACCGGACTGGGTTTAAAGAAAAACTCATCCTTATAAGTGTTGGATTGTACGTTGTAGCTGAAAAGGGTGCCGCCGCCATAGGTATTGTCGTTGGAGGTCATGCCCCAGAAAGTTTGTCCCGAAACGGAAACAGAAACCAACAGTACCAAGGCTGTCAGAAGTTTTGAAAAGTGTAAATTGTTTTTCATGCTATTATTTTTTAATGATTATTTTTCTATGGGTTTAAAAAGGACTTTCAACGTGGCTTTTCCGTTGGAAACGGTTTTTTCCACTTTTTCAAATTTTTGAAAGTGAGCAATGTCGTCTTGTGTACAGGTTATAACCTTGAAATTGATGGGAAAAGCCGGAAGGTTGGCTTTGGCCAGGGTGTTGTTAAAGTAAATCCTGAATTGTTCGGGATATTCCCCGTCACTTCCGGCAGCCAAGTCAATGCTTAACTCAAGGTGGGCAGTGCCTCCGTTTGTGCTTACAATATGGCAACTGTTCAGGGCATGGTGTTTTTTGTTCAGCCTGAATGCGGGAATAGCACCAAGACTTTTGATGTACAACACTTCGGGCGTTTCGTATTCATCTTCGGGATGGCCGTAAAAGGTCTGTTTCCCGATCATGGGCATGGTCATGGAATAAGGCAGGTGCAGTTGTTTGCCATCCGATCCTTTGGGTTGGCCCTGTCCGCCTGCTCTTTCATAAGCCATCACATCAAAAACCTGTGGCTTTTCACCCTCCTGGGGAAAGCGAATGGTTGCATTGCGCCAAACGACACCGGCTTTCACAAAACCGGGGGCGTTGTAGTAGGCGTAGATATCGTAAAATTTTCCACAGGTTACTTTAAAATGAAATTTATCCGCATTCCTGTCATCATCCGGCAGCACAATCAGGTTGCCATTGAGCAATTTTGCACACTTTTCCGGCTCCGTTAAGACCACTGCGTAATGGCCGGGAGAAAGGGGGATGCCGTCCGAAAGGGAAGATCGCCCGTTTTCTATATCAAAATCGGCTGTAAATTCCAGATGTTCGCCGGGACCTAATCGCGTAAAACGAACTTTTCCTTTTGTCAGAGGAGTTCCCTGGGGAGAAAATACGGTTACGTCCGGCAACAGGTTATGCTTTCCGTAAAAGTACCGGATACTTCCGGTAATGGTTCCCGCCTGCTTTTCTCCCGTGTCCGGATTTTTCCAGGTTACCGTAAACAACAACGGGGTTTCCTTAAAGCCGGAACCTTCTGTAAACCCAACGGAATAAAACAACCGCAAGGGTAGTTCAACCTGACGGGATGGCTGCCCCATATCCAGAAAAACACCCTGATCCTTGTAATAAGAATCCAGCAAAAAGGAAGACCACAACTTGCCGAAATTTGAAAACCGGAACATGAGGTTTGATGAACATTTTAGCTCTATTTGTGTGCCGATAAGGTCTTCTTTGGGACGGGGCATGATGAGGCTCACCAGTTCCATTTCGGTTAACGGGGCTGTCGTTTTAATGTCCGCAGGCTGGTATGCGGCAATGACCTTAACCCATTGCGGGAGAACCTGAGCCATTGCGCTTTTTAAGCTGATGGCCATAGCCAGGAAAAGAAAAAGACCGGTTTTTTTCATTGTTACTCGTTCATCGATTTATTCCCGTAATGTCTTAGGTACCAAGCCGGAGTAAAGAATCCGGGTTTAAGTTTTATGTTTCTCTGTACTTTCACGGCTTTTTTGTCCCATTGTTTGCCTTTTCTCTTCCCGGCACCATTGGTATAATAACTCACATCACGTAAAACAAGTCCTTTCCACAAAACATATTCGCTAAAAGCATCCACTTTGTAAAGGGTACCTTCTTTGCCTGCTACTTTTTCTTTGCCATTAATCTTTGTGTGGGGGTACAAAACTGCAAACCAACCCGCTTTTTTAAACAGAGGTTCACTGGCCAGGCACTCGTCCCGCAAATGGTCAGGGTCAAAAGCTACTTTGCCGTTTTTCAGGTAGTACATGCGGCCATCGCACCAAAGGCGTTCGATGAGTTTTTGTTTTTCGGGCAGCAGCTTCCCGCTCCCATCCGAAACTTTATAAATCATGTCGCGCGCCACGTTACCATAATCGTCCCAGTAATAATCCCTTGTCCGGGAGAGGTAGGGTATCTGTTCCGCTTTCCCGACCATTTTTCCATCGGGGCCGGTATGCAGCTCTGTGTGCAAAATGAAACGGATAGTCTGGTACCGGATGTGTCCCGACTTCACCTGATAGGGGTGAAACGGCTGTGCAGTTGCTGAAAAACTCACTATGAAAGCAAGGAAGAGAATACCGTTTTTCATTTGCAATACGTGTTATTGTCATTTCGACGACCAACGGGAGGAGAAATCCCCCAAGAGCAGAATTACTCTCTTGGGAGATTTCTCCCTCCGGTCGAAATGACAGCCTTTTTTGCTTTTATTTTATCCCCTGCAATTCATACACTTTGTAAAACCCGAAACTGGGGTCTTTTTTCTCCATGATGATTTTGGCATAAACGCCGGGTTTGTCATCAATCATCCACATTTTTTCCATGGTATCGAAATCACCGAGGGCCTCAATGACCGTGCACTGAAACGTTCCTGCAGGTGTGGTAATCTGCTCTTTTCCCGCCACACGGAAATCGGCTTCTTTCAACGGGAACAGTTTGTTATAAGTGTCAGCATCGTAACAGTTGGGCGGCAAAGCGGTATCATCGGGCAAATGGTCTTTGTCGTACCCGTTGAAAATATAATCCACACAGACTTTTTCGCCGTTGTCTTTCACGGCAACACCGGCTTTGAACATTTTCGATTTAAACGTATTGGCATCAGGGATATAAACAGAATATTTATAATCCAGCTGGTGAACCGTCTTCAGAAAATCGAGCATAGCTTGCGAATCGTTCCACGGCACCTTGTTTTCATCCTCATCATATTTAAAATTGCCATCGGCATCATAAAAATCGCTCTCTTTAAAGTTGAGATGCTCTATTTTTCCCGTTGTTTTCTCCCGGGCAGCTTTGATGGTATTCCCTTTGTTCTCCAGGGTAAAACTGTCTTTCCCCAAAGTAATTTTGTTCATGCCCCGGAAATCGGTTCTGTGCCCCATCATAATAACAATCAGAGAATTATCTTTTTTGTTGTAAATCCAGGAGCCTTTGGCCCGTGAGGTTACGCCTGGTTCTTTTTCCACAAAAACAAGGCTGTCGGGAGCTTTAAAAATCAGGAGTTGTAAAACCTGCTGGTCACCGGAGGCCAGTTTCCAGGTCCCGGCCAGCCCGGAGGCTTTGTTTTCCGCAAGGATTTTTTTCCTATCCATACGCCGGAAATACATTTTTGTCCCGGCATTTTCCAGCACCATCTCCTCTTTGTTCAGTTTCAGCACATTGTTAATCCCGTTGGCTGCCTTAAACTGTTGTGAAGTAATCTGAACGGTTTTTCCCTGGTCTTTCCAGGTGCCCATTTTCATGCCCATGGCCAGAAAATCGCCATTGGGCTGAAAAGCTACAGGGGCATAAATTTCCTGTGTTCTGTTTTCTTTTACAATTTTGGTCAGGAGCCAGTCGCCCTGCGGGCTGTTTTTGCCCCACGTAATGTTAGCAGTCAACAAGCCCGCCAATACCAATAATATGTATTTTTTCATTTTTTAAGATTAAGTCTTTTGACAAATTATGCAATTACCGGTTCCTCTTTCGGATTGGCACCATATTGGTTCTCACCGGGTGTCCCATCGGTTATCATCAACACCAATAACCAGATAAAACCGATAATCGGAATCAGGCCTACCAGAAGCATCCATCCACTTTTGTTCACATCGTGCAAGCGGCGTACCGAAACAGACAGGCCCGGAATAATCAGTACCAGGCCATATATGCCGGAAATAACGCCATAGGAGCCAAACAGATAGTCCAGAAAGTTGGCTGCCAGTGAGAAAATAATGTTGAACAAAACAAACATCCAGAACTCTTCTCTTCCGGCGCGACCGTTAAAGTCGGCATACTGTTGTAAAACTTTTAAATACCATTTCATAATTTTAACTTTTTAATTTTTATTTAATAATTAACTTGTGCGATTTTTCGAATAATTCAAAGGCAATATTATTTAAGAATTTTGCCCATCTGCTTCATCATTTTGTATGCCTGTTGTATGTCTTCTTCTTTCGTGTTGGGGTCATCTTTCAGCACCATTTTTTTGAAATCCGTATAGGACATGTTTGCCATTTTTTTCATATTGGCTTTGTCTTCGGGCGACATTTGCATACCGGCACCCATGCCACCCATATCGGGACGGTCAATTTTCACGCCGGCAGGTGGTTCAAAATCGGCATTGGAAAAGGAAAGTCCGGTTTGAACAGAAGTAGCTTCTTCCGAAGATGTCATACCCATAACGCTGGTTTCCGTTTTCAACGGGATGCCCTGCCATATCAGTATGGTAGTTTTCCCCATGGTGTTCACTTCCCATTTTTCGCAATTTTTTCCCAGGAAATGCTGGGTGCCTACCTGTTTTCCTCCCATGGCCTCCAGCATTTTTTTCCCGGTAGCCGACATGTCTTTTCCACCCATTTGCATGGCCATACCTGTTGCTTCGGACATATCCTGTCCGCTATTGTCTAACAAGTTGATAGAATACGCTTTACCGTTGTTCAGGATGGTCAGCTGGTCTTTCACGGTTTTGCCGCGTTTTTGCAGGGTTTCGTGTTTTGATTCGCGCATGCCGTAATGATCGAAAAAGAGCACCACGGAACCCTGGCCTTCCGGCGAAGTGACCTGATACTCGATTTTTGCCGAGGGGACATGATAGCGTTTGGTGGTTTGCTCGTTTTGGGCATTTACCTGCAGGCCGGATACAAGCATCAACAGCAGTACTGGCAGGAAAAGTTTCCTTAATTGTTTTTGATAATTTTTCATAACGCTTTTATTTATAAAGATTTTTGTATTTGTCATTTAATTGATTGATACGCTTTTCAACTGCTTTTTCTACCGCTTCGTAAGCTTTCATATCCGTTTCGCTGACCCCATCTTCCTGTTTTTTCTCAACATACTGCTGAATTTTCTCCAACTCGTTGGCCAGGGAACTGCCGGCGGCTATAAACTGCACACTCAGTTTGGTCATTTTAATTTTATCCATCACCGACATATCCTTTTCATTTTTATTTAAAAGGTCTTTTCCGTTCCTGGCAATATTTTCGATACGGTCGGAAAGTTCATTGATGACTTTTTCTGAAGATTCTATAAATGACACTGTCGATGCATCTTTTTTCACATCGTTGGGAATCCGGATTTTTACAGGAGGCATAAAGCCGGTACGGTCAATCTTTCCCGAACAACTTTGGAGAGAAACGGACAGCACCACCAGTAACAAAACGGAAACAGAAATGATGAGCTTTTTCATTGAAATAAATTATAAATGATTGGATAATAAGTCCGGCGGTTTGTTGCTAACCGCCGGACTTTAATTTTCTATTTTATTGTCTGATAAATTTACGGGTAACCATTTTACCGTTGCTTTCCATGCGCAACAGATAGATTCCTTTCCGTAGGCTGCTCACATCAAGCCGAGTGGTATGGTTTTCCATATTTTCGGTGAGGACCAAATGTCCGGTAAGGTCATAAATCTGTACAACAGCACCCGTTTCATGGCTGTTGTTTTGGATATAAAGCATGTCTTTGACAGGATTGGGATAGAGTTTCATACTCATCTCCTCCGTGTCATTAACATCCGTAATCTCCTGATTTCCCTCACTTACCAGGAAGTTAACATCATTAACACTGGTGTTGGTTGCCGAAACTTCTACCGGCCAGGGTGTATTGGCGGCATAGCCCGGAAGCTGTACCAACAGGTAATAGGCATCGACCGGAAGGTTGTTAAATACATACAGGCCATCATTGTCCGTCAGCGTAGAAGCAAGGAGCAGGTCATCCGAAGAACGGTAGAGATAGACGGTTACCCCTGCAGCCGGCACATCGCCCGATGTCCCGTTGTCCACATGTGTAATGGAACTGCGGGCTATTCCCGCCGTTGTGGTATCCCGCTGGATGTAACCATCGATTATGCCATCGCCCGTGAGGTTACCACCGGCAGCAATACAATGGATATTGACATGCGTTTCTGTTCCGCCCGT
The DNA here is from genome assembly GCA_015493525.1 of Bacteroidales bacterium. Taxonomy (GTDB): domain Bacteria; phylum Bacteroidota; class Bacteroidia; order Bacteroidales; family F082; genus Sulfidibacterium. The sequence goes on from WGCY01000008.1 coordinate 13,519, forward strand.
AATGAAAATATCATTGCTTTCGGCCCACCAGGCCACATCGCCGCTAAAGGTGGAAACAAAGCCGGCACTATCGCCCACCGGGTCCACGGTAATCATCCAGTAGCCCTGCCATACGGCATAATAGGTTTCGCCGTTTTCGTTGTACGAAAGGATGTTTTCCATAACCCACTGTCCATTATCATTTTTCCAGTAAAGGGTGATATGGCGGTTTTGATAAGCTATGGTATCGCCGCTAAGGGTGGCTGTAACGCTCATGGTAGCAGCAATAGGTTCTACGATAACTTCCACGTGTGCAGTATCAGACAGCAAGTGGCCATCGCTTACCACCAGGGCAAAAGTGTAGGGCTGGTCGGAAGTTACTTCCGGTGCAGTGAAAGACGGCCTTTCGGCATGGATATCACTCAGTGTGATACCCGCCGGAGCTATCCAGGTAAACCGCAGGGAGTCGCCATCCGGGTCGCCGGAACTTGAGCCGTTCAGTTCTCCGGTCTTTCCCGAAAGGACATTGAATGGCTTGCCGGCATCGGCAACAGGTGCCTGGTTTACATTGCGTACCTGAATAATAAAGTCGTCGTGTGAACGTAACTGTCCCGGATAATCCTTAACAAATAAAGTGGCATTAAACGAAGTGGTTTTGGTCACCATGGGCGCTACCACCATCACTTTTACCGAATCGTAATGGTAACTATCAAAGGCCTTGGCGATAGCCCAGTCGTAGGTAATGGAGTCGCCATCCGGGTCATACGAAGGTGAACCATCAATCCACAACGTATCGCCTTCATTCATGCTGACACCGTAAAAAGTCTGGGCAGTAGAAACAATTTTAGCCACCGGGGCCTTGTTTGCAGTTTTTACTGTAAGGTAGAATGTGTCGGGTTTCGAATAGAGAGAGCCATCGTCAACACTGAGGTAAATATTAAAAATAGTATCCCTGTTTACTTTTGGTGTGCCACATCGTACATCCATGGCGGTTGAATCGAAAAATACAATGCCGGACCCCGCATCCGTACTCCAGTGAAACGATAGCGAATCACCGTCGGGATCATAAGAATAGTGACCATCAATGTGTGCCGTATCCCCTTCGTTGACGGTAGCGGAATCAATATCAAAAAAGGCAACAGGCCTGCGGTTTTTCGGGTTGACCTGAATAAACACGGTATCGTGTTCGGAATTCGTTTTTCCATCGTTAACTACCAGAGCAATAGAAAGGGTAAAAGGACCTTCGCTTCCTATTTCAGGTGCTTTAAAAGATGGCGTAGGACTGGCAGGATCGGTCAATGTGATGCCCCCGGGTGCCAGCCATTGATAGCGAAGAGAATCGCCGTCCGGATCAAAGGAACCCGTTCCATTAAGATGTACCAAATCGCCCTGGGTAACCGTTTGGTCGGGACCAGCATCCGCCACAGGCGCATGGTTCACCGAACCGTCTTTGTCTGCAATCCAAAAGGTTATGCCGCTAAAAGAGCCTTCAAAAGAACGGAATTTCCCATAATCCGCTTTTATTTGCTTAAGGTCAAAAAAGTGATATTCACGGGTCATCTTATCGATGTACCAGGTTTTTCCTGTATTGGCTCCCTGAAAATAAACGAAAGTGCATGAGTCGTCACAGTTTTCAAGAATATACATAGAAGCGGCCACAATAACTTTGCTTGTATCTTTAAGATAAAATTGAAGGTTGGCCGGGAACAAGCTTATACCCATCTTCTGGGAATAATCCTGATCAACACCTACCGCTGCAGATGGGTGCCAACTGGTATCAGCAGGAGAGGGATATCCCACATGAAAATGGATATTGCTTTCTTCCCACGACACCGTATCACTTATCCATCCCTGAGGTGCTGTACTAAAGTTAAGCACTACTTTTTGAGTCCCGCTTAAATCAGGAAGTATCATCATGTATACTTTCCAGGTCTTCTGTGTTGTTCCATCGGGTGCTGTTACCACAAACGAAACCGTATCGCTGAAATCGTGAACAGTTTCAGGCAACGGGGAAATGGAACTGCCCGGCGATATCTGGTAACTTGCCACCGTCAGGTTGGAGGCATCGGTACCATGGGGCATATAACCGTTAACAATAGCCTGGCCATCTGAAATGGAAGTAGTGTGGCCCTCGCCTGCAAACGAAAACTCAAGAATATTGGCCGCATCGTTTACCTGACAGGTTACCACACAACTGTCCGTGAAATCCCCGTCTTCAGTTTTCACATAAACCATGGCTATGCCATCGTGGTTTGCACTCACATTTCCGTCGGCATCAACCGAAATAATGGTACTGTTGGAAGATTGCCAGTTTACGTTTTTATTGGCCGCATCGGCCGGGGAAACGGTGGCCGTCAGTTTTTCACTGGCCCACCGGTCAAGGCTCAGGGTATGCTTGTTCAGCGTTACGCCGGTTACAGCCTGGGCATACGTTTTTTGCGCAGTCCATCCGAACAACAAGCCGGACAAAACAACAAAGAGTAAAAATTTTTTCATAAAGCAATGGTTTTTAATCAATAAATAAGTATTTTGCGTTCTTAGCGGCTTCTTAGCGGCCTTTGCGTGAACCATCAGACACAGTTTTTTTTTGACATTCGCATAAAAATGTTTTAAAATTTCACAAACTCTACCCGGCGGTTGTTGGCTTTGCCTTCGGGCGTGGCATTGGTGTCGATGGGCTTGCTTTCGCCCCAGCCTTTTGATTTCAGGCGGTCGGGCGAAATGCCCATGGCAATGAGTTTATCCATAACGGCTTTGGCCCGTCCTTCAGAAAGCTTTTGGTTGGTTGCCACATCGCCATCGCTGTCGGTATGGCCTTCCACGCTGAATTTCAGATCGGGATATTTCACCATCAGCTTGTAAATCTTGTTAATGGGTCCCATGCTTTCGGGTTTCAGGGTGGCTTTGTTCACATCAAAGCGAATACCGTTTTCCACAATTTTTCCATCTGACAGCACCCGGTCGTAATATTTCACGCCACCTTTGGCAACCCGGAAGTTTTTCAGATACATATTGTCATTACCGGCTTCCACGGTAATACCGGTGGGATTTACCTCCAAATGAGGAATATTAATCAAACGGGTATCGTTAAAATAGGCTTTGTATTTTCCTTTGGTATAAGCAATGGAGATGTGTTTCCAGGAGCCTTCCTTTTCAACGGTCCATCCTGTGTTTTCGGTTCCGGGATAATCTTTTTCGGAATCTCCGAATTCAAGGCTGTGGGGCATGACCGTTAAGGAAGTGTGTGCGGCACTGTTATTCAGATTCTTTTGGTCACCTAAATAAACCCAAAACCTGTTTGCGGTGGAGTGGCCTTTAGAAAACCAAACATCAAACTCTATGGTAAATACATCCGGCAAATAATCCTCTTTTGAATTTTTCAGATAAGGTACAATGTAGGTGCCTCCTTTTAAAAACATAATCACATTTTGTCCATCCACTTCACCAATCTCCGCATTTCCTTTGTACAAATCCCAACGGCTGGGAAACTCGCCGTTTTCTTCGTCTTTGGAAGGACCGTCTTCAAAAATAACGGTCTGGCCGGGAACAAAATCGTATTTGGCCCAAACCACTTTGGGTTGATGGGGTTTTGCCGGGCTTTGGCCGTTTCCTTTGTAGGGAAGTATGGCGGCATCATTGTAGCAGCCGATACTGGTGGTCAGGTTGTCTTCCCTGCTCATCTGAAAATCAGCGGCGTTATCCTCCGTTCCTTCTTCGGTGCCGTTGTCCAGGTCGCAGGTATAGGTGCCCCGTACCGAAAAATTATCCGACTGGCTCAGGATGCTCCCGTCAGGGGAATAAGTAACATAGCGAAAGGTGGTTTTGTAATTGTTGTTTTTGTCGATGTCGATAATTTCCAGTTTGCCGTAGTTGCCTTCCGATGTTTTGTAAACAAACACACTGCCTTTTCCGGCCACTATCCCGTTACGGTTGCTGAGATAAACCCTCTCACGCTTCATTATTTCATTGTCGAGGCCGGCAATGGCATCTTTGTTTAGTCCGGTAAACCGCGGGTTGGTACTGCTGGCCACGGTAGGACTGTTTGAAGCAGCCGTATGGCTGTTAGAGGCAGATGAAGATGCTGTTGCTCCGGCATGGCCGTGTTTGCCTTTTTTCTTTTTCTTTTTGAAAAGGCCGCCAATGCCGTTTTCAATTTCATCAAAGCCCTTGTCGAGGGCCTTGTCCACATCGTTGTTGGCACGGGTATTCACCTGGTTTACCACTTTTTTCTTGATAGGCACTTTGATGATTTGTGCCTGAGTGGAAAAAGCACTACCGGCAAGAAAGAACAAGACCGGAAGAAATTTCAATAAGATTTTTGTTTGCATTTTTAAAAATTTTGATAGAAAGGGATGTAATTTTACAGTGTAAAAATACCCGTCCTTTTTTATGCAAACCGGGGGAGTTTGAATCCGTTGGACATGGCTTTGAATCCGCAGGGATTTTGTCCGGAAACGTAACGGAAGAGATTACAGATTTTCCAGTAAGGCAATGATTTTCTTTTTCTGACGGGAAGAAAGCGGAATTTCTTTTCCCGTTTTCATCACCACAAAACCGCCATCGCCCTTGTCCACTTTTTTAACATAGTTCAGGTTCACAAGATAAGACTGGTGGGGACGGAAAAAGCCGTAATCACCAAGTAAACCGGAATATTCTTTCAGGCTTTTGGAAACGATGATTTCTTCGCCCGAAACAAGATAAAATGAAGTATAGGCATTATCGCTCCGGCAGTACACAATTTCGGTCATGTCAACCACATGGAGGGCTTCGGCAGTACGTAATACAATTTTTCCCTGCTGGGTTTCCTTTTTGTAATAGTCGAGCAGGTATTCATTTTGCTTATGGATGCTTTCCTGCGAGTCAATCGACTGTAGGACATGTTGAACGGCCTGTTGAAATTCCACTTCATTGACAGGCTTCAGGATATAATCCATCGCGCTGAATTTGAATGCTTTGATGGCAAAATTATCGAAAGCTGTAATAAAAACGACCTTGAAAGTGTAGGGTTTCAGCTGCTGAAGTACCTGAAACCCGCTTCCGCCAATAATCTCAATATCCAGCAATACCAGGTCAGGTTTGAATTTCTTAATAGATGCAACTGCTGTTTTCACAGAATAGGCCTCGGCAACCACCGAAATTTCCGGAAAATATTCGTTTAACAACCGCCGGTTTAAAGAACGGTTGCCCGGTTCATCATCAACAATTACTGCTTTTATCATGGTTACAAAATGGGTAGGTGAATGATAACACGTGTTCCTGTTTTGCCCTCTCGTTTCAGGTCAACAAAACGGATAATCAGTTTTTTCTTGTAGCGTTTTTGCATGAGTGTCCGGCGCATCTCAAAGATTTCCATGGCGAGCGAACGGTGCCTTTTACGAACCTGTTGCCTGGCCTGCTCAATACCCACGCCATTGTCTTCGATGATTACTTTTAGCACATCGCCCCTGTCTTCAATGGTCAGGTGCAAAAAGCCGGTTTCTTCTTTCTGCCGGAGCCCGTGTTTGATGGCGTTTTCCACAAAAGGCTGGATGGCCATGGGCGGAATTCGAATAAACTCAGTCTCCAGGTCATCGTCCAGGCTGATTTTATACTCAAAATGATTTCCGGAATGCAGTTTCTCCAACTCAATATAACTTTGCAATATTTCTAATTCCTTTTCCAGCGGAATACTCTCTTCTCTGGAGTACTCCAGCACAAGACGAGTAATGGAAGCAAATTTACCAAGGTAAAAAGCCGCTTCCTTTGTTTTTTGGTCATGGATCATCTCCTGAATGGAAGCCAGTGCATTAAAAATAAAATGGGGGTTCATCTGCGAGCGCAACAACTGCTGTTGGAGTTTGTTTTCCCGGAATTCAGCTTTCAGCTTATTCATCCTCGCCATAAAAATACCAAAGATGATGGCAATAATCAACCCCACAATCAATAAAACGGCCACACGGATTTGCTGATTGTATATTTCATTTTTGGCTTTGAGAATCCGGATAGTTTGTTTGTGTTTTTCCGATTGATATTTTGTTTCCAGTTCAGCAATCCTGGTACGTACATCTTTGTTACGCAGATAATCCTTAAAAAGCTGAAGGGAATCGTTCCAGCGTAAAGCCTCCTTGTAGAAACCTGTTTTGGCATTCCCCCTGTAAAGCAGTTGCAAAGTCCTTAATTTTTCTTCAGCATAGTTTCCCAATACGGGGCTGGCGATGTTTTTCTTCAAAAGGGCAAGTGCCCTCTTTGTATTTCCGGTGGCAAGGTACAGTTCGGCCTTGTCATTGTTGCTGCTGATAGCATAAAACGGGTTTTCCGTACGGTACTTGTCCGCTGCCAGGATCAGGCGCAAAGCTTTTGCCGGCCGGCCCAGCTTTTTGTAAAGGGCTGCCCTGCTGTTCAGGGCTACTTTTATGCCGTTGATATAACTAATTTTTTTGCTAATGTCCATGAGCGTATCATAGAAAGCGAAGGCTTTTTTTACCTCATTGTTTTTTTCGGCAATGGCCCCGAGGTTTTCAAAGATAATGGCCTTCTCCATAGGTGTGGCACAATGGTCCAGATCTTTTACCTGATATGCTTTTTGGATGTATTCATTCCATTTTTTCCAGTTTAACGTCATTTTAGCGATTTCGGCAGCTTTAATATAATAAAAGCTCAAATGGGAGGAATCGCGGATGGCTTCTTTTATCCGCAATGCTTTCAGCAGTTGTTTCATCCCCATTTCAAACTTCCCCTGTTCTTTGTAATTGTCGCCAAGGTTCAGGTAGATAGCGGCCATACGGTTACTGTCATCTATCCGAATGGCGGCGGCAAGTGCCTCTTTGTACCGAATGGTAGAAAGCCGCTTTTCTCCCAAATCCATATATTCACCGCCCAATTCGTTGGCTATGGTCGCAATAGCCTTGTCGTAGTGCATGGTACGTGCCAGTTTCAAAGCTTCCATATAATAAGCCGTGGCCTCCCGTTGTCTTCCTTTTCGTGAGATAAACAGCCCAAACCGGTAATAGAGCCGTGTCAGGTTTAAGCTGTCATGGGCTTTGGGAAAAAGTTGTTTAACTTTTCGGTAATACGGATTTATCACATCGGATTTAAGCTCGGAAGCCAGCATTTGGTATGAGATGGCCTTTTTATACTCCTTTAAAAGCTGGTAAGAGCGGCTTATGTTCTCATACGATGAAGCAAGTCCGAGAGAGTCGTAACGCGCTTTCTTTAACGCTACGGCCTTATTGAAATATTCAATTGCTTTTTGGTTGTCTGCATGATGGCTGTAATATATGCCCAGGCTGTCAAAATAATAAGCATGGCCATTATCCTGAAATAAAGAGTCCCTATCTTCTGTCCCCGAAAAACCAAAAACCGGAAAAGAAAGAAAGAGCATGGCCCAGCAAAGAATAGCATATTTCATTCCGGATTTCATCAGCTTCAAAATAAATTTTAATAAAAAGGTTCAGGATTAAAATAAAAGTCAAAGATAAAAAATAATCCGCACCATCTATTTTGCTGTCATCAAGTGTTTTCGAAGCAAGTCAGCCAAAATGAGGCTTCCTGAGACGGGTATCTGGGGAGCTTCCCGCTTATAAGCCTTTTACCGGTTTCGGGTTATCGTTGCCACTTCAGATTTGCTTTAGAATTTCTTTTTAAATTTGCTACTATTTAAAGCACAAAACCATGAAATTCATCCTTTTCATTCTCTCAATCAGCCTGCTACCGGGATGGCTGGTTATTCCAAAAGCCGGCAGCGAAAAAGCCGAGACAAACAAGGTTGTTCCGGGATCCTTTGTAACACAAGGACATACTGCGGCAAATGACACCCTTTTTACCTTTGAGAATTATCCGGTGGGGAAAACGCCTGCCGGATGGAGCGAAGCACTCACCGGGCGCGGGAAACCCTGCCACTGGGAAATTGTAAACGACCACGGCAACCATGTGCTGGCGCAGGTGTCGTCCGAAACGCCAGACTATCGTTTTAATCTGATTACCAACAATTTATTAAGATACAAGAATGTGGAAATATCTGTTCGGTTTAAAGGGGTAAAAGGCCGTGGTGATCAGGGCGGAGGCCCGGTGTGGCGTTACCGCGATGCCAACAATTACTACGTGGTCCGTGCCAATCCGCTGGAAAACAATTTCCGGCTGTACAAAGTAGTTAACGGAAACCGCTATATGCTGAAAAGTGCCTCATTCCGCATTGATAGCGGAAAATGGTACACCTTGAAAGTCACCATGCAGGGAAACCGTATCCGGTGCTACTTTGACGGAAAACTGAAACTGGAAACCACCGACAACACTTTTCCGCAGGCCGGAAAGGTGGGCCTGTGGACCAAATCGGATGCCGTAACCTGGTTCGACGAACTGCGTATTACCCGTTTGGATTCTAAATAACAGGCATACGAACGTTACAGGGACAAAACATTTAATTTTGAAGAAATTTATAAAGCATAACCGGTGAAGAAACTGTTTTTGGTTATTCTGGGTTTTTATTTTTTGCCGCTTCAGGCACAGCAGCAACATGTCCTGACATTTCAAGCGTGTTTGCAACGGGCAGTACAGCAAAGTTATCTCGTGCAGGCCGAAACCTCACAAACGCAGGTGGCAAACCAAAAAGCTTCGCTGGTAAAAGCCGCTGCCATTCCGAAAATTTCGGGCAACCTGGGTGGCGAAGGGCGTTTTTTGGGGAGCTACAACTTTGGGCAGGAGTGGGCACTGGTGCAGGCCGACTGGTCGCTGGGCGATTTTTTTAAAAAGACAAACCTGGCCGCCCGCCAGGATGTGACGACCCAAAAGTTCAGGACACAGCAAACCCAAATGGAAGCCATGGGCAATGCGGCCGTGCTGTACATTGGCATTTTGCAAACCCGCAAAGCCCTGGAGCTGCTGGGCGTGCGCTTGAAATTGCTGCACCGGCACGAGCTGTTGGCCCAATCAATGTGGCGCGCGGGCCTGCGGACGCAACTGGATGTACTGCAAACCCAATCGCAGATTTCCGCTTTGCGCGAAGACTCGGTGAAACTACAAATGAACCTGACCAACCTGCGCAACACTCTGGCAGCACGTTTGGCATGGAAATCGGGCGACAGCCTGCACGTGATGCCCATTCACGCACAGAAAGTGGCAAAACTGAGACTGCCGGTAATAAGCCCCGATGTGATAAACGGGAACCTGAAAGTAAAGATGTTTCAATCGCAAATGACTGCCCAGGAACTACGCGTGCAAAATGTGCAGGCAGGCCGTTATCCCCATTTTATGGTAGGCGGTGGCTGGTTTGCCGATGGCGACCCCACCGGCGACGGAAACTACTGGCTGGTCAATGCCGGTATCCGCATTCCCATTTACGAAGGGAAAACAGTTAAAGTGCGTGAAACGGCCTCGCAGGCGCAAAAAGAATCGTTGCAATTCCAACTGCAAAATGCACAACGCGAAACAGCCATCAAACTCAATAAGCTGACGGAAAAGATGAACCGCCTGCGCGAGGTGATGCAAATCCAGCGCAACAGGATACAAACATTGAAAAAATCCTCCGGCTTTGCCGAAGTGAATTTCAAAGCCGGGCTGATTACCAACCTGGAGTACCTCGACATACAGCAAAAACTGACCGATGCCCAGTTAAAGCTGAAACAAAGCCGTCTGAGCTACGCCATGAACCTGATTGAATACTACGTGGTGACCAACCAGCCTGCACAGCTTATGGCGTTGGGGGAATAATAATTGGGAGAAAAGGACAAAAACCCCGCAGGGGTTGCATCAAAAATAGCCCGGGATTTTAATCCCGGGCGGAACATAAAAAGACAACAACCAACCCCAAAGGGGTTGAATAAATAATAAAACATGAACGAAATATGTTATCATCCCATTGGCGTTGTGCGGTCGCCTTTTAAAACACCGAAAGGAACGCCCATTCAGCCGGCCGGCTCCGTGGATACGCGGGGCACGGCGGAACTGCTTCCCGAATATGCAGAAGGCCTGCAGGATTTGGAAGATTTTTCCCACATCATCCTGCTGTACCATTTTCACAAGGCAAAGGAACCGGCTATGAAAGTCAAACCGTTTATGGACGACCGCGAGCACGGTATTTTTGCCCAGCGGGCGCCCAGCCGTCCCAATCCCATCGGCCTGTCCATTGTTCGGTTGGAAAAAATTGAGGGCAACATCCTTTACCTCAAAGACGTGGACCTTCTAGATGGCACCCCATTGCTTGACATAAAACCCTATGTGCCGGAGTTCGACATTCGCGAAGTAACCCGTACGGGCTGGCTGGAACAAAACGTCCACAAACTCAAAAAGGCAAGGGATGACGAACGCTTTGCAAAAACTTAAATATTATAAATATAGCTCTTAGCATAGCTCATTCGGATTTGCAATCCGAATGTTATCGAGATGGGGGATTTCAAATCCCCCAGACCTAAAAACCTCCGGATTTCAAATCCGGAGGAGCAGAGGGCTAAAAGTTAAAACCTCCGGATTACATCAGCCAAAGGCAGACAGGAATCCAGAGGAACAGAAGAAAATAACACCGGAATTTTATCCGGGCGCAAAGGACAAACAAAATGAAAAGAAAGCTATTCACCCTATTTACCCTCCTTGCGCTGCTGGTAACTATGTCGTGCCGGCAGCCGGGGCCAAAAAGCCAAAAACCGCAACCAACCGTAAAAATCCCGGTGAAAACGGCCACTGTCGTTACCGGCGATATGCAGGACACCCTCCGGATTTACGGGGAGGTCAGGTTGCGTACCGATGTGTTGCTGGCTTCCCAGTTCGATGGCCGCCTGACGGACTTCTCGCTGCTCACCGGCGACCGGGTGACAAAAGGCCAACAGGTGGGTATCATCGTCCCGCCGTTGCGCGAAGCCCTGTTGCGGGTACTCGGTCAGGTACCGGCTTCCAGGCGGAAAGCCCTCTCGGAAGAAATCAAAGAAATCCCGTTGCTTAGTCCGTGTAACGGGGTGGTGCTGAAAGTTTTCCGCCACAGCGGCGATGTGGTGCAAAAAGGGGAACCGGTGGTCCGGATTGCCGACCTGAAACACCTCGATGTGTATGCCGACCTGCCGGTGCAATACATCCCCCTTGTCCGCAAGCTGAAAACCCTGCACGTGCGGTTCATTAATTATCCCCATGTCCCGCTGACGATGCCCGTGTCGGCTTTTGCCGGAAAAGTGGATGAAGCCAAACAAACGCTGGCCCTGCGGTTGTCGTTGCCCAACCCGCAGGAGCAGTTCCGGCCGGGGATGCGTACCGAACTCCGGTTCCCGGGCGTACTGCACAAACATACGCTCATCGTACCCCGTTCTGCCGTGCTGGAGCAGGAAGGAATTTTCTCCGTTTTTGTGGTGAAAAACGGCAAAGCCCGGAAGCGGAAAGTGTCGGTGGGCATCCGGCAAAACAACCGGTTCGAAATCCTTTCCGGGCTGAAAGCCGGTGAAAAAGTGGTAACCGACAAAGCCAATTCCTTAACCGATGGCATGGAGGTAACGGTGCGATGAAAAGGCTGTCGAAATTTGCGGTTGAAAACAGGCGGGCCATCATTTTTACCTCGCTGTTGCTGTCGCTCATAGGCGGATACCTGCTGTTTCGCATTCCGGAAGGCGTTTTCCCCGATGCCACCTTCCCGCGTATTGCCATTGTAGTGGATGACGGGCTGGCACCGTTGAAGGAGATGGAGATGCGCGTGGCCAAGCCCATTGAGGAGGCTATGATGATGGTGGAGGGCGTCCGCACGGTGCGGGCTTCCATCAGCCGTGGCTCGCTGGAGGTGAATGTGGACTTCCAGTGGGGACAGGATATGTTTCGCGCTTACCAGCTGGTGCAGGCGCAGGTAAGCGGCATCCAGCATCAGCTGCCGCCGGGTGTAAAAATCGAAGTGCGCCGTTTTACCACCAGCACCTACCCGGTGGCCGGCTTTGCCCTGACGTCTGGCAAACTGAACCTGTTGCAACTGCGCGACCTGGCCATTTTCACCATCCGGCCCCAACTGGCGGCCATTCCCGGCGTGTACAACATCGAAGTGATGGGCGGTCACCAGCGCGAGTATTGGGTGGACCTGAACCCGCAAAAGCTCACCGCCCTGCACCTCGATTACAAAAAGGTGGAAAACGCCATCCGCCGCTCCAACAACCTGCAGTTTGTAGGACGGCTTAACGAAGCCAACAAACTTTACCTGAACATTGCCGACAACCGTTTTGTCTGCCTGGAAGACATTGAAAAAACCATAGTAGCCCATCGCGGCGTGCAGCCGGTGTTTTTGTCGGACATCGCCACGGTGAAACCAGCGGTAAAAGAGACTTTTATTGCCTGCGAAAGCAACCTGAAACCCGCCGTACTGATCACGGTCATCAAACAACCGGGAACTAATGCCGTGTCCATTATGAAAGAGGTAAAACGCCGACTGACAGCACTGAAAAAAGTGATGCCGAAGGAGGTGCACATCCGTAAATGGTACGATATGACCGACTTTATCCGGGGTGCCATCGGTAGTGTGCGCGATGCCATTTTCCTGGGGGCTTTCCTCACTTTTATCATCCTGTTGCTCTTTTTGAAAAAACTCCGCATTACGCTGGTTACGGTTACCATCATTCCCGTGGCCCTGCTCATTAGCTTTATTTTTATCAAGCTATTGGGCATGAACCTGAACATCATGAGCCTGGGCGGACTGGCGGCGGCCATTGGCATCCTCACCGACAACGCTATTGTGGTGATTGAAAACATCGAGCGATACCTCGAGGAGGGTTACGGGCGCGAGGAAGCGGTGGTAAAGGCCACTTCCGAAATTATTCCACCGTTGCTCGGCGCCACGCTCACCACGCTGGTGGTGTTTGTGCCGCTCGTTTTCCTTTCGGGCGTGCCGGGCATTTTTTTCAAGGCGTTGGCTTCTACGCTGGCCATAGCGGTGGTGGTTTCCATGTTGCTGGCGGTATTTTTAACGCCTGCCCTGGCCATCAGCTTTATCTCAACCCGAAAAAAAAAGCCGGGAAAAGTGATGCCTTTGCTCATCAACATCCAGCAGCGCGCGCTGAAACGCTTTATGCAATGGCCGGCGCTGACGGTTTTCATTGTGCTGCTCTTTGCCGCCATTGCCGTGTTTTCGTACCTGCGCATTCCCAGCGGTTTTTTGCCCGAGTGGGACGAAGGTACCATTGTGCACGATTACCTGGCGCCGCCGGGAAGTTCCATCGAAGCCACCAAAAAAATGCTGAAACCCATCGCGCAATACATTATGAGCCTGCCGGATGTGGAAAGCTATTCGCTGCGTACCGGCCGCAGCTTGGCCCACCCGCGGACGCACACCAACGACGGCGATTTTGTGATTATGCTGAAAAAAGGGCACAAACTCTCTTCGTTTGAGATTATGGATAAAATCCGCGCCTTCGACTGTACCCATGAGCCGCGCCTGCAACCCGAACTGTTTCAGGTGCTTCCCGACAGGCTGAAAGACCTGAGCGGCGAAATTGCCCCCATCACCATCAAGGTTTTTGGGGAGAACCTCGCGCTCATCCGCCAAACGGCCACGCAAATTGCCGATTCGCTGGAGCATATCCGGGGCGCTGTGGATGTGTACAAAGGTTTTGCGAAAACCGAACCGGAGTTGCGTATCCGGGTGAACCGGGAAGCGGCCGCCCGTTTCGGCGTCAGCGTAAAAGAGGTTTCGGATGCCGTGCACATGGCCCTGTGGGGCGACGATGTGTCGGGTATTATGGAAGGGCTGAAAATGATCCCCATCCGGGTGCGCTATCCCAAAAAAGATTTTCTCTATTCGGAAGAAATCAGAAAACTGCCGGTTTACCTGGCTTCCATCAACCGGGTGGTTACCCTGGGCGAAGTGGCCGGCATAAAAAAACTGCCTGGCAAAGCCGATGTGGACCACGAAAACCTGGCGCAGGTGGTCAACGTGAAAGCCCACATTGCGCACCGCGACCTGGGGAGTATCATCGGCGACGTAAAAACCATGCTGCAGCACATTCCGTTGCCGCCGGGCGTTACCCTGCAAATCGGCGGGCAGTACAAAAGCCAGCAGGAAGCCTTCCGTCAGCTTATGATGATTTTGGCGTTCGGCATTTTGCTGGTCTTTGCCATTTTGTTGTTCGAGTTCAAATCGTTCCGCACTTCCGGGGTTATCCTGCTGGGTACGGTGCTTTCGGTGAGCGGCGTGTTCCTTATGCTTTGGATTACCCGCATCCCGCTGGATATCTCGGCTTTTATGGGGATGATTATGATTATCGGGGTGGTGGTCAACAACGGCATCCTCCTCATTGATTATGCCGAGAAATACCTGGAAGAAAAGCCGGATGTGCGCCAGGCCCTGCTGATGGCCGGGCAGGTGCGTATGCGTCCCATTTTGATGACCATGCTGGCGACCATTTTCGGGTTCCTGCCGCTGGCTTTGGCCATAGGCGAAGGTGCGGAGATGCTGCAACCGCTGGCCATTTCCATGATTGGCGGGATGAGTTTGTCCATGTTCCTGTCGCTGCTTATCATCCCGGGGCTGTACTGGATGGTGAACCGGAGGAAGTTAGAAGTTAGAAGTCGGAAGTCGGAAGATGTTGATGCCTGAATAGCGTTGACCGTTTTTACTTATTTGTGGGTTGCCACAGGTATTTTCCGACAGGGGCCTTCTGGATCTCATAACAACTTGAATATAAAGCAACCCGGTAATTTATACAGGCTAGCATAAAAAGAAAAAAACAGTCCCCCCATAGTGAGAGGACTGTCCGGAACAAGCTGAAAAAAAAGAACAGGTTTTTTAGTTTAGCCGGAAAACTTTCCGGGTGGCCACAGCCACATTGTTTACGTTGATGCGCAGGTAATAAATCCCGTTATGGAGTCCCGGAGATGGCCTCCAGTCAATGGGATTCTGTCCTTTTCCCATGCTTCCTTTGAAGACCACATCCACCAGCCTGCCTGTGATGTCATAGGCTTTAATTTCCACACGGGCGGCTTTGGGAAGCTGAAAAACCAATTGGGTGGAAGTACGGAAAGGATTTGGCCGGTTTGATATACTCTGCCCGTCAATCAGGTCCTGATGATTTTTTATCCCGGTAACGGTAAGGTTCAGTACGGCTTCGGAAGCAAAAACAGGAGGCAGGTTGTCCGGTTGCTGCGGGATATACGGAATACCGTCTCCATCGGAATCATTGCCTGTTTCACCAGTATGCTGGTCTTCGGATAGTTGCATTTTATTGGCTACCTTTTTAAAGAACCGCGTATAAACCCAGGCAGCATGTTTATGGTTTCCCACCAAAGTCGCTTCGCGTAAAGCCCCTGCAATAACTGCAAAAATAAAAGGCGTGTAAGTTGCTTCGTTATTGCCCAGCCCGGTTTTGAATGCATGCATGGCAGGGACATAAAATTGGCTCATCAGATAGCTGTAAGCTACATCAGCCCCTGCAAGATACCGGCTGTCTGAGGTTTGCTCATAAGCAGCATATAATCCGCGGGCAATGGCTGCCTGGGCAACAACTGTTTTAGCAGCCTCTTCCGATTTGTTTATGTTACTTTCCAGCACGACCTGGTTGTGGTAACCGCCAAGCGAATCGCTGAAGCTGTTCAAATACTACTGATGCGTTAAAAATCTACATTAAATAAATTATACCGTTCTTTGACATTTTGATTGACTTCTGATTCAGTGAGAAGCTCTTTTATCGGGGTTTTATCCAATGCTGATACTCCAAGTATTTGCATTATTTCATAAATTGTGAG
>WGCY01000009.1 GCA_015493525.1 Bacteroidales bacterium
CGGATTTTTTACCACCAAGGAACACGAAGGACAACACAAAGGATACCAAGGATTTTGCAAAAAAAAATAACACCTAACTTCTTCAACGCTTAACGCCTAACTTTTTTAACCACGAAGGAACACAAAGGACACCACGAAGGACACCAAGGAGGTATTTCTCAGACATTCTTTTTTCTCCCAGCGTTCAACCCTGAGGCAATCAGCGTTGGCCATTACGGGGGGCATTGCCGTGAGGGTCTTCGCATTTTTTTTATCGTTTAGCTCTGAGACAATTAGCGAAAGCTTTGCGGGCGGTAATTGTCGTGAGAGCCTTCGTGTTTTGAAACGGAAAACATTTGTTGCAAAGATTCTCACAGCTTGTCCCGTTCCAAACGGGGCCGCACGCTTCCCACATTCCCCGCCCCATGCGACTCAGAAATAAACGGATGGTGGATATTTATTATCGTTTAGCTCTGAAACAATTAGCGAGAGCCTGGCGGGCAGGAATTGTTGTGAGAGCCTTCGGGTTTTGAAACGGAAAACCACAAAGTCCCACCAAGGATATTCACAAAGTCTCACCAAGTTTTTCCCAACGAATTACACCAATTACACGAATCTTTTTATCCCTCTGTCCCTTCGTCTCTTCGTCACTCTCACCCTCTCATCCTCTCACCTTTTCACCCTTTCACCCTTTCACCCCCTCATTCCTTCGTGCCTCCTTTGTGAAACCCCTTCGTGCCCCTTCGTGGTAAAAGTTAAACCAAAAAGGAACACCAAGGATATTCACGAAGTCCCACCAAGGTTTTTTCCCAACGAATGGCACCAATTACACGAATCTTTTTATCCCTCTGTCCCTTCGTCTCTTCGTCTCTTCGTCCCTCTCACCTTTCACCCTCACACCCTCACACCTTTTCACCCCTTCGTGGTTAAACCAAAGAATTTTCTACCTTTGCCCTACACCCCATAATAAAAGACAAAATGCTAGAAAAAATAATCACCAAATCACAAAAACTAATGCGAAAGGGAACAGCGAAAGCTAAAAACTACGCCCGAAAAAACATTCTAACACCAATAATAATAGGAACAATAGGAATAGCAAGCATACTAAACCCCCAACAAACAACAGCACAAACAATAAAAACAGACACCATATACGGAAACGGAATAATACAAACAATAGATAGTGCAACAAACAATTTTCTAGGAGACGTAACATTATACCTAAGACCAGAAGAAAACAGCAAACTACCAGACACAACATACGAACTAAAAACAGACATAGATGGAATGACCGATTTCAACCTACCAATAAGCATAGACACAATAACAACAGGAATAAAACAATACAAAAACCAAAAAAACATAAAAATATGGCCAAACCCAGCAAACGGATTCAACACAGAAACAACAAAAAACCAAATAAAAGAAATAAAAATATACGACATACAAGGAAGAACAATAAAAGACGAACAAGAACAAAACACAAAACACGCATTCACAAGCCTAAAAAACCAACCAAACGGAACATACATATACGCAATAAAACTAGACAACAACAACACAATAACAGGAAAATTCATCAAAACAAACAAACCAGCAAGAAAAACAAACAACAACAACTACAACAACACAACAAACAACAAACCACTAAACCTAAAAACAAACGAAATAAAAACAGCAAACTACTGGATCAAATGGGAAAAAAAAGGATACAAAACAGACAGCACACTAAAAACAATAAAAGGAAAAACAGACTGGAGCCAAATAATAAACATATACCTAAACAAAAAAGCACCACTACCACCAGGAACAATAACATTCACAAGCACAGCAAGAAGCCTAGACAGCCTAATAGCATACAACAACAAAGGAGACAGCATACCAGCACCACTAAAAGGAGCAATAGCATACCTAATAGACTTTAACAAAAATAAAGTAATAGGAATAGACACAACAGACGAAAACGGAAAATTCACATTCCACAAAATACCACAAAACATCGAAACAGTATTCCTAATAGGAAACAAAAAAGGATACTACTCATTCGGAGGAATACATTACATCACACCAAACAACATAAAAGCAGGAACAGACAGCACAATAGAAAACGTATTCAACGCAACACTACCAAAAATAAGAATAACAACAAAAGGAGACACAGTACCAGCAAGCCACATAGCAGACCAAAACCTAGACGGAACAGTAATGGGAACAATGATAATAGACTCAACAACATTAAAACCAATAACAGACACAACAGGAACAATAAAAATAGAATTCACAAAAAACAAAGACCCAACAAACACCTCATACGGAATGGAATACACCCAAGCACAAAAAGACACAATAATAGCAAGAATACAAGAATACATAAGAGAAGAAGGAAACAGGTACAAAATACAAGTAGTAAACAAACTACCAAGAGACAAAAACGGAACAATAAGAACAGGAATACTAATAAGCCCAGGAAGCAACGCAACAAACGCCAGCCAAATAGAATACAAAACACCACTAGGAAAAAACTACCCAACAATATGGGCGAAAATGCACCTATCACCAGGAGGAGAATACAAAGGAATAGTACACGAAATGAAAAGAGCATTCGGATTCGGGGAAACAAGCTACTCAAACAGCGTAATGAACCAATTCGCAAAAGTATACACAGCAGAGGACAAAGAAATAGGAAAACTAAGCAGAGATTATCACAGGTACGAATACCACACAATGCCCCACACACCAAAAAACACCATAATAACAAACCCGAACCTAAGCAACATAAGAGCAAAAGCATACACAGTGAAAGTGGCGAATGAAAAGTGAAAAGTGAAAAGTGAAGAGTGAAAAGTGAAAAGTGAAAAGAGAAAAATGAAAAATGAAAAATGAAAAATGAAAAAGGAAAAAAAAAGAATAAAACAAAACAAAATGAAATAAAACAAAACAAAACAAAAAGAAACAGACAAAACAAAAAAGAGGGTCAAAAACACAAAGAACCACGCCCCACGCCAAACGCCGAACTCTGAACGCAAAACGCTGAACTCCGGCATCCGGTCTTCCCGCCGCCCTGCCAAAACAGCCAAAGATTGGCAAGCACAGGGCTAAGATGGCGTGCGCCCAAAGCCAAAAGCACGCAACAAACTAATGTTCAGCAAGTTACAAAACGGAAAACCCAACCCCTCCATTCCCCGTTCAACCCTGAGGCAATTAGGGCAGGTTGTGGGTTAGCATTGCCGTGAGGGTCTTCGGATTTTTTTACCACGAAGGAACACGAAGGACAACACAAAGGATACCAAGGATTTTGCAAAGAAAAATAACGCCTAACTTCTTCAACGCTTAATGCCTAACTTTTTTAACCACGAAGGAACACAAAGGACAACACGAAGGACACCAAGGTGGTATTTCTCAGATATTCTTTTTTCTCCCACCGTTTAACCCTGAGGCAATTTGCGCTGACCTTTGCGGGTGGAAATTGCCGTGAGGGTCTTCGCATTTTTTTTATCGTTTAGCTCTGAAACAATTAGCGAGAGCCTGGCGGGCGGGAATTGTTGTGAGAGCCTTCAGGTTTTGAAACGGAAAACATTTTCAGCGCAGATTCTCACAGCTTGTCCCGTTCCAAACGGGGCCGCACGCTTCCCACATCACCCGCCCCGTGCGGCTCAGAAATAAACGAATAATGAGTATATTTGAAGAAGATTATGGAACGGGGAGGATATACGTATATTACCACAACAAAAAGAAACACCGTATTATATACCGGAGTAACGTCAGAACTTCGGACAAGAATATGCCAGCACAGGACCAAAGCGTATCCTAATTCATTTACAGCACGTTATAATGTGGACAAACTTGTTTACTTTGAATATTTTCATTACATAAGTGAAGCTTACGATCGGGAAAAACAAATTAAATCATGGAAACGGGATAAGAAAATAGCGTTAATCAACCGGTTTAATCCCGAATGGAAGGACTTGTATGATGAAATTGAAGAATGATTTCCTTTCCCCCGTTTAACCCTGAGGTAATCAGCGTTGGCCATTACGGGGGGCATTGCCGTGAGGGTCTTCGCATTTTTTTTATCGTTTAGCTCTGAAACAATTAGCGAGAGCCTGGCGGGTAGAAATTGTTGTGAGAGCCTTCGGGTTTTGAAACGGAAAACCACCAAGTCCCACCAAGGATATTCACAAAGTCTCACCAAGTTTTTCCCAACGAATTGCACGAATTACACGAATCTTTTTATCCCTCTGTCCCTTCGTCTCTTCGTCTCTTCGTCCCTTCGTCCCTTCGTCACTCTCACCCTCTCACCTTTTCACCTTTTCACCCTTTCACCCTTTCACCCCCTCATTCCTTCGTGTCCCCTTTGTGAAACCCCTTCGTGTCCCTTCGTGGTTAATTTTTTCCTCATTTCTTCGTGTTCCTTTGTGAAATCCCTTTGTGTTCCTTCGTGGTTAATTGTTCCTTCGTGGTTAAACTTCCTTCGTGGTTAATCCCTATATCTTTCTCCGAAAAGGAAAAAGTCCGGGCAAAAAGAATTATCCTACCTTTGCCGCTAAAATTTTCTGCTTATGAAGCGTTTACTGCTATCTGCGTGGTTTTTATTTCTTGGGTTTGTACTGGCAGCCCAGGTGCCTGCCGGCTATTACGATGCCGCATCCGGCTTAAAGGGCGATGCCCTGAAAACTGCTTTGTACAACATTATTAAAGGACAAAAAACCTATCCTTATACCAGTAACAGCAGCACCGATGTCTGGGATATCTTAAAAGAAACCGACCGTGATACGGCCAATGCTGCCAATGTCATCCTGCTTTATTCAGGGCGTTCTGTTAATGCCGCACAAGAGTATAATTCGGGCAAAGGCTGGTCGCGTGAGCATGTGTGGGCAAAGTCGAGGGGCGATTTTGGAACGGAACCACCGGCGGGAACAGATGTGAATAACCTCCGTCCGGTTGATGTCTCGGTGAACAGTACCCGGAGCAACCGTTGGTTCGATACCTGCTCTGTTTCTGTTGTTGATCACGGATTTGTTACCGGAAGCTACAAGAGCAATACGCGATGGGTCTGGCAACCACGGAAAGAGGTGGTGGGCGATGTGGCCCGGATGATTTTTTATATGGCTACCCGGTACGAAGGCGAAAATGGGGAGCCTGATTTGCAGATAATTGATTATCTGCCCGAAGACAAGAGGTCTAAAAAACCACTGTTTGCCATGCTGCACACTTTGTTGAAATGGAATGCAGAAGATCCGGTAGATAATTTTGAACGCCATCGTAATGATGTGGTTTATAGCTACCAGCATAACAGGAATCCGTTTATTGACCATCCTGAATATGTACAGCTGATTTGGGGCGATTCAACTGTTTCGGGAGTTACCGCTCATGGACAAAAAACTTATCTTGTTTATCCCAATCCTGTTTCCGCTGTTCTCCACTTTTCAGCCCCGAAGCAAAGTGAAAAATACCTTTATTCCATAAAGGGCAAATTGTTGAGATCAACCGAATCACAGCAGATGCAGGTGAGCGGTTTGCCTGCCGGAATTTATCTTCTCTTGTTTAAAGATAAAAATACGGGGAAAACCCTTGGCCGCCAAAAAGTGATAAAAGTACTTCGATGAGGGAAAAAAAGGTAGCCATCATCGGAGCCGGGATTACCGGTCTGGTAACCGCTTTTTATTTGAAAAAAGCCGGCATTGCCTTCAGGATTTTTGAGAAGACAAATCATATTGGGGGCGTGATAGAAACCTGTAGAAAAGATGGTTTTGTTTACGAAAAAGGCCCCAACAGCGGGGTCCTTGCCAACACGGAAACGGTTTCGTTTTTTGAAGACCTGGGCGGGAAATGTCAGCCCGAAATAGCGGATGCTTCATCAGCCAAACGGCTGATATGGAAAAATGGAAAATGGTATCCGTTGCCTTCCGGGATTATTGGCGGGATTACAACGCCCCTTTTCAGTACAAAAGACAAACTACGCCTGCTTGGCGAACCTTTTCGGAAGAGGGGTGCCAATCCCAATGAAACCCTTTCCCGGCTAGTTGTCCGGAGAATGGGGCGAAGTTTTCTCGATTATGCCATCGACCCTTTCATCCTCGGGATTTATGCCGGCGACCCGGCTTATATTGTTCCCAAATATGCCCTTCCCAAATTATATAACCTGGAGCAGGAATATGGTAGTTTTATCGGTGGTGCCATTAAAAAGAAGCGGCAAAAGAAAAGCCCGCAAGAGCAAAAAGTTACGCGTGAAATCTTTTCCATTGAGAATGGACTGCAAAGGCTCACTGAAACGCTGACAGAAATTATAGGACGGGAAAACATTACGCTGGGATGCGAAAATATCTTTGTGGAAGAAATCAACCGCGATTTTCGTGTTCATTTTGAAAAAAAGACAGAAGACTTTACCCACGTGGTGAGCACTATTGGCAGCGACAGGCTGCAGCGAATGTTCCCGTTTGTGGAGACAAAATCCTGGGAACCAATTGTCAACCTGCAATATGCAAAGGTTACCGAAGTGGCCATTGGGTATAAAAAATGGAAGGGGTTGCCGCTGGATGCCTTTGGCGGGCTAATTCCATTCAAAGAGGACCGGAATATTCTCGGTGTATTGTTTATGTCGGGCCAGTTCAAAAACAGGGCCCCCGATGGCGGGGCACTCCTGACAACTTTTGTCGGTGGAATGCGTAAGCCCTGGCTGGCAGATTTGCAGGGGGACGAACTTTTTCAGCTGATAAAAAATGAACTGGAAATAACCATGGGCATTGGCAATGTTGAGCCGGACCTGTTTCAGTATTCCACTCACCGGCGGGCTATCGCCCAGTATGGTGCCGATTCGGAAGCACGTTTCAATGCAATTGAAACCATTGAATCGCAACATCGGGGGATGTACCTTGGCGGAAGCATACGCAATGGCATCGGCATGGCCGACAGGATAAAGCAGGCCCGTACTATGGCCGAAGACATTGCCCGGATTGAATAACCGGCTTATTTAAACCTTTTTTATATTGCATAACGGGCTTTACAAAGGGGGCGTTTGTTTGTAATTTAGCCATTCAAAAATCCGAAAAATTAAAGATGAAAATGAAAAAAGAACTTGTTCTTGATATTGTTTGTCCTTATTGCCATCATTCATTAATGGATGAGGAGGTAAAAATAAAAGGAATTGCCAGTGTGGGCTTAAACGTTCGGCTGGAGGATAATAAAAAAGGAAAGGTTCATCTTTGTGCAGCATACGAATGCTTTGACCATCAGGTAGATTTGCCCGTAGCGGATGGCGAAATATTGGGCCTTTGCTGTCCGTATTGTCATAAAGAATTGCTTACATCGGAAACCTGTCAGGTTTGTGGTGCCCCCATGGCCGATTTGAGCTTGTCCACAGGCGGGTTTGTCAGGATATGTTCACGTTTTGGATGTTTCAATCATTTTCTCAGTCTTGAAATCCCAGCCGTATAAAAAATTCGGTCCCATCCCTATGGCCATTCGGAAAACAGAATGTATCTTTGAGCCTTAAAAGGAACATATCCATGGATAAAACAGGAACAGCCGGCAACAAAGGGCCCGGCATTCGCTCTGATGTGTGGGTTGCAGTAACACCAGCCTCTGCAGGAGGGTTGCAAATAGATATCAGGAGCAAGGTTAAGACGTTGTTTGGTAGGCAGATAAAAGAATTGACCGAAAAAATCCTCCGCTTTTTTGAACTGGAGAATGTTCGGGTGGCCTTAGAAGATGCCGGTGCGGTGGATTTTGTGTTGGCAGCCCGTTTGGAGGCAGCCATAAAACAGGTGGTAAAAACGGACAAAGAATTTTTGCTGCCCATGTTGGAAGAAAACCAAACGGCAACCGGAAAGGATGATTTTCGCTTTTCGCGGTTATACCTGCCGGGAAATTCTCCCAAACTCATGCTCAATGCGGGCGTGCACAAGCCCAATGGCTTAATCCTTGACCTGGAAGATGCTGTGGCACCGGCAAAGAAAACCGAAGCCCGGTATCTCGTGCGAAACGCTTTGCGTAACCTGCATTTTTATGGTGCCGAGCGTATGGTGCGCATCAACCAGGGCGAACGGGGGCTCGAAGACCTGGAATTTGTGGTTCCCCATTATGCCAATATGGTTTTGATTCCCAAATGCGAAGGGGCGGAAGATGTGTTGCGCGTGGCCGAAAGGGTTCAGGAGTTGCTTTTGCAAAATAACATGACCCATTCGGTATGGCTTATGCCTATTGTTGAAAGTGCCCAAGGGGTCATCAATGCTTACCAGGTTGCTGCTGCTGATAAACAGGTGGCCGCAATGGCCATCGGGCTGGAAGATTATACCGCCGACCTCGGCACCCGCCGTACCAATGAAGGGACAGAGTCGTTTTTTGCCCGTTCCATGGTGGTCAATGCTGCCCGTGCTGCCGGTATTCAACCCATCGACTCGGTCTTTTCCGATGTGTCGGACATGGAGGCACTGGCCGAAAACGTAAAACGTTCAAAGGCCCTGGGTTTCGATGGCATGGGTTGTATCCATCCGCGGCAAGTCAGGGTGGTTCACGAAAATTTTGCCCCGGATGCCCCTGAAATTGAAAAAGCCAAAAAAATATACCTTGCTTTTAAGGAGGCGGAAGCCAAAGGCCTGGGCGTTGTTTCCCTCGGTACTAAAATGATTGACCCGCCGGTGGTGAAAAGGGCTGTTACAACTATTGAACTGGCGATAAACACAGGAAAATTAAATATTCATTGGCTGGATAGAGAAAAGGTAAAAGTAAAAAGGTAAAAGTAAAAAGTAAAAAGTTAAAAAGTTAAAAAGTAGAAGGTAATAACAAATTGGTAAAGCAAGTGTCTGGCAACCGTTTGACTACTGTCTGACAACTGTTTGACCATTGTCTGACAATCTTAGTACGCTCCTCCGGATTTGCAATCCGGAGGTTATGGGGCAGGGGGATTTTAAATCCCCGGTCTTTCGGGTTTACAACCCGAAAGAGCCACAGGATACTTAAACAACGAAAAAAAATAAATAGTTATTGACTATGAAAAAATACGATGAAGTTGTCAAAAATGCTGCCGGCAGACTGGTTCCCACTATCCTCAACGGTGAAGAACATATCCCGTTTAAAGGGGTGGGGAAATACAAACCTGCCGGACGGAAATTCGGGCCGCGTATTGCCAGCTGTGCCGATTATCCCGAAGATGGCAACAAGGTGTTGGGCAGTTTAAAAGAGGCCCTTGTGAAAGCCGGTTTGCGCGATGGCATGACCATCTCCACCCATCACCATTTTCGCAACGGCGATTTGGTTGCCAACCAGATTTTTGACATTGCCCATGAAATGGGGATTAAAAACCTGCGTTGGTTTCCGTCGGCCAGCTTCCCGTGCCACGAACATTTGATCCCTTATCTCGAAGATGGGACCATTCAGCGTATTGAAGGCAGTATGAACGGTGCACTCGGGAGGTTTTGTTCCGAAGGTAAAATGGCGGGACTGGGCATTCTGCGCTCGCATGGTGGCCGTTATCAGGCTGTTCAGGATGGCGAAGTGAAAATTGATATTGCCGTAATTGCTGCGCCCACCGCTGATCCTTTCGGGAATGCCAATGGTGTAAATGGCACGGCAGCCTGTGGCTTGCTGGGCTTTGCCCTTGCCGATTCGCAATATGCCGACAAAGTGATTGTGGTTACGGATAACCTGGTTCCGTTTCCGGCTGTTCCGTGGCAGATACAGGGGAATTATGTGGATTATGTGGTGAAAGTGGACCAGGTGGGCATTGCCGAGAAGATTATCTCAGGAACGACAAAAATTACCAAAAGCCCCGACCGGTTGCTGATTGCAGAAATGACCGCACAATTTTGTGAGGCAACGGGTTTAATTTACGATGGCTTTTCTTACCAGGCGGGGGCCGGCGGGACGGCATTGTCCATCGGGAATTATTTCGGTGATATCCTGCGAAAAAATAACTGGAAAGCACGTTTTATCCGTGCCGGAAGCAACAAATATCCGGTGGAAATGCTGGAAGAAGGTCTGGTAGAATATATTTTGGATGGCCAGACTTTTGACCTCGATGGGGTACGTTCCATGCGCGAAAATCCCAACCACGTATGGACTTCTCCTTTCACATCCTACAACTATCACGGCAAAGGCAATTTCGCTTCCCTGGTGGATATTGTGGTGTTGGGCGCAACGGAGGTTGATGTTAATTTTAATGCCAACGTGGTAACGCATTCGGATGGTTACCTGCTGCATGGCATCGGTGGCTGGCAAAACACCCTTTTCGGGAAAACAACCATCCTGCCCATTCCGCTTTTCCGCGACCGTATTCCGGTTATCCGCGATGAGGTTACCACGCTTTGTGCACCCGGTGAAATGATTGATGTAATCGTTTCTGAACGCGGCATTGCCATCAATCCGCTGCGGCAGGATTTGATAGAGAAAGCCAAAAACAGCGGGTTGCCCATCAAAACTATCCATGAGCTGAAAGAAGAAGCCGAAGCCATCTGTGGCGTACCGGATAAGCCAAAGTTTGGCGATGAAATTGTGGCCGTGATTAAATGGGTGGATGGCACGGTGTTGGATTCGGTACATAAAGTACTGAAATAAAGGTACTGGCGGACGCTTGCACAAGAAAGAAAAAATGAAGGTACAAGCGGACGTTTGCACCAGTAAGTATATGTTTGTACCGGAAAGTGATTTTTATGTATCCCGGAGAACTGATAAAAACAGCATTGGAAAATTATGGCCTGGGCACACTTCAATCGTATGTCAGGCTGAAACATGGATTTGCCAATGAGAGTTACAGGATAGTAACGGGGAAAGGCGTTTATCTTTTTCGTGTTCACCTTCAGCAGTCTTTTGAAAGTGTTGAGAAAGAGCATAATATGCTTGCCATTTTAAAAAAGGAACATTTCCCGGCAGCTTTTCCTGTGGCCGATAGCAAAGGAAATACCGTGCAATTCATGAACAATCATCCTGTTTCTGTTTATGATTTTGTGGAGGGACAGATACCGGAACTGAACCCGAAAACTGTGGCTGAAATTGCCGGAGCTTTGGCCGTGCTTCATACCATGGATTTTAGCGGGATTCCCGAAAAAGGCAACAGTATCCGACCGGAGAATGTGTCCGGCCTCGTTAGAAAATTTCCTGTGGCCACAAACCCAATACCGGATATTTTTCATCAGTTTACCCGCCTGTGGGAATGGATGGAACCCGCTCTCCATGAGGAACTTCCCACAGGTCTGGTTCACGGGGATGTTTTCCCTGACAATACGCTGTTTGAAGGCAATAAGTTGAAAGCCATCATCGATTTTGAACAATTTAGTATCGACCAGCTGCTTTTTGATGTGGCCATGTGCATAAATGGTTTTTGCTTTTTACACAACCGTCCGGATACTTCCCTGTTGGAGGTATTTCTGGATGCCTATAACCAAAAGAGGCCCATGGAAAACATTGAAAAAAAGTTGTTGCCCCTTTACATTCAATGGACAGCGTTGGGTATGGCATCGTGGCATTTGAATTATCATTTGATGTTCAGGGCGGATGCCCGTCAGGAAAGCAGGGTGCGTGAATTGCTGGACAGGGTGGAATATTTGGTTTAGGTATTCTCAGGCACAAGTGGACGCTTACGCCATTTAATGGGCCAGCTGTCCAAATTCAGGGTGGATGCTAAGGTAAACCGGTGATTTTTTGACCTTTGAAGCTATCCGGTACCATGGTTTTATTTTCAAGACTAATCCCAGCTTTTCGTATTCGGCTTTGCTGCCATTGCCGAGGATGATATGAAGCATTTGGTCCAGCGATTTGCTTTTCAGCAATTTGGACAGGTTGAAGTTGGCTTTTACCGGAAAGCGTACCGTCTCCCCTGGTGGTATTGTTACCGGTCGGTTGAGGGTTCCTGTCGCCAACGTGTCTGTTTTGGCCTGAAGTATCCAGTCCATGCCCGAAATAGCGGCTTTTTCGTTTGTTGTGTTCTGCCCCTGAATTGTTAGCCGGACGACCGAAGGCAGGTCGCCTTTTACAAACCGCAGCCCAAGGGCAATCATCTGGCTGAAATCAAGGTCGGCGGCATTTCCCTTTTGCGAAACATCGATACCGGCTATGGACAGGACTTTCACATCCTGAACGGCAAACCTGCTGTGCACAAAGCGTTCGTATTCTTTGGCCTGCCTGAAAAGGCTGCATGAACTAAAAGAAAGTATCAGAAAAAACAATATCAGGCTGGACATTGTGTTTCCGGATTTTTCCGGAAACAGCGCGCGGCTTTTATGGGAAGAAGGCATTGACATGATTCGTCTGTGCAGCTTAATTTTTGTTGGCCCGTTTCCGTTTGGTTTCGTCCAGGATGATTTTCCGCAGGCGCAAAGAGCGTGGGGTTACTTCGAGGTATTCATCTTTGCGGATAATCTCCATGTACTCTTCAAGGGAAAACTTAATGGCCGGGGGAATCAATACTTTGTTGTCCGAACCGGAGGCACGCATGTTGGTCAGCTTTTTGCCTTTGTTGACATTGATTACGATGTCTTTGTCGCGGGTGCTCTCGCCAATAACCTGTCCGGCATATACCTGGTCGTTGGGAGAGATATAAAACCGGCCGCGGTCAATCAGTTTCCAAATGGCAAAAGCAACAGCCGTACCGGTCTCCATGGAGATTAAAGCAGCATTGTTACGGGTTTGAAATTCCCCTTTCCATGGCTCAAAAGCTTTGAAACGGTGGGCAATAATGGCTTCGCCTTCCGTTGCGGTGAGGATAGCGTTGCGCAAGCCAATGATACCGCGTGAGGGGATACTGAATTCCAGCAACATCCTGTCGTTTTTCGGTTCCATATTCTCAAATTCCCCCTTGCGTTGGGTAACCATATCGATAACCCGTCCCGAGAAATCTTCCGGTACTAACACGGTGAGGCTTTCCACCGGTTCGTGTTTTACGCCATCGATGGTTTTGATGATGACCTTGGGTTGTCCCAGTTGAAATTCATAACCCTCGCGGCGCATGGTTTCGATAAGGATGGAAAGATGAAGGATTCCCCTTCCGAAGACGAGATAGGTATCTGCCGAATCGGTTTCTTCCACACGCAGTGCCAGATTTTTCTCTGTTTCGTGAAAAAGGCGGTCGCGCAAGTGGCGCGAAGTAACGTATTTTCCTTCTTTGCCAAAAAATGGTGAGTTGTTGATGGTAAACAACATACTCATGGTAGGCTCGTCGATTTTGATGGGAGGCAATCCTTCCGGATTTTCATAGTCGGCAACGGTGTCGCCAATTTCAAAATCTTCGATGCCCATGAGGGCGATGATGTCGCCGGCATAGACTTCGCCTTTGTATTTTTCTTTTCCCAGTCCTTCAAAGCGGTAAAGTTCTTTGATTTTGGACTTTTTGATGCTGCCATCCCGTTTTACGAGGGAGACGTTCATCTCGGCTTTCAGTTTGCCACGCAGTAGCCTGCCAACGGCAATACGTCCCACATAAGAGGAATAATCCAGCGATGTAATTTGCATCTGTGGTGTACCTTCAATATATTTTGCAGAGGGAATATGTTCCAAAATCTGATCCAACAAATAAGAGACATCGGTGGTCGGGTTTTGCCAGTCGGGGCCCATCCAGCCCTGTTTTGAGGAGCCGTAAACCGTTGGAAAGTCCAACTGCTCTTCGTTGGCACCCAGGTTAAACATAAGGTCGAAAACGGCTTCCTGTACTTCTTCGGGACGGCAGTTGGGTTTGTCCACTTTGTTGATAACCACGATGGGAATCAGTTTCAGATCGATGGCTTTCTGCAGGACAAAACGTGTCTGCGGCATGGGGCCTTCAAAGGCATCTACCACAAGCAAAACGCCGTCGGCCATATTCAAAACGCGTTCCACTTCGCCACCGAAGTCGGAGTGACCGGGGGTGTCGATGATGTTAATCTTGACCCCTTTGTAACGAACGGAGACATTTTTGGACAGAATGGTGATACCCCTTTCTCTTTCGAGGTCGTTGCTGTCGAGGATAAGGTCTCCCATGTTTTGGTTTTCGCGGAAGAGCTTTACCTGGTATAAAAGTCTGTCAACCAGTGTAGTCTTGCCGTGGTCAACGTGTGCGATAATGGCAATATTTTTAATTTCTTTCATCTGTTTTACAGGGTGTTAAATTCGGGCTGCAAAGATACATCTAATATTGAGACGGAATACGTGGGGGTGGAAAGGTGGGTGGGGGGGTAGTAGGGTTGAAAGGTTGAAAGGTGGGAGGGTGGTAGGGTTGAAGGGTTGAAGGGTTGAAGGGTGAAAAGGTGAAAGGGTGAGGGGGTGAAAAAGAGAAATTGCGAGGGGATGAAAGGGTGAGAGAGGGTTTGGATGGTTGTTTGGTTGTCAGGCGGTTGTAAGATAGTTGTCATACAATTGTCAAACGGTTGTCAGGCGGTGGCCAAAACTTTTGTTTTTTGTTTTTTTCTTTTTGTCTTGTATTCTGCGGCAGGGATGGAAACGGATAGCCCGGAGTGCCAAAGCGGATGAAGGCCGGCAGGGGCGGAGCGACGGCAGGAGCTACCGCAAATGCCCTGGCCGACACCGCTGTGGCGCGAGGACTATGAGTGGACAGCCCGTGATGGCCTTGCGGGACGGCCCGCCCAAAAAAAGATTCTCCCGAAACTTTTCTGCCGGGTGCTTTGCTGTCAGTTTTGTATCTTTGCCGGCAAAAGAAAAAAACTGTGGAAATTTTAGAGAAGCTGGAGGCCATCAAGAACCGCTGGGAGGAAATTGCCGAGCAAATGAGCGACCCTGCCGCTATGGCGGACATGAAGCATTTTGTGAAGCTGAACAAGGATTACAAAGAGCTGGAACCGGTTGTAAATGCTTATAAAACCTATAAAAACCTGCTTGGAAATATTGAAAATGCCAAGGAAATACTGGCCAATGAGCAGGATGCGGAGTTTCGGGAAATGGCCAAAGATGAGCTGGAGGCGTTGCAGCCGAAACAAAAGGAGATGGAGGAGCAGATTCGGCTGTTGCTGATTCCGAAAGACCCGCAGGATGCCAAAAATGCCGTGATGGAAATCAGGGCGGGAACGGGCGGCGATGAGGCTTCTATCTTTGCCGGCGACCTGTTTCGCATGTACCAGAAATATTGTGAGGGCCGCGGATGGAAAGTGGATGTGGTAGAGCTGAATGAGGGGACTGCCGGCGGGTTTAAGGCCATTGTGTGCAATGTGATTGGCAATGGGGCTTATGGTACGTTGAAATTTGAATCGGGGGTACACCGGGTGCAGCGCGTGCCGAAAACGGAAACGCAGGGGCGCATTCATACTTCGGCGGCTTCGGTGGTGGTGCTTCCGGAAGCGGATGAGTTTGATGTGGAGTTGCACGACAAAGACATCCGCAAGGATACGTATTGCTCTTCCGGTCCGGGCGGCCAGTCGGTGAACACGACCTATTCGGCCATACGGCTGACGCACATTCCATCGGGTATTGTGGTTACCTGCCAGGATGAGAAATCGCAGATAAAAAATCTGGCCAAGGCTATGAAAGTCTTGCGTACGCGCCTTTATGAACAGGAATACAATAAATACCTCGATGAAATGTCTTCCAAACGGAAGACCATGGTTTCTACCGGCGACCGATCGGCAAAAATAAGAACCTACAACTGGCCCCAGGGACGGGTAACGGACCATCGCATCGGATTGACGCTCTATAATTTACAGCCGATTATCGATGGTGATATTCAGGAGCTGATTGACAAGTTGCAAATGGCCGAAAATGCCGAGCGGCTGAAAGAGGAACTTTGAGGATGTGGGGATGTGGGGATGTTTGGATGTTTGGATGTGGGGATGTGGGGATGTGAGATGTTTGGATGTGAGATGTTTGGATGTGAGATGTGGGAATGTGGGGATGTGAGATGTTTGGATGTTTGGATGTGAGATGTTTGGATGTGGGGATGTTAGATGTTTGGAGGTGGAATTTTTGAAATGTATTTTTTTATAGGTGATGACTTACGAGGAACTTTTTGGGCAGATACAGAAGAAGCGTTCGTTTTTGTGCGTGGGGCTGGATACGGATTTGGCCAAAATTCCTGCGCATTTGCTGCTTGAGGAAGACCCTGTTTTTGCTTTTAACCGTGCCATTGTGGATGCTACTCTGCCTTTTGCCGTAGCGTATAAGCCCAATCTGGCTTTTTATGAGGTGATGGGGGCAGCGGGCTGGGAGAGCCTGAAAAAAACGGTGGCTTATATTCGTTCGCAAAGTGCGGACATGTTTGTGATTGCCGATGCCAAAAGGGGCGATATCGGTAATACTTCCGAAATGTATGCCCGCACTTTTTTTGAACAGCTTACGGTGGATGCCGTTACGTTGTCGCCATACATGGGAAAGGATACGGTAATGCCCTTTTTACAGTTTGAAGATAAATGGGCGGTACTGCTGGCATTGACTTCTAATCCGTCGGCTACTGATTTTCAGTATTTTGAAGATAAAAACGGACAGTTGCTGTATGAAAAGGTACTGCAAGCTTCCCGTGAATGGGCCTCATCGCATCAGCTGATGTACGTGGTGGGGGCTACGCGGGCGCAGGAGTTGTCAAAAGTTCGTGAGATTGTTCCGGGGCATTTTTTGCTGGTTCCCGGTGTGGGCGCACAGGGTGGCAGCCTGGAAGCGGTGGCCCGTTACGGGATGAACAACCATTGCGGATTGCTTGTCAACTCTTCGCGGGGGATTTTGTATGCTTCTTCGGGAACGGATTTTGCACAAAAGGCAGCAGAAGCGGCTTCCGTGCTGCAGCAGGAGATGGCGCGGCTGTTGTCGGCCCGCGGCCTGATAACGCGTCCGCAATAAGTATTGTTTTTGGCTTCGAAAATCTTTTTTCTACGCGTTTTCCGGTTTGCTCATTTTTTTTACTTTTGCAGCCTCTTTGAAAAAGAACAGTGCCCTGCTTTTCGGGTATTTTTTTGGTCCGGTAGCTCAGTTGGATAGAGCAGCAGCCTTCTAAGCTGCGGGCCGCGGGTTCGAGTCCCGCCCGGATCACAAGATCAGCGCAAAAGGCTTGCCCGAAAAGGCGGGCCTTTTTTGTTCCGATGCCTGTTTTTTTTCTGTTGTGTGCTAAAATACATGGCCTTTTAAACTTTTTTAAGAAACAACCATTTGTATTTTGTGAAATATTAAACAAATTTTTGTATGTTTGTTGGCAATCAAAAAAGTGCTGCCGGCAAGGCAGCTATTCTGTAAACTTTAGAAAATTTAATATACATGGGAAGACCGCCAACGAGACCGAAAAAACTGAGAGACGGATATTATATAGAGGTGAGAAATAAAGGTTCCAAAACGGGTATTAAAATTGTCAGGAATACCAAAGAGGAGATGCTGAAAGCGATAAAAGATTATTCAAAAACCAAAGAGGTTATTGTCCTCGGCGAATCTAAAAACGGAAAGTGGGTCGTACAACAAAAGAAGTAGTGAAGCCGCTTTTTATAATATCTTTTTACTGTTAATCACCCCATCGGAAAGGTATTGCCGTATCCGGATTTTACTTTGAACCTTTTCAGAAATGGAGCATCACCGATTGTATCTTGCACTTCCGGTACTGAACGAGTTTTCGCAACTTCCACAGTTTTTACATTCTTTGGAAAATCAGCAGTTTACTGATTTTGAGCTTGTGGTATGTGTCAACCAATACGATCATTGGTGGCATGAGGCTGAAAAGAAAGCGGCTTGTGAAGACAACCAGAAGAGCCTGCAATGGCTGCGCCAGTACGATAAATTTCCTTTAAAAATTATCGATAACAGTTCTCCGGGCAGGGGATGGGCAGCCAAAAAAGGCGGTGTGGGGCGTGCCCGCAAAACCATCATGGATGCCATTGTGGCCTTCTCCGGCAAACAGGATATCATTGTCAGTATGGATGCCGACACCTATTATCCTGGAAACTATCTTTCGGTTGTGGCCGGCTATTTTCGGGACAACCCGAAACATCTCGGGCTCTCTTTGCCTTATTTCCATAAGCTGACAGGCGATGAAGAAGCCGACCGGCTGATGCTCCGCTATGAAGTTTATATGCGTTATTATGCTTTGAACATGATACGCATAAACAATCCTTTTCGTTTCTCGGCATTGGGCTCTGCCATGGCTTTTCCGGCATGGGCTTATCGCAAAGTTGGCGGACTTACGCCCGTTCAGGGTGGTGAAGACTTCTATTTTTTGCAGAAGCTGGTAAAAACTGGTCCCATTGGCTATGCGGCTTCAACAATGGCTTATCCCTCTTCCCGGTTTTCGGATCGGGTCAGTTTCGGAACAGGGCCTGCATTGATAAAAGGGCGTGCGGGCAACTGGGATTCGTACCCGTTTTTTCCATCGGAGCTATTTGATAAAACGGGAGCGACGTTTGGCTTGTTTCCCGGGCTTTTTGAACACGATCTGCCCACGCCCATGGACGATTTTCTGAAAGAGACTTTCAAAACAGAAAATGTTTGGGGGCTGCTTCGCAACAATTACAAAGACCGTGTCAATTTTGTCAGGGCGTGTGAAAATAAAGTGGACGGTTTGCGCATACTCCAGTTTCTGAAGAAAAATTATGCCGGTGATGGAACGAACCTGCTGCCATTGACTTCGTTTATCCGGAAATATATGCCCGGGGCATTTTCTGAAGAAGAACTGTCAGAGCTGGAGGAGAAAGGATTTGAACGGACAAAGCTGGCCTTGCTGGCCCGGTTGAGGGAGCAGTTTTTTCAACGCGAAACCGAAATGCGGAAAGCAGGTACGGTTCAAGATAAGATATTCTGATGCGGTGGGAGACAGTTTCTGTAATATTTCTTTGTGAATAGGGGACATATCTCAATTAATTCCTATTTTTGCAAGCCTTGAAACGCTCCTACCGGATAATAAGCCGGATGTGTAAAATATGTATTATGGAAAAGAAAGACCAAATCAATCAAAATCCTGTTGACAAACAGCAGGAGGAGAAGCCCCGGGTTGAAGAAACAGCCCCCAAAACCAAACAGGGAATGAAGATGCTTAGCGACGATGAGAAGCAGCAAATCGTTGAGATGATCCAGTCGCCGAAAAAAGAAAAAGCATCCGCGACAACGGTACCGGCAAAGACCGGCAGGCCCTCACACAAGCAGGTTCCCAAAACGCTGAAAAAGAAAATTCTAAACTTGATACGGGATGGCCGGCCTGTTGCCGATGTCGTTAAAACACCCATCCTCCCCAAAGTGGAAGAAAAAGCCATTATTTCCCAGGCTGAACGCACTTTCCTGCTCGGACTCTTACGCGATACAAGTGTGAAAGCTTCCACGCGTAATGAACAAGTAACTGAAAACCAAGAGATTGATTTTGACCATCTGAACAAGCAGGAGCTTGTGGAAATGCTGGAAGAGGTCGTGGGCGAAAAAGACATCACGGTCATTAAAGCCCGTGTGGCAAAGATTAAAGGGGCGTTTTACCATTTGAACCGGGAGGAAATTAATCATCAAAAACAAACTTTTCTATCGGGAGGTGGTAAAGAAGAGGACTTTGTACACGTTGAAGGCCCGCTTGAGAAACGTTTTGCTGATGCTTTTGCCATTTACCGCCACAACAGGGCGAAATATTCCGAAGAGCTCGAAAAGGTTAAACAACAGAATTTAAAGCGGAAGCTGGAGATACTGGAAGAGCTGAAAGAACTCATTTCTTCGGAGGAGACGCTGAAGAAAACCTATGACGAATTCAAACGGCTTCAGCAGGACTGGAAAGAGGCAGGATTGGTACCGGCATCGGAATTGAACAACCTGTGGCAGAATTACCATTTTCTGGTGGAGAAATTTTTCGATAAGGTACGAATTAACAAGGAATTGCGTGATCTCGACCTGAAAAAGAACCTGGAACAGAAATTAGAACTCTGCCAGAAAGCCGAAGCTTTACTGGAGGAGAAATCACCGCTGAACTCGTTTAAGAAACTACAGCAATACCATGATGAGTGGCGCGAAATAGGCCCTGTGCCACGTGAACAGAAAGAAGTGGTGTGGGAACGTTTTAAGGCGGCTACTGATAAGATCAACCAGCTGCGGCGCGAACATTACAAAGATATTCACGAAGAACAGGAGAAAAATTTTCAAGCCAAAGAGTTGCTTTGCGATGAAGCCGAGAAGCTGATTGCAGAAGAGAAGCCGGCTTCCGTCAAAGAGTGGCAAAAAGCTACCGATAAATTTAATGATTTACTGAACCGCTGGAAAAGTATTGGCCGTGCCCCCAGAACAAAAAACGATGTTATCTGGAAACGCTTTAAAACTTCGCTGGATGCTTTTTATTCGGATAAACGTGCTTTTTTTGCTTCGCTGAAAGAGAGCCAGATGGAAAATTACAGCAAGAAACTGGCACTTTGCGAGCAGGCTGAGGCCATCAAAGAAAGTACGGAGTGGAAGAAAGTAACCAACGAACTTATCAGGCTTCAAAAAGTATGGAAAGAGACCGGCCCTGTTCCCCGAAAATATTCCGATAAAATCTGGAAACGCTTTCGTGCCGCCTGTGATGAGTTTTTTAACCGTAAGTCTGCTTTCTATAAAAACAACCACAAAGAGGAAGAAGAAAACCTGAAAAAGAAAGAGGAGCTGGTGGCTTCGATGCTTGAGTATGAGGTGAAAGCGGACAAAGAAGAAAACCTGACGGCTTTGAAAGAATTTCAGCAGCAGTGGCTGGCTGTTGGTCATGTGCCTTTCCATGTGAAAGACAAAATTTTTAAAGCTTACCATGACGCTTATCAGAAGCTGTTGGAGAAGATGCACCTGTCGCCGGCAGAGTTGAGTTCGAGAGGCTTTAAGAATAAACTGGAAAGTTTCAAAAAATCTCCCGAAGGCGAGCACAGAATGCTGCATGAACGTTCTGTTTTGTCGGCCAAAATGAAAAAACTAAAAGAAGATATTTCCCTGTGGGAGAACAATATTGGTTTTTTCTCAAGCGGTAAGGCCAGCTCACTTGTAAGTGATTTTGAGAAAAAAATTGAGCAGGCCAAAAAAGATTATGAGCTGCTGAGAGAAAAAATCAGACTGATAGACAAGGAACTTTAGGCCGGGTTGGTAAATATGCCGGCCTTGCTTATTTCTTTTTATTTTTAGTCCCTATGGATCCGCAGCGCATTATGAATGTCGTTTTTAACCAATCGTGTCATCCGAGAATGCAGGAACTCCCTGATGCCTCGGTGGATATGATATTTACGGACCCACCCTATTATCAATACCGGGCACAGAATGTGAAAGGGTTAAAAAATCACAAGGATGTGGTTACCGAATTTGAGTTTGATGGTTTTCGTTCGGAGGAAGCGTACCTGTCTTTTCTTGAAGATGTCCTTAAAGAAGCTTACCGTGTTTCCAAACCGGGGGCCAGCGGCTATCTGTTTTGTGCCGACGATTTTGTCTCCTATCTGAACCGGATTATAGAGTCGGCCGGTTTCAAAGTGCGCAAGGTAATCCATTGGCACAAAACCAATCCTTTTCCGGCCATTTCGTCCCGGAAAATGTTTGCCAACAGCATGGAATTGATCATCCACTTCACCAAAGGAAGTCCTGCTGTTTGGAACCACAAACCGGTAAACGAGATGCACAATTACCGGAACACGGCCATTACCAAAACCGATATCGAGGAGCTTATTGGCAAATACCAAAGGGAAGATAAAATCGAACAGCTTTTGGTAATGATGAAGGAGGCCCTGCGCGATGGCGAATTGGACAACCTGATTGAAAACCCCATCTGCATGGGAAAGGAGCGCACCAAACACAAGACCCAGAAACCACTGAAAGTGTGCGTTCCGTTTATTGAAATCAGCAGT
Source organism: Bacteroidales bacterium (assembly GCA_015493525.1). Classification (GTDB taxonomy): domain Bacteria; phylum Bacteroidota; class Bacteroidia; order Bacteroidales; family F082; genus Sulfidibacterium. Next base: position 21,681 of record WGCY01000009.1, read on the forward strand.
AACCCGGGAGATGTGATTCTGGATCCGTTCATGGGCGCAGGTTCTACGGCGATGGCTGCCCTGAAGACAGGACGTAATTTCGTGGGATATGAAATTGATCCGGGTTATTGCCGCCTCATTCAGCAACGTTTCGATGATTTTCTTGCCGGGAATCCCGGTTTTAAAGGGAAGAAACCAGCCATTGTTTAGAAACCTACATTCTATTTTAGAACAAAATAATTGTTAAACCGTGGAAATGTTCAAAAAGGCAGAGATTGCGTGAACTTTTTTTGCACATCCCCACCACGAATTCCATCTCGCCGCAGGCGGGTTTGAATTCATATTATTGCAATGGAATAACCGAATCGTAGAAAAGGAATAAGTCTGGCTTACGGTTACAGATAATTTTACCGGGCGCAGTAGCGTTTGATTACATTGTAGGCATCATCGATCCCCAATTCGCCCGCTTTGCTCAAGTCTTTGCAGGCCAGGGCATTTTCTTTCAGAAAAAGTAAAATTAAAGCCCGGTTGTAATAGGCTTCGGCCATTTTTGGCTCCAGCCGGATGGCAGCGGAATAATCATCAATCGCCCGTTGGTATTTTTTTAATTTGAGCTTTAGGTTGGCCCGGTTGTAATAGGCAAAGCTCATGCCCGGATTTAGGGCAATCACTTGATCATCATCTTTCAGGCTTTTTTTGTAATCGGGGGGCGGAATTGTTTTTCTATGGCTGCCCTGTCCGAAACTGCTCCGGTTGATGCCAATCTGGCCCGAATACAATTTTTCGGCATAGTTTGTTTCCTCTTTTTCGGCACGGGTGGCCGCCCTGTTAAACCGGGCATAGATTATGGCCGAGTCGCTGTTCAGACAGCTGTCATAATCGGCAATGGCCAACGTGTAATGGCGCATCATGCTTTCAATAATACCTTTGATGAGCAGTGCGTTGGCCGGCTCGCCCAAAAAGGAGGCCTTACGCGCAATAAGTTGTAGCCTTTGTTGCATTTCCTGTTTCTTAACGGGCCAGCGTTTGGTGGTAAACAGTAATTTTATCCCCAGTTTGTTTTTGGCATTGAAAAGTGAGATGTTCTTGTCAAGGAAAACGTCTTCGTGGTACTCGTCATAAATGGAGGGGGGGAGGTCAAAAGCATAAATGAGGTAAAAATCGGGTTTGGGTTCTATGTTGATTTTTTGAAATTGCACCCTTCCTTTGCGCATTTCTCCATTCAGAAAGTCAGCTTCAAAAGCCATGATTTTATTAAAATAGCTGGAATCGCCATACTGTTTGTACAAGGCTCGGCTGACCCTGTTATCTCCTCTTGCTTTGGCAATGATACGAGTGGCCGAATCGTGGTCGGCCAGTGCCCCCGTTGAATCACCGAGTTGCAGACGGGCATACGAGCGGTTGATGTACGCTCCCACAAATCCCGGAAAAATAGTCAGTGCTTTGGTGTAATCAATAATGGCCTGTTTTGGCTTGCGCATTTGCAACTCCACAACGCCCCGGTTATAGTAAGCATAAACATTTCGCGGATTTATCGCTACAACTTTGTTGTAATCGGCCAAAGCCCCTTTATAATTTTTTTGCATGGATTTTATGAGGGCGCGGTTGTAATAGGTCAGGGCGTTACGGGGATCGAGCTTCAGCACTTTGTCGTAATCCTGTAAAACACGGGTTGTGTCGCCCAGTTTCAGGTAGGTGAGTGCCCGTTGGAAATAAATATACGGATAGTCCGGCTTCAGTGTGGCGGCATGGTTAAAATCTTTCAGCGCGTTTTGCAGGCTGTCCATTTCATAGCGGATCATACCGCGTTTTATCCAGGCATCCACGTTGAAATAATCCAGCTTAATTGATTTATTTACATCCAGCATGGCCAGGCTGTCCCTTTTTTGTAAATGGTAGGCAATACCCCGGTTCAGATAGGCATCACTGGCTTTGGGATTGAGCTGAATGGCTTTGGTATAATCTGCTATGGCGGCATCGAATTTGTTGATGTGCATTCTGGTATTGCCACGGGCAACGTAAATATCCGGGTTAAAAGGATCCAGGTCCAGGGCTTTGGCAAAATCGGAAAGTGCACGACGGGCATTATTCAGCCGGTCGTAACAGATGCCCCGGTATTGGTAGGCACGGGTATAGAGTGGATGTATTTCGATGGTACGTGTAAAATCGTTGGCAGCCCCTTTAAAATCACCCAGGCTGTATTTGGCAATTCCCCGAAGAAAATAGGCCTCAAAGCCATTGGGCTTGGAGCTAATGGCTGTGTTGAAATCATAAATGGCCTGTGTAAAATTACTTTTGGACAATTCGGCCTGTCCGGCCCACAGGAAATTTTGATAATTTACTTGTGAAAGGGCTGATACCGGAAAAAGCAACAGCCATATTCCAGACAATAAAATAATATGTCGAACCTTTCTTTTCAAAGATTACAAAATTAAATTTTAATACAAAAAGCAGCCGGAAAAATCTTTACCATCCTGTTTATATTGGTGCCACAAAGCTAAGAAAAAAGTGGTGTTCGTGGTTGCCGTTAAAAACGTATTCGGCACGGACTACAATATCATAAAAAGTTACGAAGTCGAGGCCCACACCGGTTCCGTAAAGAAATTTGTTGTTCAGCGTACTTCCATCTTTATGGATAGTCCGGTTTGCAACATATCCCCCATCAAAGAATATGTTGGCGTACAGCCCGAATAAAAACCGGTTAAATTTTTCTGTTTTTATAAAGTTGAGGACATACGGTTTCATGGGGAAGATGGCAAACTTAATATTCGATCTGATTTGGCCAATCCAGTCGCCCCTGATGACATAAAGCTGGTAGCCGCGGATGCCCATGGGGACATAGCCCATGCCATTTTGGAGGAAGTAGGGCTGGTAGTGGTTGGGAATAACCTGTGCGGCAATCGAATAGGCAAAATACCATCGCTTGTGCAAGGGGATGTACTGGTCGAAAATTGTGTAGAGGCTGAACAGGTTTACTTCTTTGGAAAGAATGCCCAGTCCCGTCTGTTTTATATCTGCTTCTGCATAAAATCCTTTGAGCGGATAGGGTGCATAATCACGAAAATCATATTTGAAATTGTATTCCAGCGAGAGGTAGGAAAATTTGGCGTGGGAATAGGCAAAATCAGGATTCAGCTCCAGCAGCGTATCGGCATATTCCCGGTTGTCAAAGCCCAATGTCAGGCTGTGAACATAATAATATTTCGGACGAAAAGTAGCCCTCAGTTTGGCCGTATACCATTTTCTGGAATAGGTTTTTTCCTTATGGTAATATACCGGCTTATTGTCCTCAAGCTTATAATCCGTTTCGTGGTTAAAAATGGCCCCGGCTATAATTTCCATTCCCCATTTTTGCTTGTCGTTGATGTATGGCACAGACCAGTCGAGTTGCAAAGTCTTGTCATACCCTCCCTGCAATACGATGTTTAGTTTCTCCATACGCCCCCTGAAGTTGTTGATTTGGAGGTTTATGCCATAGTTAATTCTTGAGAAATCGCGTGTTTCCCACCAAACGTTAAAATTACGGTCGGCATAAGTCAAAATGGGAATGGGCCAGATGTACCATCGTTCGGTAACCTCCACATAAAGGTCCACTTTGTTGAAATCATGTCGTTTGGGCGTTATGTCCACCGTGTTGAAAAGTGAGCGGTTGATGAGGTTTTGCCTGCTTTTTTTGATTTTGTGAAGCAATTGATGGAGATAAACAGTATCCCCCTTTTTTAATTCAATTTCACGTAAAATTATCTTGTCTTTGGTGTGTTTGTTTCCGGAAATATGGATGTTGTCCATGACAAATGTTGTGTCATTTGCCGTAAGTTTATACTGCGCATAAAGCGATTGTGTCCCGTTCAAAAGCAGGAGAAAAAGGAAAATGGAATAAAAGGTTCGATTAAACATTCAGATAATTCATTAACGAATTATAACGTTCTTTCAAGTCGTCCAGGTTGTCCTCTTCGTTAAAAGAAGCTTTTACAAAGTATTCAAAACGTTCAAAAGTCTTCAGTATGGGGGATATTTCCACAGTATTCAATTTTAGAAAGACATCAAGACGTGTTGAGTTTTCGTGGTTTATGAGGAAAGTGCTGAGGATTTTGGCATCGTTTTCTTCCACAATTCTCGCCAGTTCCGTAAGACTGTAATTGTTATAGGCCATCTCCAGTACGACAATACTTCCCGGATTGTTGACCGACATTGCCCGTGCAAAAAATTTTACCAGGTTTTGTAAATTGATACAACCGAGATAACTTCCTTTTTCGTCCAGCACGGGAACCAGGCTCAGGTTTTGTTCGTCCACCAGCTTAAGCACATCATAAATATGCTGGTTGTCGAAAACATAGGGACTTTTCAGGGAGAGCTTGTGATTGCCCAATGGTTCATCAAAATTGTTCAGGTTATAGATGTCAAGCTCCGAGATAAGTCCCAGAAACTCCTGATTGTTCACAATGGGCAAATGAGAAACCTTGTATTCCTCCATCCAGCTCAGGGCGGTTTTTCCCGTGTCGGAAGTCTTGAGCGGCATTATGCCATCGGTAATCAGGTTTTTAGCAATCATTTATTTGATATTGATGCTACAAAGATAACAGAAAGGATAAAAACGGGGCGTACGTTTGGGATTTTTAAGATAAAAAAGAAAAAGGCACTGAAAGGTGCCTTTTTCGTACCTGAGGCGGGACTTGAACCCGCACGAGCGCAATGCTCATTGGATTTTAAGTCCAACGTGTCTACCAATTCCACCACTCAGGCATCAAGTCAAAGAAAAAATCCCGTCCCGAATTTAACGGGTCCGGGATTTATGAGCGGGAAACGGGACTCGAACCCGCGACCCCGACCTTGGCAAGGTCGTGCTCTACCAACTGAGCTATTCCCGCGCTTTAAATTTGGAGTGCAAATGTAAAACTTTTTTTATTTATCAAACAAGTATATTGAAAAATTTCTTTAAAAATTTGTTGTTCCGGCATCTGTTTTCTCTGTTGCTAAGAAATTTTCTTTAGTAAGTTCTTGATTTCGTTTAACTTCATGAGGGCTTCTACCGGAGTGAGCGTATCGATATCCGTGTTCAGGATATCCTGTTTAATTTGTTGCAGCAAGGGGTCGTCCAGCTGGATAAAACTCAGCTGAAAATCGTTGGCATCCGGGGTGTGGCCCAGCTCTTCTTCCAGTTCTTTGTGCGAATGGGCCTTCTCCAGCACTTTCAGCAACTCCTTGGCACGTTTCAATACTTTGGCGGGCATTCCGGCCATTTCGGCCACATGAATCCCAAAGCTGTGCTCGCTTCCTCCCTTTTTCAGCTTGCGCAAAAAGATGACCTTATTGCCCATCTCTTTTATGGAAATGTGGTAGTTCAGGATGCGTGGCAGGCCGGCAGCCATTTCGTTCAGCTCATGGTAGTGTGTGGCAAAAAGTACCTTGGCGCGGTAAGCCGGATGGTTGTGCAGGTACTCCACAATGGCCCAGGCAATGGAAATTCCGTCGTAAGTGCTGGTCCCGCGGCCTATCTCATCCAGTAATATCAGGCTTCGGTTGGAAATGTTGTTCAGAATGCTGGCCGTTTCGTTCATCTCTACCATAAAAGTGGATTCGCCGGACGAAATGTTGTCGGAAGCCCCCACACGGGTGAAAATTTTATCCACAAGGCCGATTTCTGCCGATGCCGCCGGAACAAAACTTCCCATTTGTGCCATAAGGACGATGAGTGCCGTTTGCCGCAGCAGGGCAGATTTTCCCGACATGTTGGGGCCGGTGAGGATAATAACCTGTTGCTTTTTGTTGTCGAGGTAAACGTCGTTGTCCACGTAGTGCTCGTCCTGCGGCAGGTTCTGTTCAATAACGGGATGACGTCCGGCCTTGATGTCGATAGCATATCCGGTATTGATTTCCGGACGGTGATAACCGTTTTCAATGGAGACGGTAGCAAATGAAACCAAACAGTCCAGTGTAGCCAAAAGGGTGGAATCCAGTTGGATGGGTTTGATAAAGGTGGCGGCATATTGAACCAATTGTTCAAAAAGCTGCTGTTCCAATCGGAGGATTTTATCTTCTGCACCGAGGATCTTTTGTTCGTACTCTTTCAGCTCTTCCGTGATATACCGTTCCGAGTTGGTGAGGGTTTGTTTGCGGTGCCACTCTTCCGGCACTTTGTCTTTGTGGGTGTTGGTAACTTCGAGATAATAACCAAAAACATTGTTGTAGCTGATTTTAAGTGAAGGAATCCCCGTACGTTCGCTTTCGCGTTTTTGGATTTGTTTGAGGTAATCTTTTCCTGAAAAAGCAATTTTACGAAGTTCATCCAATTCTTCCGATACCCCTTCAGCCATCACGCTGCCTTTGGTTATTGAAACCGGCGGGTCTTCTTTAAGCCCGGTCTCCAGTTTGTTGACAAGTGAGCTACATGTGTTCATTTGCTCTGCCATTTTCTCCAGCACGGGCAGCCCGCTTTTCCTGCAAATTGTCTTTATTTCCGTTACTGCATGAAGGGCGCGTTGTAATTGTTTCAGCTCGCGCGGGTTGACACGGTAGGTGGCCACTTTGGAGATAAGGCGTTCCATGTCGCCCAGCTTTTTAAACTCCGGACGTAGCCTCTCCGCCACTTCCGGATGCTGAATAAAGTATCCTGTTACGTTGAGCCGTTCGTCGATGGCGGTTTTTTCTTTTAGCGGCAGCGTTATCCAGCGGCGCATAAGCCGTGCCCCCATGGGCGAATCGGTTTTGTCGATGATGCCGAGCAACGAGTCGCCCCCTTCAAACAACGGGTAAATTAGTTCGAGGTTACGCACGGTAAACCGGTCGAGCCATACATATTTTCCTTCATCAATGCGGCTGATCTTGGAAATATGGTCCAGCTTGTCGTGATGCGTTTCGTGCAGATAATGAACAGTAGCCCCCGCAGCAATAATACCTTCGGTAAGCTCCTCTACGCCAAATCCTTTAAGCGAACTTGTCTTGAAATGGCGCAGCAAAATTTCGCGGCCAAAATCTTCACGAAAAACCCAGTCATCGAAAAATGTGAGGTAAAAACGGTCCCCAAACTCCTCAAGAAATTTTATCCTGTTCTGACGCTGGACGATGACTTCGCTCGGGGCAAAGCCCTGTAACAATTTGTCGATGTAATCTTTGTTGCCCCGGGCGATAAAAAACTCACCGGTGGAGATGTCCAAAAGCGAGATGCCGGAGATGCCATTGGTGAGATGAACGGCGGCCAGAAAGTTGTTCTCTTTCTGTTCCAGCACATTGTCGTTGAGCGATACCCCCGGTGTAACCAGTTCGGTAACACCACGTTTTACGATTTTTTTGGTGAGCTTCGGGTCTTCCAGCTGGTCGCAAATGGCCACCCTGTATCCTGCCCTCACCAGCTTAGGCAGGTAAGTGTCGATGGAATGATGCGGGAAGCCCGCCAGCTCCACAAACGAAGCAGAACCGTTGCGCCTCTTGGTGAGCACAATACCCAATATCCCGGAAGCTTTGATGGCATCTTCGCCGAAGGTTTCGTAGAAATCACCCACCCGAAACAACAACAACGCATCCGGATATTTCGCCTTGATGGTATTGTATTGTTTCATTAATGGTGTTTCTACGTATTTGGCCATGGCACGTTCAATTTTCGGACAAAGATAAACATTGTGCTGTTTTTGGTACGCTGTAAGCCTGCTAAAACAAAACCTTTCTGTTTTGTACAGTGTTTTTCGTGTAATTTGTTGGCAAAAAAGCCTTTGGGAGAAGTAGCCGGAATAAATGCTTTGTGCTGGTTGTGACTTTAAATCGCGGCCAGGAGGGCTTTAGGATTTTTAATCCGGTCAGTCTGAAGGATGGCAATTCCCTGAACTCTCTAACATTCGGGTTGCTCCGAAGGAGTACCATAGCACAAACCCGAATGAGCAAAGAAATTTTCAACCTTTCAGGTCGAACCCGACCTGAAAGGTTGAAAATTTTCCAATAAAAACTTGACAAACCCTTCAGAAAGTTGTATTATTGCAATATTATTTTAATATCATAAATATATCAATCATGAAAAAAGAAAAAGTATTTAAACCCATGCCGGGTTACCTCGCCCTCGTGGCTATTTTGTTGCTCATCGGCCTGCCTGTTTGGGCCATTGTCGTTCATCAGGTTTTCTGGCCTGTTGTGTTTATCGTGCTGGCCGTTTTCGGGTTGCCCGGTATTACGGTGGTCAACCCCAACGAGTCGAAAGTGCTGATTTTGTTCGGGGCGTACAAAGGGACCATCAAAGAAAACGGCTTCTGGTGGACGAATCCTTTTTTTGTTAAAAAGAACATTTCGTTGCGTGCACGCAATCTCGACAGCGAACCCATCAAAGTGAACGACAAGTTGGGGAACCCTATCATGATTGGTGTGGTAATGGTGTGGAAAGTAAAGGATACTTATAAAGCTGCTTTTGATGTGGACGATTACACCATGTTTGTGGACATTCAGAATGAGGCAGCTATCCGTAAGCTGGCCGGGCGCTATCCTTACGATAACCTGGAAGATGAGAGTGCCCATTTAACACTGCGCAGCAGCAGCGATGAGGTAAACCAAATGCTGGAACAGGAGATTACCGAACGGCTCTCCATTGCCGGAATTGAGGTGGTGGAAGCCCGGATTAACTATCTTGCCTATGCCAAAGAAATTGCCGGTGCCATGCTGAAACGCCAACAGGCTTCGGCCATTGTGGCGGCACGTACCAAGATTGTGGAAGGGGCTGTGGGCATGGTCGAAATGGCCTTGAACGAACTATCCAAAAAACAGATTATTGAGCTGGATGAAGAGAAAAAAGCGGCTATGGTGAGTAACCTGATGGTTGTGTTGACTTCCGATAAAGATATTTCACCGGTGGTAAATACAGGGACGCTCTATCAGTAAAAAAATCAAACTGCAAAAAACAAAACACAAATATAGCATAGATTCCAAATTTGAAAATGGAAGTTTTGTTTATTGGTTTTTGAATTTTATTTGTGGTTTGAAATTTAACTTTTGTGATTTATATTTGATACACAATGAATTACACTAAAGAACAGAAGGAAATATTTCGTGAGGAGCAACGGTTTTCGGGTAGTCCGATGATGTGGATCTTTCCACTTGTTTTTGTGGTGAGTGCGGGGGGCCTGGCTTATGGTATGTACCGGCAGCTTTCTCTGGAAAAGCCGGGGGCCAATCATCCCACCCTTGATCCTGTATTTATACTTACTGTTTCTTTTTTATTATTTTCATGGGTTGTCGTTTGGTTTGCTTCCGCAAAGTCCAGGCTGGAAGTCTTTATTGATGGGGAAGGCATTCATTTTCGGTTTCCTGTATTTATCCGGAAATGGCGCACCGTAAAAAAGGAAACTATCGCCCGTTATGAAGTGCAAAAATATTCCCCGTTGGCGTATGCCGGTTGGGGGTATCGCAGAAAAAATCGTTCCTGGGACGGTAGAAACGAAATTGTTTACACCGTTAGGGGAAAGATGGGCTTACGGCTCTATTTTTCTCATAAACGTTTGTTGTTGGGAACCCAGCGGCCAGAGGCTTTGGATCGTGCCATGAAGAAACTGATGGGAGAGAACGAACAGAACGATGGCTGAGAGGAAACAAATCATCTATCCCGGTGAAATAAAAAGGGTTACCATGGTCGGTAATTTAATGGTAGTCATGGGATTAGGAAAGCACTTCCCGGTTGAATGGAATGAGATAACAAATTATTGGTAAATTTAATGAAAACGAAAAACAAAAAGCAGAATAAGATCTTTTTTAACGAAGAACAGCGACTTCTTGATAGTCCCAAAAAATGGATTTTTGTGGTTGTTTTTGTTTTAGTTATCGGAATATTGGGCTATGGAATGATTAAACAACTGGTGTTTGGGAGGCCGTGGGGCAATCATCCTATGTCAAATTCAGGACTGTTACTGACTTTTTCAGTAGTTGGTTTATTTATGGATGGCATAGTTTTTCTCCAGGCACGAACAAAACTCATTGTTTACATTGATAAGGAGGGAATTCACTACCGGTTTCCTGTTTTTGTCAGGAAAGAAAGGTTGATAAAAAAGGAACAAATTGCAGGTTACGATGTCAGGGAATTTCATCCGCTAAAGGAACATGGCGGATGGGGATTGCGTAAAAGTGCGATTTACAGAATGGCGGACAAAGGAATTAGCTATAAAATTGCTGGAAACGTGGGCCTTAAGCTTTATTTGACCGATGGGAGAAGATTACTGCTGGGCACTCTGCGCCCGGAAGCCATGAAACGCGCCATGAGAAAATTGATGGCGGAAAACGAACAAATCGATGACTAAGAAAAAACCATTTGTACTTCGGCTTCAGCCGGAAATGATGAAAGCCATTGAGAAGTGGGCGGCGGATGACTTTCGCAGCATCAACGGGCAGATTGAATGGCTCTTGAGCGAGAGCTTGAAAAAAGCGGGAAGGTGGAAGAAATCCGGAGCGGAGAAGAAAGAAGAAGATTAGACTTTTGAATCAGATTTAATTCCTGACTTTGTTAAAGATACTGTTGTCAGACAAAAAAGTAGCGAGAATTTTTTCTATTTAGCAAAAAAAGTGGCGAGAATTTTTTCTTTTTGCTAAAATGCCGAAGATTTTTGTTTCATTGCAAACAATAAAAAGTTTTCCGAACAGAAGTGTCAATAAGAGAGAAATGTTGGGACTTGAACTCATTTCCCCCTTTTCTTTTTTCTCTCCACGTCCCCATTTCATAAAATATTCCTACTTTTGCCATAGATAATGGTTAAGGGAATCCTGTGAAAAACAGGAGCTGTCCCCGCAGCCGTAAGTCGTAGTAGAAATTTCCGGCCACCTTAGTGCCACTGTCCGCCCTCGGCGTGATGGGAAGGCCGCCGGAAATGCGACAAGCCGGAAGACCTGCCTTTATCATTTTTTCGAAGCTTTCGGTGGAAAAGCAGGAGGAAATTTCCTTTCTCCCCCTTTTATTTCCGGTTGGCTTACGAAAATTAAGTTTTAATTTTTGTAATGTTTAACTAAATGATTTTCAAAATGAAAAAGAATTACTTTCTGACAGCCCTGCTCGTGGCGGGACTGTTGCTGCCTGTTTTTTTGCAGGCACAAATCTCCACTTTCGATGACATGAAACTGGATTCTGCCAATGCTTACTGGAACGGCTCCGATACATCGGGCGGCTTCCAAAGCGGAAGTGTTTACTTTTATAACAACTACAACACTGCGTGGGGCAGCTGGAGCGGCTTTGCCTATTCCAATGTTAAAAATGATACGACGGCCGGTTATACCAACCAATATGCTGCCGTTACAACTTCGGGCGTTTTCAACTCATCAAAATATGCGGTGGTCAATGCCAATTCTCCGGCAAGCTTAAAACTGAAAGGTGCTTTGGCAGGTTCCTTGTTAAAAGGGGTTTATGTTACCAATTCCACGTATGCTGTGCTTTCTATGGAAAACGGCGATGCTTATGCCAAAAAGTTTGGCGGCGCAGACGGTACCGACCCCGACTGGTTTATGTTGACAATAAAAGGTTATGATAAAGGTGCTTACACCGATTCTGTTAACTTTTACCTGGCTGATTTCCGGTTTCAGTCTTCCGACCGCGATTACATTGTAAAAACCTGGAAATGGGTTGACCTGCAACAATTGGGTGCCGTTGACAGCCTGACGTTTGTGTTGCATTCCAGTGATACCGGCGCCTACGGTATGAACACACCGGCATACTTTTGTATGGATAATTTTAACGATACGGTTTACAGCCATTCTGCTGTTTCGACTTTTGAGGATGTGAGCCTTGATCCTGAAAATGCTTACTGGAACGGCTCCGATTTGGCAGGCGGCTTTACCAGCGGACATGCCTGGTTTTACAACAGTTACAACCCGAGTTGGGGAAGTTGGAGTGGATTTGCTTACTCCAATGTGAAAAATGACACTACCGCCGGTTATACCAACCAGTATGCAGCGATAACCACCGGAGGGGTGAACGGCTCCGATGGATATGGTGTGGCTTATGCCGGAGCTCCTGTGAGCGTAAAATTGGATACGGTACTGGCCGGAACGGTTTTGAAAGGCATTTTTGTTACCAATTCCACTTATGCGGCCCTTTCCATGGAAAACGGCGATGCTTATGCAAAAAAATTCGGTGGTGCCGATGGAACCGATCCTGACTGGTTTCTCCTGACGATAAAAGGGTATGAAAAAGGTACCTATACCGATTCCGTTAACTTTTATCTTGCTGATTTCCGTTCAGATAATGCAGCCGATGATTATATTCTGAAGTCTTGGGCATGGGTCGACTTGCAGCCACTCGGCACAGTGGACAGCCTGACTTTTGAATTGCACTCGAGCGACGTGGGGACATACGGGATGAATACGCCGGCTTATTTCTGCCTGGACAACCTGAACGATGTTACCAATGGCGTTTCCTCTTTGCCTTCCGGCTCAAACACCTTTGATGTGAACTTGTATCCCAATCCGGTGGCCAACGCCCTTTATGTCAAAGGCGTGAAAGATGCCCGGATAAATATCTATGACATTAGCGGACGCAAAGTGTATGAAACGATGGGTGGCGCAGAAACAATCAGGATAAATGTATCGGCTTATCCCAAAGGGATTTATCTGGTACGTATCCAAAATGGGCAAACTGTAGTAACCAAAAAGTTCATCAAAAAATAAACCATGCCGTTCCGTAAACTGATATTTTTCTTCCTGTTTGTCCTGCCCTTTGCGGGGTTGGCACAATTTGCCCCGGCAGCGGGACAGGCAGGAACTACGGCTATTTACAAGGACAGCACAGCCTTTGCGGGCTGGGCTGTTTCCTGTAAAGTTACCCGCGGTTTTATCAACATTGAAGATACGACAGAAACTTACACGCAGGGCGACAGTACGTCAAACCGGGCCTTTTTCGGCTTGCCCGCCAATGCCCTGAGGGCACCCGGCAGTGCTGCCGATGTGGTCAGCCTGGGTGATGGCGGTTCGGCCACCCTTGCCTTTGCCCATCCCATTACCAATGGCCCGGGACCTGATTTTGCCGTTTTCGAAAATGGTTTTCAGGCACAGGCTTCTCCTTTTGAGTATTACCTTGAACTGGCATTTGTGGAGGTGAGTACCGATGGAAAACGTTTTGTCCGGTTTCCTTCCGTGTCGCTTACGCAAGATACGGCCCAGATTGGTGGTTTCGGGCAACTGAATCCGGAGAAAATCCATAACCTTGCCGGGAAATATGTGGCAGATTATGGAACGCCTTTTGATTTGAAGGATATTGCCGATAGCACAGGTGTCGATATCGATAGCATCAATTATGTGCGTATTGTGGATGTAACGGGTGATATTGATTCGGCTTATGCCCGATACGACAGCCGTGGAAACATCATCAACGACCCGTGGCCGTCCCCTTACTGGACAGGAGGTTTCGATTTGAATGCCGTGGGGATTATCCATGAGAGAAACCTGACGAGCGTTTTGTCTTCGCGGGGTAGCCAACATAATTTTGCTGTTTGTCCCAATCCGGCGAACCGGAATGTAATGATTGAAAATCAGCGGGCTGGTGGCAAAAACTTTCGTCTTGGCGTTTATTCCCTCAACGGGAAAATAATGCTGCTGTCTGGTTCGGCAGGAAAAATATTTTCCCTGAATACATCGTCGTGGCCTAACGGATTTTATGTGGTTAGAATACAAACGGAAAACGCGATGGTTTTAAAAAAATTGATCGTTCAGCACTGATACTGAGGGAATGAAGATACCGGCACTTTTCATTGGTTTGTTTATTACGCTGGGATTGCAAGCGCAGATGCTCCCGGATACGGTGTCCATTCCCGAAGTGGAGGTGCGTTCTAAAGTGGATGTGGCTGGTGCCGGTCTCGTGCAACATCCGGTGGATACCCTGGTGATGATGCAAGAGGCAGAGGCTTCTTTGTCGGATTTGCTGGCGGCACATACTTCTGTTTTTATCAAGAGTGAAGGGCGTGGTGCGTTGGCCACAGCTTCTTTCCGCGGTACAGATGCTTCTCATACCCAGGTTTATTGGAACGGGATGGACATCCAGTCGCCCATGCTTGGGCAGGTGGATTTTTCACAAATTCCTGTTTTTTTGATGGATAAGGTTGTGTTACATCCGGGGGCAGGCTCGGTGGTAGATGGCAGCGGCGGGCTGGGAGGTAGTATTGATTTGGCCAGTAGTCCCGCCTGGACACAAAAGTTACAAATCAACGGGATGGCGGCTCTTGGAAGTTGGCTCACTTTTAACAATTACCTTGGCGTGAAAGCCGGAACGCAGCATTTTCAAACTTCCACCCGGCTCTATTACAACCGTTCGAAAAACGATTTCCCGTTTTACAACAAAAATGTGGCGGATATTGACCCGAAGACCGGTGAATATATCTTTCCGCTGCAGCGAAATGAGCATGCCGACTACCTGCTGGATGGGCTTTTACAGGGATTTGCTTTCCGTTTCCGGAAAAAATATTTACTCCAACTTAATTACTGGTATCAACATTCAGACAGGTCTTTGCCGAGGTTGAACACCTACGAAGGAGATGACCATGCCAACCTGAGCCGGCAAAACCAGCAAACCCACCGGGCAACAGCGCAACTGACCCGGTTTGGGAAAAAGGGACGGCTGGACGTGAATTTGGGATTTCAGGCCGAAAACATGATTTTCCAGGTGCAAAACCAGGTGGGCGGCCGCGGTTATTACGATGCAGTCTATTCCGATTCCAGAACGCTGGGAAGTTACAATAAGTTGGAATACAGTTATCGATGGAATAAAAAGACGCTTTTGAAAGCTTCTTACCGGTTCAATTATGTGCATGTAAATACTTATGACAGTGTCAACCGGACGGGCTATGATCAGTTCAGGCGGAGACATGCGCTGGTGGCTTCGTGGCAACAGTATCTCGGTAGCCGTTTTTCGACCATGGCCTTGTTGCGCAAAGAGTGGATCAACAACACTTCGCTGCCCCTGATTCCCTATTTCGGTTTTAATTGGGATGTGGATGAAAAAGCAAAGCTGGTACTGCATGGCAATATTACACGGAATTACCATTATCCTTCGCTGAACGATTTGTACTGGCAACCCGGCGGCAATCCGGCACTAAAACCTGAAGAGGGAGTGGCTTCGGAGCTTGGCATCGGGTGGCAACCGAAAATCAAAAAGGTATCGCTGGAAACTTCCCTCAGCCTTTTTTACAACAACATTACCAACTGGATACTCTGGGTACCCAGCCCGTTGGGGTACTGGTCGCCGGAAAACATCCAACATGTGGTGGCGAGAGGCTTTGAGGTAAAGGTGAACTTGAACTTCTCCATTCGAAAGATTTATTTCTTTTTGAAATCAAGTTATGCTTTTACCAAAAGTACCAACGAGGGCGATGCCGGTAAATGGGGAACGGCTTCTGTGGGGAAACAAATTCCGTATGTGCCGGTACATTCGGGAAATTTCATGGGCGAAGTTCGCTGGAAAGGTTTTTTTCTGACATGGGTAAATACCAGTTATTCAGAACGTTTTACCACTTCGTCCAATGACCTTAACCTGCGCGACAGGCTTTATCCCTACTTTATGAATGATTTGTATGCCGGGAAAAAATTTCCTTTGAAAAAAGGCAACCTCAGTTTGCAACTGAAGATTTACAACCTGTTTAACGAAACATACCGTTCGGTTTTGGGACGGCCCATGCCCGGACGAAATTATTTGCTCATGTTCACATTCAGATTATGAAAACGAAGAAACTGAAATATTTGTTTTTACTTTAGCTCATTCGGATTTGCAATCCGAATGTTACAGGATGGGGGATTTGAAATCCCCCGGCTCAGAAACCTCCGGATTGCAAATCCGGAGGAGCGAAGGGTAATTTTAAGTGTCTTTTATCATCCAGCTCATTCGGATTTGTAATCCGAATGTTAGAGGATGAGGGATTTGAAATCCCCCGGCATAGAAACTTCCGGATGGCATCCGCCTGAGTCGGGCAGGAATCCGGAGGAGCGATTTATCTAATAATATGAATGAAATATGAAAAAGTGCCTTACCTGTCTGTTTTTGTTGCTGCTTACGCTGCTGTGGGCGGGATGTATGAACGATGACAGTTTGTATGATTTTCATAAGATGGTGGTCAACAAAAAAGGACATGCCGTTTTTATTGTCAACGAAGGGAATTTCATGTATGGCAATGCCTCGCTGAGTTATTATAATCCGCAAAAAGATGAAGTGCTCAATGATATTTTTTACAACACCAATGCTTTGCCGCTGGGCGATGTGGCTACTTCCATGATTATCCACGATTCGCTGGGCTATGTGGTGGTGAACAATTCCGGGAAAATCTACATTATCAATGTCAACACTTTCAAGTATGTGGGGAAAATTACCGGATTGACATCTCCGCGAAATATTTATTTCGTCAACCGGCATAAAGCTTACGTGACTGATCTGTATGCCAAAGCCATTACCATTGTGGATCCGGCCACACGGCAGGTTACCGGAAGCATTTCCATAGATAACCACAATCCTGAATTTTACCAGCATTCGTCAGAGCAAATGGTGTTTTTGGGGAAATACGCTTTTGTAAACAGCTGGTCTTACGATAATAAAATACTGGTCATTAATACATTAACTGATAAATTAGTGGATTCTGTTACCGTTGTTAAACAGCCCAACAGCATGGTAATGGATAAGAACAACAAGCTTTGGGTATTATCGGACGGCGGTTTTAAAGGAAGTGCCTACGGACAGGATACTTCGGCACTTACCCGTATTGACCCGTTGACTCGGAAAGTGGAAAAGGTTTTCCATTTCCCCGACATGGAGGCTTCTCCGACTGGGCTATGTATCAATACGGCAGGTGATAGTCTGTTTTTTCTTTATGGCAGTTGGGCGGGCGGTGCCGTTTCCCATGCCGGGGTTTATGCCCTGCCGGTGGATGCCCGCATACTTCCCGACAGGCCATTGATTCCGCAGGGAAACCATCTGTTTTATGCATTGGGTATTGACCCGGGAAGCAGCCATATTTATGTCTCGGATGCCCGTGATTTTCTGAGCAGGGGAGCGGTTTATGTCTTTTCACACCGTGATGTGATGTTGGATAGTTTGCGTGTGGGGATTATTCCGGGGAGTTTTTGTTTTAAATGATGTAGCCATGCTGTCAGACAATGGCAGTTTGATGGTTGTTCAATCGTTAAACAAAGGTTATTCAGCTGTCAATTAATCGGCATTAATTCTCTGCCTGATTCCATGACAAACGCATCATAAATTTAAGATTTTCAAGGCAGTAAGATTTTTTATTGCCATTAGAACCTGCTTCACTTCACCCGGTGGAAATCCAGGTCCTGAAAATCGAAACTAAAATCGGTGAGGGGCGAAACGGCTTTCATTTTTATTTCGGAAGGCGTGCCCTGGAAGTCGGAACCAAACGACACAAAGGCATCGGCATGCATGCTGCGGTCCTGCCACTTTACAATAAAAACGTGGTCTTTGTACCAAACCAGCCTGCCGGCCATACGCGGCGAACGCTCGGAAGCCAGCCAGAGGGAACCGTCTTTCTGTGTAACTTTTACGTTGCCGAACCACACATCACGGTATATTCCGGTAAACGGCTTCAGGGCGGGAGCCTGTTGGTGCCGGGCCTGCTGTGCTTTTACCTTGTCCCAGGCCGCCTGTGTGATTTTTTTTGCCCAGGCATCCCGTTTGTCCACATTGGCTTTGTACCGTGCCACGCGGTCCACTCCGGTTACGCCCACATAGCTGTCCACAATCTGGTCGGTGATGCAATGGAAGGCAGCCCCCGATTCCTGGTTGGTGAGGACAATAATGCCCAGCCTGAGTTCGGGGATCATGGAAATTTGTGTAACCATGCCGGCCAGCCCGCCGGTGTGCCAAATCATTTTGTAACCTTTTACGTCCTTCATAAACCAGCCCAGGCCGTAATCCAGAAAATGGGTGTTGTAAAGGGTATCCCTACCAGCCTGCAGGATGGTTTGCGGTGAAAACATCTCATGGGCTTCTTGGGCACTAAACAAGCGGTATTGCAGGCTGTCGCCGTAACGCCCGCCGTTGAGGCGGCATTGCACCCACTTGATCAGGTCGTGTACGTTGCTGTTAATGCCACCGGCAGGATCGGTAAGCGGAAGATTATAACGTTCCACAATGGTGAGCTTTCCGTTGGCAAAGGCGTGGGCCTCGGCAAGGTTGGAACGGTCTTTCACCCGCTCAAGGCTGGGTGCGGTTTCGGCCATGCCCAGCTTATCAAAAATATTTTTTTGCACAAAATCTTCCCAGCTCATGCCGCTGACACGGTGCACCACCTCACCGGCCACCACGTATAGCAGGTTGTCGTAGGCAAACTTGCTGCGGAAAGGGGTTTCCTGCCGGAGGTAACGCAGGTTATGGATGAGCTCGGGCAGGGTAAAATTGTTCCCGTCGGGAAAAATCATAAAATCGCCGGCACCCAGGCCCAGTCCGCTGCGGTGGGTTACCAGGTCGCGGATCCTGAAATCGGCCGAGACATAAGGGCTGTACACCTGAAACCCGGGAATGTATTTTTGCACCCGGTCATCCCAGTGCAGTTTACCGCGGTCGGCAAGAATGGCCAGTGCCGCCGTAGTAAATGCTTTGCTGTTGGAGGCAATGGCAAACAGCGTGTGGGTATCGACCTTTTTCCCGGTTTTTATGGAACGGACACCGTAGCCTTTGGCCAGGATGACTTTTCCATCTTTGATAACAGCCACGGCCATACCGGGCACATCGAACGTTTTCATGGAACGCTGTACCAGTTGGTCGATTTGCCTGGGAGAAAGGGGCTGTGAAAAGCCGTTGAGAATGCTTCCAAAAAGGAACAGGGCCGGAAGCAGGGTGCGTAAAATATTTTTCATTGTGGTAAGATTTTTTGACAAATATAGGGGATTTTCGGGTTGTTGGTCCAAGCGGACACTTGAACCATTTTGTTTTTGGGCGGATGCTTGAACCATGTTATGCGGGAGGGGTGGAAACCTGAATCGGTTGGTCTCCTTTCAGGTCGGTCATGACCTGAAAGGTGGGGCTTGGGGATTGCCTTTGTTTCAACCTTTCAGGACTTGTTCGACCTGAAAGGTTATCCAGGGTGGCTTCAATTTCACTCGTTTGCAATGGGGATTTGGCGATAAAATATTGCCCGCCGCAAAAAAGAGGTAGCGGTATGCCGTTTCGACGGGCGTTGCCACGGAAAATATTCTCATTTTTGCAACACAAATAAGAAAAACCATAAAATATGTCCTCATACGCATTTGATGCTGTAATATTTGATTTGGATGGTGTCATCACCAAAACGGCCACGGTGCACAGCCATGCCTGGAAAAAAATGTTTGACCAATACCTGAAACTCCATTCGGAGAAAACCGGTGTCCCTTTTCGTGAATTCACACGGGATGATTACCTGACTTTTGTGGATGGGAAACCGCGTTATGATGGCGTAAAAAGCTTTTTGGCTTCGCGAAATATTGATATTCCGTTTGGAACACCCGGAGATACGCCTGACCTGGAGACGGTCTGCGGACTGGGAAACAAAAAAAATGAAGCTTTTAACGATGTGCTGCAAAACGAGGGCGTAGAGACTTACCCTTCCACCGTAGCGTTGATGGAAGAATTGAAAAAGCAGGGTATTCATGTGGGCGTGGCTTCGTCGAGTAAAAATTGTGAAGCCGTCTTGAAGGCTGCCAGGCTGGAACACCTCGTGGAAACCCGCGTGGATGGTGTGGTTTCAGCCACTTTGAAACTGAATGGCAAACCGTCACCGGATATTTTCCTGACAGCTGCCAAAAATGTGGGAGTGAAAGCATCCCGGGCTGTGGTGGTGGAAGATGCCACCTCGGGTGTGGCTGCCGGGAAAAATGGCAACTTTGGTCTCGTGCTGGGGGTAGCTCGCGAAGACAACGCGGAGGCATTGCTCAAAAACGGTGCCGATATTGTAGTTACCGACCTGGAAGAGACCTCCATCAACAAGATAGATATCTGGTTTAAAACCGGCATGGAAGCGGATAGCTGGAAGCTAGAATACTTCGACTATGACATACAAAAAGAGCGGTCGAGGGAGGCATTGCTCGCCGTGGGAAATGGCTATTTCGGAACCCGTGGTGCTATGGAAGAAGCCACGGCCAATGATGTTAACTATCCGGGTACTTACATTGCCGGTGTATATAACCGGCTGGTCACGCCTATTGCCGGAAAAGATATTGAAAATGAGGATTTTGTCAATTGTCCCAACTGGCTGCCGGTGCAATTTAAAATTGAGGATGGCCCCTGGATTGATATCAACAAAGTGGAAATTCTGGATATTCATCGTACGCTGGATTTTAAAACGGGCTTGCTGATGCGGAAAATGACTATCAAAGACGAAGAAGGCCACATTACCCGTATCGAGTCGGAACGCTTTGCCAGCATGGACAACATGCACCTGGCGGCTTTGCGCTACCGGGTGATACCGCAGAACTATTCGGGAAACATCACCTTTATGAGTGCTCTGGACGGAACGGTTGAAAACAAGGGGGTGGAACGGTACAAAGACCTGCAATCGAAGCACCTGCAGGCCATGGAACAAGGCAGCGACAGCCAGATTGTTTTCCTGAAAGTGAAAACGGTGCAATCGGATATTGAAATTGCAGAGAGTGCCCGGCTGACACTGACCAAAAACGGCCGGTTTATCAACGACAACCTGGCGCATACCACCGAAACGGGGATGGTGTTTTCTTTCGGCGACCAGTTTGTGGAACAAGGCGATGTGTTTCAACTGGAAAAGATTGTGACCATTTTTACCAGTCGTGAAGAGCGCAACCCGCTCATTTCGAGCCTTTCGGCAGCCAAAGCTGCCGGCACTTACGAAGAACTGCTGGAAGCTTCTGCAGCCCGCTTCTGTGAAATATGGAAGGAAATAGATGTGCAGGTGGGAGGCAACCGCCTTTCGCAGAAGCTGTTGCACCTGCACCTATACCATTTGATGGTGTCGGCTTCACCGCACAACGAAAAACTGGATGCCAGCGTGACAGCACGTGGTCTTCATGGCGAAGCTTATCGCGGCCATATTTTCTGGGACGAGCTGTTTATCCTGCCTTTTTACGACATTCATTTCCCGAAAACCGCCCGTTCGTTGCTGATGTACCGCTACCGGCGGCTGGACAAAGCCCGCGAATATGCCCGACAGCATGGGTACAAAGGGGCTATGTTCCCCTGGCAGAGCGGCAGCGACGGCAGCGAAGAAACACAAACCATGCATTTAAACCCGGTTTCCGGCGAATGGGGTCCCGACCACTCTTCACTGCAACGGCATGTATCGCTGGCCGTGGCGTACAACGTTTGGCAGTACTACCACATCACCAACGACAAAGAGTTCCTTGAGCAGTACGGCATGGAAATAATTCTTGAAGTGTGCCGCTTTTGGGAAAGCAAGGCCGAATGGGATGAAAAAGCCGGCCGCTACAGCATTGCCGGCGTAATGGGGCCGGACGAGTTTCATGAAAAATATCCCAACAGCGACAAGGGTGGCCTGAAGGACAATGCCTACACCAACATCATGGTGGCCTGGCTGTTTAAAACGGCCGGAAAGTTGCTGGACCAAATCAGCGACGAAGCCAAAGCGAATCTGACAGAAGCCATTGGCTTTAAGGAAGAGGAGCCGACCCGATGGGAAGAAATCCGGAAAAAGCTGCGGCTGGTCATTTCGGTAGAGGGCATCATTGCCCAGTATGATGGCTATTTCGAACTGAAAGAGCTGGACTGGGAAACTTACCGGAAAAAATATGGGAACGTTTACCGCATGGACCGGCTGCTGAAAGCGGAAGGCAAATCGGCAGATGAATACAAGGTGGCCAAGCAGGCGGACATGCTCATGGCTTTCTACAACCTGGAAAAGGAGGAAGTAGATACGTTGCTATCCGATATGGGCTACCAGCTTCCGAAAGATTACCTGCAAAAGAACCTGAAATATTATCTTGCCCGCACCTCGCACGGCTCCACCTTAAGCCGCGTGGTACATGCCCAACTGGCACAAATGACCGGCGACAGCAAACTGAGCTGGGAACTTTATTCCGATGCGCTTTCCAGCGATTATAACGACATTCAGGGCGGCACCACGGGCGAAGGCATCCATGCAGGCGTTATGGCTGGCACCATTATGATTGCACTGAATACTTATGGTGGCATCAACCTGAAAAAAGAACAACTGGAAATTCATCCGGCCCTGCCGGAAAGTTGGGAAACGCTGGCCTGCAGGCTGCAGTTTAAAGGGGGGAGGTATAAAATTAAGGTAGATCATCAGGGAAATATCAGCCTATGAATAAATTCATAGGCAACAAATTGAGTCGTCCGCCAGAGGCGGACTGGGATGTATGCAAGTCCTGCCATTGCAGGCGGGAAGGCTCTCAAGTAGCGGGGAATTTATTCCCCGCATGCTAAAAAACAGACAAAAAAGTTTAAATTTCAGGGGATTTTTTCCTGCAAAGAAGAAAAAAACTTATCTATAAAAACAAACAACCATGGCCAACACATACATAAAGGTTTATGTTCATTATGTTTTCAGTACTAAAAACCGGAAGTCGTTCATAACCCCTGCCGTTGAAAAAAGATTGTGGGCCTATATGGCCAGCCTGGCGCGGGAAATTGAGGTGGGGCCAATAGCCATCAACGGAATGGAAGACCACGTTCACTTTCTGGCTTCCCTGCCGGCAACCGTTACCCTCGCCGATGTAATGAAAAAGGTAAAAGCCGTCTCCTCGTTGTGGCTCAGCCGGACATTTGAGGAACTGGCAGACTTTGAATGGCAGGCAGGATACGGTGCTTTCAGCATAAGCCATTACGACCTGAAAAAAACCATTCGGTACATCAAAAACCAAAAGGAACACCACAAAAATGAGCCGTTTGAAGATGAAATCCGGGGGTTGTTGATAAAAAATAATGTGAAGTTTGATGAAAAGAATTTGCTTTAATGATATGACTATGTGTACTATGCCTATGAATAAATTCATAGGCAATTGGTTGAGTCGTCCCGCTTGAAGCGGGACTGGGATGCTTGCAAGTCCGCCAACGGCGGACGACTCTCAAGTAGCGGGGAATTTATTCCCCGCAAACAGACGGACGGCATCAATCACATGGGGAATTCATTCCCCGTACCCGCACCGCAACAAAAAGAAAGAAAAACAAAAAATTGAAACCAAAAAAAACAAAAACCATGTTAGAAGACGTATTGTTAATTGAAGAAAAACACCGGCGTGTGGCGGCCGGCATTGTGGAAGAAATCCTGAAAAACAAAAAAGAGAAATACATTGTGGCCATTTCGGGCGAGTCGGGTTCGGGGAAATCGGAGCTGACACATGTGGTGGCCAAATCCTTGCGGCAGCATGGCATTTTTGCCAAACCCATACACCTCGACAACTTTTTTAAAACCCTGCCGCTGGAACGGCGTGCCTGGCGCGAAAAACACGGCATTGCCAACGTGGTGGGCCTCAACGAGATTGATTGGGAAGGCGTACAAAAAACCGTGGAAGATTTTAAAGCCGGGCGTACCAGCTCCATGCCCTGTGTGGACCTGGTTACCGAGCAGGTGGACACGCTGACCACCGATTTTAAAACCATTGATATGCTGGTGCTGGACGGGCTTTATGCCATCAACACCGAGGGGGTGGACCTGCACGTTTTCATTGAGCTGACTTACCACGAAACCAAAAAAGCCCAGCTTGCCCGCGGCAAGGAAAAAACGGACGAAAACCGCTTGCAGACATTGGAAGCGGAGCACAAAGCCGTGCAGTCGTTGGAGTACAAAGCGGATTTGCTGGTGAACAGGGATTATGAGCTGGTAAGGGCGGATTAAAAATCCTTTAGTCCCCAAGCTTTCAGATTACAAATCTGAAAGAGCGACGTTTCGGGTTGTGAACCTGAAAGAGCGGGAGCAATACAAAAAATCCGGTCAATGTCTACCTGTACACCCGGCCTTTCACATCATTTGTCAGGTTTCGGGCAGTTTGCATTGCAGCTGCTGCCCTTACCAAAGAGGTTTTCTGCAAATAGCTCAGGGCTGCTTTCGGGTTTGTTTTGTAAAGTTGCAAAGCTGTTTTTTCCATGGCCGGCTGCAAGGCAAAAGCTTCCTGCTCCATTGATTCCCAAGCTTTTAGTATTTCGCCAATGCTTTTAAAGTAGTTTAGGCCACTGATGTTTTCCAAATCATTAAAAACCCAAAAGGCACGGTCGGGCCGATAGGTAAAAGTCCCGGGAAGCGGGTTGAAATGATGTGCCAGCGATTGCGTCCAGCCTCCTCCGCCCGGCACAAAATGATACGAAGCGGGTATTTTGCCCGCAACTGGATAAAAAGGAACGTAGGTGTTAACATCCGGACGGCCAAAGCTGAGCCATAATACGGGGCCTATCTCTTTTGGCAGCCCCTGCCGTAACTGTGCAACCAGCGAAAACTGCGTTGTCCGGTAACAAATTGTCCGCTCGCTGCTGCTGTTAGGGTTTCCCTTTTTGTCTTTTGTAACATCGTAAATGGTTCCTTCATAATGATCGCGCAATAGCCGCATGAGGTCTGCCGGTTTGAGTTTGTGTGCAGGTTTCACCGAAAAGGGAAGCCCGGAAGCTTTTGCCTGTGTTGTACTGATTTTTGTGCCTGACAACATTTCCTGTCCGCGCCACTGCCGGGTGTCATATCCTCTTTCGGCAAAGTGGGGTGCACGGAATTCAGAAAAAATATAACTAAAATCAAAGATCTTGTCTTTTTTTGGGTGGTACCAATGATGTTGAATGGCATATTCACGAATATCCTTTTTGGAGGTGATGAAATTGGCCGTGTCTTTAAAGTCAACCGAACGAATGACATAAATATTCGGCTGAAGCACCACGGCATCATCAGGAACACGTTCGGCCACCCAGTATTTTCCCGGGAGGATATCCAGCAGCCAGGCTTCCTTTTTGTCGGCAATGACCAGTGTCCGTCCGGTGGAGCCATGGGCTGCGTAACCGTAACGATCGAGCAGCCTGCCGGCTATTTCCACTCCTTCGCGGGCTGTCCTTGCCCTTTCGGCAACAATCCGGCGCAGCATGTAGCCAATACCGCCATCGGTGAGTTCGGCATCTTTCACCTTAGAACCGCAGCCATTGCTCGCCAAAGTTACGCCCCATTCGTTCATATAAAAGTCGCTAAACGCCTGGTCAACACTTTCTATCCAGCTGAAAGCCCATGTCCTGGAAACCTGGGGAATACGTCCGCCATGGGTAAGCAGTATACTTTCCCCTTCCGGATGGGTTTGTTCGGGAACCTGCCAGAAGTTGATGAGGCGCAGGCCGCCATCATCTTCATTGTGGGCAAACAAAACAGAGCCATCAGCCGTGGCTTTTTTGCCGGCAACAACTGTGTAACAGGCCTTTGCCGAAAAAGAAACAATAAAGAATAACAAGCTGGCAAAGCTTAGGCGTAATAAATTTTTCATAATCCTGAAAAGTTACATTAAAATTTTATCGGCTGTCATTATGCTGGTTCAGCAACACCGGCTTCAAAGTTAACGTATTTTTTCATTATTGAACAGGAAAAAATTGCAGGAACCACAAAGATTTTGAACAGGCATTCAGGTGTTAATGCATCCCCGTATTTCTATGTGAGACGCAAGCGGCAGGGGGCGCAGCGGCATCCCTGCCATGGCAAAGCCGATGGGAAGCAGGTGGATGGCAGCTCCTGCTTTTCGGGGCAGGAGATCGCCAGCCACCGTAGCGAAACACGGTTTTGTCGTGGCAGGATAAAGTGGAGCACCCGGCAGCCGCCCAAAAATCATTTATCTATTCATCAAATCCCGGGCGGACAAACTTCATGGCCTGCGGGAATTCCTGTTTCAGGTGGTTGCCCATGCGCATGAGCAGGAAGCGCATTTCGTCAATTTCGGTGGTTTGTTCCGGGAAATATTTCTGCAACCGGCTCCAGGCAATGAGAGAACGATGCATGAGCAACAGGGCGACTTTTGTTGTGCCGTCGGACTCTTTCGGCCCTGTGGGTTCGGTTTTCTCCTGCTCCTCGTGCCCTTTGGCGTAATAGGCGCGGGATAATTTCAGATAAAGTTGCAGCTGGTAGCGCATGACGACGGCAAGCATGTCGTTGGCTTCCTGCGTGGCATCGCCGGAAAGAGGCCCGGAAGTCATTTTAAAAACAGAGCCGGATTGTAGCGTGTCGATGGCAATTTGTCCGGCCGCTGCCCGGTCATCGAGGAAATCGTCCACCTTGTCTTCGTACAGCCGTCCGGCTTTCAGCACCATGTTGTTCACCGCTTTACGCTGAAAAAGGTCGAATTTGGCCCGCGTGCTTATGCCTTCGAAAACAGAGAGGTCCACGCCCCGGTCAGCGGCTTTGTTTTCGACCTCACGCACCACTTCGTCCAGTCTGCTTTCCAGCTTTTCCCAGAACAGGCGGTTTTTTTCATCATCGGTGGCCATGTTTTCCGGCTTACGGATTTCTTCGCGTGCGGCAAAAGCCTCGCATCGTGCACCGAAAGCGCAACGTTCGCACCACCGGTCGCAAAAAGCGTATATGTTTTCAATTTTTTCCATATCCTGATGTTGAAAGGTAAGCTACCGGTTATGCGCCTGTTTTGCGGCTTCCGGAGCTTACCTCGCGCATAAATATCTCATTGATGGTGGGAAGTATTTCCCTGAACGAAGTAACCTCTGCCTGGGGGATAACCTGTTGCAGCAGGTCGTTGGGCGTGCTGCCGTTCAGCAGCTTAATGGTTACCCTAAAATGATCTTCCTGCCGGCTGCTTTCTGTCAACCGGAAAGCTTCCTGTGGCAGGTCAATTTCTTTTTGTGAAGGGGAACGGTACCCCAGTTCAAAAATATTGGCCTTAAAATGGTCTTTAACCGCATTTATCTCTCCTGAAAGCACCTTCTTTCCATTGTCAATCAGTGCAATATGGTCGCAAAGCTCCTCCACGGAAGCCATGTTGTGCGTAGAGAAAATGATGGTGGCCCCCTCTTCTTTCAGGTGGAGGATTTCAGCTTTCAGCAGGTTGACGTTGATGGGGTCAAAGCCACTGAATGGCTCATCAAAAATCAGCAGTTTCGGTTCGTGCAGAATGGTAACGATAAACTGGACTTTCTGCTGCATTCCTTTGGAGAGCTCTTCCACTTTCCGGTTCCACCACCCGGTGATTTCAAAGCGGCCGAACCAATATTTTAGCTTTTTACGGGCTTCTGCCGCCGGCATTCCCTTGAGGCGCGCAAGATATACAGCCTGCTCGCCCACTTTCATCTTTTTGTAAAGGCCGCGTTCTTCGGGCAGATATCCAATCTTGAGGATGTCCTGCTGGCTTATGGGTTTGCCATCGAGCAACACTTCCCCTTCATCGGCAACACTAATCATGTTGATGATGCGGATGAGCGTCGTTTTTCCGGCACCATTGGGGCCAAGCAGCCCGTAAATAGAGCCTTGCGGAATATCAATATTGATTTTGTCCAGGGCCTGGTGATGCTCAAACCGTTTGCTGATATTTACAACCCGTAGCTTATCCATAAATCTATGAGAAAAATTCCCGCATACGGTCAAAATAACTTTTGTCTTTGGACGAGGGATTGGGTTTAAAATTGGAAGAATTTTTCAGATTCTCCAGTATCTTTTTTTCCTCATGGCTCAGGCTGCGCGGTGTCCAAATGTTCACGTTAACAAGGATATCCCCTTTTCCGTAACCATTCACATCCGGGAGGCCTTTCCCTTTTAGGCGTAAAACTTTTCCACCTTGTGTTCCGGCCGGAAGTTTGATACGTGCCTTGCCATCAACGGTAGGGACAGCCACGCTCGTGCCCAGTGCCGCATCAGGAAAGCTGATGTACAAATCATACAGCAGGTTGTTGCCATCACGCTTCAGGTCGGGATGTGGAATTTCTTCAATCAGTACAATCAAATCACCTGAAATACCGCCACGGGCTGCTGCATTTCCTTTGCCGCTCATGCTCAGCTGCATACCATCATTTACACCAGCCGGGATATTAATGGTAACTACTTCCTCGGATTTTACAATGCCATTTCCCTGACAAACCGTACATTTTTTGGTTATGATGTGCCCTTCGCCACCACACTGCGGACAGGTGGATGCAGTTTGCATCTGCCCCAAAAAAGTATTGGTAACCCTTGTTACCTGGCCGGATCCATGACATGTGGGACAGGTGGTAGGCTGCGAACCTTTTTCCGCGCCGGTTCCATGACACTCCGGACAGGGGACATATTTCTTTATTTTAATTTTCTTCTCTACGCCGTGGGCCATTTCGGCCAATGTCAACCTGACCCTGACACGCAGGTTAGAGCCCCTGTTGACGTGTCGCCTTCCGCCACCGCCACCAAAAGGGCTGCCGCCAAACGAACTGCCGCCAAACCCAAAATGGCCACCGAAGATATCGCCGAAATGGCTGAAGATGTCGTCCATAGACATGCCGCCACCGGAAAAACCACCCCTGCCGGCGGCACCTCCCACACCGGCATGGCCAAACTGGTCGTACCGGCTGCGCTTTTCGGGGTTGCTCAACACTTCGTAAGCCTCGGCTGCCTCCTTAAACATCTCTTCCGCCTCTTTGTTGTCCGGATTTTTATCAGGATGGTATTTGATGGCCATCTTCCGGTAAGCTTTTTTTATTTCGGCTGCCGAAGCGTCTTTCGAAACTCCGAGTATATCATAATAATCGCGCTTGTTCATCTCTTTTTTCCTTTTCCGGAATTATATCTTTTTCAAAAATTTTATTGTCCTACCACCACTTTTGCATAACGGATTACCTTCCCGTTCAGGGTATATCCTTTCTGAATGACATCCATAATTTTGCCTTTCATTTTTTTGGAAGGGGCCGGAATGTTGGTAATGGCTTCATGGAAGTCGGTGTCAAAAGGCTGCTCCATGGCTTCAATTTCTTTCAGCCCCTTTTGGCTGAGGATAGTAATCAGCTTGTTGTAAATTAACTCAATTCCTTTTTTGGCCTCTTCGCTGAGTTTGTGCTCCTCAAAAGCCTGAATGGCACGTTCCAGGTCATCCACCACGGGAAGGATATCCAGCATCACCTCGCGTGAAGCGGATTTCTGTAATTCGATGCGCTCTTTTGCCGTCCGTTTGCGGTAGTTGTCAAACTCTGAATACAGACGCATATACTTGTCATTCAGCTCATCATACTTCTCCTGAAGTGCCTCCAGCTTTTTTTGAGAAGAAGACTTCTTGGCTTTTTTGGTCTCCTTTTTGGCAGCATGTTCCGTGGCTTTTTCCCTTACAGCCTCTTTCTCTTTGTCCGGCTGATTCTCAATAGTTACATCTTCTGCCACTTCCTGTTTTATATTTTTATCCTGTTTTTTTGTGCTCATATTTCTGTATGCTTTTGTTATTTCGATTGCCTATCACAAAGTTTTTGCCAAGCGTTCATTACGGTCATAATGACAGGCGGGAACAGGGTAACTGACAATTTATTCCGGGATTCAGGAAACACGGACGATATCTGCGCCAAGGGCACGTAATCGTTCGTCAATATTCTGGTAACCGCGGTCAATTTGTTCGATATTATCGATGATGCTGGTCCCTTCGGCAGACAGTGCGGCGATAAGGAGTGCAACGCCGGCACGAATGTCGGGCGAACTCATGCGGATACCCCGCAATGGCTGACTTCCGTTAAGGCCAATGACCGTGGCCCGGTGCGGGTCGCAAAGGATTATCCGCGCGCCCATATCGATGAGTTTATCTACGAAAAACAAACGGCTCTCAAACATCTTCTGGTGAATCAGCACGCTGCCTTTTGCCTGAATAGCTACCACAAGGACAATGCTGATCAGGTCGGGCGTAAATCCCGGCCAAGGCGCATCGGCAATGGTCATAATGGAACCATCGATAAACGTCTCGATGGTGTAATGTTCCTGTGCCGGCACGTAAATATCTTCTCCTTTTTGCTCCAGAAGAATACCCAAACGGCGAAAAACCTTGGGAATCATCCCCAAATCGCCGAGCTTGACATTTTCAATGGTAATGGATGAATGCGTCATGGCGGCCATGCCGATAAAACTGCCTACTTCAATCATGTCGGCCAGCATGGTGTGCGTTGTCCCGTTCAATGAAGAAACCCCGTGAATCGTCAGCAGGTTGGAACCGATACCTTCAATACGGGCACCCATTTGGTTCAGCATTTTACTCAGCTGGACAAGGTAAGGCTCACAGGCAGCATTGAAAATGACCGTTTTTCCTTTGGCCATCACGGCAGCCATCAATATGTTGGCCGTTCCGGTAACGGAAGCTTCTTCCAGTAGCATTTCGCTGCCCCTCAAATCGTTAGCCGTAACATCGTAACGTTTTTCTGTATCATCATAACGAAAGGAAACGCCGAGTTTCTCCAGGCCATTGAAATGTGTATCAAGTCGCCGGCGACCGATTTTGTCCCCACCGGGCTGTGGGATAACGCCCCTGCCAAAACGTGCCAGCAGAGGCCCTAAAATCATAATGCTCCCCCTGATGCTGGTCGCCTTGGTAAAAAAGTCATCACTGTTAAGGTAATCCAGGTCAAGGTCATCCGCCTGAAAGCGGTAACTTTCTTCGGCTATTTTTTCAATTTTGACACGAAAACCTTTCAGTAGCTCGATTAGCCGGTTGACATCGCGAATATCCGGAACATTGTGCAAGACAACCGCTTCCGGTGTCAGCAAGACGGCACAGATAATCTGAAGGGCTTCATTTTTTGCTCCCTGAGGACGAATGGAACCATGAAGCTTGTTTCCCCCCGTAATTTTAAAAGAACCCATTGTTAATAAGTTTTTCTACCGTATTTTTTTCTTTTGCCGTTATTGTTTTTTCCCTGAGAATTTTTTCTTTTTTTGCTGTTGCGGTTACCGGCAAGCACCTCACTCGTTGCCATCAGCTGCACCTCTTCTTCCAGTTTCAGTTTCCCGCCCGAAAGCTCTTCGAGCTGGCTCAGGATCATGTGATCGCTTACCGAATCGCGGTTCCAGTTCAGGTAAGACCGTTTCATTTGGTTGGCAATCATTAGGGTAATTTCTTTCTTCTCCGGCCCTTCCTCCATATCGGAAGCATATTTTATCATCTTTTCGAGATGTTTGCCATAATGTTTAAAACGAATGTGGTCTTCGCTGTATTCCAGTTTATTGGGCCGTTTCAGGATAACTTCCTTTTCGGGAGGGGGATAGGGACTGTCCACATCCAGTTTAAAATCCGAGATAAAATAGAGGTGGTCCCACAGTTTATGCATATAATCACTCACTTCCCTGATTTGCGGGTGCATATTGGCCATAATCTGAATAATGCGTTTAGCGGCATCGTTTCGCTTTTGCCGGTCCTCAATTTCCATAACGTAATGGACCATTTTTTGGATATTACGGCCATATTCGGGAATAGCCATGTGGTTACGTGCAGTGTTGTATTCCATGATTTTTTGCTAAAGTTAAAAAAGCTTTCGCTTTCAGGCAAACGGTATAAATTTTTCAGGTAAGAGGGATAATTTTTACTCTTCTCACATTTGTTTGCCGTGCAAAAATAAATAAAATTTCTTAATCGCAGGTTCAATGTCTTTGGAAGCGTGCAAAACTTCCGGGAAAAGAATTGAAACTTTGTTTTCACAAATTTGTAATCGGTTTATGGTTCGCAGTAACTATGCCAGAACTTTTGATTTTTCAAATTGAAGTCGTTTAAAGCACCTGTTTTATGCTTATTTTTCCGCTTGTTCCGTTGGTAAAACGGCCGATGAATACAGCTTCCGAGATGCCGGCTTTGTTTAATTTTTTTAAATAATCTCCGGCTTCCTTTTCCGGCAGGGCAATCAGCAGGCCGCCGGAAGTCTGGGCATCGCACAAAAGCAGTTGATTGGTGCGCGGATGGTTTCCGAAATCCACAAACTCTTTGACAAACTCCAGGTTGTTGTAGGTGCCGCCGGGAATGACACCGGCTGTGGCAAGGTTTTTCACTTCACGCAAAAACGGAACTTTTTCAAAATCAATTTGCACATCGCATTTTGAAGCGGCACTCATCTCTTTCAGGTGGCCCAAAAGCCCGAATCCGGTAACATCGGTGCAGGCATGCACGTCATAATGCATCATGATCTCTGCCGGAATTTTGTTCAGCATGGCCATAAGCCGGGTTACCTCTTTTCGTAATTCTTCGTCCACCATGCCGCGTTTGATGGCCGTTGATAAAATACCGGTACCCAGAGGTTTGGTTAAAATAAGTACATCGCCCGGCTCGGCCCCTTCGTTTTTCAGGATTTTATCCGGATGTAGACTGCCGGTAACCACCATGCCGTATTTGGGTTCGGGGTCTTCGATGGTGTGGCCGCCAAGGATGGCGATGCCGGCTTCGGTGGCCTTGTCCTGCGCCCCTTTCAGGATTTGTTCCAAAACCTGCATGGGCAGCGTGTCTTCCGGAAAGCCCACAATGTTCAGCGCAAACAACGGTTTGGCCCCCATGGCGTAAATGTCGCTCAGTGCGTTGGCAGCGGCAATGGCCCCGAAATCATAAGGATCATCCACAATGGGGGTGAAGAAATCCAGTGTCTGCACTATGGCCGTCTCTTCATTGATTTTATAAACCGTGGCATCATCGGAAGTTTCGGTTCCCACCAAAACCTGCGGGTCGAACAGCGGTTTCAGTTTGGCGAGCACGCTTTCCAAATGTTGCGGCTGTATCTTACAGGCACATCCCAGCCCGTGGGTGTAATGCGTGAGCTTTATTTCTTTGGTGTCAATGTTTTCGGAAACTTTTGTATTTTCTTCTTTGGGCATGAGTGCTTTTACAGTTCGGATAATCTCTTCCGCTGCTTTTTTTACCTCATCCATGGTGAGGTTACGGCCGGTAGAAAATCGGATGGTGCCCATGGCAAAATCCAGCGGCACCAGCATGGCTTCTAAAACTGCCGAAACATCAATACTTTCGGAATGGCAGGCAGCCCCGGCACTGGCAGCTACGCCCTCCAGCCGGTCGAGCAGCGTGTTGGCCTCCACCCGCGGAAAGGAGAGGCTCAGCGTGTTGGGCAGCCGCTTTTCGGGATGCCCGTTCAGCTTGATGCCGGGCAGGGCTTCCTGCAAAAGCCGGTGCAGATAATCCCGCGTTTTGCGGTAGTGTTCCCTGTTTTCGTCCAGATGCTCTTTGGCAATTTCACAGGCTTTTCCTACCCCGACGATCTCCAGCACGTTTTCGGTACCCGCCCGCAGGTTTTGCTCGTGGTCGGCACCGTGTATCAGTTTTTCCAAATGCACGCCGTTGCGGATGAACAAAGCACCAATGCCTTTGGGGGCATACAACTTGTGCCCGGCTATGCTGAGCAGGTCCACGCCTATCTCCTGCACGTCCACCGCGATTTTCCCCAGCGACTGGGCTGCATCGCTGTGGAAGAATATCCTTTTTTCGCGGGCAATCTTTCCGATTTCTTCCACCGGCTGGATGCTGCCCACTTCGTTGTTGGCGTGCATTACTGTGATTAAAATGGTTTCGGGGCGTAGGGCTTTTTCCAGTTCGTCCATTTTAATGATGCCAAATTCGTCCACCGGCACCGTGGTTACTTC
Source organism: Bacteroidales bacterium (assembly GCA_015493525.1). GTDB lineage: Bacteria > Bacteroidota > Bacteroidia > Bacteroidales > F082 > Sulfidibacterium. Next base: position 55,112 of record WGCY01000009.1, read on the forward strand.
AAATCCCTGTGTTTCAAGGTAACGGCATACTTCAAACACAGCCGGATGTTCCACCGCCGAAGTGATGATGTGGTTGCCCTTGTGCCGGTTGGCCAGCGCAATGCCTTTGATGGCGTAGTTGTTCGACTCGGTCCCGCCGCTGGTAAAAATAACCTCGGAAGGTTCGCAATGGATGAGTTCCGCCACCTGCCGGCGGGCTTTCTCCACGGCCATTTTGGTTTTTACGCCGTAGGCATGCACGCTGGACGGGTTGCCGAAATAAGATTCCAGATAAGGCCGCATGGCCGCTGCCACCTCCGGCACTATGGGCGTGGTGGCGTTATAGTCGAGATAGATGGGTTCTTGCATAAAAGATCAATTGTTTTCCAATACTTTTTTTATCTGAGTTGACACTTCTGGGATTTTATTTTTGATAACATCCCAAACAATGGAATAATTGATACCAAAATAATCATGAATGAGTTTGTCACGCATTCCTGCCATAACACCTAATTTTTCGGTTTTGCACCATGTTTATTTATAGTTATCATATTTGTTTTTGGCACTATCTGCCAAATGCACTATATTTTTTAATGCGGGTAATGAATCATTCATCTTTTATCGCTTTTTCCGGTATTGCCGGTAATCCTTGTCTATGTAAGTAAAATGCATATTTTTGCTGTATAGCAGTGATATATGGCGGTAAAATTCTACCCATTCTATCATCTTTCAAGGTATTCCATTTTTTAATTTTTATGTCATTTAATGAAAATTCTAAAATCTTTCCCGAAAGAATAAAGGGTAAATAAATCTTATTTATCCGTTCGATAAATGCCCCCTCGATAAATCTTATTTCATTATCACTTGGCTCATTAGGATTTATATCATTTTCATTTACGATCCTGCCTTTCAAACAATATATTTCAGGGTTCGATTTTCTTGCTATGTCACATTCTGGACGTATATTCAAGTAGTATCTATCTTCATTTTCACCATCCGCTCTATATCTATACAAATCACCAGTAAACGGCATATGCGGTAATGAATCATTTTTTATAAATCTTTCTGCTTCTAAAACTTTTCTTATCTCTTCTTTTGATAAATCATTATCTTCTAATTTTAAAATATCTTCATCAAATTTAATGGGTTCAGTTCTTGCCATTATATTTTTGAAAATGAAATTTCCGAGTTCATAGTTTACATCAGAGCCATCTTTTGTGAATGTTTTTTGTAAAACAGACGGCCATTTGTGATTGATATTGTAAAAATCCCAAAACAGCTTGTTTTTAGCTTCATTTAATGACTTTTCCCATTCTTTAAGTACATAGATAGACGGCGTTTTTTCTAACCAACTTTTTATAACACCAAACATCTTGAAAGAGTTATTCCGAGTAAATAATTCTTGTTTTCTTTTTACAAAAATATAATTGTTCCTTTCACTATTATATAAATTTTTATCATTAAGTTGCCTAATGATTTCATCAGGAGTTTCGTTACTAAAGATAAATATTGGAGAGAAAGTAATTTTTCTCAATTTTCTAATAAATCTAAAATTCCTATCAATTTCACTCTCTGCAGCACTTGTCCCTTGTAAATTATTATCAAACAACTCCCAATCAAGTAAAATAAAAGAAATATTGCTAAAATTGTTTATTATTTTGTTTTCAGGAATATCTTCAAAGGTTAATAAAGGTATTTTATTTTCTAATTTCTCAACAATTCTCAATATTAAATCATTACTTTCCGGTTTATTAATATTGTCATCAATAACTACAGCTACACCTTCGAATAATTTCTTTATATCCATAATTAATCCTCTTTAACAAAACTTACAACGAAATTGGCACCGGACAATATTTTTTCAGAATTTATGTCTGCTAACCATATTGCATAATCTATTCTTTCAAGAAGTTGACGAGCTATGTATAAACCAAGCCCCCTACCTTCTTCTCCTTTTCCTGAATAAAATGGTTCAAAAATGTAAGGTACATCTTCTTTGTTTACACCGGGACCATTGTCAGAGAAAATTAATTTACCTGCATTGCCATCAAGCGTTATTAAAATTGTCTTATCTTTTATGTTTAAGGTGCTTAACCAATAAATGGCATTGTCAAACAGGTTAATTAAAAGTTGTAATAAAATGGCATCGGTGCATTTGGCAATTAATGGTGAACCAATCTTATTAACTTTCACTTTTATTTTGCTACGACTTAAAATATTTTTATAAATTTTAATAACTTTTTCAAGAACTTCTGAAACTCTGATATCCCTTCTTCGTTGTTTAGTTGATTTAAACATTACCTGAATGTCTTTCATTTGTGATTCCACAAAAGAGAATATGCCACGTAATTTATGAAGTTCATCTACGGCTTCTTGTGTTGATTTTGTATTATTCATTAAATCTTTTACTAAATCATCAATCCCCAAGATTCCTTTGGAAAGCATTGACATCATATCGTGTGAAGCAACCTCAACAGACAATCCGATGCTTGCTAATTCTTCTGTTGTCTCAACTCTTTTTACTAAATAATTTCGTTCAAGTTTATAGGTTTTTGAAAGGTTATTTACTGCATTTACAACAGCCTTGTTATTCTTAAAATTTTCTTTAATTTCTTCAAGTTGTCTTTCTATTTCCTTAGTTTTAAAGACATCTTGTTCCTTTTTGTTTTTTTTATAGTTAATTAAATATTGCTTAAACTGTTTTTGGCGGTAATAGGAAAGAAATGATTGGATTAAAACAATGAAATCTTGTGGAGCATTTCCTTCATCAATTAATCCTTCTCTATTTGTTTTATCTATTAAATCTGGATTATCTTTTTTTGAGATTTTAACGACACCGATAATTTGGTCATTACTAAAAAAATAACTTGCTCTTTCTAAACCTCTTAGCTTATCTATTTGTAGCCAATCGTCATCTTTATTTCCGTATGGATAAACTCTTATATCATCTCTATATAAATATATTCGATGTTCTCTTATTAATTCTCTATCATTTCTATCTAATTGATATTTGAGTGGAGCATTTTTACCAAAATCGAAAATATAAAAATTAAAGGAAAAATTACCGCATTCAGGTAATCTGTATTCATCTGTACACTCCTCCTTTTTTTTCTTTTGGTCATAAGTTTTTTTACAAAAATTTTCTTTAAATAATTTAATTCCTTTAAAATGAGAATCATTTATGCTTAATAATTTGGGAATACCATTTTCTGTATAATCAAACTCCGTATTGTTGAAACTACCCTCAATTTTGAAAACCGCTTTATTTTCCAATAATCCTGATAGTTTATCTAAATAATTCTCGGATAGTGTTAACCTTTCACGGTTTATGTAAAAACCAACATCGAATTTATCTTTACTTTTCTCGGTGTGAAAAATTTTATCAAAAATTGATTGAAGTTTCTGAATATCCTTATAGATATTCTCAACTTTTTTTCGAGACCATTTCCCTTTTAAGCCGGTAATTTCGATAATAGTTCCTTTATTATTTTGATTTACTTTCTTGTGCTCAACTTCTAATTCCTGATTAAGTAATTTTTGCGGTGCATTTATTTTGACTTCAATATTAATGTCATCGATAAAAAGCTCTTTTTCTTTCTGATTTTTAGTTAAAAAATTCTCATCATAGGCTGAAAGGTCATAATTTATCTCATATTCTTCATTCGAACTTTCAGGGCGGGTTGTAATAAGTATTTTATTTCCTAATTTCAATATTGCAAAGCGACCAATGCCTTTTTCTCCTTGAACAATTCTTCCCTTTTTTGTAGTAAATGTTTCCCCTTTTCCTTTGAATTTATTCGGGGTAGCTGGGTTCATCCAGCTTTTTTCAATTGTTTCCAGAGTCATCCCTGTTCCATTGTCCCTGATAACAATTTTAGAATCTTCTTTTATTTCAAAATTGTCTCCAAAGTTCTCGAAACACACTTTTACCCAATTAGAATCAGCATCATAAGAATTTTTTATTAATTCCGTTAATGCAATCTGTTCATTTTTGATTAACTGCTCACCAAGCATTGTTAATAGCCTGGCATAAGGTCTTATTTTAAAAGTCTTTTTATCCATTATTCTTTTTTTCCTATTACAATAAATTCTTCTGCATAAACCTTACGGCTACTTTTATCAGTTGTGAATTTACCATTTTTATCACGATATGGCGTTAATATTTTATTGGAAATTTTGCGCTTAGTTATCTCAATATCGGTAAATCCTGTATTAATCATACATTCTACAAGGTGTTTGGCATTATTAATTTTAACACTCTTATATTCGGTATTTCCTATAACAAAAAGAGCAATCCCATTATTATTAAGCATATTGTAAGATTTCACAATAGTATTTTGCATATCAACAAAATATTTCGCTGCTGACCTTGCTTTTCGCTTATCTTTATTGTACAGTCTAAATACTATATCTTCACCAGTTTTGTTCAATTGCTTGGCATCTTTTATAAAATCAGTATTGTGATACAAACTACCAATAGAACCTTCTCTTAGTGTTTTATAGTCATTAGTAAAATCCAACCACAAGGTAGATAATTGATGTAAATCAGCATATTCGTATGAAGTTACATAGGGAGGACTCGTGACGATAAGATCTGCAAATGGTTTTTTGATTTTTTTATTTAAAAAGTTAATGTTTTCAATTCTTACTTGTGATTTATTATTGTCGTTTTCTTGATTTGCCAATCTCATTATATCAAATTGTCTTGAAAAATTAGTAAGAACATTAGCAGGTTTTTTGTTAGGGTCAAGTTGAGGCTTGATAGATTTTGTAAGCCACATAGAAGTAGGTTTTAATATATTGGAGAATGCAGTGAGAAAGAAGTTTAAATATTTACTTTTCTGTGGAATGCTCTGATAAATTGAATATTTCAGTTTTAATAAATTTATTATTTGCTCTTCTTTAAACCAATATTTAATTCTTTCATTAGTTTCTAATAAATCATTCTTGCTAACATTCTTTTTGCGATAGTTATTTAATATTATGTCATAATACTTATTTAAAGTAGAATCTTTATATACTTGGCTTTTCGTTTTTGCAATCAAAGTGGCAACAGGATTTATATCACTGCCCCAAAAATTTTTACCGTTTCTTGTTGCTTCAAAAGCTGTAGTACCGCAACCGCAAAACATGTCTCCAACCCAATCAACTTTCAACCCATAATTTTCAGCATAATCAATCGCTTTATTTGTAATAAACGCAGGAAATTTTGCAGGATAAGAGTGTATTCTATGCATTTTATTTTCTTTCACATCTCCCGTGTTCCAAAATTCTTCAATTGGGATGGAATCAAAATCAATATTTATATTATTGTTTATTTGCATATTCTTCTCTTTATTGCATTACCCACAACGAAAGGATATAATCGCATTCGTCAAGAATGTGTCGGAGCAGTTCGGTGTAATGTTTAGACATATTTCGTTTCTTTTAGGATATACGAACCAATGTGTTTGCTTAATCCGTTTTTTGTTACAATCTCAACTTTGTAACCACGGAAAGCTTTTTCAAGAATATCGTAAACGGCCATTAAGTTATCGAAGGTTTCTTTATCTTCAAAGAAATCAACCAGCAAATCGATGTCACTCTCTTTGTGCTGGGAATCTTTAACAAAAGAACCAAACAAGCCAATATCTTTAACTCCAATCCGGGTTAATGTTGTTTTCTCTAACTTGAGAATTTCTAATATTTTTTCTTTTTTCAGCATAGTTCTTGGTTATTCAAAAATACAAAAAATATTCCATTCGGCTTTTTATAAAAATTATCAGGATTTCACAAACTCCAAAATGACTTTTGCATTTTCTTCCGGCTTATCTTTTTCCAGAACCAGCTCAAAAACATTTTCCTGCGGGCGTTGCGAAGCACCGTGGGCATAGGCTTTGTCGTAATAACGTAAAGTCAGTCCTGCCACGGTTTGCAGCTTGCCGTTTTCCAACTCTTTGAGGGCTTCTTTCAGATATTGTCCTCCCAGCCGTTCCCTGATTTTTACCAGTTGCTCGGCCAGTTCTTCTTTTGTAAAAGTACCGTACTCTTTCACCAGCCGTTTTTCCCGTTCGGGTTTGGGAACCATGATTTTAATCAACGGGGCTTTCCGTAATTGTAAAAACAGCGGATCGGGCAACGCACATTTTCCCAGTTGCCGGCTTTCGTCTTCTGTCCAAACAGGTTGCGAAAAATCAAATTTTCGCCAGGCATCGGCCAGATTATTTTCAAACTGTTCGTTGGTGGGTTGGGGTTCCTGTCCCAGCGGGCCGAAAACCGAACCTTTGTGATGGGCAATGGCTTCAATATCCAGAAACTGTTCGCCTTGTTTTTCCAATACTTTTAAAATATCGGTTTTCCCGCTTCCCGTATAACCACCCAGTACCCACATTTTTACCGGATGGGAAAATTGTTCCCGGATAAACCGGCGGTAAGCTTTGTAACCGCCTTCCAGCGTATAGGCTTTCATGCCGGCGGTTTCAAAAAGCCAGGCCATGCTTCCCGAGCGCATGCCACCACGCCAGCAATGTACCAGGATTTCTTTCTTTGGTGCCAGCCTTTTGGCTTGTTTCACAAAACCGGCCAGCTTGGGCCCCACAATTTCCAGTCCCAGTTGTACCGCATGTTCCTTGCCCCCCTTTTTGTAGCCAATCCCCACAATGGCCCGTTCGTCATTGTTGAAAAGCGGCATGTTTACAGCTCCGGGGATGTGCCCATGTTCAAACTCGGCCGGTGAACGTACATCCACCAGTGGCAGTTTGTCAGTCATGGGAAGAAATTTTTCTATGGAAAGGATTGTAGCCATGTTATTTTTTAAGGTGCAAAGGTAAGAGAAAAGGAAATGTTCTGTTTTTTTCTTTGTAAGGTTCGTTTTCCGGTGTCGTCTAATTTTTAAAATTAAGAAAGGACAAACATGAAAAATCTAATCATCATACTACTGTTGCTTTTTGCAACTTCCGGGGTAAAAAGCCAGGAGATAAAAAGTGTGGAGCAGGCTAACGGTTTAAGTACGGGACAAAAAGCACCGGTTTTCAGTGCTTTGGATGCTGACAGTACTACGTTCCAACTTCAGAAAGCTTTACAAAACGGGCCTCAATTTACCCTGCTGTATGATGAAGGATACCGCATTGTAAAAGCCTATGATGTTGCGTTTAAACGGATGCTTAAGCAGGGTTAATAGCCGGAAGGAGATAGTCTTCGATAAACAGGAGCGGACGTTGCCAGTTTTTATCTTCCGGAAACCAGGAGGTTATGGCAATGACAACCTGTAACGAAGGAATGATGACCACATACTGCCCGCCATATCCCAAAGCAATAACGGCCTGGAAAGTTTTTCCGTTGGAAACAAGTGCCCGATGCCAAAACAAATAGCCGTAGCCATCCAATTCGCCCCAATAGCGCGGGTTAAAATGAAAATATTCCCGCGTTGCCTCATTCATCCATTTTGCAGGAACAATCTGTCGGTTATTCCATCTGCCATGGCTTAAAACCAGTTGCCCCAGTTTGGCCATGTCGCGTGGTGCCAGAAAAAGGCCGCCCCCCAGTTCGGGTTCACCCACTTTGTCGGTATAAAACCATTGATATTTTTTTATGTCCAGCGGTTGAAAAAGCAGGCTGTCCATAAATTTTTTGAGGCTGAGGTGCAACGGGAGAAGGGCCGTAGTCAACATATCGCCCAGCGTATTGGTGAGGGCTGTGCGGTAGTCGAAAACGGTGCCGGGCGTATGAGCCAGCGGTTTTGAAAACATGTATCTTGCAAAGTGTGCCGGCAGCAGGCTGTCGCTGTGCTCGTTTCCGGCAAATCCGGCCGACATGGTCAGAATGTGCCTGATTGTAATTTTATCTTTGCCGGATGACCAGTTTATGGTTGTTAGCTTTGGCAAAAGGGATTGGGCGGTTTGGTTTACATCCTTTATCAATCCGTGGTTGATGGCAATACCTGCTACCAGCGAGGTAAAACTTTTGGTTACCGATTGCATGGTGGTGAGGTCGCCTTTGTGGTAACCAAAAGGCCCGGCGTGGTAAAATTCATCAAATATCAAATAACCATTCCGGACAATGGTAAGGGTGTGAATATTGGAAAATGAAGTGTCATTTTTCAGGATGTTGTCTATCCGGGCGATCTTCGAAACATCGATTTGCTGGGCTGACAGGGAGGAGACCTGCCATCCATCGTCCGTAACGGGTGGCGGTAAAAATTCAGGAGTGGGAAGCTTACATTTTATACAACTTCCCAGGAAAATTACCAGCAACAACAAAAAAGCCGCTAAACTTTTAACCTTAACCATTCTTATTTTCCTTTCCTTCTTTCACTCGTTTTATTGTTTTGTGCAATGTTGTTCTGTCAATGTTTAATTCGTGGGCTGCCCGGGTAATATTATGGTCATACTTTTTCAGGATGGTTTCAATAAAATATCTCTCTATCTGGCGCGAGGCACTGTCGGCAGCTTTTTTGCGTACTTCAATCATCTCATCCCAGGTTTCCATTATGGGGAGGGTATCATCAAAGAAATTGATGTCGCCCAACCGTTGCCTGTCGGGGATGTTGAGGACAATCTCATCAGAGCTTTGCGAAAGCACCACGGCCCGCATCACAAAATTATAAAGTTCCCTCACATTTCCGGGCCAGTCGTAATGCTGCAACAGCTTTAAAGATTCTTCGGCAAAATTTTTGAGCGGTAACTTGGCCTCTATGGAAGCCGTTTTTGTAAAATGCCTGACCAGCAGGGGGATATCGGCTTTTCTTTCCCGCAAAGGGGGAACATCGATACGCAGGATTTCCAGCCGGTAATACAAATCTTCCCTGAATTGTCCCTGTTGCACCAGCGTTTCCAGCTTCCGGTTGGTGGCAGCAATTACACGGGCATTGGTTTTTATAAGGTTGGCACCTCCCACACGGTGAAACTCTTTTTCCTGCAATACCCTGAGCAGGGCAACTTGTGCCCGCTGGTCCAGTTCACCGATTTCATCCAGAAAAAGGGTGCCTTCGCCTGCCAGCTCAAATTTTCCCGGTCTCCGCGAATCGGCACCGGTAAAAGCCCCTTTTTCGTGCCCGAAAAGTTCGCTTTCCAACAGCTCTTTGGGAATGGCTGCACAGTTTACGGCAATAAACGGCTTGTCCGCCCGGTCGCTGAGCTGATGGATTTGGCGTGTTACCAATTCTTTGCCTGTACCACTTTCCCCATAAACCAAAACGGTGCTGCTGTTGTTGGCAAAAAGCCTGATTTGTTCCCTGAGCCGTTGCATAATGGGCGTTTCGCCAATCAACTCCTTAAAAGATTTTTCCACCTCCTCTTCCAATGTTTTTGCCCGAAGCTTGATGAGCCGGTGTTCCAGGGCTTTCTCCATTTGAATTTTTAGTTCCGAAATCCGCGTTGTTTTGGAAAGGTAATCATACGCTCCTTTTTTAATGGCTTTTATGGCCGTTTCCACCGAGCTGTAATCGGTAATCATAATGATGGGCACGTTTTCGTCTTCCATTTTGATGAGGTCGATGGCCGATAGGCCGCTCTCACCGTTTTTCAGCATGAGGTCCAGCAGGATCAGGTCGGGGGCCTGTTTTCGTAAAAGGGCAATACCCTGCCGGATGTTTTCTGCCGAAACCGTTTGGAAATCCTTTTTCAACAACAGTTTTAAATCTGCCGTGTAGTTGACATCATCGTCAATAATCAAGATGATTCGTTTCATTTTTTGCTTCCTTTTTGTAATTCAATGACGAAAGTTGTCCGTTGATGGGGGACGCTGGTCTTGACATAAATCCGCCCGCCATATTTTTTAAGGGTCTCTTTGGCATAAAAAAGCCCGTAACCTGTGCTGTGTGTAGAGGAATAGCCATTCTCAAAAATTTTCTCCTGCTCTTCTTCCGGAATACCTTTGCCGTTGTCGGTAATTTCGATAAAAATGCGCGGGTCGTCTTTCAGTAATTTGATTATCAATCTTTTCTCCGGGTTTTTCCCCATAGCTTTCACCGCGTTTCGGATGCAGTTGTCCAAAATATTGGCCAATGCCACGGCATCCATTAACGCAGCATTTTCGCCGGAAAGTAAATCAATGGTTTTCAATTCAATGTTATGGGATGTGGCCAGGTTTTCCAACTCTTCGCGCAGGTTGTTGAGGATGAGGGACGGGTAACACGAATGGCCGGCAAAGATTACGTTTTTGAGCAACGAAAGGGCCTCCCTGAGCTTCATTATGGCGGTCGTCAGATATGTTTTGTCCAATGGCCCCATTTGGGAAAAATCGGAGGAGAGGAACCTGATCATCCCGTTCTTGTTCTTTATGATTTCGGGCAACAGTTCCCGGTTTTTGTTGCTTTTCTCGCTGATGGAAATGATTTCGTTAATGACCGGAAGTGTAAGGCTGAAAAAGGTTTCTTTCCTTTTCTCAAAAGGTTGAAGAAAGTCTTTGTCGCGCAGGTCATCCACCGACATGTTTTCGAAAAAGAGTTGCAGGCTGTTGAGGTTGCTGGCGGCCCAGGCACCGTGGGCAAAATTCTGCAAAGCCTGAAACAGGGCATAATCATTTTCTTTTTCCGATTTAAGGCCGGAAAACCTTTTTATCCAGAGGAAAAATCCCAGGGGACCGAAAGAGCCGGAAAAGATCACAGCGAGGGGAAGATAATATTTCAGGCCCGTTCCATCCCGGTTTAACACCAAAAGCAAAATAGCGAAGATTATGAGGTTCAGTGAGACGATGATGGTTGTTAACCGTACATCCCACCGGAATTTCTCCGTGCCGTATTGAATGGTGAACATTAAAAAAAACAATCCCAGCAAAATGACAATGAGATAAGAGAGAAATTCTTTGTCCCTGAGCAAAATATAGGCTTTGTTGTCGGCAAGGTAAAACCAGGAAACCGGAGCTGATATTTCGGTTACGTGAAGGGTTCTCCCGGGCAAAAGGTTTCTCAGGATTTTTGTTTTTCCTGCAGGAAAGACAATCCGGGCATCATACTTTTTTTTGCTGTTTACACCAAAATGAACAATGCGTTCGTTCTGGTAACCCCATCCGGTAAGTTTGCTCCCTGTTTGCCGGTAACCGGACAAATAGTGGCTGTTGCCGAGATGCCCGGCCTCATAAAGCCAGATTTTGGTACCTATGGCAGCACTGTTCGATTTTATACCGGTAAGCCGGAAACGAAGATAGTTATTGCTATCTAAATTATTGAGCCAAAGCATATTGCTTCCCTGCCGGAATCCATAAAGGTCTAAATCGCCATCGTTGTCTATGTCTCCCGTAGCCACAAACTCAACCTTCCCGTTTGCTATGCCCATATTTTTTGACCCGTCCACAAACCTGTGGGAAGAATCATTTAGAAAGAGGCAGTTTTTCCACCTGTTTTCAGTATGCACAGCAATAAACAAGTCGATAAAGCCATTATTGTCAAAGTCTCCTGCTGTGATCTGCCCCCTCTTTTTACCTGTATTTAAAACATTCAGCCCTGATTTTCCTGTAATATCTGTGAAATTTCCCTGGCCATCATTTTGTAAAATCCGGATAAACGGTTGTTCGGCAAGCATAACCAGGTCAAGGTCTCCGTCGTTGTCATAATCAAAAGCCACCATCCCTGATTTTCGTTGCTGGGAACGAAAATTCTTTGGCGTTGGTAACCGGCGGGCTGTCCATCCAGCGTTATTGTCCTGAAAATAAATAACGTTTGCCCCCCAGTTTCTGCAAACAGCCATATCATCCCATCCATCGTTGTTAAAATCGGCGAAAATAGTTTGTACGTTCCATCCCCTGAAAATATTTGCCAGTGTAGTATCCGGTACGCTAAAGTTACCGTATCCATTGTTTTTCAGGAAGATAATGCTTCCATTTCCCCATACGCTGTATCCAAAAACAAGGGCCATGTCCAAATCGCCATCGCGGTCAATATCGGTGAAACTCAAATATTGCAGTGGGTTTACGGCATATTCTTTGGGCATGGGGATAGAAGCCGAAAGTTGATATTTTCCAGCCGTTTTTTCAAGGATATTTAAAAAATAATTGTTCTTTCTGTAATCCGGAGAAATTATTTCGGGAACATTGTCGCCATTCAAATCAAAAGCATAGGAAAAAAAGCCGTTAAACGTGAATTTGTTCAGCCCGAGCGGGCCTGCAAAATTGTTGAAATATTGGCCCTGGTTATTTAAATACAGGTACGGATGCCGCTCATCGGAAACATTAAACAACAAAATATCCGGGTAAAAGTCATTGTTGAAGTCTGAGAAAATAATGCCGGGATGTAATTTGAGATATAAGGAGTTTTTGGCGACTTCCGGTTCGGTATTAATAGGCATATAGGCGTATTTTGGCCCCTCAAGCCCCAGCCGGGAGGCAAAGTCAAGAAAGAAATTTCCGGTTACCTGATGGTCGTAAAACAGCTGATGACTTCGGTTAAGTAACAGTGCATGGCCGTTACGAAGCTCTTTAAACGATTTGATTTTATAGAGATAGGGTATGTAGCGTACTTTGCCATTATGGGAAACAATTTTGTAATAGCCATTGTGCATAAGCTTTGCAGTACCTGTAAAAGGTGTACGTTGCGGAGGGACAGGATGGAAAACTCCATGATACAATTTATAGGGAACCCCTTTAGCGGTGTTAATGTAGAGCGTGTCGCGGATAATTTTCATCCCGCTGACAGCCACCTTTGTGATTTCATCCGGACGATTAAATTGGTGAAACTCTTTTCCGTTCCATGACCATACGCCTTCGTTGTTTGTCCCAAGCCACAGGGTTCCCATTTTGTCTGCTGCAGCCGAATGGATATGTGAATGAATGGGCGAGGACAACCGTATCCAATGTCCATCCTGCAATTTCAAAATAATGCCAAAATTTCCCGTAGCATATAAAGTTTGGGAAACCCTGGTGATTCTGTCCAACGGGGCATTTGTAACCAATGCGTAGTGGATAATTTTTCCGTTCCGTATTTCGGCAATATGCGTCTTCCAGTCCGTGTCTGTCAGAAAAATAATCAACCGGTTCTCCTCAACAAGCAGGGGAAGATAACTCCGGAAACGGGCAACGGAAAAAAGCTTATTCAACGGAAAAACAGTCCATTTGCCCCGCACATTATGGAGAATGTTGTTTTCTTCGTCCAGTATCCAGAAATTGGTCAATGAGTTTCCACCTATAATCAATTTAGCCCGGGCGGGAACTTTTACAGGTTCCCATTTTACCCTTGCTGCCATACTGTTTGAAAAAACAATGAACAGCAAAAGGATAAATATTTTAAGGCTTCTTTTCATCAAATCAGGCTTTAACAGGCTGTGGACAGACGCTTCCTCATTGTAGAAATACTTTTCTATAGTTGGGGGTTGTCCAACGCTTCAAAAGTAAGTAAAAAAACTAAATAACAAGCAGTTCCGGTTTGTGGCACGTTCCTTGGCAACAGAGAGGGAAACAAGACAAAAGAGGATATGGGAAAACAGAACCATGAATTTAAAATTTGCCCGGGTTGTAATTTTTTCTGCACAAAAGAGGAGACGAATGTTTATTGCCCTTACTGTGGTGAAAAACTCATCGACAGTTGCCCTGAGTGTGGCGAACCGATTACAACACCTTATGCCAGCTTTTGTACAAAGTGCGGAAGCCTGTACCCGGGAAGGACCGTTGATAAAAGAAAACAGTTATAATTCAAATACTTATAAAAATGAAAACAATGCAAAAAATTTCGATGTTATTGGTAGCGGTATTGACCGTAAGTATGGCATTTGGCCAAATGAAGTACAAACCCAAAGTGAAAGTGATGGTAGTCGTTTTAGGGCCTAAGAATCCTACTTTTGATGAGGCCAAATTTTCTAATCTGCATTTTTACTATTTACCCGATATTAAGCTGAGTAAAAATGGTGGGATTTACGGAAAAGCTTCTAAAAACACAAACAAGAATGCATGGTCATCGGCATTGGGAGTGGGGGCTACCTCACATGCTGAAGTTTTTCAGGATTATACAGGAGAACCTGCTATTTTGGTCGAAAAGCATATTAGTTCAGGGACCTCTTACATTTTTGATAAAAACGGGCGTGTGAATGCCGAGTTGATTGGCACAAACGATATTTATTTTAACAATAAGACCCAATTTATGGTGGGCTTCAATAAAATGAAGCGAAGTTGGGAAACAGAATCTTTTGGCGACTTGATGAAATCGCTGGTGAAAAAAGGGGAGACCATGAAACCGCCCAAAAAATCGAAAACCACTTCACACCTGATTGGAAAAGAATTGTATGCGTTTCAGGCTGTTGACAAGGAGGGGAATAAAGTGGAAGTAAATAGCCTGGTAAAAGGCAATCCGGCAACCTTACTTCTCTTTTTGTATATAAGCCCCGAATATAATTTTAACAAGGGAAAAGAAAGTGGTGCCGGGAAAAAAGGAAAGGATTACATGAACCAGGTGTCGCAAACTGCAGCTGCTGATAAGCAAATTGCTCCGCTTTACAACCTGGAAAAAGGAATTTTCGGAAAAAGGATTGAACATTAATAAGTGATAAAATGAAAAATTTTATAATGTTATGTATGCTGCTGTTATCAGCAGTGTTGTCTTTTGGACAAATTACCTCGACCTCATCCGGTGGCTACTGGAAAGATACCTCCACATGGATTGGCGGAATCATTCCTGTGGACACAAATGATGTTGTTATTGATGGAAACGTTATCTTGGATGGTTACGGACATGCTTGTAATAATCTGACTATTAATAGCGGAGATACACTTTATAATATTTCAACCAGCAGTAACAATTTAAAAATTTATGGAAATATTTTGAATAACGGTACAGTGCTTGTTAAGGCCAGTTATACGCTTTATCCTTATGGGGATATTGTAAACAATGGAGCCTGGGATACCTATAGTACCAAATTAGAATATGGAACATCGGATGAATTAATAGAAATTAACGGGCCTTTCACTTTTACTTTGTTTCGGATAAATGCGAATGTGAATGGTGCCGGTTCTTACCAGTGGTACAAAGATGGCCAGGCTATTTCCGGCGCCACCGGTTCAAGGTATTATTTACATGCCGATGAAGATTATGCCGGTAAGTATTATTGCCAAACAGATGCCGGCGACTCCCGAAAGGTTACTATTGTCAATAAAACCACAGGTATTGGCAATCATCAGGCCATCATCGACCGGTTGCTCTCGCAAAATTACCCCAACCCGTTTACGGCACAAACACATATTCCGTTTAAGTTGGATAAAAAATCCAATGTTCATCTTGTGATTTATAACAGTCTGGGACAAAAAATTGCCGAGCCGGTTTCGGGCACGCTGAATGCAGGGAACCATAAAGTAACCTTTGATGGCTCATCGTTGCAGCCCGGTATCTATTTCTACCGGCTGGAAGTGGATGGAATGAGCACAACAAAACGGATGGTTATTCTAAAATAACCAATGACTTTTCTTTAAAAAATCCCCTGACGGTTTTCTGTCAGGGGATTTTTTTATTCGGAATCCGCAAAGAACACAAAACATTAAACTACAACAAATTATTCTTTGCGTGTTTTGCGCAAAGATTTAGCGTGCTTTGCGTGAACTTAACTTTTCAGACACCACGTGTGGCAGAGTCATCCGTTACTATTCGTTCATAGCCATCAACGGCAGCTCCAGTTTAAAGAAATCTTTTTTGCGCAAATGGTGGGAAGAGAAAAGGTATTTAAAAGGATGTTTTTTCTCCGGCAGGAATGTAACCAGATCGATGTGATGGCTTTCCACAAAAGTTTTGAGGGCTTCCTCTTTGTCGGGGGCTTCCTCAAGGTGGAAAGAGATCTTTCCTTCGCTTTTTTCTTTTTCAAAAGCTTTTTCCAGCTCTTTCATCAATACAGAAGCTTCTTCATCCTTTTTCTCCAAATGAAAGTGGCAAACATGCACCTGAAACGACAAATGGCTCAGAAGTGTAAAAAGTTGCTGCAAGGCGTGGATATCCAGCTTGTTAAAATGGGTGGGATACATGATGTTGCCAAGTTGAAAATCAGCATAATTTTCCGGTACGGCAAGAACGGGTACGGGTGCTTTGGCCATAATTTTTGCAGCCATGCTTCCTTCCAGAAAACCTTTTTTGCCCAGTCCGCGGGTACCCATAATGACCAGGTCCGGTTTCTGTTCTTCACAGACTTCCGTGATTTCCCATCGCGGGTCGCCGCCCTGAAGTGAAGCTGTTACCTTGATGGGAGAGCCGGCATCTTTTATCAGCTTTTTCACCTCTTGCTTTAGCTGTTTCATTTGGTTTTCTGCCTGCTCTTTTAAAGCCTGAATAATATCGGCATTAAAAAAGCCATCACTTTCCATGCTCTCCGGCATACCGGCATCGGGCAGCATAACCTGGTCGTTGTAAATATGAAAAAGATGAAAAGTAACGTTTTGGCTGCCGGCAAGGGCAAGGGCATAGCGGCATGAATGTAAACTGCCTTCGGAGAAATCTACCGGAATAAGTATGGTTTTCATAGTGATGTTCCTTTTATTTTTTACAAATATAATGCTTTTCAAATTCCCAAACTCAATCCTGCAAGGCCAATCAGGAACCCAACGGCGATATTGAGTAATTTGACAATAATAAAACTCCTGCGCGATTCTGCCAACAGGGGCAAACTACCATGCCCATCCTGAACGATAGAACTGGCCAGCAAAATACTAAAGGGTAAATTTCCGCTGGCAAACAGCATGACAAAAATCAAATGCGGCCCTGACTCGGGAATGATGCCAATCAGCACGGCAGCAACCAAAACCCAGAACATATTTTGCTGAATGATTTGATGAAGATCAAAGTATTTCATCAGGAGGGCAATAAACAAAAGGGTGAAGAATGTCCAGAGAAAAATCTTGGCAAAATGCTTTTTGATAATATGCCCCCACAGATGTTTTTCCAGAAAGTGGTCGTTTACGATAAGAATAACGATGGTGGAGAGGAATATAATACTAAAAAAAGTAACTTTAATCCACAGCGGGTCAGAACCGGCAGGGTCAGCAGCTCCCAGTTTTATCAGGCCATGAAGGCCGGAAGAGGCAATTTTTTCATCCAGCGTGATAAAGGATACAAAGAACAAAATACTGGTCAGCATCAATGCTCTTGTGGGAGTGATGTGTCTTATCTGCTGCCAGATGGTTTTTCGCGAGAAAATTGTGCATTCAGGAACCTCATGGACGTGAAGGTGCTTTTCGGAAGCATTGATGAGGAATTTCTTTTTAAAAAGTCGATCGACGAGCAATCCCGAGAGGATGGCAATGGCAAAGATAATCAGGTTTAACACGAGTGCTTTTTCAGGGAAAAGGGTCAGCATCATAAAGGCTTCATCCCCCGAGGTGGCAATCATGGAGGCTACCAGGGCACCATTTCCGATAATGTCATGGATAAAAAGTGAAACGGCTGTGTAAGCTCCGAGGCATCCCGGAATTACACCGAGAAAAGAGCCCAGTAAAACCTGTTTTCCCTTATTTTTTTCCAGCCCTTTGCTCCACATTCCTTTTGTAAGGACATTCAGGTATTCAATAATAAGCATCATCGACAAAACAAAAAACGTGATGAGCAAAGTTTGTTTTATGATGGGCAGCAGGTTAACCATAATGGGCATAGGTTCTTTTAAAGATTCAAAAATAGGAAGATTTATGGCTTGGAAATACTTTCATGAGAATATTTTAAAATCAGAATAAATAAGTACTTTTAAGTAGCCGGGAAATAATATATGCAAGAAATTAACTATTTTTGCCAATCATTACTAAAATACCCATTCTATGGCTAAAATTGTTAATTTGACAGAAGCTGCCTCCATAGGCCTTCATTCTATGATTATTATTGCGCAGCAGGGGAAAAAGGGACAGATAAATGTAAACCATTTGGCCGAAAAAACCGGTAGTTCCCGGTTTCATATATCCAAAGTTATGCAGAAACTGGTGAAAGACGGATTTCTTGGTTCGCACAGGGGGCCTGCCGGTGGTTTTTACCTGGCCAAGCATCCCGAAGAAATAGCCTTGCTGGATATTTATGAGTCCATAGAAGGTAAGCTTGAAGTAACAAAATGCCCCCTGAACCGGCCAACCTGTCCATTTCATGCCTGTATTTTTGAAGGGGTTACCGTAAAAATGACCCGTGATTTTCGCGATTTTATACGCGATCACAACCTGGCCTATTACCTTGACAGAAAGTAATTTCTGAACAACTATAAGTTTTTCCTGTCCCCGGATTTGTACCTTATCTCTTTTGGTTGCTCCTTTGTTGTGCCGCTGCTTCCAGCCGCTTCTGGAAATTGGATTTCTTTTTCGGCTTCTTTTTGTTGGCTTCAATCTGCTTCAGCAATTTCTCTTCGTTCACAGCATACTTAAACAGGTACATTTGCAGGAAAGTAATGATGTTGGCCAGGAAATAATAATAACTCAGACCGGAAGCGTAATTGTTGAAAATACCGAGGAACATGATAGGCATTATGTACATCATGTTTTTCATTCCCGGCATAGATTGTGTCTGTGAACCCATCATTTGGTTGTTCAAATAGGTGTACATGATGGTGGAAACAGTCATTAATAAAGTAAACAAACTGACGTGGTCACCATAAAACGGGATGTTCCAGGGGAGATGAAGAATGGAATCATAACTGGACAAATCGTGTGCCCACAAAAAGGATTGTTGCCGTAACTGGATGGCAGACGGGAAAAACTCAAACATGGCAAACAAAATAGGCATCTGCAACAGCATGGGAATACACCCCGAAGCCGGATTGGCCCCAGCCTTTCGGTAGAGTGCCATGACCGCCTGCTGTTTTTTCATGGAATCTTCCTTTTTGGGGAATTTGGCCCCAATGGCATCTACTTCCGGTTTTAGTACCCGCATTTTGGCAGAAGACATATAGGTTTTGTAGGCAATGGGGAAGAGGGCCATCTTTAATAAAATGGTAAGGATTAAGATGACGATTCCGTAATTCCAGCCATAACTTCCCAGCCAGTTGAATACAGGGATAACTATCCACTCATTGACCCAGGCAAGGATAAAAAATCCCCAGCCGATGGGTATTTGGTGGTTCAATTGCATCCCATAGGATTTGAGTGTGGAAAAGTCGTTGGGGCCGAAATAAAAGGACAGGGGGATGACCTTGTCGCGCATGACATTAAAAGGTACTGTCAAATCGGCTGAAACACTTTTAAGATAATGTTTTGTCGGTGGGTTTTTCTTGATTTTGTGTACTTTTAAAATACCATCGTTGAAAAAACCCCTGGCAATGAGTGTGCTGGAGAAAAACCGCTGTTTAAAGGAGACCCATTTTAATTTTGCCTTGATAGTTTTCTCTTCATCTTTCCTTTCTGACAGGTTATCAACGTTGTCCTTGTAAAATTTGTAATAAATAGTGGCCCCATTACGGGGATCAACGGTTTTTTCCTCTTGCAACAAATCGGTGTACCATTTTAGTTCCACATAATTCATATTGTCAGGAATGATACCGTTCATGCCATGCATTTCTATGTTGAAATGAAGCATGTATTGGTTTCCTGTAAAAGTATAAATATAGTCGATAAAACGGGAGGAGTCGATGGTGCCACCGGAATTGTTGGCATAAACCCGCATAACAAAGCGGAGCGAATCTTTGCCGCTGACAACGTAATGATTTGCGCCTGAACGTGGCCCGATAACCGAAAAATAGAGTTGCCCTGTGTTAATCACTTTATTGTGGGAGAAAAAAGATATGCCAAAGCGGCTTGTGGTCGAGTCAAACAGGTAAAGTGGCCGTTGGTCCCATGTTTTGTATTTTTTCAGCTCCACAGAATTGATAAAACCACCTTTTTTGCTAATGCTGAATTTTGCCAGATCGGTTTCAATGGTGTAATATTTTTTATTTCCGTGCGTAGCGGAAGAAAAAGCACCGTATTCCTGAGTTGAATTGGAGGGTTCCCTGCCCGCTGATACGGGTTGTTGCTTTTGGGTTGTTTCCTTTTTTGGTGTTTCCTGCACTTTTTGCTTACTCCGGCTTTTCGGGGCGGTTGCTTTGGCACGGTTGACAGAGTCGTTGTACCGTTGCATGACCATGGCAATAGAGTCTTGTTTCCTTTTTTTAGCCGCCAGCTCCTCTTTCGAAGGTGCCATCCAGATAGAGTAACCTATCATAATGGCTGCTATCAATGTGAAACCGAGAATGGAGTTTTTATTCATGTGTTTCTGATATAATATCCAAGTGTAATAAAAAGAGGGGCAAAGATAAACAGAATTTTGTTTTTCTTTATACCCGGAAGCGGAAAAGTATTTGAAAAGTGAAAGATGGCAGGGAAAGTAAATTTCTTTGGGATATACGGAGATGCCGAAAACCTTTTTACTTTTGTCTTTTCAACGATTAGCTATGAGAAAATTATTGAACGAAGAATTGGGGAGACTGGATATTGAGTCTTTTAAAAAAGCCCCCAAGTTTCCTGTTGTGGTTGTCCTTGACAATGTAAGGAGCCTGAATAATATAGGTTCGGCTTTCCGTACGTCCGATGCTTTTCGGATAGAGGCAGTTTTTTTATGTGGTATAACGGCCCGGCCTCCTCATCGTGAAATTCAAAAGACAGCTCTCGGTGCAACAGAATCAGTCCGTTGGAAATATTTTGACTCCACTGACCAGGCGGTCAGATTTTTACGTGCCGAAGGTTATCATATTATCGCTGTAGAGCAGGCGGACGAAAGCATCAGTTTAAATGATTTTCGGATAGACAAAGAAAAGAAATATGCCTTGATTTTTGGTAACGAAGTAAAAGGGGTAGGGGATAACATAGTGAAAAATGCCAATATAGTTCTTGAGATTCCCCAGTTCGGCACCAAACATTCTCTCAATATATCAGTAAGTATAGGACTGGTTTTATGGGATTTATGGGTAAAGATGCAAAAAATCTAAAAGCGGAAACTTTTGTGCAAAATTATCGTTAAATAATTGATTTATCTGTACTCAATAAAAAAAAGTTGTATATTTGCATACTGTAAAGGCAGGTTAATGTCTGCTTTTGAGATAAATATAAACAAAATGAATATGAAGATTTGGAATTTTTTAAATTATAAACCTAACAAAATGAAAAAGTTTTATTCTTTAACCCGTGTACTTACGTTAAGTATACTTATGGTTTTCCCATTGGCATTTTATGCCCAGAATTCTACTTCTGGTAAAACTGACCAGCAGAAGACCCAAAAAACATCTAAAAATGCAAAAAAAGGTTTTACACCTTACTTATTCGGCCAGGCACAGTTTGGAGCTTCCTGGTCACATGCCGAGGTGGCTTCTACCCTTGTCTTTCCCGATTTTAGTCATAAAAACGTTTTTGTCGGAACCGGTAGCCTTGCATTTGGCTGGCAGTTTTTACCTTGGATGAATGTTTACGGTGGCCTGAACCGTGGTTATGCCAAAGGATTTTTGGACCACACCGATAAAAGAATCAAGTTGATGCCTAACTGGGCACATGATTACAGATATACTTCTGATTTTTATGGTGCAGATTTGAATCTGGGATTTAACCTTTCCAATGTCTTTGGCGGTTATAAAGAACGTGCTGTGGATATAGGTTTGCACGTAGGACTTGGCCAGTCGCAGTGGAAATCAATTCTTTATGATGAAACACTGCATGTCCCGATTGCTGTTCATGGCTATAAGGGCAATGCTGATTCACATAATGGTGGAATTTCTAACCGAAAAGTTGCTTTGAGTGCCCCTGTTGGTGTTAATGTGAATTATAATATTAATGAAAAGTGGGCAATCTATGGTGATTATACCTACACATGGCTCGATACTGACCTTTTGGATGGTGTTGTTTCAAAATATGGAAATTTTGGGAAAGATGCCACACTGAGTGCCTCTCTTGGCGTACGTTATAATATTGTTCGCGGTGGCGTGAACTCCATGGCAAAGAACTCCGGAGAAGCTACAGTTACAGCTGAGTCGAATGGCTTAAAAGTTTTGGTTGAATCCGGCGACAGCATTGACATTACTGTAAAAGGAACATTTCCCCCTAAATATTTTAACAAGAATGCAGCTATGATCGTTCAGCCGGTTGTGAAATATGCCGGAGGTAATATGATGCTTGCCCCAATCAAATTAAAAGGTGAAAAAGTTTCCGGTGAAGGGGAACTGATAAGCTACCAGAATGGCGGTTCTTTCAGCCATACTTATAAGGTGCCTTACGAAAAAGGTATGGATGTCGCTCAATTGGTTACACAGTCTGTTGTTTATCCTTATTCGGGAAAAGAGTATGCTTCGGTAAAAGATGCCATTGCAGGGGAAAAGAGGGCAAAAGTTTTGGACGAAAGAAAAATTGCCGATGGTACGATTATTACGCCTAAACTGCTCCAGCATAATGAGAATTTCATTTTTGCCCCTGACAACTACCAAAAAGAGACAATCATTACCAACAAATCAAGTATCTTCTTTAAAGTTAACCAGTCTAAAATTGACTGGCACCTGGCACTTAACAAAAACAAAGAAAACTACGATGCTTTAAAAGGCAACCTTGCTGACCTTTACAAAGGATGGAAAGTGAAAAGTATTGATATTCAGGGATGGGCTTCTCCCGAAGGTGAAGCAACTTTCAACCAGGGATTGTCCGAACACCGTGCCCAAGCAATGGAAAAATACGTAAAGGCTAAGATTAACAGGGAATTGCGCAAAAAAGATAACCCGTTTGCTTTCAAAAGTGTGAACGACCTGACTTTTAACGTGAATGCCAATGGTCCCGACTGGAACGGATTTATGAAAGCTGTGGAGAAATCTAACATTGCTGATAAATCAGCTATCCTGAATGTCGTTAATTCCGCCGATGAGAGTAAGAAAGAAGAGGAAATCAGAAACATGATCCAGATTTATCCCGAACTTGAACGGGATATTCTGCCTCCTTTGCGCCGTGCCGAACTTTATGTAAATACCCTGGAGCCGAAACGGCCTGAAAGTGAAATAGCCGCTCTTTCTACCAGTGCCAATTATGGTGAGCTGAAGATTAATGAGATTCTTCATGCCGCTAACCTGACGACTGACCTGAACACCAAAAAGAAGATTTATGCCAATGCCATGAAGAAATATCCAAATTGCTGGAGGGCTGTGGCCAATGCCGGTGCTGTGGAAGTAGAACTTGGTAATTATAAAGAAGCCAAGGAATTGCTTATGAAAGCTATGAAAATGAATAAAAATGCTTCACAGGTGCGGAACAGTATGGGAATCCTTCAGGCCAGAATGGGCAACTATAAAAAAGCAGAACATTGTTTCCTGTATGCCCAGAAGTTAGGGGCTGATGAAAATTATAACCTCGGCATTGTTAATATTATGAAAGGTGATTATGCCAAGGCTGTTCAACTGTTAAGCAACAAAAAATGTAATTATAACCTGGGCCTTGCCCAACTGCTGAATGGTAATTTGAATGATGCAACCAGCACTTTCAAATGTGCCAAGGAAAATGCAGCTACTGATTATTTGTTTGCTATTGTTGGTGCACGTAAGGGTGATAAATCAATGGTTTATGATTATCTCTCCAAAGCCATCAAACAGGATGCTTCCTATGCAGGTAAGGCTGCCAGGGACCTCGAGTTTCAGAAACTCTTTAATGATACTAATTTTAAAGCCCTCACAGGCAAAAAATAGTTTGAAAAATTCCAATTATTAAAAAAGGGAGCCAGTCGGCTCCCTTTTTTATTTTTGCTAAATAAACAAGGACTATTGATTCATCAGTGCTTCAATCTCTTCTGCTTCGATGGGAAAATCGGCCATTAGGTCGATGGGTTCATCTTCAGTTATCAGCAGGTCATTCTCAATACGTATGCCGGTATTTTCTTCCGGGATATAGATTCCCGGTTCACAGGTCAGGACCATTCCCGGTTTTAGTGGCTCATCTTTAGACCCTACATCGTGCACATCCAATCCCATGAAATGAGAAGTGCCGTGCATAAAGTACTTTTTAAACAATGGATTATTTTTGTCTTGTTTCTTCATTTCATCTTTGTCAATTAATCCCAAACCCATCAGCTCGCCTTCCATCAGTTCATTGGCCCTGTTGTTGATGTCATTTATGGTCTTGCCGGGTATGTAGTAGCTTTTTACTGCTTTCATTACCCTTAACACAGCATTGTAAAGTTCTTTTTGTCGTGGAGTAAACATCCCGTTCACGGGAATTGTCCGGCTCAGGTCTGCTGTGTAATTGGCATATTCGGCTCCGAAATCCATTAAAAGCAGGTCTCCCTCCCGACAGATTTTGTCATTTTCAGTGTAATGCAAAACGCAGGCACTTTTTCCGGATGCAATAATGGGAGCGTAACCATGGCCGCCGGCACGGTTACGGGTAAATTCATGGCTGATTTCCGCTTCAATTTCGTATTCCCAAGCGCCGGGCCTTGTAAACCCTAAAATCCTTCGGAAAGCTTTGTTCGTTATGGCACTGGCCTCTTTGATAAGTTCAATTTCCTGCCGGCTTTTTATGAGGCGTTGTTTTGCAAGCAGCGGGGCCGCCCTGTGATATTTGTGCAAAGGATATTGTGATTGTACTATTTTTCCTAATCTTATTTCCCGGGTTTCCACATCCGGGAAAAATTTTATGTATTCGTTTGAATTCAAATACACATTGTCGAGATAAGACATAACCTCTTTCAGTGCGGCATCAAAATCATCCAACCAATAGATATTTTCTACTCCTGCGGTTTCTTTGGCTTCTTTTTCTGTGTATTTGTGCCCTTCCCATATCTCCAGTGTCTCATTTGTCCTGAGCAGAAACAGGGCTTCCCTTAATTTTTCGTTAGGGCAGTTTGGAGCCAGCAGCAGTATGCTTTTTTCCTGCTCAATTCCGGTCAGGTAAAAGAAATCGGAGCTTTGCCGGAAAGGATGGTATTGGTCGCCGTTACGCGGACATTGGTCGTTGGAATAAAAAAGGGCAAGCGAATTTTCCTGCATTTGCTTTTCGAAGTTTTTCCTGTTTCGGATAAAGAATTCGTTATTTATCAGTTGATAGCGCATTTTTTTGTATTTAAATTTGTTATAAATTATCAAACGGGGCAACTATTTTAATGATCTCACATTGGATTATCTCAATACTTTGATAAATTTGTGCCAGTATATATTTGCAAAACTAATTAATTAGATTAATACAATGTTAAATTCGTTATTATGAGTAATAAACCTTACTATTCTTCGGTTACGAAGAAAATCATTATGTCGTTGATGGGGCTGTTTCTGGTAACGTTTTTGGTGGTACACCTTACCCTGAATTCGTTTTTGCTCTTCAGCAATAATTTGTTTAATGCAGGTGCCCATTTTATGGGAACCAATGCTTTTATCCAAGTTTTCCAGTGGGTGCTGTTCGCAGGGTTCGCCATCCACATTTTTTATGGAATAGTTCTGCAAATTCAAAACTGGATGTCGCGTCCGAAAGGCTACAAAAAAAGGGCCTCCATGGAACAGTCAGCTTTTTCCAGGTACATGATTTACACCGGTCTTCTTATTTTTATCTTTTTGATTATTCACCTTGGAAATTTCTTTTTTGTGAAAATGGGTTGGGCAGGAAATGGTATTCCTCTCACTTCCAATGGTGAAGAAAATATGGCACAGCTGGTGCGTAGCCTGTTTCAGCATGGCGGTTATGTTACTTTTTATGTGATTATGTTCCTGCTCATGGGTTTCCATTTAGACCACGCTTTTCAGTCTGCTTTTCAGACACTGGGGCTGAACCACAAGACTTACTGGGGTTTTATCAAAGGACTCAGTCGTGTTTATGCCATAGTAGTTACTCTTGGCTTTGTCATTATTCCTTTGTTTGTTTATTTTAAAATAGTATAGCCTTATGACTAAGATAGATTCAAAAATTCCTGAAGGTCCGATAGCAGAAAAGTGGACTCGATATAAAGAACATCAAAAACTGGTCAATCCTGCCAACAAACGTAAAATTGATATTATTGTTGTGGGTACCGGACTAGCCGGTGGCGCTGCTGCTGCCAGCTTAGGTGAAATGGGTTTTAATGTAAAAGTATTCTGTATTCAGGACAGCCCGAGGCGTGCACACAGTATTGCCGCCCAGGGTGGTATCAATGCCGCTAAAAATTATCCCAATGATGGCGATACGATTTATCGTCTGTTTTATGATACGGTAAAAGGTGGCGACTATCGTGGCCGCGAATCGAATACTTATCGTTTGGCAGAAGTAAGTAATAACATTATTGATCAATGTGTGGCACAGGGAGTTCCTTTTGCCCGCGAGTATTCGGGCTATCTTGCCAACCGTTCTTTTGGTGGTGCTTTGGTTTCGAGAACATTTTATGCACGCGGCCAAACCGGCCAGCAGTTGTTACTCGGTGCTTACGGTGCTTTAAGTAAAGAAATTAAACGGGGTTCCGTAAAATTATATACCCGTCGCGAAATGCTTGACCTTGTGGTTATGAAAGATGGACGTGCACGGGGTATTGTTGTCAGAAATCTTTTTACCGGAGAACTTGAGCGCTATAGTGCCCATGCTGTTTTGTTGGCAACTGGTGGTTACGGAAACGTCTATTTCCTTTCTACCAATGCCATGACTTCTAACGGAAGTGCTGCGTGGCGTGCCTATAAACGTGGTGCTTATTTTGCCAATCCCTGTTATGTGCAGATTCACCCAACTTGTATCCCTGTTCATGGCGAATACCAATCGAAACTGACACTGATGAGTGAGAGTTTGCGTAACGATGGCAGGATTTGGGTCCCCAAGAAAAAAGAAGATGTTGAAAAAATAAGGAAAAAAGAAATTCGTCCGCGCGATATACCGGAAGAAGACCGTGATTATTATCTTGAACGCAGGTATCCTGCCTTTGGTAACCTTGCGCCCCGCGATGTGTCTTCGCGCGCTGCCAAGGAACGTTGCGATGCCGGATATGGTGTCGGACCAACCGGCCTGGCTGTTTTTCTGGACTTGAAAGATGCCATTGCCCGTTTGGGGAAAGATGTTATCAAAGCACGTTACGGCAACCTGATTGATATGTATGAACGGATTGTGGATGATAATGCTTACGAAACCCCTATGATGATTTATCCGGCCACGCACTATTGCATGGGCGGCCTTTGGGTCAATTACGAACTGCAAAGCAATATTCCGGGTCTTTTTGTGGGCGGTGAGGCCAATTTCTCCGATCATGGTGCCAACCGTCTCGGTGCTTCTGCTATTATGCAGGGGTTGGCCGATGGCTATTTTGTGTTGCCTTACACCATGCAAAATTATCTTGCAGACCAAATTGGAGTGGGCCCTATTCCGACAGATTCTTCTGAATTTGATAATACAGTGAAAGATGTTCAGGCCAGAATTGACAAGCTGATGGCTGTTCAGGGAAAAGAACCTGTTGACTATTTCCATAAAAAGCTGGGACATATTATGTGGGAACATGTGGGAATGGCACGGAATAAAGCCGGTCTTGAAGAAGGCATTAAATTGATTCAGGAAGTGCGCAAAGAATTCTGGAGCAATGTACGTGTTCCGGGTACTCCTAAAGGAATAAATATTGAACTGGAAAAGGCACTTCGTGTGGCTGACTTCCTTGAACTTGGAGAACTGATGGCCCGCGATGCATTACATCGTGAGGAATCGGCAGGCGGACATTTCCGTGAAGAGTACCAGACACCCGATGGTGAAGCTATGCGTAATGACAAAGACTTTATGTATGTAGCTGCCTGGGAGTATCCAGGCGATGACAAAGATCCCATACTCAACAAGGAGAAACTGGAATATGAGGCTATTGAGGTAAAAACACGTAACTATAAAACTGCCTGATAGAGTATTAACAAATTTAAAACATTAAATAACAGAACAATGGATTTAAAATTAAAAATATGGCGTCAAGCCTCTCCCACTGATAAAGGCCAATTTGTAGATTACGACGTTCTTGACATATCACCCGACACTTCCTTTTTGGAGATGATTGATATATTAAACGATAAACTTGTCGAGAAAGGTGATGATCCGGTGGCTTTTGACCATGACTGCCGCGAAGGGATTTGCGGAATGTGTAGCATGTTTATCAATGGCCATCCGCATGGACCCGAAGCAGCTACCACTACATGCCAGCTTCATATGCGGAAATTTAAAGATGGGGAAACCATCGTCATTGAGCCCTGGCGTGCAAAACCCTTCCCGGTGATCAAAGACCTGATTGTAGACCGCTCTGCTTTTGATTTGATTATTCAGGAAGCGGGTTATATTTCTGTCTCAACCGGTGGAACGCCTGATGCCAATGCTGTTCCCATTAAAAGGGAAAATGCAGAGCTTGCCATGGATGCAGCTGCCTGCATCGGTTGCGGTGCCTGTGTGGCAGCTTGTAAAAACGCTTCTGCCATGCTTTTTGTCTCCGCAAAAGTTTCGCAATTTGCCCTGCTGCCACAGGGAAAAGTAGAGGCTAAAAAGCGTGTGAAAGAAATGGTGGCCAAAATGGACGAACTCGGTTTCGGCAACTGTACCAATACTTATGCTTGTGAGGCAGAGTGTCCCAAGGAAATTTCCATTACCAATATTGCCCGTATGAACCGTCAGTTTATCGGTGCTAAATTGGGATAAACAAAATTTCTTACCTTATAAACGGGTTTCTGTCTTCGGGCGGATACCCGTTTTTTATTGCTTGATTCTTGTTTTCAATGATTGAAACCAATGGTTTTTTCCTTCCTTTTCCGTATTTTTGACCGAAAAACGGCACAAGATGAGATTTAGTGAGGTAATAGGGCAACAGTCTGTAAAAGAACGCCTGAGGGCGAGCATAAGGGAAAATCGCGTGGCACATACACAACTCTTCCTCGGGCCTGAAGGGGCTGGTGCCTTTCCACTGGCCATTGCTTTTGCCCAGTACCTGAATTGTACACATAAACAAGATGGCGACAGTTGCGGTACCTGTCCCTCTTGTGTTAAGTATCAGAAGTTTGCCCATCCCGATTTGCATTTTATCTTCCCGACAACAACCAACGAAAAGGTTAAGAAACACCCAGCTTCAGAACTGTTTCAGGAAGAATGGCTAGATTTTGTGCAAAAAAAGGAGGGATATATTACCGAAAGTGAATGGTACGAAAAATTGGGCGTCGGAAATAAACAGGGGGCAATTTACGCCCGCGATGCCAACGAAATTGTTCGTTTAATAGGTTTCAAACCCTATGAGGCGGCCTACAAAGTGGTTGTCATTTTTCAGGCGGAAAAATTGAATGCTTCTGCCTCCAATAAATTGCTGAAAAGTTTTGAAGAACCGCCCGGCCATACTTTGCTCATCCTTGTTGCCGAGAGGTATGAACTGATTATTCCCACTGTGCGTTCAAGGGCGCAGCTGGTAAAAATCCCTAAGCTAAAGGATGAGGCTGTCATGGATGCTTTGCAAAAGAAGTTTTCCACAGAACTTACGCCGGAAAAAATGGCGGAAATTGCTGCCACATCTCAGGGGAACTGGAACCTTGCCTTGCAGCTTACAGAGGAAACGGATGATAGTAAATATAATTTTCTGAAGTTTCGTGAATGGATGCGGCTCTGTTTTCGTGGTAATGATTATCTCTCATTGCACAGCCTGATACAGGAACTTTCAAGGCTGGGACGGGAAAAACAGAAACGCTTTTTGAAATATGGCCTTCAGGTAATGCATAACAGCCTGCTGGTAAATGGGGGGCAAAACATTGCAACAGTGGCAGGTGCTGATGAAAAGGACTACTTACGGAAATTTGCCCCTTTTGTGAACGAGGCTAACCGGAAAGCGATGTATGCTTTGCTAAACGAAGCGGTTTATCATGTGGAACGCAATGCCCATCCGGGTATTTTGTTTGCCGATTTGAGTTTTAAGCTTTCTGCGTTGATGCGGTTGGGAAAACAACAGAAATAGTTCTCATTGTGGTTTTTTGTGGGGATGGGAACGAAAACTTTTCCATATGGAAAATGCTGCCAAGTAGAATTTTCCTACTTT
The DNA here is from genome assembly GCA_015493525.1 of Bacteroidales bacterium. Lineage (GTDB taxonomy): Bacteria > Bacteroidota > Bacteroidia > Bacteroidales > F082 > Sulfidibacterium. The sequence goes on from WGCY01000009.1 coordinate 84,909, forward strand.
TGTAGTTTCATGAAATGAAGGTTCGGCTAATGATAAATAAATTGGAAAATAGAGATTCAATCAATCAAAATACAGGCAACAGGGGATGCTGTGTCGTGGATATCAAAGCTGAAGAATACTCTGTGAATCAGGCAAGATGCTGTAAACTGAATTCATTTAATTGGCTCTCCGGATATGATGATCCCGGACAGGAGGGGAAAGAGCAGTATGTGGAAGTACGTTTCAAAAACGGACGAAAAGATTTCTTTTTGTGTCCGCCGGAACTTCATCTTAAAGAAAACGAGATTGTTACTGTGGAAACAAGTCCGGGCCATGACATTGGAATTGTTGCCCTGACCGGTACATTGGTAGAGCAACAAATGGCGCGAAAAAATTATAATCCCGACCGGTCTGAAATAAAAAAGGTGTACCGGCACGCCCGATTGAGCGACATAGAAAAATGGATGGCAGCTGTTTCGCTCGAGAAGCAGACTTTGCATGGTACACGCCGTATTGCCGGTGAACTTGGACTTGAAATGAAGGTCAATGATGTGGAGTATTTTGGTGATAAAACCAAAGCTGTTTTTTATTTTACGGCCGGTGAAAGGGTTGATTTCCGCCAGTTGATCCGTCGCCTTGCCGATGAGTTTAAAGTCCGGATTGAGATGCGCCAAATCGGGGTACGGCAGGAAGCTGCAAAATTGGGTGGCATTGGCTCCTGCGGGCGTGAGCTTTGCTGTGCCTCCCACATGAGCACTTTTAAAAGTGTTTCCACTAACTCTGCCCGGACACAGCAACTCTCCCTTAATCCACAAAAACTGGCCGGACAGTGTGGCAAACTGAAATGCTGCCTCAATTATGAGCTGGATGACTATCTCGATGCCCTGGCAGAATTTCCTGATAACAAAACGGCCCTGAAAACAAAAAAAGGAATGGCTTATCATCAGAAAAGTGATATCTTTCAGAAGCTTATGTGGTTTGCTTATGCTGACGATCCCAACAACATGATGGCTTTGCCTGTGGGCAAAGTGAAAAAAATTATGGCAATGAACCAAAAGAACAGGTTTCCGTCCGATATAGAATCTTTTGCCCTGCAAACGGAACAAAAATCTGCCGAACCGGCTAACGGTGCAGATGACTTTGCTTCCTATATTTAAATGACAGAAAGCCGGTATCGTATTTATCTTATCTTTATGAATAATAAATCATACAAATTTTCATTATTACTAAAGTATGTGCTCGTCTCGTGTTAAAACATTTATCCTCTCTTCTCTTGCAGCGGTTTTTTTCCTGACCGGATGCGGCAGGCCGGCTTTGTTTACGCAAGCCGTTGATCTTCACGGTGTATGGCCAAAAGACAAAGCGGCTAAATTCGTTGTGCCGGTTTCAGACACGGTTGCCCCATATGATTTTTATATAAACGTCAGGCATACAGGAAAATACAGGTACAGTAACCTTTACCTTTTTATGGAAACCCGTTTTCCGGATGGAAAATATACGAGGGATACACTGGAAATTATGTTGGCCAATGTTCAGGGAAAATGGCTCGGAAAAGGGTGGGGAGAGATAAAAGAAGACCATGTGCTGCTTAAACGAAAGTTGCGGTTTCCTTTGTCGGGAGATTATACGTTTTTGATATGGCAGGCCATGCGTGTTGATACACTGAAAGCCGTTAAAAGTGTGGGGCTGGAAATTGAGAGTGCAAAATAAAAAATTTTAGAATAGTTTATGGAGCAGAAAACGACTGGAAAGACAGCAAAGAAAAAGCGGAAATGGTTTAACTATTTAACCAAGTTCTGGCTGCTTTATTTAATTGGTTTCGGACTGGTTATTCTCTTCTTTTATGGAGTTGTTACCGGATTTTTTGGTAAGATGCCTACTTTTCAGCAATTGGAAAACCCGAAGAGCAACCTGGCTTCCGAAGTGTTTTCTTCCGATGGCCACCTGCTCGGGACTTATTTCATCGAAAATCGCTCCAATGTTACTTACCGGCAGGTTTCGCCCTATCTGATCAATGCCCTGATTGCCACCGAAGATGTCCGTTTTGAAGAACATTCGGGAATTGACCCGCGTGCTTTAATGCGTGTACTTTATGGCGTGCTTACCGGAAAACACAAAGGGGGTGGAAGTACCATAACGCAACAGCTGGCCAAGAATTTGTTTCCACGGGGCAAACTGAACAAATTACAACTCGTTGTCCGTAAGTTTCAGGAATGGGTTACCGCTGTGAAACTGGAGCGGTATTACTCAAAAGAAGAGATTATTGCCATGTACCTGAACACGGTTTTTTTCGGGCACAACGCATATGGAATAAAATCGGCGGCCAAAACTTTCTTTGCTAAATCCCCCGATTCACTGAACCTTCAGGAATCTGCCCTGCTGGCAGGGGTGGTAAATATGCCCACACACTACAGCCCTATTTTGCATCCGAAAGCTTCTATGGAAAGACGTAACCTGGTACTTTCGCAAATGGCAAAATACGGTTATATTACGCCTGCCGAGCGAGATTCTGTCGAAAAACTGCCCCTGGGTGTTGAACATTACGGGTTGCTGGGGCATAATACGGGCGAAGCACGCTATTTCAGGGAGTACCTCCGGCTTGTGATGAACAAGTGGTGTGCCGCTCATTTTAAGTCCAACGGCCAACCGTATAATCTTTATAAAGATGGGCTGCGTATCTATACCACTATCGATACCCGCATTCAGCGCGATGCCGAAGATGCGGTGCATGAGTACCTCTCTACCTATTTGCAGCCGGCATTTTACGCTCACTGGAAAAATCATCCTGATGCCCCGTTTGTATTTCCGGGGGCTACCCCTCAGGAGACAAACAAGCAGATTAAAAAAATTATGGCCCAGGCTATGCACCGGTCCGAGCGTTACCGTTTGATGAAACTGGCAGGGGTTTCGCCCGATTCCATAAAAATGGCTTTTGAAAAACTCGTTCGGATGAAGGTGTTCTCCTGGAAAGGCATTGTGGACACAACCATGACACCCATGGATTCTATCCGCTATTACAAATTTTTACTGAATGCCGGATTGATGTCCATGGAACCGCAGACGGGCTATGTAAGGGCATATGTGGGCGGTATCGATTATCGGTTTTTCAAGTACGACCATGTTACCCAGGCCAAACGGCAGGTAGGCTCCACATTTAAACCATTCCTTTATACGCTTGCCATGCAGGAAGGTGAATACAGCCCTTGTTACAAAGTGCCGAATATCTCCTATAGTGTAAAAATGCCCAATGGAAAATACTGGACACCACACAACGCCGATTCGCGCCGTATCGGACAGGAAGTTACCCTGAAGTGGGCTTTGGCCAACTCGAACAACTGGATTTCGGCCTGGCTGATCAGCCGTTTTTCACCACAGGCAGTGATTCAAATGGCCCACAAAATGGGTGTTACCTCATATATTCCCCCTGTTCCGTCCATCGCTCTCGGGACACCGGACCTCTCTCTTTACGAGATGGTGGGTGCCATGAATACTTTTCCTGACAAAGGCGTTTACATCAAGCCCGTTTTCATTACAAAAATTGAAGATAAAAATGGTAATGTGCTTTACCGGGTTGCCCCGAAGAAAACGGAGGCCATGAGCGAAATTACAGCTTACAAAATGATTAAGCTTTTAGAAGGTGTTGTGGAAAGCGGAACCGGTATTCGTTTGCGGTACAGATACGGATTTAACAACGCCGTGGCAGGCAAAACAGGAACTACGCAGAACCAGTCGGATGGCTGGTTTATGGGCATTGTCCCCAAACTGACAACGGGCGTGTGGGTTGGTGCCGAAGACAGAAGCGTACATTTCAGGACAATCAGACTGGGGCAGGGTGCCAATATGGCCCTCCCCATTTGGGCTATCTTTATGAAAAAAGTTTATGCAGACCCTTCGCTGGGTATCAGCCTTTCGGATGACTTCTCCAAACCGTTGAAAAATATTGATATCGAATTTGATTGTGGCAAATATGACAAAAAGCACAAAGGACTGGACCCGGATGCGACACAAACAGATCATTTTTAATCCGGACATTAATTAATAATTTGGTTTAGAACGTAAAATATGAAATATCCCATGGTTGACCTTTTGGGTCAGTATCAAAAAATAAAACCACAGATAGATGCAGCTATCAGCGAAGTGATAGACAATACGGCTTTTATCAAAGGCCCTGCCGTGAAGCGGTTTCAGGAACATCTCGAAAGCTATTTAAACGTGAAACATGTGATAACCTGTGGCAATGGTACCGATGCTTTGCAGCTGGCACTCATGGCCCTTGATTTGCAACCGGGCGATGAGGTCATTACTACCTCTTTCACTTTTATTGCCACGGCAGAAGTCATCGCCCTGCTGAAGTTGACACCGGTGTTGGTGGATGTGCTTCCCGATACGTACAATATCGATCCGGATGCTGTAAGAAAAGCTGTTACACCACGGACAAAAGCCATTATTCCGGTGCATTTGTTTGGGCAAACAGCTGATATGCAACAGATTATGGATATTGCCCGCAAACATAACCTGTTTGTTGTTGAAGATACTGCACAGGCGTTGGGTGCTGATTTTGCCCATCCGCAAACAGGAGAAAAGCAAAAGGCGGGCACGATGGGCACCATAGGCTGTACCTCCTTTTTCCCCTCTAAAAATCTGGGTGCCTTTGGGGATGGCGGGGCGGTTTTTACCAACGATGACCTGCTTGCCGAAAAGTTACGTATGTTGGCAAACCACGGTATGAAAGTCAGGTATTATCACGATCATATTGGTATTAACTCGCGCCTTGACACGCTGCAGGCAGCTGTTCTGGATGTGAAACTTGCCCACTTGGATGAATATGCTGCAGCACGGCAAAAAGCTGCTGCTTTTTATGACAGGGCATTTGCTGATTGTGAGAAGATAATTACACCGGCAACGGCATCCTTTACTGCCCACGTTTTCCATCAATATACTGTGGTCTTGAAAGATGTGGATCGGAAAGCTTTGATGCAATTTCTTGCAGAACGGGGTATTGCCTCGGCAGTTTACTATCCGGTACCGTTACATTTGCAGAAAGCTTATCGCAGCCAACGTTATGGCGAAGGTGATTTTCCGGTAACGGAAGCACTTAGCCGGTCGGTTATGTCACTGCCAATTCATACGGAACTGACACCCGAAATTCAGGAAGTAATTGCCGGAGCGGTACTAGAATTTATACATAAAAACGGATAACTATGAGTAAAGAATATTTTGCCCACGAAACAGCTGTGATAGATGCAGGCTGTGATATAGGAAAAGGAACCAAAATCTGGCATTTCTCGCATATTATGAGTGGGTGCAAGTTGGGGGAAAATTGTAACATTGGCCAGAATGTGGTGGTTTCGCCGGAAGTAAAACTCGGAAAGAACGTAAAGGTACAGAATAATGTTTCCATTTACACGGGAGTCATTTGTGAAGATGATGTCTTTCTTGGTCCCTCCATGGTTTTTACCAATGTGGTTAACCCGCGGAGCAACGTTAACCGCAGGGGGCAATACACCAAAACAATCGTCCACAGGGGCGTTTCCATCGGTGCCAATGCCACCATTGTTTGCGGGCACGACATCGGAAAATTTGCTTTTATCGGTGCCGGAGCGGTTGTAACCAAAGAGGTACTGCCTTATGCCCTTGTTGTGGGAAATCCGGCGCGGCAAATAGGCTGGATGAGTGAATATGGCCATCGGCTGGTGTTCGACAAAAACAACAGGGCCGAATGTCCGGAAAGCCACGAAAAGTACCTGTTGGAAGCAGGCAAAGTCAGAAAAATATAAATCCTTTATGTTATGAAAATTCTTGTTACAGGTGGCACAGGATACATTGGTTCCCATACGGTTGTTGAGTTACAAAGCAAGGGCTTTGAGGTAATTATCGTGGATAACCTCTCCAATTCAAGTGCCGAAATTGTGGATAAGATTGAAAAAATCACCGGTATCCGTCCGGTTTTGGAAGTGTTTGACCTGGGCGACCGCGAGAAGACAGCCGACTTTTTTAAGAGAAATTCAGATATCATGGGCGTCATTCATTTTGCTGCTTTTAAGGCCGTGGGCGAATCGGTCGAGAAGCCGTTGATGTACTACCGGAACAACCTTGTTTCGCTGATGAATATTCTGGAAAGCATGAAAGAGACCGGTGTCCGGAATTTTGTGTTCTCGTCCTCCTGTACCGTTTATGGCCAGCCCGACAAGCTTCCCGTTTCGGAAAAAGCACCCATAAAAACAGCCGAGTCACCTTATGGCAACACGAAACAAATCTCGGAAGAGATTATTCAGGATACAATTAAAACATCTGATATTCACGGGATTGCTTTGCGCTATTTTAATCCCATTGGGGCACACGAAACCGCTTTGATAGGAGAGTTGCCCCTTGGCGTTCCCAACAACCTTGTGCCTTTTATCACCCAAACGGCTATGGGCATTCGCGATCAGCTGAAAGTTTTTGGAGATGATTATCCAACACCCGATGGCACGCCCATTCGCGATTATATCCATGTGGTAGATCTCGCCAAAGCCCATGTGGTGGCCGTGAACCGTATGATTCAAGACAAGATGAAAAAGGCCTTTGAAGTCTTTAACCTGGGCACGGGAAAGGGCTATTCGGTATTGGAAGTAATCCGTGCTTTTGAAAAATCCTCCGGACGGAAACTGAATTATAAAATTGTCGGCCGGCGCGAAGGCGATATCATCCAGGTTTGGGCGGACCCTTCCTTTTCCAACAAAGAGCTGGGCTGGAAAGCCGAAAAAGGGCTGGACGAGATGGTGGCTTCTGCCTGGAAATGGGAACAGGCTTACCGCACTGAAAATTCGTAATGGAACATGACCAATAATATGATAACAGAACAAAATAATACACAGATGAAAAAAATCCTGATTACCGGCGGTGCCGGATTTATAGGCTCGCATGTGGTGCGGCTGTTTGTAAACAAATACCCTGATTATGAGATTTATAACCTCGACAAGCTGACCTATGCCGGAAACCTTGAGAACCTGAAAGATGTGGCCCAAAAGCCCAACTATCATTTTGTGCTGGGCGATATCACGGAGGATGCTTTCATTGGTGCGTTGTTTCAAAAGGAGCAGTTTGATGGTGTCATTCACCTTGCTGCCGAATCGCACGTGGACAGGTCCATTACCCATCCCAACGAGTTTGTCATGACCAATGTGGTGGGGACGGTAAACTTGCTGAATGCTGCCAAAGCCATCTGGAAAGACCATCCGGATGGAAAACGCTTTTACCATGTGTCAACGGATGAGGTGTACGGGGCATTGGGCAGCGAAGGCTATTTCACGGAAGAGACCCGCTACGATCCGCACAGCCCTTACTCTGCCTCTAAAGCAAGCTCGGACCATTTTGTGAGGGCTTATCACGATACTTACGGCCTGCCTGTCGTTATTTCCAATTGCTCCAACAACTATGGACCAAATCAGTTTCCCGAGAAGCTGATTCCGCTGTTTATCAATAATATCCGGCACAATAAGCCGTTGCCCGTGTATGGGAAAGGGGTGAATGTCCGCGATTGGCTCTATGTGGTTGATCATGCGGTGGCAATTGATGTAATATACCACAAAGGCACTGTTGGTGAGACATTCAACATTGGCGGGCACAATGAGTGGCGTAACATTGATTTGATAAAGGTGTTGTGCAAAGTGGTGGATAAAAAGCTGGGGCGCGAACCCGGGGTTTCCGAAAAACTCATCACTTATGTTACCGACCGTGCCGGCCACGATTTGCGTTATGCCATTGATTCTTCAAAATTACAACGTGAACTGGGCTGGAAACCCAGCCTGCAGTTTGAGGAAGGCATTGAAAAAACGGTGGACTGGTACCTGAACAACCAGCCGTGGCTTGACAATGTTACCTCCGGAAATTACCAGAATTACTACCGTGAGATGTATGAAAACCGGTAATTAACGATTTCCGGGGATATTTGTTCCTGATTTTTAGAAAGGATTTTGAGGGGAAGCAGAAGATAAAAAACTGTAATACAGTAGCTAAGATAAATTGCGGACATCGGAAATATTTTTAAAGAAACATTTGAAAAATTCAAAAAATATTCCGTTCTTTGCACTCCATTTTTTGAACACGATAAAACGTACAACCATGTCAAGAATTTGTCAGATAACAGGAAAAAAAGTGATTACCGGAAACAACGTTTCCCATTCACATATTAAAACCAGAAGAAAATTTCATCCGAACCTCCATACCAAACGGTTTTATGTTCCTGAAACCGATAAATGGGTTACCCTGATGGTATCGGCTGCCGGAATCAGAACAATTAACAAAAAAGGTATTTTCAATGCTTTGAAAGAAGCCGAGGAAAAAGGTTTTTATAAAGCCTGAGTTAAAAAATTATGTTTATAAAAAAAAGCTGCAAATCATTGATTTGCAGCTTTTTTTATGCTTATCAACCCCGGGTTAGTAGGATTCCTGAAAGATGTCCTTCACTTTTGCTTCTAAGTTTTCAAAAACCTCTTTCTCTTCCCCCTCAGCCCGAACAGAGAAATATTTTCCCTGATTTTTGTAATAGTCAATCACCGGGTTTGTCTTTTCTTTGTATTGTTCGAGGCGGTTTACGATTAATTCGGCACTGCTGTCGTAAGGCCTTGCTTTTTCGGTATGGCTGCGTGCCGAGAGCCTTTTTATGGCTTCGAGAGTGGGGATTTTCATGTCAATCATGGCCGATACGGACATGTTTACCCGCCGGAGCAGGCCATCCAGAATATAAGCTTGTATGAGCGTTCGCGGAAAGCCTTTGAAAATAAATCCATTGGCTTTTGGATTCTCATTTATCTTGCGTTCAATAAGCTGGATGGGAATCTCGTCAGGGACAATTTCTCCCTTGGCCATGTATGGCTTTGCAATTTTTCCAATGGCTGTGCCATCTTTTATCTCCTGCCGCATCATTTTTCCGGTAGAGATATAAATCAAGCCGAATTCTTTGGCCAGCAGGTTTCCCTGCGTCCCTTTTCCTGCCCCTGGTTTTCCAAGTAATACGATGTTTGTTTGTGAAACAGATTTCGTACGCTCCACGACCTCCACAATATTTTCAAAGATATCATCGATTTCGCCTACGCCGTTCAGCGGATAATACTTGTTCTTTTTGGCATAAAACTCGGCCACCGGTTTCGTCTTGTTTTCATACTCTCTCAGCCGGTTTTTGATAACTTCCAGGTTGTCGTCGGAGCGGCCGGAAACTTTGGCCCTCAGCAGCAAACGATGAATCAGTTCGTCTTCCGGGGCTTCCAGGCTTATCATGCAATTAAGGGAGGTGTTGAGTTTTAACAGGAGCCCTTCCAGAATGTAGGCCTGGACCGTTGTGCGGGGAAAACCATCAAACAAGATTCCTTTTGAATCCGGATTGGTTTTGATTTTCTTCTCGATGAGCTGGATAACCAATTCATCATCAACCAGGCCGCCCTGTTCGATGATAGACTTGGCTTTCATTCCCAAATCAGACCCTTCGGCAATTTCTGACCGGAGCATGTCTCCCGTAGAGATATAGGTCAGGTTGTACTTTTCAAGAAGTTTTTTCGATTGGGTTCCTTTTCCCGCCCCGGGAGGGCCAAAAAGTGCAATATTCAACATGATTTTAAGGTTTTAGGTTATTGAACGATTTTGTAAATATCTTTCAGGTTGCGGGCTTGCCCGTTGTAATCAAGGCCATAGCCGATGATAAAATCATTGGGAATTTCCAGGCCGATGTAATCAATCTTAAAATGTTTCTGATAGGAGTTTGGCTTGAAAAGCAGCGATGCTATCCGCAGGTCTTTCGCCTTTTTGTCACTCAGGTATGCCAAAACTTTCTCCATGCTGATGCCCGTGTCCACAATATCTTCTACCAGCACTACCGTTCGCCCTTCGATGGATTCATCCAGGCCAATGAGCTGCCGTACCTGGCCCGTTGATTGCGTCCCTGAGTAGGAAACGAATTTAATAAAAGAAATTTCAGCCGGGAAATGCAATAACTTAAACAAATCGCCTGCAAACATAAATGCACCGTTCAAAATGACGAGGAATAACGGGTTTTTATCCGAGAGGTCCCGTTCCAGATCAACAACCATTTTTTTTATGGCGGTGATAATTGTCTCGTGTGAGATATACGGTTCAAAAACTTTGTCGAGTACTTTAATTGTTGCCATCGTAAATAATCAATTTATAATAGCTTACAAAGATAACATTTCACGGTTATTTTTGGCCTGTTGGATGAGAATTTAGATTTATTCCAATAAAATTTTAGAATCTAAGCAGATGTTCCCGGCTGCCCCTGCCGGGAAATAACTACTTTTGTAAAAAACGAAAAAACTTATGAAACCACGTGTCAGTATCATTATGGGGAGTACTTCCGACCTGAAGGTTATGGAAAAGGCGGCTTTGTTTTTGGATAAAATGGAAATTCCGTTTGAAATGCACGCACTCTCGGCACATCGCACGCCGGAAGCGGTGGAAGATTTTGCAAAAGGAGCAGAGGAAAGAGGCCTGCAGGTCATTATTGCCGGTGCGGGGATGGCAGCCCACCTGCCCGGTGTTATTGCTGCTTCAACGGTTGTACCCGTTATTGGTGTTCCCATTAGTGCCACTTTGGATGGCATGGATGCCTTGCTCGCCATTGTCCAGATGCCTCCCGGAATTCCCGTGGCCACGGTGGGTATTGACAATGCACTCAATGCAGCCATCCTTGCGGCACAAATCCTTGCCGTGGACGATGAAACCATCCGTACAAAGGTCAAAGCCTACAAATCGGATCTTAAACAGAAAATCGAAAAGGCCAATACCGAACTAAAAATGGTGAAATATAGTTTCAAAACGAATTAATAACCTGCGTTTGGGATAAGACTTATCAGGAATAAGATATTTGTCCCGACGGTTTCCTTTTTCAATATTTGTCCATGCTTCCATAGAATATTTTACCTTTGTCCTTTAATTTAAGAAGAGATGATAAAGGAACGATTGAAAGGAAAAACAACGCCTGTTCGTGTGGGCGTAACCCACGGCGATTTTAACGGAATAAGTTATGAGGTAATGATAAAAGCCCTGATGGACAGTCGCCTGTATGAGCTTTTTACGCCGGTTATTTACGGGCTTCCCCGCGTGGTGGGCTTTCATCGTAAGCACATGCACCTTTTCGAATTTAACTATAATGTCATTTCCAATAGCTCAAGAATGAATCCCAAAAAGCTGAATATTCGCAGCATCAGCGACGAAGAGGTGAAAATTGAATTTGGGAAATCTGTCAAACTTGCCGGGGATTATGCTTTTCAGGCTTTGGAAGCAGCAGTGAAGGATTTGAAAGATAAGAAGATAGACATATTGGTAACGGCACCCATAAACAAGGAAAATATTCATTCGGAGAAGTTTGCTTTTCAGGGGCATACCGAATATCTGACACAGCGTTTTGGTGCTGAGAATTCATTGATGCTCATGGTTTCTGACAAGCTCAGGGTGGGAACGGTTACCAACCATGTTCCCATTAGCGGGGTAGCCGAAAAAATTACCGAAGAGCTAATCCTTGCCAAGCTGAAAATCATGAACGATTCGTTAAAAAAAGACTTCCTCATCGAGAAGCCGAAGATTGCTGTTTTGGGATTAAATCCCCATGCCGGCGACAAGGGTGTTATTGGTACGGAAGATGAATCGGTAATACACACGGCCATCCTCAAAGCAAGAGAACAGGAGATACTGGCTTTTGGCCCTTTTCCTGCCGATGGCTTTTTTGGCTCGGGAAATTATACCAAATACGATGCCGTGTTGGCCATGTACCACGACCAGGGAATGATTCCCTTCAAACTGTTGGCCACGGAGGGTGGCGTAAACTTTACGGCAGGGTTGCCCATTGTGCGCACCTCGCCCGACCACGGAACCGCCTACGATATTGCCGGAGAAAATGTAGCTTCGCCGGTTTCCATGCGGCAGGCAGTTTATCTTGGAATAGACATTTACAAAAACCGGCAAAAGTGGCAGGCTATGAATGCGAACCCACTTTCAGGACATTAACATGTTGCACAAACAATATTCGGGAAAAGAGCTGACTGAAATAATGAAAGCACGGCTGTTTTCACCTGATGGGCCTGCCATCGAAGTGGAGGATATACTCATCGACAGCCGCCGGTTCATCCATCCTGCCAAAACACTTTTCTTTGCCCTGAAAGGGGAGCGGAACGATGGCCATAAATACATACGCGACCTTTACCGGAAAGGGATTCGATACTTTGTCGTTTCTGACACTGCCTTTTCCCGCACAGGATTGGAAAAAGCTTCTTTTTTTGAAGTACCCGATACGCTGAAAGCGTTGCAACAACTGGCTGCATATCATCGCAGCCTGTTTGATATCCCTGTGGTGGGGGTTACCGGAAGCAATGGAAAAACCATTGTCAAAGAGTGGCTTTTCCAGCTAATGAATTTCGATAAAAAGATTGTCCGGAGCCCCAAAAGTTACAACTCACAGATTGGCGTTCCCCTGTCGGTGTGGCAGATAAACCGTCAGCACGACCTGGCCGTTTTTGAGGCGGGCATCTCCCGTCCCACGGAAATGGAGCACCTGCAAACGATTATCCAGCCTACTTTGGGAATATTTACCAACATCGGGGAAGCCCACAGCGAAGGATTTATCAGCCTGGCTCAAAAAGTGGGGGAGAAGCTGAAACTCTTTACCCGTGTCAATACCTTGATATACAATAATGACCAGAAAGCGTTGCAGGAAGTAATTATCCGGACAGGGATTCTCGAAAACCTCGATACTTTTACCTGGGGTACGGATGACAACAGCGACCTGCGCATTATTGAAAAGCAACCGGCGGAAGCTTCAACTAAAATTCGCGCGCGTTATCAGGATAAAGAGGCCTTTATAGAGATTCCTTTTGTCGGTGCTGCTTCCGTTGAGAATGCCATCCATTGCTGGGCAGCCATGTTGTGCCTTGGTTACGATCAACACGTTATCAGCAGGCGTATGAAGGCCCTGGTCCCTATTGCCATGCGCCTTGAGCAAAAGGAAGGGGTCAACAACTGCACCATCATCAATGATGCTTATAATTCCGATTACAATTCGCTCACCATTGCGTTGGATTTTATGCGGCAGCAAAACCAGCACAGCGAAAAAGTTGTGATTCTCTCGGATATTCTGCAAAGCGGGCGTGACGAAGGGGAACTGTATGGGAATGTTGCAGAACTGCTGAAACAAAAAGGGGTTTCGCAGGTTGTCGGTATTGGCGAGGCTATCTCGCGCCATGCTGCTTTGTTTGACATGAAAAAGGATTTTTTCCGTACGACGCGCGACTTTATGCTGGGGTTTCCCATGGCCTCTTTCCGCAACCGGACTATCTTGTTAAAAGGAGCCAGGATATTTGAATTTGAACGCATTAACCGCCTTTTGCAGCAAAAAGTACATGAAACGGTTTTTGAAATTAACCTGAGTGCACTGGTGGAAAACCTAAATTTTTTTCGTTCTAAGTTGAAGCCCGAAACGAAAGTTATGGCCATGGTGAAAGCCTTCTCGTATGGTAGCGGGAGTTTCGAGATTGCCAATATCCTGCAGTTTCATCAGGTGGATTATCTTGCCGTAGCCTATGTGGACGAAGGTGTGGAACTGCGAAAAGCCGGCATCCGGCTGCCCATAATGGTTATGAACCCCGAAGAGTATGCTTTCGACTTGATGATAAAATATCAGTTCGAGCCGGAAATATTCAGCTTTCGTGCGCTGAATATGCTGGAACAGGCCATCAGGAGAAACCAACTTCCGCAGAACAAACCGATAAAAATCCATCTGAAGCTGGAAACGGGCATGAACCGGTTAGGCTTTCAGGAAGAAGAATTGGGCCAGCTGGTTTCCCGTATCAATTCTAACCCGCTGATGTATGTACAATCGGTGTTTTCGCATCTTGCGGGGAGCGACAAACCGGCTTTGGATGATTTCACCCGTTCCCAGATATCACGGTTTCAACAGATGGCGCAAAAGCTGAAAGAGGGCTTGCACGAACCTTTTATGATGCACCTGCTGAACACAGCCGGCATCAGCCGTTTTTTGGATGCACAATTTGATATGGTACGCCTGGGAGTGGGGCTTTACGGTGTTTCGTCACATGCAGAAACGGCCCGCGGCCTGCGCCATGTTACCAGCCTGCGTACGGAGATAACCCAAATAAAAAATATTCATGCCGGAGACTCGGTGGGCTACAACCGGAGTTTTGTTGCGGCGAAGGAATGCCGTATTGCCACTGTTTCCGTGGGGTATGCCGATGGATTGTTTCGCGCATTGGGAAACGGCCATTTCTCCTTTTGGGTTAACGGGAAACCGGCACCCATTGTAGGTGATATTTGCATGGACATGTGTATGATTGATGTTACGGGTTTGGATGTAAAAGAAGGGGATGTGGTGATTGTTTTCAATGCGGAACATCCTGTAACAGAGCTGGCTACAGCCGCCAATACCATTCCCTACGAAGTGCTCAGCCGCATATCGCGCAGGGTAAAACGGGTGTACTTTCACGAGTAGTAAATGGAATGTTTTTCCTTGTTCGGATTTGAAACGAAAACGTGTAAATTTGCAAAATTATGGAAGCAGGCAGGAACTGCCCCTTTGAGAGAAATCCTGTATTATGGGGAAAATAGTCTATCGATACCGTTATTATTTGCTTTTCGCATCTATCTTTTTCATCTATTTTATCAACCTGTTTATTAATGTAATGGACATTGACGCAGCACAATATGCTGTGATTTCCATGGACATGAGCCGGACAAAAAGTTTCTTGCAGCTCTATTTGCAGGGACATGATTATTTAGACAAGCCCCCGTTGCTGTTTTGGTTGTCATCCCTCTCTTTTATACTTTTCGGGATTTCAAACCTGGCCTATAAACTTCCTTCGGTACTCATCGGGATACTCGGTATCTACAGTACATACAGATTTGCAAAACTTTGGTACAGCGAGGAAAAGGCCATACTCTCTTCTCTGATACTGGCCAGCAGCCAGGCTTTGTTTTTGATTACCAACGATGTCAGGACGGATACTATTTTGCTTGGACTGGTTATGTTTTCGGTATGGCAACTCGGTGCCTACCTAAAAAACGACAAATGGAAAAACCTGATTTTCGCATCATTGGGTATTGGCGGGGCAATGATGGCCAAAGGGCCGATAGCAATAGTTATACCGGCTGCTGCTTTTGGGGGCGATTTCCTTATCAGGCGACAATGGAAAAATATTTTTAAGCCCCAGTGGATTATTTTGTTAATCATTGTGGCCATCACCTTAATACCCATGAGCTATGGATTGTATACCCAATTTGATTTACATCCCGAGAAAGTAGTTTATGGCCTGAAAGGGCCGTCAGGCCTCCGGTTTTTTTTCTGGACACAAAGCTTTGGACGGATAACCGGAGAAAATTATTGGAACAATGGTACGGGCTATTTTTATTTTTTTCATACCATTATCTGGGATTTTCAACCCTGGATAATCCTGTTTGTCCCGGCATTGATTTTAAAGTTTCGGGATTTGTTTGTGAAAGGGTTTATAAAAACAACCTTGAAGAATACATTTCTTTCTCCGGCTTTGTTTTGGTGTTTTTCGCTTTTTCGTTGTCAAAATACAAACTTCCGCATTATATTTTTGTTTTATTTCCCTTTGCAGCCATTATTACAGCCGATTTTCTATACAAATTGAAAGAAAAATGGGCTGCCGGCCTGTCGAAAATGCAATTTGGTATCATGCATTTGTTCTGGCTGCTGATGGTTGTCGATTTCTTCTTCTTTTTTCCGCCCGCAAATCTCATTCTCCCATCTGTTTTGGTTATCCTGTTTATCCTGAACTGGTTAATATTTAGGAACTTAAAGAAACCAACAGAGCGTCTATTTATTCCTACAATAATTACTGCGGTAGCTTTTAATCTTTTAATGGGATTAAATTTTACCCCAATTTATTAAAGTACCAGGCTCCGTCAGAAGCCGGAAAGATGGTTGCTGAAAACAAAATCCCCGAAGGGAAAATTTTCTGCTATCACAATCCGGATTATTCCTTGTCCTTTTATGCACGCAGCGATGTCCCGACAATCGGTTTAAACGAGGTTGCCGGTTTAAAAAAAGGTAGTTGGGTTTTTACTGACCAGTTGGGCTATAATGATTTAAAGAAAAAAGAAATTAAGTTTAAGGTGTTAAAAACCTTTCCTTCCTACAGGGTTACCTTGCTGAAACTATCGTTTTTATATCGTAAAACCCGGGAACGACAATTAAAAAATGACTATCTGCTTGAAATAATATAGTATTTTTGTTTTAATAAATTTTGCAAATGTGAAAACAATCTCCATTATCATTCCTGCTTTTAACGAAGCAGATACCATTCATGTTATTTTGGAAAAAGTAACTTCTGTTCAACTGATAAACAAAATAGGAAAAGAGGTTATTGTGGTAGATGACGCATCAAAAGATGCGACTGTCGGGCAGGTAAATGACTTTATAAAAAGCCATCCGGACGAAAATATTAAACTGTTTGGGCAACCGGCAAACCAGGGAAAAGGGGCGGCCATTCATCGCGGGATAAAAGAGGCTACCGGTGATTTTATCATTATTCAGGATGCGGATACGGAGTACAATCCCGAGGAATATAACATCTTGTTGCAACCTATTTTAGATGGTTTTGCCGATGTGGTTTACGGCTCCAGGTTTATGGGCGGCGAGCCGCATCGTATTTTGTTTTTTTGGCATTCCATAGGGAACAGAATGCTTACGACCCTTTCCAATATTTTCACCAACCTGAACCTGACGGATATGGAGACATGCTATAAACTTTTTCGTGCCGATCTGCTTAAGTCGTTGTTGCTCAAAGAAAACCGTTTTGGCTTTGAACCTGAAGTAACGGCGAAAATTTCCAGGGTTCCCAAAGTGAGAATTTATGAAGTAGGCATTTCCTATTACGGACGTACCTACGAAGAAGGGAAAAAAATTGACTGGCGCGATGGCTTCCGGGCTATTTGGTGTGTGTTGAAATATAATATCTTCGACAGGAAAACTTATTCTTCCTGACCAGGGGCTGCCGAAAGTGAAGTACTGTCGCTGAAATAACCTGTTAACCGTGCCGATAAATTTTCTATGCGGCACGATTGCTTTTTGTTGTTCCAAAAATAGATTTGCAGTTCCGCCCCGTCACGGACCTCATCCCGGGCAAAATCCACGCCTTTTTCCATGTGTATCTTGTTTGTTTTAAATGGTTTTGGAAAAGAACCATCTGCCAGAACCGGACGATAGGCCCAATAATGGATATATTTTCCGTTTTTCTGCCGGAAAGAAATAACCACAAAGGGCAGGCTGTCGGCCACCGCCTTTTCAAAATAAAGGTCAAAACCGATATCTAAAACTATCTTCTTTTCATTTGCCGGATGAAAAATATACTTTGGCAGGATGGTTACATACTCCGAATTCGGTAAAATGGTGTCAGCTTTTTTCCAGCCATGTGTTTCCAGTAATTTTTGATGAGATTTATCGGGCAGGTATTCGTAAGGGAACAGCCGGTTGTTAAAACAGGCATAGATGTTGTATTTCATAAACCGTTTCATCCGGGCCTGCATTGCCTTCAACATTTTTTTATTTTTAACTTGCTGTAAATCAAAGCCTGGTTTTATTTTGAAAAGTTTTTGCCGGAAAAGATAATAATCGTGATGCAGATACTCTTCCACCACAAGTGAATTGCGCATAAAAGGATAGGAATAAATATTCCGGAAATAACCTGCCGTATCCAGGCTTGTGGTAACCCAGGCCACTGTATCAGGACTTTTAATGTGGTAATTTTTTTTCAGGTACGCCACAAATGAAGGCGTTATGGCATAATGTGTGGCCACTGCCGGAAAAGTTTTGCCCGTTTTCAGCAGGCGCGAATAAATAATCAGGGGCACGTGGTATTTTTCAATTCCATTGCGTGGCAGGGTGCCCATGCGATGGTCACCGGTAATCACAAAAATGGTATTGCGCCGTCCAGCAACCTTTTCATAACCGTTCACCAGTTGCTTCAGGGAATGGTCGAGATAAAGAAAAGCCGAAAGCCGATAGCGTTGGCGCAAGGCTTCTGTCTTCTGTTTTTCGGGCAACCGGGCGGCAATACTGTCAAACTTCCGTTCCCAGTAAGGTCGGTTGGGTATGTTGTAAGGGGCATGGGTGGTGAGGGTCAAAAAAACATCAAAACGGGATCTGTCTGTATCACCGGTTATAATTTTTAAACTCCGCTGAAAAAGTACGTTGTCGTAGAGCCCCCAACTGACTGCTTTGTTTTTGGCATCGTTGGCAATTTGTTTGCCATTGGCATTAAAAATAAAGTCAGGGTGCTGGGCTTTTATAAAATCGTACATATCATCGAACCCCAGCGGCCCGCCGTGAAACCAGGCGGTATGGTATCCGTTTCGTTTAAGGATGGACATGATGGTCAAATGGTTGGGATACGCACCGGCCAGCGCATTAAACCCCTTTTTGGCATGCGGCAGTGAGCCGAGAACGGCAGGCAATACCCCCAAAGTACGTTCGGTAGTACTCAGACAATTGGGCCAGTACAAACTTTTTTTGGAAAGCGAATCAAGGAAGGGCACAAAATTGCCAAAGCGGCTGTTTTCACCGAAAAAGGCCGCCGACAGGCTTTCGCAGAGGATATAAACCACATTGGGGCGCAGGGTGTCCTGGCGAAAAAAGCCACCCAGGACATCCGGGTCGTGGTCCACGTGGAGAAACGGATAATCGGGGTTCACAAAATCTTTAAACCCCAGTTCGTGATGAAATGCCTTAATGTCGTTCGGATGAAAATGAACTAAAGAATTACCGTAACCTTTTTGATAATCCATCACCGATTTTGCCAGGTAGGCCAGTTTGTTTTTGACCATCAGGTATTCAAGGTCGGAGTTAAACCGTGTTTGTTTCGGGGGCACCAAAACCAGGACAAGGGGCAGCAACAGGATGACCAGCCCCAAACTTTTCCGGCAACCGTTGTTACAGGATATCCTTTGTCCTGTTTTTCGTCCGCAGGCAAATGCCAGAACGAACAAAAGCACAACCCCGGCAAAGAAAAGGGCTACCCACAAAACAGGATGGGAAATGCTGTGGGAAACTATAAACCAAAGCTCTTTATCATGGACAAAAACAGAATAATCAAGCGGGGCACTGGTAACTAAAAACACCACCATATCAACGAGGTACAAAGTAAACAGGAAAAGGGCCGTTGCCTTAAACAATCCTGCCAACAACTTTTGCAGGGGCGGGAACAACAAGCCGGGCAGGAGAAACGCCAACAAAACCGATGAGAGCCATGCCAGGTCAACCACAAGGCCGTACAGCAAACCTGTCCATAAAAAATAACCGGTATGCAGCCCGACTACAATAAATTCCGTTGCTTTTACCGGTACCAGCAAAACTGCCAGGACAAACCAGGTCTTGAAAAACGGCCATCTTTTCTGAAAAAATTTATTGATCATAAGTACACCTCTGTTTCAGCAGGAAAAATTAGGCCTAACATACCAAAATTGCCTGTTGTTGATAAATTACTTCCGGTTGTTAATAAAGGTAAAATTTTGTGGGTTTTTAGACAGTCTGACGGATTTGGCTATGGTGCGTGCCGCTTTTCTACTTCTATTTTTTCTTAATTTTACGCACTTCAAATATACAACTATTTATCTAAATACCAACCGTCTGCGGCATGCACTGTGAGCCTTTGTTGGCATTTCGTTGTTTATTCTTCAATGCTTTTCTTTTCGTCATTATTTCGCTTTCCTAATTCTTTTGCATTCATTGGTGAAATTACTTTTCTACCTGTTTTCTCTTCAATTTCTTTTCTTGTATTTCCTGCAATAGTTCCTCCTTGTTTCGCAATTACTTTGTTTTCTCAAAACGTTTTAGGCTTCTTTTCTTTTGAAATCTCTTTTGTCGTTGCTTCCGCTAACATGTTAAGAACCAATTCTAAATTGGTCATGTTATCTCTAAGGTTTTCTTTTTTTAGGTTTTTAAATTCTTTGTATTCTTTGACGTTAAAACCTGACCATGCTTTTGTAATCTCATTAGTTAATATTGCATATTCTAATCCTTTTCTTTACACCTCGCAATTCCCATTCGTCTGTTAGTTCTTTACGAACTTCAATACTTTTTAGTCTTTGGTTAATCCAATTCTTCGAATATCCTTTCTTAAGGTATGTTTCCATTGCACGCTCAAATGCAAGTTCCGGGTCTTCAGTTTCCTCAATTCTTTCATAACCAACTTTCGCCAGCCATACTTTAAAAGGTTCTGCTTTTGGCGAGGGAATCGTTTGAATTAATCGAAGAAGCTGCTCTGTATCTGCTACATCAGTTAATCTTAGTTTTCCATCTGCCGCCTGCATTTTCAACTGTCCCAATATGTGGGACAGTTCACCTCCTTCTTTCTTTAACTTGGTTTTTAAAGCATTCCAATATTTTCTTGGACGTGGACTATCAGTCAAAACTTCAATAACATCTATGATTGAAAAAAACCATTTTTCTTGTTTTTCATCCCATTGAACTCTGACTCGCTTGTCCTGAAATAATTTTATTGCATTTTCTTTTGTCATATTCCCTTTTCAAAATTTAACTTCAAAATTAACAAATTATTTTTGTCTGAATTAGTATCCGAAATTTAAATACATTTGTTAACCCAATTTTCCTGTTCCGTTTATGAAAAAGAAATACGTCTATTTCCTCTATTTTTTTCCTGTAGCCTATTTGCTGCTGGGGTTTTATTTTCGCCAGGTTTTCGGTGACCTCTCTCTACGCAGCACTGATCCCGATTACATTCATTTTATCAGCGGCCTTTGTGTTTCTACCGGAAAGTTCAGCCAGGCCAACATCGACCATCCCGGTTCTTTTTTGCACCTCCTGCTGGCTATCGTTTTCCGGATTGTTTACTTTTTCAGGCAGCACAACCTCTCCTATTTTGAAGATGCCATTCTCCACTCGGACCTGTACCTTGCGGTGGGAAACCTTGTTATTACAACTATTTTGGCAGGAGCTATTTTCTGGGCAGGAAAGGCCGTTTACAAAACAACCAAAAACTTTGCTTACGCCCTGTCTGTTCAGTCTGCCCCGTTTTTAATGAATATCTGGTACGAAATGACCGGCCGGATTTACGACGAGTTGCTCCTCCTGATACCGGTTTACATCATTACGGTGCTTTTGCTCCGTGAGCTATACGACGAAAACCTAACCGACAAAAAGCGTTCGCTGCTGTATGCACTGGCCATAGCCATCGGCTTGTCCCTTAAAATGACTTTTCTCCCTTTTGCTTTTCTTCCTTTGTTTTTCATTAAGCCCGTCCGCGATAAATTAAAGTACCTATTTTACACAGTGTTGTTCTTTGTCCTGTTTTCCCTTCCGGTAGTTTTTCAGTTTCAAAAATTTAAAGATTGGATGATTGGTATTTTTATGCACAGCGGTGCTTACGAAAGCGGTAGCAAGGGCATTATTAACAGCGGTTTGTTTATAAAAAATGTTGGAAACCTGTTCCACACAAAAACCGGTTTTTTTGAAGCTTTCTTTCTTTTGCTCCTCCTTCTTGTGGTGCTCATTATAACCAAAAAGGCCAAAAAAATCTTTATCCGATTGGGGTCGGGGATTACCCTGGTTGTCCTGCTGTTGGTTTTTATTATGGGCAAACATTATCAAATGCGGTATTTTGTGCCGGCTTTGTTGTTTTATCCCTTATTTCTTGTCCTGATTGTAGAATTTTCAGAAGCCCTTTTTCCCCGGAAAACTTTCCGTTTCGTGTTGGGACTGCTTTTGGTTTTATTTATCGGATATAAAACAGCGCATGAAATTCCTTATATCCGTTTGGTTTCAAGAAGTGTTGGCAACCAAATGGCCGCAAGGATAAAAACGCGCGATGTGGTGAACGCCTTACCGGAGAAAAGCTACAAGGTTATTGTCAGCCAGGATTACGGTTGCCCGCTGCAGGCCTATGCCATTATGTACAGCTTTGCCGTGGGCGGAAAACAGTGGCCCCATTACAGGGAAAAACTAAACAGGCTTTATCCGGATGTGTACCAGTATTTTACCTGGGACAATTCGCTGCGGTACTGGGGAAAGCCTTTCATTCCAGATACTGTTGTCTCCTCCGGAAAACCGGTTTATGTATATCTTCAAAACAACAGCACCAGCCTTTACCGGCGTACTGTTTTCAAACTTATCCCGGATAGTGCGAGATACAACATCCATAACCGGCTCATTTTTAAAAACCCGCGCAACGGCGAAGTTGTCCGGCAGCTTTTCCTGTCAAAAAAATAGCTTCCCTGTTTACTATTATTCACATTTATGCAACACACCATGAAAACTAATTTCTTTAAAAAGCTGTCAAAAATCAAACCGGGCTTTTTGTTCTTTTTGGCCCTTTTTGTGGCCATGAGTTTTTATTACAAGCTGGACCGCACCATGTTCTATCGTCCGCAAAGCCTACATGCCTGGCGGCAGACGGATTGCCTGTCGATTACACAAAACTATTATCAGCGAAACAACAGCTTTTGGGAACCTGAGATATATAACCAGCTCAGCGATGATGGCCATTCCGGGAAAACCGCCGGTGAATTTCCCCTGCTTTATTATGGGGTGGCCCTGCTTTGGAAACTGGTTGGGAAAAGTGAGTTTTTATACCGGCTTATTGTTTTATCCATCTCTTTTACAGGGCTTTTTGCCCTTTTTAAATTTTCGAAAGAGGTATTGAAAAACAATGTACAGGCCCTTTTTGTCAGCCTGGGGCTGTACACTTCGGTAACCTATGTTTATTATTCTGCGAATTTCCTTCCGAATATTCCCGCATTTTCACTGGCTGTTATGGCATGGTATTTTATCTGGATGTTTTACAAAACCAACAAGGCAAAATTTCTTTGGACAGCCATGTTTTTTTTCGCCTTGGGTATGCTGTTGAAAGTGTCGTCAGGAATTAGTTTTGTAGCTTTGATGGGTTGGGCATTTATTGAGTTGTTGCGAAAAAAGGAGAAAAGGATACTTTTTAAGAAACCCCTCCGGCAACTGCTCCCTTTTTTCGCTGTCATTATCAGCGTGCTGGCGTGGTATCTGTACGCAGGCTACTACAACCGGCTGCACCAGGGGTATTACACCTTCAATAATGTTTGGCCGATATGGCAAATCTCAGATAAAAAAATAGCCGATATCATCCACCGGGCCAACCTGCTTACAAGGCCTGCCTTTATGCATATTTCAATGTATTATGTTTTGGCGGTCATGTGGGTTTATGTGATGGCCACTTATAAAAAAAGATCTGTTTTTTTAAACTATCTTCTCATTGTTATTCCGCTTGGCTCAATATTGTACGTGTTGATGTGGTTCCAGGCCTTTGATGTGCACGACTATTACTGGATCGACCTTTACGTCAATGTGTTGTTGGTGTGGATTTTGTTTTTCAAGACAATAGGTACGCATAAATGGTTCAATTCAAAGATGGTAAACATTTTGATTATCGGGTTTCTTCTGTTCAATACGGTGAAGTGCAACCAGCTGTTAAATTCCCGGTATTCAGGATGGAAGAACAGCCTGTACAACAACCATTTCAGGGCGGTAGGGGAACTGGGGCCGGTTCTGCTGAAACACGGAATCAAACCTGATGACAAGGTCATTTCCATTCCTGACGGTAGTATTAACATAACCTTGTATTTAATGAACCGGCAAGGTTATACAAATTTTAACAGCAATTTTGACAAGCCGGGCACTCTCCAACATCGAATTAATGAAGATGCCAAATATTTGGTGGTGAATGACACTTCCGTGCTGAACGACACGCTCCTCAGGCCGTTTGTCAAATATCCCGTGTTAACGTACAAAAATGTAAAGGTATTCGATTTACGGCCTTACAAAAAATAATTGTTTTGGAATCTTGCTGTTCTTTAGGAATTTATAGGCAGGTCATTATAAAACTTAAATTTCGCCGGGCATTTCCCCAACTTTGTCTATTTTTGAAACGAATTTAAAATTACCATAAACCAAACCCTTTTGATTATTGTCCCGATAGGGTTTGCCGGTATGATTTTTGGCTTCCGGGACGTAGGGTGTATGTTGAGATCCAATTTCGATAGGAATAAGATATGACTATTTCGGGTTACAAAAAAGAACAAACCTTTGTTATAACGTTTTTGGCTGTTTTTTTGCTTGGTGCCATCATCCTTATTTTAAATACAAATAACAGTTTTGGCGGAGGCGATCATTTTTCACATTTTAAACTGGCACGGTGGGGATGGAAATATCCCAAACTGCTACTGGATGAATGGGGAAAACCTGTCTTTACCCTGCTGGTCTCCCCTTTTGCACAGCTGGGCATAAACTATGCCCGTTTGTACAATGTCCTTATAGGAATGCTCACCGCCTTTTTATCCTGGAAACTATCACGAACACTGAAATTTGACAACAACTGGGTAATCGTTTTGTTGGTACTGTTTACGCCCATTTACTTTATTTCCATGTTTGCCGTTTTGACAGAAGTTACCTTCAGCATGCTGCTTATGCTGTCGTTGTTGCTCTTTTTTAAAAAGGAATATATCTGGTCGGCGATAGCCATTTCATTTCTTCCGCTGGCAAGAACCGAAAGCATTGTCCTTTTGCCCCTTTTCTTAATCGCTTTTGGCTTGAAAAAACAGGTGAAAGCCTTTCCCTTTCTGGTTACCGGTTTTCTGTTCTTTAGTTTGCTGGGATGGCCTTTTTACCATCATTTTTGGTGGCTGATCACCGAAATGCCCTACAAAGGGGGCACCACTGGTTTGTACGGTCATGGCCAACTACTACATTTTGTTGAACAAACGCCTTTTATTCTGGGATATCCGTTGGCCTTCCTGTTTTGTGCCGGATTTCTTTACGACTTGCTGTTTTGGATCAGGAAAGAGCATTTCAGGCTTAGTGAGCGGTTCTATTTCCTGCTGCTGGTCCCCGGAAGTTATCTTCTCTATCTTGCTGCCCATTCCTATGTTTGGTGGAAAGGCATTGGCAATTCACTGGGACTCATTCGAGTGATTGCGGCAGTCACACCACTGGCAGCCCTAACCGCGCTGTCCGGTTATAATTTTTTGCTTAAACTACCGGGGAAAAAACGTTTCATATCCCATTTGACCGCAAGCTTGCTGCTCTTGTGGATAGTTTACACAGGGGCATTTATGTATAAAAACAATTTTAGGCTAAGCCCGCCGGAACGTCTTCTTGCTAAAGCCTGCCAATACACAAAACAGCACAAACTAACCCGGAATAAAATTTATTACTTTTCCAATTTTGTTCCCATCAAACTGGGTATTGACCCTTTTGATACGAAAAAGTCTTCAGAAGGATTGCCACATCTTAAACCGGTTTCCAAAGCTCTCCCTGACAACAGCATTATTATTTGGGATGCACATTTTGGCCCTAACGAGGGCCAAACTCCCCTCTCGCTACTCACAAAAGACAGTGGCCTTCGAATCATAAAAATTTTCAAGCCCAAAGTTCCTTTTAAAGTACTGGGAGGACATAACTATGCCGTGTATATCTTTCAGAAAACGAAGGAAGCTTCCGGAACCCGAAATTTTAATTTTCACAACAGTTTTGAAAATAGGCAAGACAAAAAGGGTTCTCATTACACATCAGGTCAGGTACACAGCGGAAAGTTTGCCCTAAAAATGGACAGCAGCATCCGTTTTTCTCCTTGTTTTGAAATACCCCTAAGTTCCCTTACTTACAATAAATACTCGGGAATCAGGGCCAGTGTCTGGGTTTATCCTCCATATCCGGTTCAGGAAACGCCAGCCTCTCTTGTAGTTTCCTTTCAACATAACAACACAGCTTTTGACTACCACGCTTTCAATTTGGAAAATCCGGAAAACAGTTTAAAACTCCGGCAAAACCAATGGAATAAAATTGCGGTTTGTTATCCTGTTCCCAAAAGTTACAGAAGTAATGATTTTGTAAAAATATATCTTTGGTACAGGGGGAAAAAAGAAATTTATTTCGATGACCTGAAAGTTTCTTTTTTCAAAGATTCGACGAAAAATTTACCCTGTTTTATGATTACGCAAAAGAGAGATTAAATGAAAAAACATTTTGTCACCTGGAGCATCCTGCTTGTAGTGGTTGTTGTGGTTTGGTCCGATTTTAACGTAAAAATCTGGAAGACACCGGACAAAGTTATACAGTGGGACGTGATTGACTACTACGGATACCTGCCTGCCGCTTTTATTTATCACGACATCACCCTCCGATTTAAAGACCATTACCGGGGAGACAAAAAATTTGTTTTCTGGGCCAAAAAAACAGCGACCGGAAAGTATGTTTTCAAAATGACTATGGGCGTTTCGGTGATGGTATCCCCTTTTTTCTTTGCAGCCAATGCCCTGGCCGGCCCGCTGGGATACAATACGGGAGGCTACTCCGAACCTTATCGCTTTGTGCTGGTTATGGCCGGATTGTTTTACCTGGTGCTGGGCCTCGTTTTCCTTGCGAAGGTTCTCCGTACCTACTTTACGAAAACAGTAACCGGAATTGTTATACTTTCGCTGGGGCTGGGCACCAACTTATTGTGGTACAGTACTTATGAGCCTGGAATGTCGCATGTGTACACTTTCTTTCTGGCCACCGTATTCATTTACCTGACGTTGTTGTGGCATAAATATCCGACTCTGTTTCGGGCTGTTCTCATTGGAATTGTTACAGGCCTGCTTACACTCGTCAGACCGATAAACATTTTGTTTGTCCTCTTTTTTATCCTGTACGACATAAAAAACGTAGCGGATATCCGCAGAAAGCTGAACCTGTACCGAAGTAAAACGCCCCATTTGTTGTTAATGACAGGGTTTGGGTTTCTCATCTTGTTTCCCCAGCTCATTTACTGGAAAACAGTTACCGGACATTGGGTGTATTATTCTTACGGGAAGGAAGGTTTTTTCTTTTTGCATCCGCAAATTATCAATGTGCTGTTCAGTTTCCGTAAGGGATGGTTTGTTTATACACCGGTCATGATTTTTGCCGTGGCGGGGATATGGTTTACTTTCAAAAAATACAGGGCTTTTTCCATAGCCATTCTTTTGTTACTGTTCGTTTACCTTTATGTTGTATCTTCCTGGTGGTGTTGGTGGTATGGCGGGGGGCTCGGCCAGCGCGAGCTGATTGATATTTATCCTTTTATGGCCATTCCGCTGGCCGCCTTTTTGGAACGGATTGGAAATTTGGGTAAGCCAAAAGCTTATGTTGCCGGTATAATAGTAGCCTTGTCTGTTTTGCTAGGGGCTTTTTATAATGTCCAATATCGGCATGGTGCCATTCATTGGGATTCCATGACCAAAGCCGCGTATTTTAACTCTTTCGGAAGGGTTCATCCTTCGCCGCGCTTTAACAAACTTATAAAAGCACCTGATTACGATAAGGCTGTCCGCGGGTTACCGGAAACATCTGCCATTGTCCCGAAAAAAGAATCGGTGGAGTCTGTCATCCAAAAGATAAAACAGGACAAGAAATGGTTTAAGCTGGTGAAGCAAAAAGCCCGGAAAAGAAACATCCCGCTGGACTCCATGTTGAAACTGGATGCGCGTTATGTGCTGGAACGAGATAAATGAGTGCTTGCCATCGATAATTATTACCGGCTACGGCAAATCATTTCTTCTTGTTACGCCGGTTGAAGTTTTTGTCTCCTTTTGTTTGCGGCTTTTTGTACTTTTTCGCTAATTTTCTCCGGTAAGAACCGCCCTGGTTGGTCTTTTTGTTTTTTTCTTTCTTCTCCTGAACGACAGGCTTTTTGGAACTTCTCCGTGTGTTGCGCGTAATATGAGGGTTCTCGGCAATGTTAGGCCGTTCTTCCGGAATGAGTTCTTTGGAGATTTCGACTTCTGCCGGAAAATCCACCTGGGGAATTTCGTAATTCATCAGCAGCTCGATGGCAAGTTTTGCTTCTTCCTCTTGTTCGGTGAAGAACAAAATAGATTTTCCCGGTTGCTTTGCCCGGCCTGTTCGCCCGATTCGATGCATATAGTTTTCGGGAAAAGCAGGTGTGTCAAAATTAATCACGTGGGAGATTTCCTCCAGATCTAACCCGCGTGCCATGACATCCGTGGTAACGAGAATTCTGTATTTCCCCTCATCAAAGTTTTGAATGGAGCGAATCCTGTAGTTCTGCGATTTGTTAGAATGGATAATGCCTGCTTCCTGGCCATATTTCTCTTCCAGTGTCTCATACAACCTGTCGGCATTTTTTTTGTTGGATACAAAAACCAACACCTTTCGGTATTCTTCTTTGTCGTTCAGCAGGTAGGACAACAGGTTTGCTTTGGTTTGGAAATTTTGCACGGAATAACATTGTTGTTTGATGTTGTCCAACGGTGTTCCGCTTATGGCAATCGAAATTTTAACCGGATGAATAAAAAATTCATCAATCAGGGAATCAATCTCTTCCGTCATCGTCGCCGAAAACATGATGTTTTGTCTTCGTTCGGGAAGAAGGTCAAAAATATTTGTTAATTGAAAACGGAAACCAAGATCCAGCATGACATCCACTTCATCAATTACCAGCTTTTTTATCGCTTTCAGTTGGAGGGCACCATTTAAAGTTAAATCATAAAGCCGTCCCGGTGTGGCCACCAAAATGTCCATTCCTTTGGCTACTGTTTGCCATTGCGTGTTGATATTTGTCCCTCCGTAAACGCCTGTTACGCGGATATTAACCTGGTTTGCAATACTTTCTATTTTATCCACTGTTTGTAAAACCAGCTCGCGTGTGGGAACAAGTACCAAAACCCTCGGGTTGATTTGATTTGAATATTTCAGGTCCTGTAGCAGGGGAAGGGTATAGGCAAACGTTTTTCCCGTGCCCGTCTGTGCAATGCCTACCATGTCTTTACCGGAAAGGATTACCGGAAAAGCTTCTGACTGGATAGGGGTAGGGCTTTCGAAACCTGTTGTCTCAAGGGCTTTGCGTAACTGTTTCGACAGCTTGAAATCTTCAAAAGAATGCATAAAATTATTTTTGGCAAAGATAAGTTATATAACGATGACAGTTGTTTAGGTTAATAGAGAAGCTGTTGTCGGCACATTTGAATTTGCTTTACTTTTGCTTTTCTTAAAAGGATAATAGATGAAACGTACTTTTTTTGGGTGGCTTTTGCTGTTGTTAGCAACTGTGGCTTATTCACAGAATGGCTATAAAATCAGGATGAATATCGCAGGCTCCACGGATACTTCTCTTTTGCTGGCTTCCTATTACGGCAACAAAATCAGGTTGGTGGATACGGCCTTTGCCGGAAAACCGGGCATTTTTGTTTTTGAAGGGGAAAAGCCACTTCCCGGTGGCGTTTATATGGCGGTGAGCCCGAAAAAAGTGAAACTGTTTGAGTTTCTGGTCAACAAAAACCAGCATTTTAAACTGGTTACCGATACGGCCAACATGGCCATGCACCTGAAAGCGGAGGGGTCGCCTGAAAACAAGGCTTTTTTTGATTACCTGCAGTACAGCGACCGTGTTTTTCATAAAGCACAAAACCTGGAGCGGCAACTGAAAAAAACGGATAAAAATTCGCCGGAAGGCAAAAAACTGCGCAAAGAAATTGCCGCCCTGAAAAAAGAAAACCAACAAAAGCAGCAGGAGCTTATCAAAACGTATCCGGGCCTGTTCGTATCCAAACTCTTCAGGGCCATGCAGGCCGTACATCCGCCCAGAAACCCGGACAGCAAAGATTCCCTTTTCGCTTATCATTACCTGGTAAAACACTACTGGGACAATTTTGACCTGGGCGATCCGCGCTTGCTGCGCAGTCCGGTGTATGACCAAAAACTGAAAACTTATTTTAAGCAGCTGGTCCCTTTTCAGCCTGATTCGGTAGATAAAGCCATTGACGGGGTGATTGCCCGTGCAAGGCCTTCCCGGGAGTGTGTCAGCTACCTCGTGTGGTATTTTACGGTAGAATACCAAAACCCGAAATATATGGGCTTCGACAAGGTTTTTGTGCACATGGTGGATCAATATTTTGCCAAAGAACCCATTGCAAATACGTCTCCTTCAGTTTTGAAATTGTTGAAAGACCGTGCATCCAAGATACGTCCGTTACTCATCGGAAATCGTGCCCCCGAACTGATTTTGCAGGATACAACCGGGAAGTTTGTATCTTTTTATGACATCCGTAAGAAGTTTACGCTGCTGTTTTTCTGGGACTACAAATGTCATATTTGTAAACGGCAGCTGGCCGAACTGGTCCCCCTGTATCCCGAATTGGAAAAAAGGTATGGTTTGGCTGTTTATGCCGTCAACATAAACCCTGATGTGAAGCAATGGAAAGCCGCCGTACGAAACCGTCATTTACCCTGGATAAATGTAAATGGGACACGGCCTGCGAAAGGGAATTCTATCGGGCCTTATGATATCCATGGTACGCCCCAGCTTTTTTTATTGGATAAAGATAAGCATATTATTGCTAAGCAATTCTCTGTAAACCAGCTGAAGATGATTTTGGATAGTTATTTGGGGAGGCACAAAAGCAAATAAAAAAACCGGAACAATTCCGGCTTTCGTGTGGGACATACTGGATTCGAACCAGTGACCCCCGCCCTGTCAAGGCGATGCTCTAAACCAACTGAGCTAATGTCCCTTATAAAAGAAAAACGGTGGGACATATTGGATTCGAACCAATGACCCCTGCTCTGTGAAAGCAATGCTCTAAACCAACTGAGCTAATGTCCCGTTTTTTAGTTGAACGCCCAAACCTTTCTTTTGTTTTGGGTCTGCAAAAGTAAAAAAATCTTTGATAAATAATTTCCCTTTTAAAATTTTGTTATCATTTCCTATCTTTGGCAAAAAATTAACCTGTGATGAAAAAAATAACACAACTTGTCCTGGCTGTACTCGTGCTGGGAAGCCAGCTTGCTTTTGCGCAGACTGAAAAGAAAGATGTTAATCTTCGGGATTTGTGGACCAATTACACGCTTTATCCCAAAACCGTTTCCGGCATAATTTCGCTGAACAACGGAAAACAATACACCGAAATCAAGCATGGCTCTATTGTTGTGTATGATTACGCAACCGGCGACTCTGTTACTACGCTGGTGAATGGAAAAGAGCTGGTTCCCGAAGGTAAAAAAACAGCCATCCATATTGGTAATTTCTCGGTAAACAAAGCGGAAACAAAATTTATCTTTCCCACGCAAACCGAACAAATTTACCGCCATTCCCGCATCTCTTATGATTATATCTGGGATACCCAAACCAAAAAGCTGACCCCGCTTTCCGACAAGGGCAAACAACGGCTGGCCGATTTTTCCCCTGATGGTACCAAAGTGGCTTTTGTGAGAGACAACAATATCTTTATAAAAGATTTACAAACCGGTGTGGAAAAGCAAATTACCTTTGATGGGAAGAAAAACAACATTATCAACGGTACCTGCGACTGGGTGTATGAGGAGGAATTCAGTTTTACCAAAGCCTTTTTCTGGTCGCCCGATGGACAAAAAATTGCTTTTTATCATTTCGACGAAAGTAAGGTAAAACAATACACCCTGCCGTTTTATCATGGCAGCAAAAGTGCTTATCCCGAAGAGTACACCTATAAATATCCGGTAGCGGGGGAGGATAACTCGGTTGTTCAGGTTTATACTTACGATCTGGCTTCGGGCAAAACAGTAAAAATGGATGTGGGCAGCAACGCCGACCAGTATATCCCACGGATAAAATGGACATCCAATCCTGATAAACTGACTATCGAACGCCTCAACAGGCTGCAAAACCACCTGGATATTCTTGTCGCAGATGCTTCTACGGGGATGACAAAAACCATTTATACAGAGGACAACAAATATTACATTGACATAACCGATGACCTGACTTTTCTGCCTGATGGAAAACGTTTCCTGATGACTTCCGAAAAAGGAGGCTACAACGCCATTTATTTGTGCAGCATGGAAAGTAAGAAAGAGAAACAACTAACCAAAGGCAACTGGGATGTAACGAAAGTTTATGGATATAATCCCCAAAGAAAACTGGTCTATTTTCAGGCAGCAAAGACTTCGCCCCTTGACAGGGATATTCTTGCCGTGAACCTGAGGGGAAAAATCAGACAGATTTCCACAAAAACAGGAACCAATGCCGGTAACTTCAGCAAGAGTTTCGATTATTACATCAATACATGGAGTGATGCCAATACGCCACCTTATACTACAGTGAACAATTACAATGGAAAAATCATTCGGGTACTTCAGGATAACTGGGCTTTTGTTAAGAAAATGCAGGGATACAACCTGAGCAAACAGACGTTTTTTACGCTGCATTCTCCCGAATTCAAACTCCCCGATGGGAAACAGGTAGATTTGAATGCCTGGATTATCAAACCGCCGCATTTTGATCCCGACAAAAAATACCCGGTACTTATGTATGTATATGGAGGCCCCGGCATCCAAACGGTGAACAACTCATGGGGGTGGAGCAACTATTTTTGGTTTCAAATGCTGGCCGAAAAAGGCATTGTTGTTATATCGGTGGATAACCGTGGTACCGGTGCCCGTGGCGAGTTGTTCAAGAAAATGACCTATTTACAGTTGGGAAAATATGAAATTGCCGACCAGATGGAAGCCGCACGGCTCATTGGGAAGTTTCCTTATGTGGACAGCACCCGTATCGGGATTTTCGGATGGAGCTACGGCGGCTTTATGGCCAGCCTGGCCATCACCAAGGGGGCCAATATCTTCAGTACGGCAGTAGCGGTCGCGCCGGTTACCAACTGGCGTTTTTACGACAATATCTACACCGAGCGATATATGCGTACCCCGAAAGAAAACCCGGAAGGGTATAAGGAAAATTCACCTTTGCAGTATGTAAAAAATATGAAAGGGCACTACCTTTTGATGTTTGGCAGTGGTGACGATAACGTGCACCCCATTAATTCGATGACCATGATATCGACACTTGTTGACAAAAACAAACCATTCGAAATGATGGTCTATCCCAACAAAAACCATGGAATTTACGGGGGCAACACGCGCTATTTTCTGTACCATAAAATGACGGATTTCCTGTTGAAGAACCTGAAGTAAACGGTTGTTTCCCTTTGGGATTTGTGCCGCAGGCATTTTTGTGGAACAATCCGAAAGGCAGCGGTATGGGCTGGAGACTTGTCCGCGTTTGAAACGCGGACGTATTTATCTTTCACATTTGTAATGTATTGAGCTGTGGAAATACCTCCGCGTTACAAACGCGGAGGAGCTGTGCGTGGATACCTGAAGCGGGACTTCCAAAATGAAAGGATATGCCGGGAACGGATGCGGCAGGGACAGCAGCGGCAGCCCGGAGAACGGCGGGGCAGGTGAAGCTTATGCGGGCGGTGCGACAGGGGAGCACCCGACAAGCATTAGCTGAGCGCGCCGCCGGACGAGGACTATAGCGAATGGCCCGTGAAGGCTTGTGGGGTGGCCCGCCCAAAAAAATAAAATCCTGACTGTAATTTGCTGTTTTTTTTCCTTGCCCATTCAAAAATTTTATATTTTTGCCGCTCAAAGTAATCATTTGATTTATTATTAACTAAAAAGAAAGTAGGTACTTAAAATGATTATTATTCCTGTAAAAGAGGGCGAAAACATTGACAGAGCCTTGAAACGTTTTAAACGTAAGTTTGAAAAAACGGGTGCCATGCGCGCACTGCGTGCCGGCCAACGCTACACGAAACCTTCCGTCAAAAGAAGGGAACAGAAGCTGAAGGCTATTTACATCCAACAGCTCCGCCAGGCCGAACAAGGTTAGTTAAGCTTTTTTAAGGATTTTCGTAAGAAAAAACTTTGATTCAGTGAAAAGATTTTATATCTTTGAATCAAAGTTTTTTTCTTTTATATATGAGTGTGAATCAATTTATAAGATACCTGCAGACTGAAAAACGGAGCTCCGTTCACACTGTCCTTGCCTACCAAAAGGATCTCAGGGGCTATGATGCTTTTTTAAAAGAACAATTTGAGATAGACCGGCCTGAAGAAGCAACCACGGAAATGGTCCGTACGTGGATTGTGGGCCTTATGGACAAGAAGCTCTCTCCCGGCAGCATTAACCGAAAAATCAGTTCCCTCAAAGCTTTTTATAATTACCTGCTCAAACGGGGTGCCCTTGAGAAAAGCCCCATGCAAAATATCCACAGCCTGAAAAAGGGAAGCCCATTGCCCGTATATGTTGATGAGGACAAAATGCATACCTTATTAAAAGAGATACTTCCGGGAGATGATTTTGCCTCTGCCCGTGACCGGATGGTCCTGTTGGTTTTGTATGCCACAGGTATTCGGCTGAGTGAATTAATCACGCTGAAAGTTTCATCCATAGATTTTGCCGATAACCGATTGAAAGTTCTCGGTAAAAGAAATAAAGAGCGGATTATTCCGTTTTCTGAAAGTATGAAGGAGGAGATGCTGGCTTATATTGATGTAAAAGAAAAAAAATTCCCCCTGGCCGGCGATTGGCTGATAGTTACCAACAAAGGGGAAAAGGCTTATCCCAGGCTCATTTACCGTATTGTTCATACGGCCCTTAGCGGTTATACGGCAACACGTAAGAGTCCGCATGTGCTCCGGCATACTTTTGCCACCCATTTGTTAAATAACGGTGCTTCGTTAAATGCCATAAAAGATTTGCTGGGGCATGCCGACCTTTCGTCCACCCAAATATATACCCATACCAGTATAGAAAAGTTAAAATCAATATATTCTCAAGCCCACCCTAGGGCTTAATTAAAAAAAGGAGGTTAATTATGAAAGTTAATGTAAAGTCGGTACGTTTCCGGGCAGACCAGAAGCTGGAAGACTTCATCGAAAGGAAGCTGCAAAAGTTTTTTGGGTTTCACGAACAAATTTTAGATGCCGATGTGGTGTTGAAATTGGACAACAACGAAACCAGGGAAAACAAAATTGCAGAAATTCGCCTTGCACTGAAAGGTGAGGAATTGTTTGCGAAGAAACAAAGTAAGGCTTTTGAAGAGTCTGTTGACCAGGCAATTGATGCCTTAAAAAAGCAAATTGACAAGTACAAAGAAAAGTTTAAGAAATAAAATTTAAAGTTTTTAAAAAATAGTTTGGTTATTACAACTAAACATTCTATTTTTGCAGACCTTTTTGAGAAGAGGTCTGCTTTTTTTGTAGAACGTTCTGAAAGTACTGCTAACAAAGCAAACAAACTGAGGAGGGGCAACGAATAAAACTGCCAGCATAGCTCAGTTGGCCAGAGCAGCTGATTTGTAATCAGCCGGTCGGGGGTTCGAATCCCTCTGCTGGCTCAGTTCATTAACATTTTGAAATTAAACGGGGGGATACCGAAGCGGTCAAACGGGGCAGACTGTAAATCTGTTGGCTTAGCCTTCGGAGGTTCGAATCCTCCTCCCCCCACCAGAGTAAGGAAAAAGAGAAAAGGAAAAAGTAAAAAGTAAAAAGTAAAAAGGGAAACCAATACTTCTTTAAATTTTTAACTTTAAACTTTTAACTTTAAACCTGACAAGCGGGAGTAGCTCATCTGGTAGAGCGACAGCCTTCCAAGCTGTAGGTGGCCGGTTCGAGCCCGGTTTCCCGCTCTGGTTTTGCCGGGGTAGCTCAGGGGTAGAGCACTTCCTTGGTAAGGAAGGGGTCACGAGTTCAATTCTCGTCCTCGGCTCTGAAGAGAAGAAATAGAATAGAAGTAAAGTAATAAAACAAACATTAATCTTTTAACATTTTTAATATGGCTAAAGAAAAATTTGAACGTTCCAAACCGCACGTAAATATTGGGACTATCGGTCACGTTGACCATGGAAAAACCACTTTAACAGCTGCCATTACGCTAACACTGCAAGACGAAGGTTTGGCAGAGTTTGCGTCATTCGAATCCATTGATAATGCCCCTGAAGAAAAAGAGAGGGGAATTACGATTAACACTGCTCACGTTGAGTACCAGACGGCTAACCGCCATTATGCTCATGTTGACTGCCCCGGCCATGCTGACTATGTAAAGAACATGGTAACAGGTGCTGCCCAAATGGACGGTGCTATCCTTGTTGTGGCTGCTACTGATGGCCCTATGCCGCAAACCCGCGAACATATCTTGCTGGCACGTCAGGTTGGCGTTCCCCGCATTGTCGTTTTCATGAATAAGGTTGACCTGGTCGATGACGAAGAACTCCTTGAAATTGTGGAAATGGAAATTCGTGATTTATTGAGTTTCTATGGCTTTGATGGCGACAATACACCTATTATTCAGGGTTCTGCCCTCGGTGCTTTGAACGGTGAAGAAAAATGGCGTAAAAAAGTTTACGAATTGATGGCTGCCTGTGATGAATGGATTCCATTGCCGGTTCGCGACGAACACAAACCTTTCCTGATGCCTGTTGAAGATGTATTTTCTATTACAGGCCGTGGTACAGTAGCTACCGGAAGAATTGAAACCGGAATTATCCACACGGGTGATCCTGTTGAAATTATCGGTATGGGTGCTGAAAAAATGAAATCGGTGGTTACCGGTGTTGAAATGTTCCGTAAGATCCTTGACGAAGGTATGGCCGGTGATAACGCAGGCTTGCTTTTGCGTGGTATTGACAAGGACAAAATCAAAAGGGGAATGGTTATTGCTGCCCCCGGAACGGTTACCCCTTACAACCATTTCAAAGCTGAGGTTTATATCCTGAAAAAAGAAGAAGGTGGCCGTCATACCCCTTTCCATAATAAATATCGTCCACAGTTCTACTTCAGGACAACCGATGTTACCGGTGAAGTTTTTCTGCCCGATGGAATTGAGATGGTTATGCCTGGTGATAACGTTACAATTGAAGTTAAGCTTATTTCTGACATTGCCATGAACAAAGGGCTTCGTTTCGCTATCCGCGAAGGTGGCCGTACTGTTGGTGCCGGTCAGGTAACTGAAATCATTGACGATTAATTAATTTTAAAGGCATTTTGGTGAAAGGTGTCCTGAAAAATTTCGGGATGCCTTTTGCCTGCTGAAATAGTTGGATACGGGTGTAGCTCAATTGGTAGAGTAGTGGTCTCCAAAACCATTGGTTGTGGGTTCGATTCCTACCACCCGTGCAAAACGACAAAAAAATGGCAAAATTTAGTATTGTTAGCTATCTGAAAGAAGTTAATAACGAATGGATGCATAAAGTATCCTGGCCTACTTGGAGTGAGCTGCAGAACAGTGCAATTGTGGTATCCGTTGCTTCCCTTTTAATAGCCATTGTGGTCTATTTGATGGATGTCTCATTCTCAACAATTTTACAGAGGTTTTACGGTCTCTTTTAATGCGTTGAAGCGTACGTACTGTTCGAATTAAATATATTTTTAACTTGTTAGTAACTAATCAGAACCTGGCTGTAAGATGAACGAAGATTCCGGTAAAAAATGGTATGTTGTCAGAGCCATCAGTGGTAAAGAAAAAAAGGTAAAAGAACGCCTTGAAAATGAAATTAAACGCCTCGGAATTGAGGGGTTTATCTCACAGGTTCTTATTCCCACTGAGAAAGTTTACCAAATCCGTAAAGGGAAAAAAATCAGCAAAGAGCGAAATTATTTTCCCGGATATGTTTTGGTAGAGGCTGAACTTACCGGCGAGATTCCTCACATTATTCGTAATATCCGCGACGTACTCGGTTTTTTGGGTACCCGTGGCAAAGCCGATCCTATCCGTCCTGCTGAAGTGAAGCGCATCCTTGGAAAAGTTGATGAGCTGGCAGAACAGGGAGAAGAGGTGAATATTCCGTTTATTGTGGGCGAAACCGTTGTCGTTATCGATGGTCCATTCAACAGTTTTAGTGGTGTTATTGAGGAAATTAACGAAGAGAAGAAGCGATTGAAAGTAATGGTGAAAATCTTCGGCCGAAAAACCCCGCTGGAACTCGGTTTTATGCAGGTAGAGAAAGAATAGTTGTTAACTTATTTTAAACAATGGGTTTAAAATGGCAAAAGAAATTAGTGGATTAATTAAACTACAGATTAGAGGCGGTGCTGCAAACCCATCACCTCCCGTTGGACCGGCTTTGGGTGCCAAAGGGGTGAACATCATGGAGTTCTGTAAACAGTTTAATGCGCGTACACAGGATAAGGCCGGTAAGGTTATTCCTGTTATCATTACTGTTTTCAAGGACAAATCCTTTGAGTTCATCATTAAGACACCTCCGGTTGCTGTACAAATCATGGAAGCTGCAAAGCTGAAAAAAGGTTCTGCTGAACCTAACCGTGTAAAGGTGGCCAGTATCTCCTGGGAACAGGTGAAAACCATTGCCGAATCGAAGATGAAAGACTTAAATGCTTTCACCGTAGAATCGGCCATGCAAATGGTGGCTGGTACGGCAAGGAGTATGGGAGTGATTGTTAAAGGCAAATTCCCCGCAAATTAAAAATCTGTTAACTTAGGAGGAGAATATGGCAAAATTGTCAAAAAAACACAAAGAAGCTTTGTCCAAATTCGAAAAGAATAAAGAGTACTCCTTAGAAGAAGCCATCGATTTAGTAAAGAGTATTACCTATACTAAATTTGATGCTTCGGTAGATCTTAGTGTACGTCTCGGCGTTGACCCTCGTAAAGCCAATCAAATGGTGAGAGGTTCCGTTACCCTTCCCCACGGAACGGGTAAAGAGTTGAAAGTGCTCGTGTTATGTACACAGGATAAGGAGGAAGAAGCCAAAGCTGCCGGCGCAGATTTCGTTGGTCTTGATGAATACATTCAGAAGATCAAAGGAGGATGGACCGATGTAGATGTTGTAATTACCATGCCGAGTGTCATGCCTAAAGTAGGTGCACTTGGCAGGATTCTGGGCCCCCGGGGTTTGATGCCAAATCCCAAGACCGGTACTGTTACTATGGAAGTCGGTGCAGCTGTGAAAGCAGCCAAAGCCGGAAAAATTGATTTTAAGGTTGATAAATTTGGGATCATCCATTCTGCTGTGGGCAAGGTGAGTTTTGATAAAAAACAACTGACCGAAAACGCCAGCGAATTGCTGAACACCATTATTAAATTAAGACCTTCTTCCGCCAAAGGAAACTATGTAAAAAGTATCTATTTGTCAAGTACAATGAGTCCGGGTATAGCAGTTGATACAAAATCGGTAGGCGCATAGTTAAAAACAAGCGATTGTTATGAGAAAAGAAGACAAAAAACAACTGATTGAATCTTTATCCGATCAACTGGCCAAGCACAATAATTTTTACCTTGCTGATGTCTCTACTTTAAATGCAGAGGATACCAGCAACCTGAGAAGAATGTGCTTTAACCGTGGCATTGAAATGCGGGTGGTGAAAAACACCCTCCTGCGCAAAGCCATGGAGCAGTCGGAGAGAGGTTTTGATGAGTTATACGAAACACTTAAAGGAAACACATCCCTTATGTTCGCCGAGGCAGGTAATGCACCAGCCAAATTGATTAAGGAGTTCAGAAAAAAATCAAAATACCCCATCTTAAAAGCGGCATTTATTGAAGAAATGACCTACATAGGAGATGAGCAACTTGATTTCCTGGCCTCTATCAAATCCAAAGACGAACTGATAGCCGATGTGGTTGCCTTGTTACAAGCACCTATGAACAATGTGCTTTCTGCATTAAAATCCGGTGGTATTAAACTTTCCGGAATTCTTGAAACCTTATCAGAAAAAAGTGAATAAGGAATTATTACGAACGATAAATAAGCATTTAATAAACACAATTTAAATTATAACAAAATGGCAGATTTAAAAGCATTTGCAGAACAATTGGTTAATCTTACTGTTAAAGAAGTAAATGAACTGGCTGAGATTCTGAAAGAAGAGTATGGTATCGAACCCGCTGCAGCAGCAGTAGTTGCCGGCCCGGCAGCAGGTGCTGCCGATGGTGGCGCAGAAGAAGAACAAACATCTTTTGATGTTATTCTGAAAGCTGCAGGACAATCAAAACTCGCTGTAGTTAAATTAGTTAAAGAATTGACAAGCTTAGGTCTGAAAGAATCAAAAGAATTGATTGATGCAGCACCTAAAGCCATTAAAGAAGGCGTTAGCAAAGACGAAGCCGAAGCTTTGAAAGCACAGCTTGAAGAAGCCGGTGCTGAAGTAGAGGTCAAGTAATACTTTATTTCTATTCAATTGGTAACCTCTGTCCCGTTTTCGGGACAGAGGCTCGCCTATTTGTTCTTTTACATCATTCTTTCATTATTTGCCGGCATTTCTTAATGTATCGGCTTGTTCATCACTTAAAACTATTGTGCCTTGGCTGGAATCAAAACCGAAAGAATCAACTTCGCATCTACCAAAAATCTGATGCGTTATCCGAATTTCCTGGATATTCAATTAAAATCTTTTCAAGATTTTTTTCAACTGGAAACCAATACGGAAAATCGTATTAACGAAGGCCTTTTTAAGGTTTTTTCAGAAAATTTCCCCATTACAGATGTGAGAAATAATTTTGTCCTTGAATTTTTAGACTACTTTGTTGATCCCCCACATTACACCATCGAGGAATGTATTGAACGCGGGTTGACTTACAGTGTCCCTCTCAAAGCAAAATTGAAACTTTATTGTACCGATCCCGAACATGAAGATTTTGAAACCATCGTTCAGGATGTCTATTTGGGCATGATCCCTTATATGACCCCCCGTGGTACTTTTATTATTAACGGCGCAGAAAGGGTTATCGTTTCCCAGTTGCACCGCTCACCGGGTGTTTTCTTCGGACAACACCGGCATGCTAATGGTACGCAGTTGTTCTCTGCCAGGATTATCCCTTTTAAAGGTTCCTGGATGGAATTTTCTACGGACATTAACAACATAATGTATGCCTACATTGACCGGAAAAAGAAACTGCCTGTTACTACCCTGCTCCGTGCTATCGGTTATGAAACTGACCGCGATATTCTCGAAATATTTGACCTTGCAGAAGAAGTAAAAGTGAGCAAGGCAGGATTGAAACGTGTGCTGGGCCGCAGCCTTGCAGCACGTGTGGTTCGTTCCTGGTTTGAGGATTTTGTGGATGAGGATACGGGTGAGGTGGTTACCATCGAACGTAACGATGTCATCATCGAACGTGAAACCGTTCTCGAAACAGAACATATCCAGAAAATTATTGATGCCGGCGTTAAAACGGTACTTCTTCACAAAGAAGATGGCAGCATCAACGACTACTCTGTTATTTTCCAGACACTACAGAAAGATACAACGAACTCCGAAAAGGAGGCCGTTGAATATATTTATTTCCAGCTGCGTAACGCTTTGCCTCCCGATGAAGAGACCGCCCGTAGCGTTTTCGACCGACTTTTCTTCTCTGATAAACGTTACGACCTCGGCGAAGTAGGCCGTTATCGTATCAACAAAAAACTGGAATTGAATACGCCCATGGATGTGCGTGTTCTTACCAAAGAAGACATTGTCCTGATTATTAAGCATCTTGTCAAATTGCTGAACCAGAAAACCATTGTTGATGATATCGACCACCTTAGTAACCGTCGTGTACGTACAGTAGGCGAACAGCTTTACTCACAGTTTGGCGTCGGCCTGGCCCGGATGGCCCGTACCATTCGCGACCGTATGAACGTTCGTGATAATGAGGTGTTTACGCCTACCGACCTGATTAATGCCAAGACTTTGTCTTCGGTCATTAACTCATTCTTTGGCACCAATGCCTTGTCGCAGTTTATGGACCAGACCAACCCGCTTTCTGAGATTACGCACAAAAGGCGTATTTCAGCCCTGGGACCCGGTGGCCTGTCGCGCGAAAGGGCCGGTTTTGAGGTGCGGGATGTTCACTATACCCACTATGGCCGGCTTTGTACTATTGAAACACCGGAAGGCCCGAACATCGGATTGATTTCTTCCTTGTGTGTTTATGCCAAAATTAACCATCTCGGTTTTATCGAAACACCTTACCGCAAGGTGGATAAGGGCGTTATTGACTATAAACATGATCCTATTTACCTCAGTGCCGAAGAGGAAGAAGACAAAATTATTGCCCAGGCAAATACCGTAGTGAATAATGAGGGGACTTTTGTTAATGAAAAAGTAAAAGTCCGTTATCAGGCCGATTATCCCATCACTCCCCGTGAAGAAGTTGACCTTATTGATATTGCCCCCAACCAGATCGCTTCCATTGCGGCCTCCAGTATCCCGTTTTTGGAACATGATGATGCCAACCGTGCTTTGATGGGTTCAAACATGATGCGCCAGGCTGTACCTTTGTTGAATCCCGAAGCACCTATCGTGGGAACAGGGATTGAAGAATACGTAGCGCGTGATTCTCGTGTTTTGGTTATGGCCGAAAGTGATGGCGTTGTGGAATATGTGGATGCCAACAAAATTGTTATCCGTTACTCACGCGACGAAATGGAAAAACTCGTCAGTTTTGATGATGACGTGAAAGAATATACGCTGACAAAATTCCGCCGTACAAACCAGAATACTTCTATCAACCTGAGGCCTATTGTCCGGTCTGGGGATAAGGTCGTTAAAGGCCAGCCTTTGTGTGAAGGATATGGTACGGAAGGGGGTGAGCTTGCCCTGGGACGTAACCTGAAAGTGGCTTTTATGCCCTGGAAAGGTTACAACTATGAGGATGCCATTGTGATTTCAGAGAAAGTGGTTAAGGACGATATCTTTACCTCTGTGCATGTGGAAGAATTTACATTGGAAGTTCGCGATACCAAAAGAGGTATTGAAGAACTCACCAACGATATTCCGAATGTGAGTGCCGAGGCAACCAAAGACCTTGATGAAAATGGCTTAATCCGCGTGGGCGCTG
The DNA here is from genome assembly GCA_015493525.1 of Bacteroidales bacterium. Lineage (GTDB taxonomy): Bacteria > Bacteroidota > Bacteroidia > Bacteroidales > F082 > Sulfidibacterium. The sequence goes on from WGCY01000009.1 coordinate 127,530, forward strand.
AAGTCAGTGAAGGGGATATCCTCATTGGAAAAATTACCCCTAAAGGAGAAAGCGACCCTACTCCGGAAGAGAAATTGTTGCGTGCCATCTTCGGTGACAAAGCCGGCGATGTAAAAAATGCCTCCCTCAAGGCACCGCCTTCTTTAAAAGGTGTTGTCCTGAAGAAAGATTTGTTTTCGCGGGCCGTAAAAAGTTCCAAGAACAAAGCCATCGAAAAGGAAATTATTGCTGCTTTGGACGAAGAATACAACAAAAAATTTGCTGAATTAAAATCCAAACTGGTAGATAAATTAACGGTTCTGGTCAGTAACCGTACTTCTCAGGGCGTTACCAATGTATTTGGCGATGTGGTGGTCCCCACCAAAACCAAGTTTACCCAGAAAATCCTCCATACACTGGATTACATCAACATCAATGCCAGCAAGTGGACGACTGATAGTACTAAAAATGAGTTAATTAAGACATTGCTCAACAATTACAACATCAAGTATAAAGAGTTGCTGGGTGTGTATAACCGTAAGAAATTTGTAGCCAGTGTGGGGGATGAACTTCCCAATGGCATTGTGCAAATGGCCAAAGTTTATATCGCCAAAAAACGTAAGTTGAAAGTGGGTGATAAAATGTCGGGCCGTCACGGTAACAAGGGGATTGTAGCACGTATCGTCCGTGAAGAGGACATGCCGTTTATGGAAGATGGTACACCTGTTGATATTGTGTTGAATCCTTTGGGCGTGCCTTCGCGAATGAACCTGGGACAGATTTACGAAACTGTTCTTGGCTGGGCAGGCAAAGTGCTTGGTAAGAAATTTGCCACGCCTATTTTTGACGGGGCCACCGATGAACAGATTAACGCCTACATGAAACAGGCCGGCTTGCCTGAAAATGGCAGTGTCTATCTTTACGATGGTGGTACGGGCGAACGTTTCGACCAACCTGCTACGGTGGGCTACATTTATATGATTAAACTTCATCACCTGATTGATGATAAGATGCACGCCCGTTCTATAGGCCCTTATTCACTTATTACACAGCAACCACTGGGAGGTAAAGCCCAGTTTGGAGGCCAGCGTTTTGGTGAAATGGAGGTCTGGGCACTGGAAGCTTTTGGTGCTGCCAATATTCTACAGGAGATACTAACCGTTAAATCGGATGATGTTAATGGCAGGGCCAAAGCCTACGAAGCAATTGTAAAAGGCGAAAATATGCCTACACCCGGAATGCCCGAGTCGTTCAATGTTCTTGTACATGAGTTGCGCGGACTGGGCCTGGAGATTAGCTTCGATAAGTAATTTAATTTTGATTCTCATAAAATAAAAATCTGATATGGCTTTCAGACAAGATAGTAAAGTACCGGATAGTTTTAATAAAATAACCATCAGTCTGGCTTCGCCCGAGTCTATTCTCGAACGGTCGCATGGTGAGGTGCTCAAACCCGAAACCATCAACTACCGTACCTATAAACCGGAGCGTGACGGGCTTTTCTGCGAAAGGATTTTCGGCCCTGTAAAGGATTACGAATGTCATTGCGGGAAATATAAACGTATTCGCTACAAAGGCATCGTTTGTGACCGCTGTGGCGTTGAAGTTACCGAGAAAAAAGTAAGGCGCGAACGAATGGGACACATCGAGTTGGTAGTTCCTGTGGTCCACATTTGGTTCTTCCGTTCTTTGCCAAACAAAATAGGTGCCCTTCTGGGAATCCAGACAAAAAAACTGGAATCTATTATCTACTACGAACGTTACGTAGTCATCAATCCCGGCATCAAAGAGGTGGATGGCGTTAAAAAGATGGATTTTCTTACCGAAGAGGAGTATCTAAATATTTTAGATACCATACCTGCTGAAAATCAATATCTTGATGATTCTGATCCGGATAAATTTGTTGCAAAAATGGGTGCCGAGGCAGTTCACGATTTGCTTATGCGGATTGATTTGGATAAGGAATCTTTTGAATTGCGGCATAAAGCAAATACCGAAACATCGCAGCAGCGTAAAGCAGATGCTTTAAAACGCCTGCATGTTTTTGAAGCTTTTCGCGATGCCCGTAAACGTAAAGAAAATCGTCCGGAATGGATGATTGTGAAAATTGTTCCGGTTATCCCTCCCGAGCTGAGGCCTTTGGTCCCGTTGGATGGCGGACGTTTTGCCACCTCCGACCTCAACGATCTTTACCGCAGGGTTATCATCCGTAACAACCGGTTGAAACGTTTGATCGAAATAAAAGCCCCTGATGTCATTATGCGTAATGAAAAACGGATGCTTCAGGAAGCCGTTGACTCACTCTTTGACAACTCAAGGAAGTCAAGTGCTGTTAAAACCGATTCAAACCGTCCGTTGAAATCGTTGAGCGACAGTTTGAAAGGGAAACAGGGACGTTTTCGTCAAAATCTGTTGGGGAAACGTGTCGACTACTCCGGCCGTTCGGTTATTATTGTCGGCCCAAAATTGAAAATGAACGAATGTGGCCTGCCAAAAGATATGGCTGCCGAGCTTTTCAAACCGTTTGTCATCCGCAGGTTACTCGAACGCGGCATTGTTAAAACCGTGAAGTCGGCCAAAAAAATTGTGGAGAGGAAAGATGCCGTTGTTTACGACATTCTCGAAAATATCCTGAAAGGGCATCCTGTGTTACTCAACCGGGCACCTACATTGCACCGGCTGGGGATTCAGGCTTTCCAGCCCATACTTGTGGAGGGTAAGGCTATCCAGCTTCACCCGCTGGCCTGTACGGCTTTTAATGCTGACTTCGACGGTGACCAGATGGCTGTCCACCTGCCTTTGGGCAACGCTGCCGTTCTTGAAGCACAGGTGCTCATGCTCGCTTCACACAATATCCTGAACCCTGCTAATGGTGCGCCTATTACCGTTCCTTCACAGGACATGGTACTTGGCTTGTACTACATTACCAAGGCCAGGAAAAATACTGAAGCATTCCCGATTAAGGGAGAGGGCATGATTTTCTATTCTCCTGAGGAAGTTCGTATTGCTTATAACGAAAAACGCGTTGACCTGCATGCTGTTATTAAAGTAAATGTGGATGTTAACGAAGACGGTAAACTTGTTAACAAATTAGTTGAAACTACCGTCGGACGTGTTCTTTTCAATGAAAAAGTTCCCGAAGGGTTTGGCTTTATCAATAAGCTGCTCACAAAAAAAGCCCTCCGCGATATTATCAGCGATGTGCTGAAAGAAACCGGAAATGCAGTTACTGCCCAGTTTCTTGATGATATTAAAAACCTGGGTTACCAAATGGCTTTCGTTGGAGGACTTTCCTTTAACCTTGGCAACGTGCGTGTTCCCGTGGCTAAAGAAGAACTGATTAAAAAAGCCGAAAAAGAAGTTGATGAAGTAATGAACAACTACAACATGGGCTTCATTACCAACAACGAGCGGTATAACCAGATTATTGATATCTGGACACATACCAACTCCAGGCTGACAAATATTGTGATGAAGGAGCTGGCAGAAGACAACGATGGTTTTAACCCCGTTTACATGATGCTTGATTCCGGTGCCCGTGGTTCCAAAGAGCAGATTCGTCAGCTCTCAGGGATGCGTGGTCTTATGGCCAAACCGCAGAAAGCCGGTGCTGCCGGAAATGAAATTATTGAAAATCCTATTCTTTCCAATTTCAAAGAGGGATTGTCGGTTCTTGAGTATTTTATCTCCACGCACGGTGCCCGTAAAGGACTTGCCGATACTGCCCTGAAAACGGCTGATGCCGGTTACCTTACCCGTCGTCTTGTTGACGTGGCACAGGATGTGATTATTTCTGAAAAGGATTGTGGAACATTGCGCGGACTTACCGTAACTGCCCTCAAGAAGAATGAAGAGGTTGTCGAATCGCTCTACGACAGAATCCTGGGTCGTGTGGCCGTACATGATATTTATCATCCCGGTACGGGTGAGATTATTGTAAAAGGTGGCGATGAAATTACCGAAGTCATCGGAAAACAAATCGAAGATTCCGGTATTACACAAGTAGAAATAAGGTCGGTACTTACCTGTGAATCAAAACATGGTGTTTGTGCCAACTGCTATGGAAGAAACCTTGCCTCGGGTCATTTGGTGCAACGGGGAGAAGCCGTGGGCGTTATTGCTGCCCAGTCTATTGGGGAGCCGGGTACCCAGCTTACTTTGCGTACGTTCCACCAGGGAGGTACGGCATCAAACGTGGCTGCCAGCTCAAAAATTGAAGCTGCTCATGATGGCGTTCTTGAATTTGAAGAGCTGCGGAGCGTTGCTTATAGCGATGAAAATGGCAACAAATATGATATTGTTACCGGTCGTTCGGCAGAAATGAAATTGATTGACCCTGAAACGGGCGTTATCTTTTCTTCGGCCAACATTGCTTATGGCTCCAAACTTTATTTTAAGAATGGCGATAAGGTGAAAAAAGGTGACCTGATTAACGACTGGGATCCTTTTAACGCTGTTATTCTTTCCGAAGTTGCCGGTAGCATTGCTTTTGAAAATGTTATTGAAGGCCAGACCTACCGTGTTGAATCTGATGAACAGACAGGCTATTTCGAGAAAGTAATTATAGAAACCAAACAGAAGGCCAAGAACCCGAATGTCAAAATTCTGGGCAAGGATGGGGTTATCCTGAAAAGTTATGACCTTCCTGTAGGTGCCCACATTGTGGTTGAAGAAGGGGCTAAGATTAAAGCCGGAGACTTGTTGGTGAAAATTCCGCGTGCCTTTGGTAAAGCGGGTGACATTACCGGTGGCCTGCCACGGGTTACCGAACTCTTTGAAGCACGTAATCCTTCCGAACAGGCTGTTGTCTCTGAAATTGATGGTGTGGTTTCTTTTGGCAAAAAACTGAAACGTGGTAACCGCGAAATCATTATCACAGCCAAAACAGGGGCTGAAAAACGGTATCTGGTTTCAACAACCAAACAGATTCTGGCACAGGAAAATGACTTTGTAAAGGCCGGTACCAAACTTTCGGATGGTGTGATTACGCCTGCCGATATCCTGGCCATCAAAGGACCCATGAAAGTGCAGGAATACATCGTAAATGAGATTCAGGAAGTTTACCGCTTGCAGGGCGTGAAAATTAACGACAAACACTTCGAGGTGATTGTCCGCCAGATGATGCGTAAAGTGCAGGTGGAAGATCCGGGCGATACCCGTTTCCTCGAAGGTGAGCTGGTGAACAAGATTAAATTCCACGAAGTGAATGACGAAATCTTTGGAATGAAAGTCGTTGTTGACCCGGGCGATTCCGAAACAGTTCGTCAGGGAGAGATTATCACTGCCCGTAAACTGCGTGACGAAAACTCAACCTTGCGCCGGCGTGACAAGAAGCTGATTGAAGCCCACAATGCCCAGACGGCTACTGCCCGCCAGGTACTTCAGGGTATTACACGTGCATCGCTGCAAACGGACAGCTTTATATCGGCTGCTTCCTTCCAGGAAACTACCAAGGTGCTTACTTTGGCTGCTATCAATGCCAAACAGGATACATTGAATGGCCTGAAAGAGAATGTTATCGTCGGTCATAAAATCCCTGCCGGTACCGGACTTAAAGACTATGAAGACCTTATTGTTGCTTCCAAAGAAGAGCATGAAGCCATGATGGCGAAAGCCAATGACCTGGATGCTGTGGAAGAAGAGGTTGAAGAAAAATAAATCATTCTAAAGGCTGTTGCAAAAAGGAAATTTCCCCTTATGCAACAGCCTTTTTGTAAAAAGGAAAGTCATGGAAAACAACAACAATCCGCAACAGAATCAGATTAACATTGAGCTGAGTGAGGAAATGGCCGAGGGCGTTTACTGTAACCTTGCCATCATTACGCATTCGCATGCCGAGTTTGTTGTGGATTTTGTGAAACTCATGCCCGGTGCCCCCAAAGCCAAAGTTAAATCACGCATTATTCTGACGCCCGAACATGCCAAAAGGCTTTACAAAGCCTTGCAGGACAACATTCGGAAGTTTGAAGCCATGCATGGCCCCATCAAAGAAGACCCGGACGGGGGATTACCGCCATTCTCTATGGGCGGGCCTACGGCACAGGCATAAAACAAAAAAGGCGGTTTCTATGGAAATCGCCTTTTTTGTTTCAAATAATCCCTTTCTCTTTCAGAAATGCTTCCAGCTTCCGTAAAACTTTTTCCCGTACCGGTTTTTTGGAAAGCAACAGGTCGTGCAATCCTCCCTCAAAAGAGACTGTTTCCACATTTTCCCCTATGACATGGGAATAGCGTTCAATGTCGTTTACATTCAGTACCGCATCGGCATCCTGCATTTCAGGTTTGTAATTGCCTGGTTTTACACTTCTGGCCGAATGCATGACCAGGACAGGACAGGCAATGTCCAACCCTTTTTGTAGCTCTTTCTGTGCAGTGTAGATTCCTTTAATCCAGCTGGTATGGATTTTAAACCCGGCATCGGGTTTCAGTTTCAGGTCATAGTCCCATTCACCGAAATGGCTTTTGTGCAGGCTGTAACCATATCCTTTGTCCAGTCCAACAGGAGAGGACAGGCCTGGAAAAGTTCCTGCGAGGGCAGCCATCAAAGGAAGAAATGTCTTTTTTAAGACAACAGGTACGTTAAATTCAAAAAACGGACTGTTAAGGATGACGGCATCCCCCGGACTGTCGTTTCTGTGGTCGTGGGCATATAACGCGGCGATCAATCCGCCTGTGGAATGGCCGACCAGTACCAGCTTCTCATTTTTTTCTTCTTCGCGGATAATAGCGACAGCTCTGTCAATCTCCTCAAAGTATTCGCGGATATCATGGAAATCATTGGGTTTTTGATGGGGCAAAATGGAGCGGCCGTATTTGCGCAGTTCCAAGGCATAGAAATTCAGTCCCTGCCCGTTGGCCCACTTCGCAAAATGTTCCTGAAAAAAGTAATCGTTGAACCCGTGAAGGTACAACAGCGATTTTTTAGAAGGCGATGTGGCTTTTTTCTCAATCAGAGTGGCGACAACTTCACCTTCTTCATCAGGCTTTAGCTGTAAAGTCTGGAAAGTATAACCGGCTTTTTTTTGTTTTTCCATGATTTAACTATTAGTGAAGAGGCATCCCTAAAGCCATTCATCTTGGCGGTAAGGAGCTTCAATTCACAAATATAAGGAATAATATTACAGAAAGGATACTTTTAATCCGACAGGGCATTTTTTGTCATAATGCGGATATTGCGCCTGCTGATGGGACTTTTTTTGGCGTAGGCTATTTCTTCATCCAATTTTGTATTGCTGTGGCAGGAGCCTCCGGCACATGCCAGCCTTTTTCCGGTCTTCGGGTCACGAATGGAACTGGAACATTGCTTTTTAAACTGCCCGTTTTTCAGGAAAAACATTTTAATGGCAAAGCCCGAAAAGGCCAGTGTCAACAGTGCAATGGAAAGAAGAAATAATTTAATAAACATATTTAGCTTTTTAGATATTGCAAAAGTAGGTATTATTTTTAAGAGCGGCTCAAAAAACCAATATATTTATTCTATGAAAAGTACAGTTAACCGAATGACAATCTTTTAATACCCGACAAAATTTTATTCGTGTATTCGTGGCGGTGTTTGAAAATAGAATGGCCCGTATCCGTTTTGGGAGTCCACGCCCGAAGCAGAACCTGTTTAGCTTCCTGTCTTACAAAATTCGTAGCAAACAATCGCCGTGGCCACGGCAGCATTGAGCGACTCGGCACCGGCACCGGGAGCTGCAGGTATCCGAAAAGGCCTGTCAATAAAAGGATAAAGCGTTTTTGAAATGCCATGGGCTTCACTTCCAATCAACAAAATGCCTTTCCCCGGCTTTGCTGCCTTCCGGATGTCTTTGCCATTTAGCACCGCACCAAAAACCTTCAAATCTCCCGGCTTATTGCCTAACCATGCCGCCAAATTCGTATAATGCACCCGCACCCTTGCCAGCGAACCCATGGTAGCCTGTACCACTTTAGGGTTAAAGGCATCCACCGTCTCCCCCGAGCAGACAATGTCCTTTATCCCAAACCAGTCAGCTGTACGAATGATGGTGCCCAGATTCCCGGGGTCTTTGATGTTGTCCAAGCCCAGTACGTAATTGTTAATCAGTGAAATATCAGGCGTTGTAACATTTGGTTTCTCCACTATGGCCAACACTTCCGAAGGATTTTTTAAAGCCGAAATCTTTTCCATCTCCTTTAAAGAAACGACTTCACTTTTTATCCCCGAAAATTTTGCTTCATGTTCTGTCAGCCACTTTTCCGTGGCATACAGTTGTATTACCTTCAATGGGCCTGAAATAAAATCCAGCACATTAACGGTGCCTTCGGCGAGAAACTGCCCGTATTTTCTCCGGAATTTGTTTTGGTGCAGCGACCTTAAATATTTGCTATTGCCTTTACTCAGCATGATGCGAAGATATAAAAAAAGCCCTCTTCCAAACGAAAAGGGCCTTTTGAGGTTTGTTATTTGAATTTTGGAATTTCCAAATTTATTCTGCTTTCACATCCAATGCCAGTTCAACGACAATGTCTTTGTGCAATTTGATGGTCGCTTTGTATTCTCCCACCTCTTTGATGGCTTCACCGCTGATTTCAATTTTCTTACGGTCAACTTCCAGTTTTTTCTGTTCTTTAATCGCATCGGCAATCATAATGTTGTTCACCGAACCAAAAATTTTACCTTTGGTACTGGCCTTCACGCCAATAGTCAGCTGGGTGCCTTCCAGTACTTTGGCCAGCGATTCGGCTTCTTTTCTGATTTTTTCCTCCTTGTAAGCCTGTTGTTTTTTTACTTCGGCCACCACTTTCTTGGCGGGAGTAGTAGCAACGATAGCCATTCCCTTAGGAATCAAAAAGTTGCGGGCGTAACCATCTTTCACGGTAACAAGGTCATTCTTATAACCCAGTCCGGTAATATCTTTCTTTAAAATAATCTCCATTGTAATTTCCTCCCTTTTATTTTAATAAGTCAGCAACATAAGGCATCAAAGCAAGGTGACGGGCCCTTTTCACGGCCTTGGCCACTTTTCTCTGGTATTTTGTCGAAGTGCCCGTAATGCGGCGGGGCAGTATTTTGCCTTGTTCGTTAACAAAACGGAGCAAAAAGTCCGCATCTTTATAGTCGATGTATTTGATGCGGTTTTTCTTAAACCGGCAGTATTTTTTCTTGGTCGTATCTACTGCAATCGGTGTTAAATATCTGATATCTGAATTCTGTGCCATGATTTTAATTTTTAAGTTTAAATAGCGAAATGATTAGGCTTTGGCTTCTGTAGCTTTTTCTTCTTTTTTGCTGTCTGCAAATTTCTTACGCCGTTTTTCCGAATAAGCAATAGCATGTTTGTCCAGTTTTACGGTCAAAAAACGCATCACTCTCTCGTCGCGTTTCAGCAGCACTTCCAGCTTCTCGATATACGCGCCTTCTACCCTGTATTCAAACAGATTATAAAATCCTGTCGATTTTTTTTGAATGGGATACGCCAGTTTGCGCATGCCCCAGTTCTCACGGTTCACAATCTCACCACCGTTGTCCGTGATGAGCTTCTCGTAAGTCTTTACCGCTTCCTTTACCTGATCTTCAGATAAAACGGGAGTTAAAATGAAAACGGTTTCATACTGATTTACCATCTTTTTGTTAATTAGTTAATGATTAATAATAAATTTCGGAGTGCAAAAGTAGAAAAAATTTGATTACACAACAGTTTTTTTGTTGATTTTATGTCCTTTACGGCCAATTTGATGGGTATTGTCTTTTGGGCGGCCTTCCCGCAAGGCTTTCACGGGCTGTCCACTTTAGTCCCGTCGCCAAAAGCCATGTTGCGCAACGGCCGGCGGGTAGCTCCCCTGTCGCTCTCCCCGGCCTGCTACACATTGGCTTTTGCCGCCGGGAGCTGCCGTTCCCATCCCTGCCGCAAAGAAACGAGGGGGTGAAGCTGGGACGAAGAGACGAAGAGAAATTGAGAAACAGTACCAGCCTCCTCAAACTTTATCAACCATTTGACTATTGAATGACAATCATTTGACAACTACCTGACCATTGTTTAACTATTGAATGACAACCGTCTGACCATTGTTTAACTATTGAATGACAACCGTCTGACCATTGTTTAACTATTGAATGACAACCGTCTGACCATTGAATGACTATTGAATGACGACTGCCTGACTATCGAATGACCATCGAATGACCACTGCCTGACTATTGAATGACAACCGCCTGACCATTGTTTGACCATTGTTTGACAACCGCCTGACCATTGAATTACAATTGTTTGACTATTGAATAACCTGTCTCTCAGCTTCCCAGCATTGTTTCTGCAATAAACTCCGCCGCTTTTCCATCGCCAAACAAAGGCGGAAACTGTATTTCTTTACCCGCATGGCTGAAATGGTCAAAAGCACCCATTATCTTTTTTTTGTCCGCATTCACAACAATACCGCAGCCCTGCTCCACAATCTCCTTCCACTCGGTCTCTGTCCTCAGGATAATGGCCGGTTTTTCAAAAAAGTAAGCCTCTTTCTGTACGCCGCCCGAATCGGTGAAAACCATTTCACAACGGCTTTCCAACATGATCATATCAAGAAAGGAAACCGGTGGGATAAGCCGGATGTTTTCTTCCTGTTGCAGCTGCTGGTAAAGCCGGCTGTCCAGGTTCTTGTCCAAAAGTTTGGCAGTGCGCGGGTGCAACGGCAGCAAAAGCGTTGTCTGGCTCTCCTGCGAAATTTCCAGAAAAGCTTCAAAAATGGCATTCAGCCGTTCGGGCTGGTCGGTGTTGTTGTCGCGGTGAACGGTAGCAAGGAAAAAAGGTTTGCCTTCCAACAGTTGTGTTTTCAGGATGTTACTTTTCTCTTCGGCTATCTCCCGGAAATAGAGGCTGTTGTCGTACATCACGTCGCCACAGTGAAAGATTCCCGGATGGTCAGCTGTGAAAGGGGGCTGGTTGTCTTTGTCAAATCCCTCATGGATAAGGTTCCGCAGGCCGGTTTCTGTGGGCGAAAAGAGCAGGGTAGAAGCATGGTCGGCCATAATGCGGTTAATCTCTTCGGGCATGCTTTTGTTAAACGAACGCAAGCCGGCTTCAATATGAACAATGGGAACGTGAATTTTGGAAGCGGCAATGGTACCGGCAAGTGTGGAGTTGGTATCACCGTAAAGCACCAGATAATCGGGTTTTTCGCGAAGCAGGATTTCTTCTACACCCGTTATCATGCCGGCAGTCTGTACACCGTGGCTGCCACTGCCGATGTTCAGGTTGTAGTTCGGTTCGGGAATACTCAGCTCATCAATAAATACCTGCGACATGTTGGCATCGTAATGCTGGCCGGTATGGACGATGACTTCCCGAACTTTATCGGAAAACTTATTTTTTATGGCCCGGCTTAACGCCGCCGCTTTTATAATTTGCGGCCGTGCACCGATGAGGGTTACAATTTTCATGCTGGGTCGTGATTTAAAGGATTGGGTTACTGTCTTTCATTTCATCCGGAAGTGTTTCAAAAAGTATTTGATTTTCCATTTTATTCTGCTTAGTGTTTTAATATTTCCATTAATTCTTTATTTAAATATAAATTTTCTCTACCTATTTTCTCTGATTTCAGAACTATCCTTTGCTTCTTGTAATACCACAGCATTAATCAACATTGCCTGATTAGAAATTGTCTTTGCTATGCCTTTTAATTCGCCAAGAGATTGTGATGTTTTACTCAACTGTCTAAGTATTTTAACCGTTTCAACCTTTTATCTTTCAGGTGGTAATTTTTTAAGTTGTTTTATATGTCCCATTTTATCCCATATCATTTAAATATGTCCTAAAAATACAAAAACAAGTTCACATTGTAAAATTGTGGCGTTTTTCGTCTTACATTAAGCGGAACGAACGGTGAGTATATGAGGCGTTGGGCGTTTTGGAACACCTAACTTTCAATTTACTATGCCGTTTATTTATATTCACAATAGTTTAATTTAACTATCTTTCGCCCAATGACTTATATACATTGTTGTAGGGCGTTTTTATTTATTACTCAATTTATAATATCTATGCTCGTCAAAAAACTTTTCGTTTTTAAAAACAGCCATTTTGAATATTCCTTCTTTTTCAAATCCATTTTTTTCAAGAACTTTCATAGAAGCTGTATTATATTCAAAAACTCCTGTATAAATTCTATTCAGGTTAAGTGTATTAAAACCATAAACAGTTATTAATTCCACAGCTTTTGTAGCAATTCCCATTCCCCAATAAGGCTCTCCTATCCAATATCCAATTTCAGCTGATTTTCGGTAAACATCTTTTTGGATAATTAATCCAATTACACCACAGAGTTTGCCATTATATTCTATTCCAAAATTTTGTTTTGGGTTTTCCTGTTCCGTTAGTTTTATAAAAAAATCTGCATCATTCTCATTGTATGGATAGGGAAAATAATCTCTTAAATTGTCCCAAATTTTTTTGTTATTTGCAAGTTTTGCCAATTCCGATTTATCTGATAAATTAAGTGGTCTTATTTTAATTTTTTCTTTCATTGTTAATTCAAGTTAAATGCCCTACAACTTATTTATATACACACGCTCACTATCAAAAAAAGGCAGGGCGTTTTCTGTCTGCTTATTCCAAGATGTTTTCATCCGCAAAGCTATAGTAATTATCATTTCCCACGATGATATGGTCCAATACCGGGATTTCCAGTGCTTTGCCGGCTTCCTGCAGCTTTTTGGTGAGTCGGATATCGTTTTCGCTGGGCTTCAGGTTGTTGGATGGATGGTTGTGTGCCAGAATCATGGAAGAGGCGTTGTGATCCAGTGCCAGCTTGAAGATTTTCTTGGGGTCGACCACCGTACCGGCTACGCCGCCCCGGCTTATGTTCAGCTTCCGGATGACTTTGTTGGCCCTGTCCAGCAAGACAACGAAAAAAGCCTCATAATAATTGTCGGTAAGGTCGGGGAGCAGCAGGTCATACGCATCGCGGCTGGAGGTAATTTTGGCCTGCCGGATAACTCTTTCGGCTACCCTGCGCTTGCCCAGCTCCAACGCGGCCATTATGCTGATGGCTTTGGCTTTGCCCATTCCGCGGAAGCGGGAAAGCTCTTCGATACTCAGCTTGGAGAACTCTATGAGGTTATTGTCGGTAGCCTCTAACATGCGCTGCGCCAGTTGTACGGCAGATTCATTGCTGTTTCCGGAGCCAATCAGCAGGGCTATCAATTCGGCATTGCTCAGGGCGTTTTTGCCTTTGAGGAGCATTTTCTCACGCGGGCGGTCATCTTCTGCCCACTGGTTTATCGGCTGGTTATGGGGTTTTGTCGGCATAATGACAAAGATAAGAAAAATGGGGATAAAGTCGGAAGTGGGAAGTCAGAAGTCAGAAGTCAGAAGTCAGAAGACGGAAGTCGGAAGTTGTTGATGCCTGAATAGCGTTGACCGTTTTTATCTGGTCGATTTCATTTTTCCATTCACGGTTTATCTTGTCTTTGCCGCAGCCACTCAAAAAGACCGATTCCCAGGGCATGGCTTACGTTGAGGGAGGAGATGGGGCCGGGAATGGGAATAAAGACCTTCCGGTGGCAGAGTTTGATGAGCTCTTCCTGTAATCCAAAGCGTTCGTTGCCCACCATAAAAACTACCTTTTCAGGAAGCTTTCCACTGAAAATACTGGTGGCATCTTCGGTGGTTTCCAGCGCAATGACTTCGTAACCGGCAGGCAGCACTTCTGGAAGTCGGTCGGGGGTAATCATTTTCCAATCCACCTTTTCGCTGGCACCGGAGGAGGTTCGCTTGATTTTGTAGGGACGGAATCCCGGGTCTTCGTCATACACAAGCCATACTTTGGCAGCATGAATGTTGCCGGCCAGCCGCAGGATAGCACCCACATTCATGGGCGAAAGGATACGGTCCGCTACAATAACGGGTTGTGCAAAAGATGGTTTGTTGCCCTGTTTTTCTTTTTTTCCAAAGAGTTTGTATGAGTTGTTGAAGGCCATGTTTTGATGTGTTATATTTTGAAACCTATCACCATTTGTCATTTGATTATTGTGATTTGGTTTTTCCGTATTATCAGGGTTAGGGTTCATAATATTTCCCTTGCCAGGTATCCCGTTTTTTCATCTCTCTCTCAATGGCTATGTTAATCTGGTCGTTGCGGATAAGTCCCCAGCCCGGGCCGGCAAGATAGCGTGGCGGTACCTCACCGGCAAAGCGTTCGATGATGAAATCCGGGTTGAGCTGCTCGGTGTAACGAATGATAAAATCGATGTATTCTTCAAAAGCGAAAAGCGGGTAATCTTCCGGATGCTTCTGATAATCAGTGGCCATGGCTGTTCCGGTAACGATTTGCAGCTGATGGAATTTTATGGTTGTCAGCGGAAGTTGCGAAACCTGTTTTACCGAATCCATCATCATCTCTCGGCTTTCACCGGGAAGGCCGAAAATGAAATGTGCTCCCACATGTAATCCTCTTTTTGCAGTTTCTACAATAGCTTTTACAGATTGCTCAAAAGTGTGCTGCCGGTTGATACGATCCAGCGTTTGGTTGTAAATGCTTTCCACACCGTATTCTACAATAATGTAATGTTTTTCAGAAAGTTGCTGCAGGTAGTCCAGCTTTTCGCCATCCACACAGTCGGGACGGGTGCCAATGACCAGCCCGGTAACCCCTTCTTGGCTTAGTGCTTGTTCGTAAAGGGTTTTTAGCTTTTCCAGTGGAGCGTAGGTGTTGGAATAGGGCTGAAAATAAACGAGATAGCGGGAGGCCCGGCGGTATCGGACTTTGTGAAATTCAATACCCTCGGCAACTTGCTTAGCTACCGTTTTTTGTGGATTGCAATAAGACGGGTTAAAGGCATCATTGTTGCAGTAGGTACAGCCGCCACGTGCCAGTGTGCCATCGCGGTTGGGACAAGTGAAACCGGCATCCACGGTGATTTTCTGCACACGTTCACCGAATGTCTTTTTGAAATATCCGGAGTAGGAGTTGAAGCGGTGTTTGGAGCCAAAAGCGTGGTTCATGCGGCAAAAATAGAGAAATGAGACAAAATAGCTACTGCTTATTCGGATTTGCAATCCTAATTTCTTTTAGGCCGGGATTGCAAATCCCGACCAGCAAGGCATCAAGAGAGAAAAACCATCTTTCAGGTCGGATTCGACCTGAAAGATGGACAACTAAAATGTCTTATGAATTGGTCGCCCTTTCCAGCAGTTTCAGAATGGAAAAAATGAAGATGGCGGAGAGCAGTGTCAGCCCGACCAGTAGTCCGAAAAACTGCCACAACTCCCATTTGTCCCAGAAAGGGCCAATGAGCCCGGCGGCGAGGTTTCCGACGGCAGTTGCCCCCAACCAGCCACCCTGAGCCAATCCTTTGTATTGCGGTGGTGCCACTTTCGATACAAACGAGATACCGATAGGACTCAGGAAAAGCTCGGCAACAGTTAATGTGAAATAGGTTCCGATAAGCCAGAATGGCGAGCGAAGTGTATCGGAAACACCTCCCTGCTGAGCCAGGTCGTGCGGACTCATAAGCCCTTTGGAAGCCAGCACCATGAGGCTGAAGCCAACGGCGGTAATAACCATTCCGATACCAATTTTCTTGGGTGAAGAAGGTTCTCTGTCGCGTTTGCGCAGGTAAGCAAAATAGCCCACGATAACCGGCGTGAGGAAAACGATAAAAATAGGATTAAACTGCTGAAAGATCTCGGGTGAAATGGGATTTCCTTCAGGTTGTAACTGTTTGATTGTAAGGTAGGCAATGATAGCCGAGGCAGTAGCAATAATTGCACCCGAAAGCCTGACTTTTCCGGAGTTTCCTTTTCCAACCATGAGCACAATACCGAGGATGGCCAGCAGCAAGGGAAGAAATGTGGAGAGGTTGAAAATAATGGCCGTGGCTTTGTTTACGGCACCAACTGTGTAGTCGCGTGCAAAAATGGTCAGCGTAAACCCGTTTTGGTGGAAAGCCATCCAAAAGAAGATAACAACGAGAAAGACAAGTCCGAGAGCCATTAGCCGGTCTTTGGTTTGTGCAGGGGTGAGTTCTATCACACTCTCTTTGTTTTTGGCTTTTTGTTGTTTGTGTGTTACATCGGCATGTTTGTAATACTTTCTGAACCCGATAAAAATAGCAATGGAAAGAATCATACTCGCTGCTGCAACGGCAAAACCGGCATTGTACGATTTGCTCAGCGCATCGATGTAATGGTGGGAAAAGTCAGCGAGGTTCGTAAAATGGTTTCCCATTTCGGCATGGGCAAACCGGCTCAGCTCTTTGGTGTTTTCCAGTGTCCCGTTCAGGTATTTGTTGGCGAGGGAAGGGATAGCTGCTTCATAATGTAACCCCTGGATGCCTAATACCCAGCTTCGTACGCTGCGGGCGGCACTCGGGGCAAAGAAAGCGCCAATGTTGATGCCCATATAAAAAATATTGAAAGCGGAGTCGCGCAACTTGCTGTATTTGGCTTCATCATAAAGGTTACCTACCAAAGCCTGGAGATTCCCTTTAAAAAGTCCTGTTCCGAGGGAGATAACGGCCAGTGCGCCATAGATAAACCACTCACCCGTGCCGGGCAAGGCCAGCATCAGATAGCCAAGAAACATAACGATGATACCTACCACAATAGTTTTGCCATAGCCAAGAACGTTGTCGGCTATGTATCCGCCCAGCAGGGGGAGGAAATAAATTCCAAATAGAAATCCGCCGTAAACATGTCCGGCTTGTGTTGCAGACCAGCCAAATTTCGACTGGAGGTATAAGACAAAGATAGCCAGCATGGTATAATAGCCGAACCGCTCGCCCATGTTGGCAAAGAATGCCACATACAATCCCTTGGGATGTCCTTTAAACATAAGTTTTGGTATTGGTGAAAGATTAAGTTTTATTGAATAGGGAACAAAAATAATTAAAAAATCAGGATATGCAAATGGGGGATAACGCTATGCTGTCGGATAATGGTTAGACGGTTGTCATTCGATAGTCAGACGGTTGTCAATCAATGGTCATTCAATGGTCAGGCAGTTGTCAAACAATAGTCAGACAATAGTCATTCAATGGTCAGGCTGTTGATAAAGTTTAGGGAGATTGATTCTGTTTCTTAGCTTCTCTCCTTCTCAACTTCGTCCCTTCGCTTTGTCGCTTTGTCTCCTCACATCTTCGCAATTTCTCTTCGTCGCTCCTTCGCAACTTCGCCCCCTCGCAACTTCTCTTCGTCCCAACTTCACCCCCTCGTTTCTTCGCGGCAGGGATGGAAGCGGCAGCTTACGCCGGCGAAAGCCAATGTGTAGCAGGCCGGGGAGAGCGACAGGGGAGCTACTCACCGGCCGTTGCGCAACATGGCTTTTGACGGTGGAACTATAGCGGACAGCCCGTGATGGCTTTGTGCGCAGGCCCGCCCACAGTATAACCATTTGTCGTGTGATGTAACCGAAATGTTTATTTTTAAGCTTTGTAATTGCCGGCATGGAGAAAATATTTACGTGCCGGGTGTAATATTTTCTAACCCTCAGCGTCCTGATGATTGAATGACACCGGAAGAATTTAAAATAGAACTCCTGCCCATGAAGAACAAATTGTTCCGGCTGGCGTGGCATTTGACCGGCCAGCGGGAGGAAGCGGAGGATGTGGTGCAGGAGGTTTACCTGAAGATTTGGGATATGCGGCATCAGCTGGCGAAGTACAAAAGCGTGGAGGGATTGCTGGTAACCATGACGCGTAACCGGTGCCTGGATGGGCTGCGAAAACGGAAAAACAGAACACTGTCGTTGAAGCCGGAGATTTTTCACCGGGCAGGGGAGGCGGATTTGCAACAGCAGAATGAGACACGCGACCTGGCACAAAGGGCACGGGAAATGATGGCAGGCTTGCCGGAGCAACAAAAAACGATTATGCATTTGCGCGATGTGGAAGGATATGGTTTTGAGGAAATTGCAGAGATAACAGGTTTTGACGGTAATTACATTCGGGTGAACCTGTCGCGGGCACGGAAAAAGATTAGAACGGAAATTGAAAAAATTGAAAGATATGGAACCGGAAAAGATTAAAATATTGCTGGAGCGGTTTTATGAAGGCGAAACCAGCAGGGAAGAGGAAAGGCTTCTTCGTGAGTTTTTCTCCCGGACAGACGTGCCGGAGACATTGTCTGCCGAAAAAGAACATTTTCGTTTGCTTGTGCAGTGGCAGTCGGAAAGTCCGCTGGACGAGGCTTTTGATGCGCAAATCATGGAGCATGTTACGGCAGCACAGAAATCCGTACGGCCATTTACGGGGTGGTACGCTTTGGCAGGGGTTGCCGCTTCCGTTTTGCTCGTGCTGGCGTTGTGGTTTGGGAACAGGCTGAACAACAAATCCGTACTTCCCGGCACCACCAACAATCCGGCATTGGCTTATGTGCAGGCCCGCACTGCTTTGCAGCTGGTTTCAGGAACCTTAAATAAGGGTGTGCGGCCGGCATCCAAAGCTGCTTCGGAAATCACCGGTGCCATGGCAAAGACTTCAGAAATAGGCACCCTGGAAATCGCCGCGAAGCCCTTGCGGACACTCTCGGAAGTAGATCGCGCCCAACAGCTTATGGAGTCGTTAAACAGTGTGTATATCAATTTTGAACCCCTAAAAAAGTAATCATCTAATATTAAAATATCATGAAAAAATTAAGCATTATTCTTATTCTCTTTGCGATGGCACTGCTGCCGCAAATGACTATGGCACAAACAGCTATCGACCATCTTTATGAAAAATACGCCGGGAAGCCGGGATTTACGAGTATCAATATTTCCCCGGCGATGTTCCAGCTTTTTTCTGGTGTAAACGCCAGCGACAGTTCCCCTCAGGCACAAAAAGCCCTCGATGCTATGAAACAACTTAAAGGGCTGAAAATGCTGGTTTACGAGCCGGAAGACAGCACAAAAGTGCAGGCTTTTTATGAGGAGATCAAACGAACTGTGCCGACTAAAAAGTATATGGAACTCATGTCGGTAGATGGTGAAGATGGAAAAATTAATTTCCTCGCCTCACAGGACAAAAACGGGAAAATCAGGGAGTTGCTGATGATTATCCACGGTGGGGATGAAACCATGATCATGAGCCTCACAGGCCTCATCGACATGAAAACCATTGCCGAGATATCCAAATCAATGAACATGAAAGGGATGAGTGATTTGCAGAAGCTGAGTGAGGACAAAAAGAAAGATAAAAATAAATAACGGGAGCGGGCCGGGTTTCGGCCTGTTGCCTGTTTCCCGGTATGGTTTTAAGCTGCTTACCTTCATTCGGACAAGTCAATTGTCCGGGTGAAGGTTTTTTATTTTTCAGGAAGTAATGCCCGAATACTTTTTACCGAAAACACATTATGCCCGTTTTGGCAGGCGAGATGCATGGCTTTTTGGTTTTGCATAATTTTTCCGCCCCATTTGTTGAAATCGTACACGTTGGGATTCTCAAACCATTCGTTCACGTCCATGTTAAGGGTGAGTTGCACGGTTTGTCCGCCTTTGATGGAAAAGGAGGAGTTGGGCAGTTTAACAATGAAATAGTTCTGTACAAACCCGGTAATGTTGCCGACGGCATCGTAAAGCTGGCCGATGCCCAGATGAAAGTTAAACATGCGGATGGTATCGTTCGGGCCGCGCCATTTGCCGTTCAGCTTCATGTAATGGTAACCTCCGCCGAGGTACTGGGGCCAAAACATGGCCGATTCGGGCGGATTAGGGAACCGCAGCGATTTGTTTTCTTTTTTGTTCAGCCCGAAAGTGAACGAGATGGCTGTGTATTCCCCTTCTTCAATGCTGTCAGGCAACTGCCACTGCCAGGTGTCGGGCAGGTCGGTATCCACGTAATGGATATTCTGGTTTTGGCCGTTTTTGTCAAACAACACACTGTCGCCGTTGGCTTTGTGCAGGCAAATGTTTGAGATGAAATACTGAATGTTGGAAACCATGTATGGATTGCCGGCAGTGTTCACATATTTCATGGTATCGAATTGCAGCGGCTGTTGGCCTACGCTGTGCTTAAAAACGATGTCCATCGTCCCAAACTTTTTCGGGGAGGGCCCTTTTTGGCATGCGCCGAAAAAGAGTGAAAACGTTAAAAATAAAATGGCTGTTGTCTGTAGAAATATCTTTTTCATTACTTGACTGTTTGAATTTAGGTTTAACTTTTCCAGCCTTTGGCTTCAAGGGCAAGAAATTTTTCGCGTTCTTCATCGGTCATAACGCGGATGGTATATTGAAAATTGTATCCCATGGCAGCAAGCGGGTCGTTTACAGAGGCAATCAGTGTATCAGCAATGGGAATGTCCGGAAACGGAAAGACAAAGGTGGCCG
>WGCY01000010.1 GCA_015493525.1 Bacteroidales bacterium
CAAAAAATATATTGAAAACTTGAATAAATATCCTGAAATATCTTTAAGGCTTCTTCAGAAATATTCATAATCAGGTGGTCCCAGGTTCACCCCGAAAGCTTTCGGGGGGTGGGCCCACAAAATATTTTAAACCATAAGGTTACAATATTAACATATTGTAACCTTTTTTATTTTATTTTATTCGTAATTTTGCCACGCTATGGATATCGAAAAATTCAAACAGAAACTGGACGAGCTTTTCCGGCTTTTTAACAAGCTGATGGAAAAGCAGGATACTGAAATGGAAAACATCCCGGGCATCAACAAAATGATGGTCGAACAGTTTAAGGTGTTTTTCACCAATTACGAAAGCATGAAAGACCAGATTGCTTATCAGTTGCAGGGACAGTTTGGCGACTCCATACAGGAAATGGTGGAGACGCTCATCAAGCAGCTGCGTGATGAACTGGGAGAAGAGGAATGGATGGTTGCCCCGGAAACGGATGTCCCCATTGTCCATAAAATCCAGTCAAATCCAACAAATCCCGATAAGGAAATTGCCGAAATTGATGAATTACTCAAAAAACCGGGCCTCACACCAGAGCAAATTGATGAGTTGCTGGACAGGCGTTCGCGCCTGAAACTTTAAGTTTTACTGTCAGCCATCCGGTATATCTTTTACAAGAGAAGTTTTTATGTTTGAAAAAATCAAACACTATTTTCAGAATTACCTCAAAAAGCGGAAGCCATTTGCCATTGCCACGGACATTTTGTTCTGGGGGCTTATCCTTTTGCTGATTATCCCCACAACACGGGTAACGGTATCTTCCTTTTTTATCCGGCTGACTTCTTTTGCCCCTTCCGGACTTTCTGCTGACGAACAATACACCATCTCCGATAATACGCGCCAATGGCAACTTACAGATATGAACGGGAAAACAGTAAACTTCTCTGATTTACTTGACAAACCTGTTTTTGTTAACGTGTGGGCCACCTGGTGCCCTCCCTGCAGGGCCGAATTGCCAGGGATTCAAAAGCTTTACAAACAATACAAGGACAAAGTACATTTTTTGCTCCTCACAGATGAACCACCTGCCAAAGTGAAAGCTTTTGCCCTTGCACATCAATACGGGGACATGCCCTTTTACCGTTATCGATATGTACCCCGTGATTTCTCGTCGAGGAGTATTCCCTCCACTTTTATCATTTCAAAAAAAGGGAGAGTAGTTTTAACAAAAAAGGGGGCTGCACGTTGGGATTCCGGCAAAGTAAAAAAACTACTGGACAAGCTTATCGGCCAACAATAAAATCCTGCCTATTTTGTTATATCTTTGTGAAAAATTAAAACAGAAAACTATGAAACGTATCACAATAGGTGTATTTATTTTTCTCGCCTTTATATCTTTTCAATCTGCTAAAGCACAATCGCTTAGCGAAAGTGCCATGAAAAAGGTAACCGTAGGCTTGGATGTCTTTACCGATATATGGTTTAATGCGCCGGCAAATGTTGACATACGGACCATTCACCCATCGGCCAATGGTTATATTACCTATAACATGGGGGTCGGGACCAGTAAAAAAATTACTTTCGGTATCGGGCTGGGCATTGGAAACCATAACATGTACAGCAACAACGGGGTTATCGAAAACATTAAAAGTGATACCATAAAATATATTCCCGTTGCCAAAGACCTGACCATGAAACGTTCCAAGTTGTCTTTGACCTATCTTGAAGTGCCGTTGGAACTGCGTTTCAAAGCTAAATCGGGTTTTAAAATCAGTCTTGGTTTTAAATTGGGCTATATTATCGACAGCAAAGAAAAATATGTGGGAAATACGGCAGCAAATGGTCCCACACGGGTTATTAAAAGGAAAAGGATCAGCCAGCTGAATGGATTTTCCTATAGCCCTACTTTCCGTATCGGATATAAATCGTTTAACCTGTTTTTCTCTTACGCACTCGGCCCTGCTTTCAGGGTTGGACACGGCCCGGAACTGCATCCAATGTCGCTGGGGATAACACTTACCCCATTTTAGCAGCGGACTTTAAACTATTGAAGTTCAAACTGTTAAAAATAATACGGACATAACCAGCATACCCAGTAAATAGCCGCTGTAAACCTCAAAAGGTGTATGAGATTCTGTTTTCAGCCGTGCATAGCCTGTAATTCCCGAAATGAGTATTGCCCCGAATATCCAGGGAAAAAGGGACAGGTGTAAGATGAACCCCATGGCCATAAGGGCACCGGTACATCCGCCCCAGGCCATCATGTGCTGGCTTATCTTATAAAAATAATTGATGACAAGCCCCACCAAAACCAGCACGACAGAGCCCAGCATGAAAACAGTCATTAGCTGGAACACAGCCAGTTGCTTTAAGGAATAGAAAGTAATATAAAAGAAAATGGCAATGGCAATTATGGGCAAAACGCGTTCGTTCCGGTGAGGCATTTCGAAGCTGTCAATCAACTTGAGAAACCACATGCCGGCTGTTGCCAGAACAGGCAAAACAAACGTAAGGACAAAGACAAAAAGTAAGCTCATGGTTTTTACTTTCAGCGTAATGCCGGGCATGCTATAAAAAGGCAGCTGAAACAAAATCAACAGGAAAAAGGAAGGGACCAGCAGGGGATGAAAAAGTACTGAAAGGGCACGCGCAAATTTTTTCTCCATCAATCTGTATTTCTAAACTATTTTACTTTTAGCTCCTTGCGCAACCGTGCAACCGGAATGCCGAGCTGTTCGCGATATTTGGCCACCGTACGACGGGCAATGGGGTAGCCTTTGTCTTTCAGTGCATTCATCAGCTGTTCATCGGTAAGGGGCTTATTTTTATCCTCCTCTTCAATCAAATCTTTCAGAATAGTTTTCACCTCCCGTGTGGAGACTTCCTCCCCGTCTTCTTTGTGCATGGATTCGCTAAAAAAGCTCTTCAGCAAAAAAGTGCCAAAGGGTGTCTGGACATACTTGCTGTTGGCTACACGGGAAACGGTGGAAATATCCATCCCGACGATATCGGCAATATTTTTCAGGATCATGGGGCGCAATTTGGTTTCGTCACCCGTAAGAAAATAATCCCGTTGGTAATCCATAATGGCCTTCATGGTGATATAAAGCGTGTTCTGCCTTTGCCTGACCGCTTCAATAAACCATTTGGCCGAATCTATTTTCTTTTTGATAAAGCTAAAAGCCTCTTTTTCGGCTTTTCCGCGTTTTCCATTGGCCAAATCCTGCATCATACCGGCATAAGTGCGGCTAACCCTCAGCTCGGGGGTGTTCCATGAATTCATGGTAAGCTCCAGCTCGCCATTTGTATTGTTGATGGTAAAATCCGGAATAATGTACTGGTTGTTGCGGGAAGTTTCCACCAACGAGTTCCCCGGTTTGGGGTTGAGTGTCAGGATAACGTCAATGGCCTCTTTCAGCTGCTCTTCGTCAATATCCATCCGCTTCATTATCTTCTCGTAGTGCTTCTTGGTAAACTCGTTAAAATAGCGTTTTAGTATCCTGTAAGCAAGTTCAAGGGATTCGGATGCCTCCGTTTTCATCTTTCGGCGAAGCTGGATCAGAAGACACTCCTGTAGGTTTCGTCCTCCCACACCCGGAGGGTCAAACTCCTGGATTACAGCAAGTACCTCTTCCACATCCTCCTTCTTGGCAGTGATATTTTGCATAAAAGCAAGATCATCGACAATGGCATCGACCGAACGCTGAAGATAGCCTGAGGCATCAATGTTTCCAATGATATACAACCCGATTTGCCGCTTGTGTTCGTCAAGATGTTGCAAGCCCAGTTGTTGCTTCAGGAATTCCGGAAAACTAATGCCCGTGGAAAAAGGGATTTCTTTGTGTTCATTATCCCGGCTGTAATTATTGCTTTGCAACTTATATTCCGGAATTTCATCTTCCCCTTTGTAATAATCTTCCATGTCGAAATCATCGGGGCTTTCATCTACAGGTTCCACGCTGCCGGAAGTTCCCTCCGAATCATCTTTATCAGCAGGAGCAAACTCCTCCTCGTGGTTATCCAGGGCATCGGCCTCCAGTGCAGGGTTTTCTTCGATTTCCTGTTTTACACGCTGTTCCAGTTCATTGGCAGGTATCTGCAACAATTTCATCAACAGGATTTGCTGAGGCGATAGTTTCTGTAATAATTTCTGCTGCAGGCGTTGCCTTAACATGGTTAAAAAAAATTTATTTCCTTTTTCTACGGTAACACAAATGTAATAAGTTTTTTAAACTGGCATGGTTTTAGTGGAAAAACTTTTCCACTTGCTTTCAAGCCATTGTTAAGACGAAAAAAGGCTGTTTGCCGGGGCAAACAGCCTTTTTTTAATGTTTCAAACCCGTTTTAGTTAAAAGAATATCTCAGTCCCAATTGCATTTGCCATTTGGAACGAACGGAAACATCATTTACATAAGAGTTCTGCAAGCCTGTATCGAATTTAAAGTAAGGAACACCATTTTTGTCCACACCGTTAACGGAAATCGGTGAATCGGTCGTAGCAAACTGGCGAATCCCCCAATTGGAGTTGATCATATTTCCCAGGTTCAGGATATCAAGAGAAATCTGGAATTTATGATTTTTCTTTTGTCCCACATAGAAGTCCTGTAAAAATCTGAAATCCAACTGGCTGTACCAGGGCAACATGGCACCGTTACGTTGGGCATATTGACCACGGCGGGTGCTCAGGTAAGGATCCTGGTTGATAAATGCGTTCAGGGCTTTCCATTCTGCGGCAGCATCCGGAGAAGCAACACCATTACCGTTGGCATCGACTGTTCCAAAATGTATGTCATTCTGATCGGCAGGTACATACAACAGGTCGTTGTTACGAATACCATCCTGGTTCAGGTCGCCGGCATAAACATAAGAATAACGGCCACCTTTTCCGGCTTCATAGAAGAATGAAAATGAGGAAGCGGCGCGGCCATAAGTGATACGATAAGCAACACTGGCAATAATACGGTGTTTCAAACCAAAACCCGACCAGGAATATTCAGAATGATTAGGATTACCAATCACCGGCCTGCTCTGGAAAGCATTGGCAGCAATTTTGGAAGTAAGTGAAGTAATGTCCTTGGCATTCAGATAAGAATAAGCAGCCATTACACTCAACCCGAAATCCCATGATTTGGTAACCTTGGTTGTGAAATTAAACTGTGAACCTTTGTTTGAATTGGCCATCATAATGGTTCCTGCATCCAAATACCCGATATGCCCCGGAGAGGAAGAATAGATATTACGTTCACCAAACCCGCTAAACATGGCACGTGTATCTCCCGTTCCGGTCAGTTGTCCCGTAGGTGGTTTCATGTTGTAGTTGTGGTGAATAATGGAAACAAGTGTTTTGGTATAAATGGTTTCAACGGTAACCATCCATTTATTTCCCAAATCCATATCGATGGCGAGGTCATTTTTCCAAACCTGAGGCCAGCGGAAATTATCCACTGTGGCATCAACCTGGAAAGTATATCCGGGATAGATACCGGCATTGGTAGACTGGTTGCCCAACCACACAAAAGGAATACGTCCGCTGAAAATGCCGGAACCGCCCCGCAGTTGCATGGTTTTGTCCCCTTTGATATCCCAGTTAAATCCTACACGCGGCGACCAGAGAATTTTAGATTTTGGCCATTTCGTGGCATCCACTTTGGTAGGCGTTCCATTTTCGTCAACCCAGCCATCAAAATTCTTTACCACGTCGGTGGCAGCCGTTACCGGAATCTGGTTAAAATAGAAAGGAACATCAATACGCAAGCCGTAAGTTAAAGTAAAATTATCACTTACATGCCATTCGTCCTGTGCATACAGGGCTAATTGTCCCACTTTTAAATAAGAAAGGACATACGGTTTTTTCTGGGAATCCCTGACCTGTTTATTAAAGTTAACCCCATTGATGGAGTCATTTTCCAGAAAGCTCTTCACGCTGAAAAACTTATCCCAGGGATAGTAAAACAGGTTAAACGAATTCTCAAAGCTAAAATATTCAAAATCAAAACCACCGGTGATGGTATGTTTGTTGGCATAATAGGAGAGATTATCTGAAATCTGATAAATATCCTGGTTCAAGACATTGTGTGTGGAGAACATTTCGGAACCGGCAGTAATGGCCAGCTGTCCGTTTTGGTTAAAAATATCCACAACCGGAAACGGTTTTGAGAAAGGCACACGATAATCGCGGTAACCCGTATAACCGGCAATAATTTTATTCCCTATTTTACTGGAAAAGATGGAGTTTAACTCAGCCACAACAGACTGAACCTTGTTAAAAATACGGTAGGAGGAGTTTTCAAAGGGAAGCCTGTAGCTTTTGGGGCCACGGCCAATAATGGCTGTCGGGTGGGGAAGTTTGTCCATCCATGCATTCAGCATGTTGTAACGAATGGTCAGGTTGCTGTTTTTAGAGATGTTCCAGTCAATCTTGGCCAGTATTTTGTAATTTTTCTTTTCGTGTGTATAACCCTGGTATGCACCGGGATCGTATCCCCAATAATCCCTGTAACGTTTCTGTACCATTTTAATACTGTCTTCCGAAACGGTGGTAACGTTTGACTGGCCTTTATTCTGGTCGTTGTAGGCAACCCAGTTATGGGCCAGTTCACTTCTGTGTTCCCCTTCATAATTTACAAAGAAAAAGAGCTTGTTTTTGATGATGGGGCCACCGAAACTCACACCATACTGCTGTGTGTTAAAGTCGAGGTTGGGAACAGAAAGATCGCCCACTTTAGAGCCAACCATTCCTTTATTTCTGAAAAAGGAATAAATACTTCCTTTAAATTTATTGGTACCTGATTTGGTAACCGCGTTTACGCCGGCACCGGTAAAGCCGCCTTCACGTACATCGAACGGGGCAAGGGAAACCTGCACCTGGGCAATAGCATCCAGTGAAACAGGCTGTGCATCAGTCTGTCCGCCCGGAGTGGCATCGCCAAGGCCAAAGGAGTTGTTAAAAACCGAACCGTCCAGTGAGAAACTGTTGTAACGGTCATTGGCACCACCAAAGCTGTTGCCATCCGATTCGGGGGTAAGCCGTGTAATGTCTTTCAAACTACGTTTGATGGTAGGCATGTTTTCAATAGCTTTTTGGCTGATGTTGGTCATGGCACCGGTCCTCCCGGCATTGATGGTCGCATTCTTGTTTCCTTTTATGACCACCTCGTTAATATTTACCGAAGTCTCCACCAGCACTACCTTAATATCGGCAGTTTTGTTAAGGTCAAGGTAAAGGCCTTTCACTTCCTGTGTTTTATAACCGACAGAACTAATCCTAACGGTATAAGGCCCGCCGATTTTCATGTTGCGGATATAAAACAAACCATCCTCTGAAGTAATGGTCCCATATTGCGTCCCCGTAGGGGTATGCGTTGCCAATACAGTAGCTGCAAACAGTGGTTTACCATTTTGGTCAACAACCTGCCCTTTCAATGCAGAAGTGGTTACTCCCTGTGAATAACCGCCTATACTCAGGCCAATCATGGCCAGCATGAGTAACGTAAATCGTAATTTTAACTTCATAATCTTTACTATTTGTGTGAACAAAAAATTTCGACGAATTTATACAAATTTTCTTTGCCTGTAAGCCCTCCTTTTTACCCTTAATGAACAATTAAACGTCTGTTTTTTCACAAAAAACTGCAAATCAGTGATAAACTGTCAAAATTCCTGTTAAAAAAAGTTAATAAAAACCGTAAAAACCCTTAATTTAGAACCTCTCAAGATGAAATCTTCCTAAATAAAAAAGAAAAGGCCCTGCGATGGACATTATCGGGGTAATTTTTCTATTTTTGTTGTGAACATAAGTCTTGCCTACGGGCCGGCCTTTATTGCAGGAATAAACCACCTATGAAAATAATTGATCTTTTCCAGAAACCGAAAAAACAGCTGGCGGTACTTGTCGATCCGGACAAGCAGACAGGCAACCAGCATGAAAAAATTGCCAAAACCGCACAGAAAGCCGGTGTTGATTTTCTCTTTGTAGGCGGAAGCCTGCTCACCAGCGACAGTCTTTTTCATTGCATCCGGACACTGAAAGAAAACAGTGATATTCCGGTCATCCTGTTTCCGGGAAATACCTATCAGGTAAGCCGCAATGCAGATGCCATGCTTTTCCTTTCGCTTATCTCGGGCCGAAACCCGGATATGCTCATTGGCATGCATGTGATTGCAGCACCTTACATAAAACTGAGCGGAATAGAGACCATGCCGACGGGTTATATGCTTATCGACAGCGGGAAACCTACTTCGGTAAGTTACATGAGCAACTCTTTCCCCATTCCCAACGACAAAAAAGACATTGCGGCCTGTACAGCCATGGCCGGAGAAATGCTGGGGCTAAAACTGATTTTTATGGATGCCGGCAGTGGTGCCAAAACACCGGTCTCTCCCGAAATGATTCAGTTTGTCAAAGGTTCCATTGGCGTTCCTTTGCTTGTGGGGGGCGGCATCCGAACAGCAAACACAGCAAAAAAAAGCCTGCAGGCAGGTGCTGATGTTATTGTTGTCGGCAACCGTTTTGAAGAGAAGCCGGATCTGATCCTCGAATTTGCCCACGTGGTAAGTGCAGAAAATGCCCGGTAACAAAAGCCTGCTTTCATCAGGTTTTGTCGATTCCTTATTTTTCCAATCTGAGCCTGAGCATGTTGAGCGCAGCAAGTGCCGACCGCCGGATGTTCCTGCCACGATGTTCGCCAAAATGAAAAAGGGCTGCTTCCGTGCCATCGGGGCCTGCCAAAGCCAGCCACACTGTCCCCACGGGTTTTTCTTCCGTTCCGCCATCCGGGCCGGCAATGCCCGAAACAGCAAGGCTAAAATCGGTTTTTAACTTTGCCCTTGCCCCTTCTGCCATTTCGACGACAACTTCCCTGCTGACGGCACCCCGTTCCTCCAGTGTCCCGGCATGTACGCCGAGCAAGTCCGTTTTGATACGGTTTGAATAAGAAACTACAGAGCCTTCAAAATAACGGGAGCTGCCCGGAATGCTGGTAACCAGGTGGGCAATATAGCCACCGGTACAGCTTTCAGCAGTAGAAAGGGTTTTTTTGTTTTTCAGCAAAAGCTGCCCGACAACCTCTTCGAGGCTTATATCATCGTAACCGAAAATAATTTCGGGGACAAGCGTTTTAAGTTTCCCGACCAATAAATCAATTTCTGCTTTCAGTTTCTGTTCATCTTTTCCCTTACCTGAAAGCCGGAGCCTCACTATGCCCGGCTGGGGCAGGTAAGCCAGTTTGATATGCGACGGGAGACTGTCCTCCCACGCTTTAATTTTTTCGGCAAGCATGGATTCGGGCATACCGGTAGTCATTACCGTTTTGTTTACCAGCGTGCCTAAATTAAAATGGCTGACAATGGCCGGGATGACCTGTTCCGTCATCATGGCTTTCATTTCAAAAGGGACCCCGGGCATAGAAACCACCACTTTCCCATTCTGTTCAAACCACATACCCGGAGCAGTTCCGTTTTTGTTGAACAGAGGCTTACACTTCTCGGGAATCATGGCCTGTTGCCGGTTTACTTCCGTAACGGGAAACTTCCGTGCTGCAAATATTTTTTTTACCTGGGCGTAAGTCGGTTCGTGAAAAATAAATTTTGAGTCGAAATATTCAGCCAGCGTCTTTTTGGTAATATCATCTTTGGTAGGCCCCAGGCCGCCCGATACAAGAACGATTTCAGCCCTGCTAAGAGCCTGGTCCAACGTACTTTTAATAGCATTTGCATCATCGGCTATGGTGGTTGTCTGCACAACGGAGATCCCCGATTTATTGAGCAGGGCAGCCATCCACGAAGCATTGGTATTGACAACCTGTCCGATCAGCAACTCATCACCAATATTAATTATTTCTGCTTTCATAAGTTTTAAAATTGTAATTTTGCAAAGGTAAATGATAAAAATAAGAAGATGGAAGTTAAAAAAGCAGAATTAGTACTAAATACGGATGGAAGTATTTACCATGTGAAACTCAATCCGGGCGATGTGGCCGAAACGATTTTTTTGGTTGGCGATCCCGGCCGTGCCAAAATGATCTCCGAATATTTTGACACCATTGAATTTGCGGGCCAAAACCGCGAAATCAATACTTTTACAGGAACTTACAAAGGCAAACGCCTCACCGTTTTATCCACGGGGATGGGGCCTGATAACATTGAGATAGTTGTCAATGAGTTGGATGCCTTGTTCAACATTGACTTTAAAACCAGGCTCCCAAAAGAAAACAAGACCTCCCTCAACCTGATTCGTATTGGCACCACCGGTGCACTGCAGGCCGACATCGGCGTAATACAGTCTTACCTCGTTTCGGAATATGCTTTGGGACTGGATGGCCTGGCTTATTTTTATGAAGATGGGCCGCACATTATTGAGCAGGAGCTGACAAAAAGCTTTATTGATTACATGAACTGGGATGAAAGGCTGCCCCGACCTTATGGCATCAAAGGCTCCGAATATTTGATGGAAAAGCTGTCTACAGGCTGGCGGAAAGGTATTACGCTCACCGCCCCCGGCTTTTATGCCCCGCAAGGCCGCGAGCTGAGGCTCAAAGTACACGACAAAAGTATCATTGAACGGGCCGGAGATTTTGAATTTAACGGTCAGAAAATAACCAACTTTGAGATGGAGACATCGGCGTTGTATTCGCTCTCGGCCATGCTCGGACATGAAGCCATGACCGTTTGTGATGTGATAGCCAACCGCGTTACCGATGACTTCAACGCCAACTACAAAAGCAGCATGCGGAACCTTATCCAGAATATGCTGGACAGGGTGCTTGTACTTTAAAAAAAGGGCATCCAAAAGATAAAGTCCACGCAAAGTACGCTATAATTTATAGCTTTTAAACTGCCCTTTCAGGTTATTCATAGATTTTATAATCTTTTATTATTCGGGCTTCCAGCCCCGGAAGGGACAGGCAATAAAACCTGTATTTTTTCGTATCACAAGAAGAGTTTGTATTTTTGGTACCTAAATTCATACCGTGGAGCTTTATTCAAAGAAAAAACGCTGGAAAATTATTCTTGCCATTTTGGGCATTCTCATTATTGCAGCTTCCTTGTTTTACACCAATATGCTGGTAGCCAAATTTGCCCAGTCCGAGCGCAGGAACGTTCGCCTGTGGGCCGATGCCGTACACCGCAAGCTGCGCCTAGTGAAATATACCGATGCCTTTTTTACACAGTTGCGAAACTCTGAACGCCAAAAAGTAGAGCTGCTGGCCGATGTTTACAAACGACTGCTTCGCAGCAACAACACCTCGGATGAACTGACTTTTTATTTAAATGTCATCAACCGAAACCAGGATATTCCGGTTATTATCACCAACAGAAAAGGAGAAATTATCTTTTACAGAAACCTTTATCCTAAACCGGACAGCACCCGGCTTTTCTTCAAAGGAAAACTAAAAGAGCAATTTTCGGTTTACCCACCCATCATTATCCCCAAAACAGGTACCAAATTATATTACAGAAATTCATTGGTATTTAATCAGTTGCAAGATGTACTGAACGATTATATCTCGGTATTTATGTCAGAAATTACGGCCAACTCTTCCAATGTTCCGGTCATTGTAACAGACAGTACGCAATCCAACATATTGCAGTTTGGCAACCTGAACGATGTACGGATGAGCAATCCGGCCTATGCCGATAAAATGCTTCGGGAGATGAAAAGCCAGAACGAACCCATTGAGATAAACTTTCCCGAACAGGGAAAAGCTTTTATTTTCTACAAAAACTCCAACCTGCTGACGCAAATGAGATGGTTCCCCGTAGCACAGATTTTGGTTATCAGCTTCTTTCTTTTTATTGCCTATTTGCTTTTCAGTGCTTCAAGAAAATCAGAACAAAACCGCGTGTGGGCAGGTATGGCCAAAGAAACAGCCCACCAAATCGGGACACCGCTCTCCTCCATCCTGGCCTGGGTAGAGCTTATCAAACTGGATGAATCCAATGCCAAACAAGCCGCCGAAGAGATTACAAAAGATGTAAAGCGGTTGGAGGTTATCACAAAAAGGTTCTCTAAAATCGGTTCCACCCCCAGCCTGGATGAAGACAACCTCACCAAAATCATTTATGATACCGTAACTTACCTCAAACCGCGTTCGCCGCGAAAAGTACAATACAACATTTTGTTTCCACGCGACAAAGAGATTATCCTGCCGGTAAATGCCTCCCTGTTCAGCTGGGTTTTGGAGAATTTGTGTAAAAATGCCATCGATGCCATGGAGGGCAAAGGAAACATCACCATCGACATGCAGGAAGAAAGCAAACAGGTGATTGTGGATGTAATTGATACGGGAAAAGGGATTCCCATGACCGTTCAAAAATCGGTATTTAATCCCGGATATACGAGCAAGAAACGGGGCTGGGGACTGGGATTGTCGTTGGCCAAACGCATTATTCAGGAATATCACAAAGGAAAAATCTATGTGAAAAGTTCCTCATCCAAAGGAACCACTTTCCGCATTGTCCTGAAAAAACAAACCCTCTGAAGCACATGCCGGGTATCTATCTTCACATTCCGTTTTGTAAACAAAAGTGCCACTATTGTAATTTTTACTCGTTGGCTTCACTGAAATACCGCGATGTTTTTGTGAATGCCCTGCTGAAAGAAATGCACCTCCGAAACGATTATTTACAGGGCAAACACATCGAAACGGTCTATTTCGGTGGCGGGACACCTTCCCTGCTGTCTATTGACGAGATAAACCGGATTGTTATTGAAATTAGCACACTTTTTCATCTGGACAGCCAGGCGGAAATTACGTTGGAAGCCAATCCCGATAACCTTTCCCCCGAATACCTGCAAGCGTTAAAAAGCAGGACGGCCATTAACAGGCTGAGCATAGGCGTTCAAAGTTTTTTTGATGATGACTTGCGTTATCTGCATCGGGTACACGATGGAAACCATGCCCGTAAAGCCATCGAAGCAGCTAAGCAAACAGGCTTCGACAACATGACCATCGACCTGATTTACGGCATCCCCACACTGACCACCGAGAAATGGGGAAAAAACCTGTCCCTGTTTTTTGAATATGATATTCCGCATTTGTCCTCGTATGCCCTCACGGTAGAGCCCAAAACAGCTTTACAGGTACTTATTGACAAGCAAAAGCTGAAGCCTGCAAAAGAAGACGAAACCTTAAGCCATTTTGAGATTTTGCTGGACCAGGCCCGGCAACATGGTTTTGAGCAATATGAAATCTCCAATTATGCCCTCCCCGGTTTTTACGCCAGGCACAACTCCGCTTACTGGCTCGGCGGACATTATCTCGGGCTGGGGCCTTCGGCGCACTCTTTCAACGGCCATTCACGCCAGTGGAATGTGAAAAACATGAAGCAATATATTGAATCGGAAACAGTTGACCGCATTGTGCTCGAAAAAGAGGTACTGACCAAAAGCCAACAATACAACGAATATGTAATGACCTCGCTGCGTACCATTTGGGGTTGCAATGCCGAACATATTCAAAATGTTTTCGGGGAAGAATACGTTATTTCATTCCGGCAAAAGATTCATAAATATGTGGAGGGACAAAAGATTGTACAAAAAGGGAACCGCTTTACCCTGACGGATGCCGGCAAGTTGTTTGCTGATGGTATTGCCGGCGATTTGTTTGTTGATAAAGGCTGAAACCAAACTTTGTTTCATCCGGCCGGAGGGCATCCCGAATTAAGATTTATTAAAATACCCGAAAGCTATTTTAAACTAACTTTGTACTCGAACATTTAAAAAAGAAAAATGGCAACAATAACATTAAAGGGAAACCCTGTTCACACGCTGGGTACGCTTCCCGAAAAAGGAACAAAAGCACCTGGATTCACGCTGGTTAGAAACGACCTGAGCGAAGCTACATTAGCAGATTATAAAGGAAAAAATGTTGTGCTCAACATCTTTCCCAGTCTTGATACGCCCACCTGTGCCGCTTCGGTACGACATTTTAATGCCGAGGCATCCGGCCTGAAAAACACCGTAGTTTTGTGCATCTCCAAAGACCTTCCTTTTGCACAGGCACGCTTTTGCGGTGCAGAAGGACTGGACAAAGTGGAAACGCTTTCTGATTTCAGGGATGGGAACTTTGGCAAAAGTTACCAGGTTGAAATAATTGATGGCCCGTTAGCCGTTTTGGAATCACGGGCCGTGGTCATACTCGATACAGAAGGAACCGTAATCTACACACAGCAGGTCCCGGAAATTGTGGATGAACCTGATTATGAAGCGGCACTGGCGGTTTTGAGATAAACAGGCATGCTTTTCCAGAATGTGTTTTTCCAAAAACATTAACTTTATAAAAAAAATGCCGGGCGAAAAACAACCATCGATGAAAAAGCCTAATTTCTATTATTTATCCCTGCCTTTCAGCATTGTAAACGGGGTAGTATGGGGTATTGGCATAGTGTCGCTCCCGTTGTTGGCCAAAACTACGGCAAGGGCGGGACTGACATTTGCCATGATAAATCTTGGCATTGCAGCAGGGGCCATTGTCTGGGGACATCTTACTCCTAAATTCAGGTTGAATAACCTGATTTTTACAGGAACGGTTCTCTCTTTTCTGGCCTGGCTGGCCATTGTTTTGTTCAATGGGAGATTTTTAATTCCGCTGGCTTTTGTGTTTGGCACTTTTACCGCCAGTATTTTCACTTTTGCCAGTGTCATGGTTACCAACACTTACCCGAAAGATTTATGGGACAAATATATTGCGCAGATGCAGGCTTTTATGACTTTCGGTACTGTTGTCGGCCTGTTGGTTACAGCAATGTATGCCAGGGTTGTGGTAGGGCTCCCGTTTTTGTTTCTTGCTATTCTGGCTTACCTCCCCTTTTACAAACATCACCGACATGTTGCCAGACATCACGAATTGCATTCGGGCATCCTTAAGCCGAAAATGCACTTTGCCGAACTGTTCAACGGTTATTTTCACCATCACATTCGCTGGAAACACTTTCTGAATTTTAAGAACAAGTCCCTTTTACTGTTGAATGTCCGATGGATTTTTGTTTTGCTGGCACCGGCACCTGTTTATGCCATGTATCCCCTGCTTATGAAAAAGCTGTTTCATTTGAGTGCTACAGGTTCGTCGCTGGTGTATGCACTGAGTACGGCTTTTGGCGTCGTCCTGTTTATCACCGCCGGGAAAATGGCGAAGAAGAAGAGTCCTTTTTTTACATTAAACCTCGGCACGGTGTTTTATATTTTAAGTTTTATCCTGATGCTTGCCGGAATGCATACCAACCTCTTTTTCCTTGGGATTATCGGTTTTATACTCATGATTTTTTCCTGGGCTTTTATCTCCACGGGGATGAATATTGGTGTTGTAGAACTCACGCGTGAGGAAAAAAGGGGCGAGGCACTGGGACTGGCCAACTCTTTCCAAAGTATTGACAATGTGCTGGGGGGAGCCATTGGAGGATTTGTCGTCGCCTCGATGGGCTATCAGGTTATTATGTATTTTGGGATTTTATTTTCCGGCATTGCCATTATTTTGAGTATCTTTCAACATAAATTTAAATCAAGAGATTATGCTGTCCAATAAGAAAAAAGCCAACGAAAAAGAGGTCGTTTCCACAACCTATGCCAACCGTTTTTTTACCAAACCCATTCCGCGTTTTCAAATGCCCGATGATGGCCTGGATGCCGATGTGGTTTATCAAATGATTCACGATGAGCTGAATATTGATGGAAATCCGGCATTAAATCTTGCCACATTCGTCACCACCTGGATGGAACCGCAAGCCGAAAAACTCATTGTGGAGACCCTCAACAAAAACCTGGTAGACCAGGATGAATATCCACAAACAGGAAAAATTCAGGAACGTGTTGTCAATATGCTGGCCCGGCTGTATCACGCCCCTAAAAGCAAAGAATACATCGGCACGGCCACCATAGGTTCGTCCGAGGCCATCATGCTGGGACTGCTGGCACATAAATGGAAATGGCGTAAAAACAGGGAAAAACAGGGCAAGCCGGCACAAAATCCCAACATGGTAATTGGTGCAGACGTACATGTGGTATGGGAGAAATTTGCCCGTTATTTTGATGTGGAAATGCGGATTATCCCCATGCAAAAAGACCGCTATACCATAACGGCAGAGGAGGTAAAACAGCGTATCGACGAAAACACTATTTGTGTGGGGGTCGTTATGGGAACTACTTTCACAGGCCAGCTTGACCCGGTGCAGGAAATAAACACCATGCTCGAAGAGGTTGAAAAAGAAAAAGGATGGCACATTCCCATCCACGTGGATGGTGCCAGTGGTGGTTTTATCCTGCCCTTTCTTTATCCTGATTTTAAATGGGATTTTCGGCTTTCGCATGTCCATTCCATAAATGTATCGGGGCACAAATACGGCCTGGTTTATCCGGGTGTCGGCTGGCTTCTCATGCGCGATAAATCAGACCTTCCCGAAGACCTTATCTTTTATGTCAACTATCTGGGAAGTGAAGAGGCTACCTACACACTCAATTTCTCACGCGGCAGTGCCATGATGATTGTTCAGTATTACAACCTGATACGCCTTGGGAAAAAAGGTTATAAACTCGTTATGCAACAAAGTCTGGAAAACGCCCGTTATCTTGCCTCCAAAATAAAAAAAGTGGGCAACCTCCGGTTGGTAAATGACGATATCAAACTACCCATTCTGGCTTTAACCACTAAAAATGAGCGTGATTTCACCGTTTTCCAAATGTCAGACAAACTGCGCGAAAGAGGATGGATTGTTCCTGCCTATTCCCTTCCTGCCAATGCCACTGAGACAGAGGTGCTGCGGATTGTTGTGAAAGAAAATTTCAGCCACGACATGGCAGACATGCTCATTTCCGATATGCAACGATTTTCCAAAGAGCTGAAAGATCAATGTAAAGTCAGGCCGAAACACAAAAACAACGCACAGAAGCACAAACATATTTGTTGATACAAAATACAGAAACATAGTGCTTTACAAAGCAACTACCTAACCTGCTTTTTCGCCGTATCAGCATCCCTTTTGGAGAACCATTTGGCCTTGATAACGTCTTCGTAGAAGCTCCAGGGTTTCTCTTTTTTTCGGTAGGCATTACCTAAAATCCATTGGTTATAGATTCTTTTGAAAGTACTATCTTTCGTCCGATAGTCAATCCAGTTATCAATATACCTTAACCATACCGCATCGTTGGCAACAGGAAATACCAGTGCATTACTGATATGATAAGGCAGCGGGTTGACCACCTTGTAATCAGGATGAAAAATCGTTAAGGCAGCGGCACGTTCGGCACTGGTCAGGTGTGCATCAATGTGGATGGAGTCATCTTTTCCCTGCTTGAAAAACTGGTCAAACCGCTGAATTTTATAAGCACCACCATGGGGGAAAAATGATAGAAACTCATGTGCAATTTCATCCCTTTCAAAATAGGAAACCGTGAAAGTATCCAGTTTAATAGTCGTTTTAAAACTGTTGAACTCATCATTATTTTTTGGAACCAGCAGTGCCAGCGAAACATTCAGATAGGGTTTTGACAACGCCATTTCCTGGGCATACTTGCCGGAGATAAAAATGTCCGACATCATAATATCAATGTAATCTGCCTTAATATCCTTGATAAGTTCTCCCTGTTTGATGGGCACAAATTCTATTTTTGCATTCAGGTCAGTTGCCAGCTGAAAAGCCAAATCAATATCATATCCCACCAACAGGCTGTCGCTGTTATAAAAGGAAAATGGCATGGCATCTTTGTAGAAACCAATCCGGATGGTTCCCCTGCGCTTGATACGGCTCAGGGTATTCTCCCCCTTCCATTTCCGGCTGGGATTCCGTTTGGCTACTTTGAGGATTTTGTAGGGCGGCTGCGGGCTGATGATTTTAAACTGGTTTACTATTTCAATGTTGGTGGGGATGCCCTCCATACTTTTTGCCAGCAGCCTGTTCATGCCATAGATGGAAACGCCGCCGGCAAGGATAACAACCAACAGCCCCTGAATCAATTTACCTGCTTTAAATTTTAACAAACCGTGCCCGGCAGCAATGGTAAGGAGCGTTAGGGCAATGAGGTCAACCGCCCCCAACACAACACGGATACGGTCGGTAAGTACCGTGGAAACCACAAAAAGCTGAAAGGTTTTTGGGGGAATATGCAACAAGTCCATCACAAAGGGCAACCCGGTAATGGGTGCTACAAAACTACTCAGCAGCGTTGAACTCACAAAAATCGGGGCTGAGTTCCACGACAAAGCCCCTCCGGTGTACCAGGCAGCAAACGGGACAAATATAAAAATCATAAAAGTACCGAGATTGGGAAAAGGATAAGCCAGGGGCATAATAATATCCACTTCGTCCTGCGCCTTTTGGGTGGCCCCCTGTTCGGTTCGGATGATGGCTTTGATATCTTCGATAAGCTGGGGGAAAACTACAATGATTTTTCCCGTGGCAAAAATGGTAATGAGCGTGGAACGGGTAATTTTAAAAATGGTTTTGGAGGAATAGGGCGTAAACGATGAAATAATATAAGGAAGCACCAGAAAGGTAATCAGCAAAACCGCCAGCAAATAAAGCAACAGATAGCCCTGCAACCTGCTCAGGTCGGCCCAGCTGAGCTTGCTCACCACCCCTGCCCCGATGCTGAACACACCGATGGGGGTAATCTTCACAATCATCTTGTTTACCTGGTTTAAACCATCGGTCAACACATCCAATGGTTTCAGCAAGGTTTCTTTGTTGGGCAGTTTCATCATACCCAGTCCGATAAAAATGCTAAAAAGCACGACTGCCGGAACCATGTTGTCGCCCATCGACTTAAAAGGATTTGCCGGGATGTAGAGCTTTATAAAATCAAAAGGGACATGCGATCGTACAAAATCGGCACTGTAAAAGCTGCCGTTTTCCCAGTGGGGGAAAGCCAACGGCAGCAACAACAAAGCAATAACGCCTATCAGCAACAACATGGATAAAAATATCAATCCATATTTGATGATTTTTCGCGCTGTGTCAAACGACAGGCGGCCAATGTTTACAATCAACGAGAACATGATGTAAGGCAGCACCGTCATTTGAAGCAACCCGATGAACACATCGCCCAGCACCGAAAACCAGGCAACTTTTTCACCAAACAGCAAGCCAAGCAATACCCCGGCAATCAGCCCGACCAATACTTTTGTCGACAGTGATGCTTTTTTCATAGAACCTGTTTGAAATTCAAAACAAAACCTAATTATAAAATATATTTATTTACTGATTTACGATTTAATACGTTTCAATTCACAAGGTTAACTTTAAACAACTTCAGAATGAAAATAAAAATAGGGGAACAGGTTAAACGTATTTTTTCCCTTTTTCCACTTTTACATCCGTAACAATCTGTTTGATTTTCTGTTCATCCTTTTTCCGGCAAATGAGGAGCGTATTGTCCTGTTCAACGACAATACAGTCATCCATACCTTGCAGGATAACGAGTTTACCTTGTGGCATGTTGACAATACAATTTTTGGTATCGTACAACATCACATTGTTGCCTACTACGGCATTTTGGTTTTCATCTTTTTCACGGATGGTATAAAGCGAGCCCCAGGTCCCGAGGTCCGACCAACCAAAGTCAACACTGAGGACATACACGTTTTCCGATTTCTCCATTACGCCATAGTCGATGGAGATGTTCTTGCAAACGGAATAAGTCTCTTTAATAAAAGCCGGTTCCCCGGAAGTATTGTATTTTCCAATCCCTTTTTTAAAAAGGCCATCCACCTCTTTCAGGTGTTTGTCAAAAGCCGCCATAATACTTTTCAGCGACCAGATAAAAATGCCCGAGTTCCACAGGAAATCACCGCTGGCCACAAATGATTTGGCAATTTCCAGGTTTGGTTTCTCGGTAAATGTTTTTACCTTGTGAAGACGATTGTCTTTGGTATAAACATTCTTCCCCTCACGCTGTATGTAACCATATCCCGTATCCGGACGACTGGGGCGAATCCCCATGGTAATCAGCCAGTCGTTTTCCGAAGCAGCATCCATGGCTGTTTTTATGTCGTTTACAAATTCTGCCTCATTCAAAATAATGTGATCGGAAGGGGCTACCACCACAACGGCATTTTCGTTTTCCTCTCTTATCTTGTAGTTGGCATAAGCAATACAGGGAGCCGTGTTGCGCCGTGAAGGCTCACAAAGCACCTGCTTTTCGGTAATCAGGGGTAACTGTTCCAACACCAGGTCCCGATAAATTTCGTTTGTAACGACATAAATATTTTCGGCAGGAAGAATCTTTGTAAACCGGTCAAAAGTATGCTGAATAAGTGTTTTTCCGGTTCCAAGCACATCCATAAACTGTTTGGGGTGCGCACTTTTGCTCATGGGCCAAAAGCGGGAACCAACGCCGCCGGCCATTATCACACAATAGTAGTTGTCCATCGTAATTTTTTTAGGGATAACAAATATAAGCGTTTCTGTGAAAACACGGGTATTTTTATGAAACCTGTTTGCCGGTTATTTGCACGATATTCTTTCCGGCATTCACAATTTTTACGGGAGTGAGCGGTTGAAACAAAAAGACCCGCTGGCTATCTAACTCCACACATTTAAAGCGTTTCCGTAATTTCTCCAGCATTTGAAATTTTCGGTTGTTTCCGTAAAGAAACTGATCGCCGGGATGCAGGTCTTCCACAAATGTTTTCCGCTTTCCCCCATCAAACTGCATGAGCATGCGCGTCAGCTCCACATCGGCGTGGCTGGAAGCTTTGATGTTACGCAGGTGTTGATAAATTACGGGCTGTAATTCGGGCGGGAAAGTACTCTCTTCCAAAAACGGCAACATCAGCCTGCGGTAATTGCTCTTCCACTGGCTGCCATGTGCCTTGACCCCTCTGCCGTATTGTTTGTGGGTGAGCAGGTGGGCCAATTCGTGAACGAAAGTGATAAAGAAGGCATACGGGTTTAAATCGTGGTTAATGGAAATCCGGTGAAAAGGGTACCTTACATCGGGCGGACGGTAGTCGCCCAGTTTTGTCTTGCGGCTTTGCGTAATTTTCAAATGTACCTTATGTCGGATAATCCAATGATAAACAGGTGTTACCATGTGCTGTGGCAGGTATTCGGCCAAAATTTCTTTTTCTTTCATAAAATTCTATCTGACAAATCGTATTTCACTAACAATCATCACACATAAGTTTTTCCATTGGTACCGTTGCCGCATCCCATTGGTAATTCTTTTTCACAAAAGCAAACGCATTTTCCGACAACCGCCGGCGTTCCTCCCGGCTTTCTAACAGGGCCAGCAGCTTGCCGGCCAGTTCTCCGGCACTGTTTCCCGTGAGGATTTCTTCCTTTTCTTTCGCTTTCAGGGCAGCATTGGCGAGGGGCGTGGTTACACAAGGTATTTTCATGGCCATGGCTTCCAGCAGTTTGTTTTGCAAACCGGTCCCCATACGCATGGGCGCAATAAATATCTCGGAGCCGGCATACGCTTCCCGGATATCATCCAGCCAGCCGCTGACGGTTACCTGTCCCCCTTCCAGGTTTTTCACTTTCGCATGGGGTGCCGCCCCGGCCAACAGTAGACGTGTTTCCGGTTTTTTCAGCCATACCAGCGGCATAATTTCATTGACCAGAAACTGTGCTGCATCCACATTTGGCGGATAGTTCATGTTGCCGGTAAACACAATCTCCTGGCGTTTCTTCCGCGAAAGCGGATGAAAAAATTCCATGTTCACGCCATTTCGCACCACCGTAATATCCTGTTTTTCAGAATGGGGAATCAAATCGCGGTCCTGCTCCGAAATAATGATTTTGTGGTCAAAATAATCGAAGATTTTATTTTCAAAAGCTTCCATCCGCTTGTATTCCATACGAAAAACAGACCTCATCGGCCAACCGGCCTTATCGGCACGCCGTTTTAAACCGTACGAAAAAGCATCCTGGTAGTCCAGTGTTTTCCGAACAGGAACATCCATAAGGTAACGGGCCGTTCGCGAAAGCTGTGCAAACAAATGATCGGGCTGGTATTCGGCAATCAGTGCCTTTATCTTTCTGTTTGCCCGCCGGTTAAAAAAATAGCCCGTCTGCAACGGGAGCCCGGAAAAATAGGCTTTCAATATATTTGCCACGCGTCCCCTTACCGGCAGGTCAATGAAATTAACGGAACGGCAGTAAGGCTGCAACTGCTCAAAAGCTTTCTGCTTATCAGCACTTCGCAACGGGTTCAATGCGCAGAGAATAATCTCATGCTTTTCAGAGAGCACCCTTATTTGATGGAAAGCACGGAGCTTGTCCCCCTTTTCCAACGGGTACGGGATTCTGGAAAGCAAAACAAAAATTCTCATAGGTTGCGTTATTCTTGCCTCAGGCAAATGTCATAAAATTTCCCGATAAAAAGCCTCTAACCGTTGTATTATTTTTCGATTATTGTGCTTTCTCTCTATGAGTTGAC
The DNA here is from genome assembly GCA_015493525.1 of Bacteroidales bacterium. GTDB lineage: Bacteria > Bacteroidota > Bacteroidia > Bacteroidales > F082 > Sulfidibacterium. Next base: position 22,359 of record WGCY01000010.1, read on the forward strand.
GCGCGTTATTTCCGATTCTGGCAGCTTCTTCCGGATTTTTATAAAGACAGGATACGGCCGAAACAAATTCTTCTGCAGTATCAGCAATCATTATATTCTGTCCATCAGTATATTCTATGCCTTCGGCACCTGTTTTTGTGGAGATGACCGCCCTGCCAAAGCCCATGCTCTCAATAATTTTTATCCTCACGCCACTGCCCGAAAACAACGGCGCAACAGAAATACTCCTGGAAAGGATAAAATCCCCGGCATCAGGCACTTCGCCCAGAACTATTACATTATCCATTTGTAACTGCAACAGCCATCGGGGCATAGAACGTCCGGCAAGATATAATTTTAAATTCGGAAATTTTGCATGAACAGATGGCCACACTTTGTTTAAAAACCACCGGATGCCCTCTTCGTTCGGCATCCAGTTCATGGAACCAATATGGAACAACGCATTCTCCGGCTGCCCGGCATCAGGCAAAAAACGGCCCTCCGGATTTATTCCAAACGGGATGGTTTTTACCGGCTTCCGGCAATATTTTTTAAAAAACACCGCATCTTTTTCGGTGATGGGAAGAATACCATCAAAACGGTCCAGGACAAGCTTTTCATAATTTTCGAGTGTGGTAAAAAGATGCTTCAGGTAATACCTTTTAAACACATTGCCGCTTTTTGCGCAGAGCCTTTTCCAGATGAGGTGCTCAATATTGTGGGCACGCAAAACAATCCCTGCCCGGCTGTATTTTCTGATTACACCAATATAAGGTGCCATAAAAAGGGTTTCCAGCTGGACAATGTCAAAGGGTTCTTTCTGTAGAATTTCAACAAGTTTCTCTTCAAAAGCTTTTGATATAAATCGCTGTACGTGATACGATTTCTTTGAGAATAGGTTTAAAAAAACAGGGAGCGGCCGGACAGCCAGGTCCAAATGGACAAACTCAATGCCGGTTTTTTTACGATAACCTGCCGGAATATCATCCGGGCCAACCGGATATTTGTCCGAATCCACAGCGAGGACTTTTACTTTGTTTCCAGCAGCTATAACCCCTTCAATAATATTGTTCATTGCCATAGGCCCGCCCTCTTTTGCCGGCCAGGGCGATTTATTACAAATGAAAAGTATTTTCAGGGGTTTCATGGTTTTTGTCTGGCTGGTTTTCTTTTCAGAAACAGGTTCTTTGTTTTACCGAAAGCATCGATTATTTTTTTTATTCCCGCATGTTTTTCAAAATATTTCTGCCAGCTTTCGGTGTCCATAAGCTGCGAATCGGTGGTAGCTTTATAGGTCAGGAACAACCCAATGGGAAGGATGACCAGTGTGGAGAGCCAGACGCCGAACAACACGCTCATTTCGCCCGTGCGGGCTGCTTTTTCCCCGGTAACGGAGATAACATGATAAATCACAAAAAAAATAACCGATATAACCACGGGCAATCCCAGCCCGCCTTTGCGAATAATGGCCCCCAACGGTGCACCAATAAAGAAGAATATGAGACAAGCCAGGGAGAGTTTGAATTTTTGGTTCCAGATAATTTCATGCCGGACAATCAACTGTTCTTTGGGCTTTACAATATGGTCGACATGAAAAAGGATATTGTCTTTGGCATTCCGGGCACGACGCTGCGCATAGCCCAAAATCTGGTTTTGTGCATCCGCATCAAAGTTCCTTAAAAACGGATATTTCACAAGGGAGGCTTTTTCTTTTCCAGAAGCCATCTTTTGCTTCTTTACGGGTAACTTTTTGGCCGGTTTCAATAAGTTAAAACTACGCAAAGAACTTCGCTGAAAAGCAAGTTTTCTGTTTTTCACAAAAAGGGACAAAGAATCAATGGCGTGATTGAGTTGCTTGATATTCAGCATGGAATAGTGGTTCTTGAACAGCGATTCGTTGGTATGGTTCAGATCGAGTTGGGACAAGTCAAACGAAAGGACCTGTTTTTTAAACCTGGTTTCCTCAAAGGGATGCTTTTGCCGATAGCCCCTCTCATTGGTTACTTCGTTATAATTATAACCATCAAACAATGAGATAACGAGGTGCTTTTGGTTTGGCGACAGCTCCATAATTCCCTTTTTGGCAACGGTAACTTTGGTGTCGCCCATCCGGTTGGTATGGTCATAAATCATAACATCGTAGATGGTTTTGTTGTCTTTGGCTTTTCTTCCCGCCCGTAAAACATAACCGTTCAGTTCATTGTCAAATATTCCTTCGTCCAGGTTAAAAGCCAGCTTTTTCTGGCGCACATCATAAAGCAGCGAACCGAATTTGAGGTTGGCCACCGGAAAAACATAGTTAGAAAACAGAAAAGCACCGATACTAATAAAAACAGCCAGGATAATCAGGGGTTGCATGGCTTTTTGGAGGGATATCCCGGAGCTTTTAATGGCCACCAGTTCATAATGCTCGCCGAGGTTGCCAAAAGTCATAAGCGAGGAAAGGAGCACGGCCAAAGGCAGGGCCAGCGGGACAAAAGTAGCGGAAGCATAAAACATAAGGCGCATGATAACCATCATTCCAAGGCCTTTGCCCACGAGGTCATCCACATATTTCCACAAAAACTGCATCAACAAGATGAAAAGGGCTATGAGGAACGTCATTAAGAATGGTCCCAAATACGATTTCAGCATGTATTTATAGAGTCTTTTCATGGAATTATCAAATCCAGATACAAAGATAAGGAAACTGTCGGGGTAAGCATGATAAAAAAAGCCAATCCTGCATAATGCGGGACTGGCTTTTTCTATTGGAACCACAGAAAACTATCTTTTCAATACTTTTCTGGTTGAGTAGTTTATTTTCAGGGCATTGGCTTTACGCAATTGTTGTTTTACGTCAGTAACAATTCCCATTTTAGTATTCTCATCCACTTTTAAAGAAGTGGTAATAAGGTTTCTGTCCGCTTCATTACGTGCCTGACGTTCTTTGGAAACAAATTCCGGAATATCTTTTACGGTGGCATAACTGTCGTTCAGCTGAATACGTGATGTAGAACCCAGCGTGGTGTTAACAGGTTCACCGATATAGATATAACTCACCAGCGATTTCTTCTGTAGTTTTTGGACCTGCGTGGCTGTGGGAAGTTTTATTTTCACCAACAGGGTGTTTTCACGCATGGTAGTAGTTACCATGAAGAAGAAAAGCAGGATAAAAATAATATCAGGGAGCGATGCCGTATTAATTGCAGGACTTGCTTTGGTCTTTGTTGTTTTAAATTTTGCCATTTTACTGTCCTCCTACATTTTCAGGTTCAGCTTCCGAAACACGTATCGGAACCAACTTATTAACCGTTTTTATTTTCTTCGGATCGACAAGTTGATCGAATTTCAAACCATAGTATTTAAGCGATTCCTGGTCTTTCATCAGGTTAAAAGCTTTCGCTATCGCATCCTGAACACTAATATACATTTTATAAGAGGTTCCCCTGTCATTCTTCAACGAAACAATCCCCTTCGACATCAACACTTTCTTGCCCAATCCGGGAATAAATTTTTCCTGCACTTCGGGATAAGACTTGTTGTTGGGATGCAATGACATGAAATCAACAACTTTCTGTGTAAGGTTGCTGATGGCTGCCGGTTTCCCGTTTACAAGCATGAGGTCGTGGCTGTTGATAAGAACTTTCATAACGTTCCGTTCTTTCACATCCACGTTTTCGTTTTTATTTTTGACAGGTGGTGGCAGAATCCTCGTAATACCGGTATCAACATCCATGGTTGTGGTAACCAGGAAGAATATCAGCAAAAGAAATGCGATATCCGCCATTGATCCGGCATTTATTTCCGGTGCTGCTCTTTTAGCCATAATTTATCTTATTTAATTATTTTCATAACTCCTGAATACAGGATGACAAGCACTGATATTACAAATGTAATGTAGGTGGCAATAAGCCCCATACCTACAAGTCTGGATGTCATAGCTGAAATATTGTATGTTTCCAGTTGTAAAGCCGACATATGGTTGGTGGCAAAGCCATAGGAAACAGCAAGAATGACAGCAAGAATGACAATGCTAACGAGCATTTTCATCAGGTTCTTGGGGTTCATAATGAGGGTGTAGGTGGGTGCAACAATGAGCACAATAACACCAAGCACCAGCATAATTTTACCCCCGTTCAGGAAAGCGTCCGTACTGATACCGTGGGCATAAAATAAAACACCCAGCAGAGCTGATAAAATCAGCAGTACGTACAAAACCCATCTGGTTGTGTTTGCTACTTGATCTTTCATGGCTGCTTATTTTTTTAATTGTTTAGCCACTAAATCCATGAAAGCAATGGAAGTATCTTCCATGTCGCTTACCAAACTGTCAATTTTTGAGATAATGTAGTTGTAGAAAACCTGCAGGATAACAGCTACAATCAGACCAAATACAGTTGTCAGCAAAGCTACTTTAATACCACCGGCAACAACTGCAGGGCTGATATCACCGGCTGCGGCAATGTCATTAAATGCCTGGATCATCCCGATAACTGTTCCCATAAATCCCAACATAGGGGCCAGGGCAATAAACAGGGAAACCCAACTTACGCCGCTTTCCAGCCTTCCGGTAACAACGCTGCCATAGGCAATGATGGATTTCTCCACATCTTCCAGCCCGTTGTCGTAACGGTTAAGGCCTTCCGCAAAAATAGCAGCAACAGGTCCCCGTGTATTACGGCAAATTTCTTTGGCACCTTCCACATCGTTATTGTTAAATGCTTCTTCCACGCTTTTTAGCAATTTTTTGGAATTGATAGAAGCAAGGCTCAGGTAAAGGATACGTTCGATGACGATGGCCAAACCAAAAATAAGAGTTAACAAAATAACCCCCATAAATCCGGGACCACCCTGGATAAACTCTTCTTTCAACACCTGGTGAAACGATTTTGGCTGTGTGGTTGCGGCAGGAGTAGTTGCGGCAACGGCAGTTGTGTCTTTGGCAGTCGAATCATTTTTGACTACTGTTGTGGTATCATTTGCTGCGGCATCCTGGGCATACACAAAATTTGAAAGCCCTATGGTCAGCAGGGCAGCAATTGAAATAAATGCAATAAATTTTTTCATGATTGATAAAAATTGATTAAAACGATTTTACATTTTCTGAAATAAAAGCGGTTACAAAAATATAAATTAAATTGATTAAGAACTATTTTTTAGTTAATTATTCATTCTTTCTTTGCGGAGAGGGCGGGATTCGAACCCGCGATACCCTTTAGGGGTATATACGCTTTCCAGGCGTACCTCTTAAGCCACTCGAGCACCTCTCCTTTTACGGACGCCAAAAGTATAAAAATATTCTTAATGTACAGTGATTTCCCCTCTTAAGGACAAATTCATAATGGCTCTAAATTTTTCAGGTGGCAGTTTCTCCCCCAAAAGATACATAATTTTGGTCAGTGCAGCTTCTGTTGTCATGTCTTCTCCGCTGATAACACCCATTGTTTTCAACTTTAAAGAGGTGTCATATTTTCCCTGCTCCACGGCACCGGCAGCACATTGTGTAATATTGACGATATGCAGACCCCGCCCAATTGCCCGCTCTATGGTATCCAAAAACCAATCTTCCGTCAGCGCATTGCCCGACCCAAAAGTTTCCAAAACCACCGCCTGCAATCCGGGTAAGCCGAGTATGCCTTCCATAACCTCTTTCGTGATGCCCGGGAATAATTTTAAAATTGTTACCCTGTTGTCCATATTTTTATGGACTTTCAATTTTTTGAAATTGGGTTTCAAAATGTGGTGCCTGTTATATTTAATGTAAACACCCACATCGGCAAGTACAGGGAAATTAGGCGATACGAACGCATTGAAGTTCTCGGCATTGTATTTAATGGTACGGTTGGCACGCGTCAGCTGGTTCTCAAAATAGATGCAGACTTCCGGGATGAGCGGGGTATCGTCTTCGGTAGCGGCTGCCAGCTCTATGGCGGTGATGAAATTCTCCCGGCCATCCGTACGCAAAACGCCCAACGGCAACTGTGAGCCGGTGAAAACAACCGGTTTGTTCAGGTTCTCCAGCATAAAACTTAATGCCGATGCCGTGTAAGCCATGGTATCGGAGCCATGCAACACCACAAATCCATCAAATGCTTCATAATTTTCTTCAATAATTTCGGCCAGCTTAATCCAATGCGCGGGAGACATATCGCTGGAATCAATAATGGGCTTAAAGCAACGAAACTCCAGATGGTAATGAAACCGTTTTAGCTCCGGAATCTGGTCGTAAATACCTTCAAAGTTAAACGGCCGCAGCGAACCTGTTTCCGGGTTTTTTATCATCCCGATGGTCCCTCCGGTATAAATTATAAGCAGGCTGATTTCGTTTTCCATGTTCATATTTTATTTCTTTAAAAAAAGATTTTCAGCTGTTCGGCTGGTGGTTTCCGCGACTGTTTCCAGTGAGACTTTTTTTGTCCCGGCTACTTTTTCTGCTATGTGGAAGAGATAGGCACTTTGGTTTCGCTTTCCCCGAAAGGGTGCCGGTGCCAGGTAAGGGGCATCGGTTTCCAGTACCAGGGCCTCCAATGGCAGTTGGGCGACCACCTCTGCCAGTCCGCTGTTTTTAAAAGTAACTATCCCGCCGATGCCCATTTTAAAGCCAACATCCATGATTTGCTTTGCTTCATCTATGGTACCGGTAAAACAATGAAAGGCACCTGTCAACTCATCGGTAAGCTCTTCTTTTACAATTTGATACGTCGATTCAAAGGCATTGCGTGTGTGAATGGAAACAGCCAGTTGGTATTTTTTTGCCCATTGTAATTGGCGGCGAAAAGCCTCTTTTTGCTGTTCTTCAAAGGTATTGTCCCAATACAAATCCATACCAATTTCGCCCACACCATAATAATCTCCGGCTGACAATTCCATTTCCACAAGGGCAAGTTCCGCTTCAAAATTTTCTTTCACGGAAGTGGGATGCAGCCCCATCAGGGGAAAGCAATGTGCCGGAAAAGCGGTAGCCATGGCTTTCATATCTTTTATTGTGGTACTGTCAATATTGGGCAGGAACAGGCGTTCCACAGAATTTTCCAGTGCATTTTCAACAACCTGCCGGCGATCGTCTGCAAAATCGTCGAGGTAAAGATGCGTATGTGTGTCTGTCAGGGTCATGCGGCAAAAATAGCGGAAAAAAGGCGAAACAGGGAAGCTATTCTTTCGGTGTGGATTCTTCCCGCATATCTTTCAACACGGCATTCACCTCCTCTTCGGTTTTGTACAGGACGGTTTTGCAGATACCAATGAGTTCGGCAGCACGTTTTACTTTTGCTGAGAGTTCATCCAACGAAATATCTTCGTTTTCAATTTCCACAATAATGTTTTCCAATTCCTCAATGGCCCCTGAATAACTTTGCTTTTCCATGATTTTTAATCTTTGTCGTTTTTCTCAATAATACTTTCAATTTCCCCATCGTATAACCTGGTGATCATTTTCTGGCCGGGGACAGCTTTTTTGGCCGTCCGCAACACTTTCCCATCCACCAGGGAGATGCTGTAACCTTTTTTCAGCACGTTTTCCGGTTTCATGAGGTTAATTTTACCCTCAGACAGTTTAACCCGGCCCTTTGCTTTTTGTAAGTGCTGTTCCGCATAAAGGCCCAACAATTTCTGCACATTCTCCAGCTTCTGCCTTTCCTGTTGTACTTTCCGGATGGGATGATATTTCAGGTGCAGGGCAACATTTGCCAGCTGTTCATTTGCCTTACTCAACATCCCCGATTCAGACTGCTCCAATCTTTTTACAAGGTAAACCCACTGGCTTTTATAGCGGTCGAACAAGTTGTGTGCATGGACAGAAAACATTTTTACCTGTTGCGAAAAACTTTGTTTTTCCGCCATCAGCATTTCCCGGGCATACCGTGTTATTTTAACCTCTGCACCTTCAAGCCTTACGGCGAAATTATGAAACTGCTGAATCAGAAAATGGCCCGCTTCCGTAGGTGTAATTTTGTTGGCGAAAGCCACCATTTGTACCACTGTGAGGTTGGTGGAATGGCCGATGCCCGTTATCACCGGAAGCGGACAAAGGGCCACGGCTTTGGCAAGTTGGTAATTGTCATAAGCGTTTAGCCCCACATCTCCGCCACCGCCGCGAATAATGGCAACCACGTCAAATTCACCGCTGCGGGAAGCAATGGCATTCAATTGCGCAGAGAGGGAACGGACAGCTCCATCGCCCTGCAAAAGTGCCGGAAAAAGGGAAAGCGAGAAATGATAATGAAAGCTGTTTTTCTCCAACACATTTTTGAAATCGCTGTACCCTTTGCTGGTTTCCACCGAAATAACGGCTATACGCTTAGGCAAAAGGGGCAAAACCTGTTTTTTGTTTTTGTCCCAAAGCCCTTCCTCTTGTAACCTGTTAATCGTCAGCTGTTTCTCCCGTGCCATTTCACCCAGCGTAAACGAGGGTTCCACATCCAGAATATTCAATGAAAGGCCATAATGTTCGTGGTAGTTCACTTTTGCCAGAAACAGTATTTTAAGTCCGTCTTTTAATGGCCCTCCGGTAACTGTTTTGAATTTTTTGTTGATTTTGTTGAAATTTCCCGCCCAGATATTGGCCCTGATTTGTGCTTTAACCAGGCCGTTGTGTTTTTCCACCAAATCGGGATAGCAATGGCCGCTCTGGGGGTAGAAATTCAGTTTGGCTATTTCGGCCTTAACCCAGTAATAATCGGGAAGCGCACGCTGGATGGCCCTTCTGATGCCCAGCGAGATCTCTTGCAGGCTATATACTTTTCTATTATCTGATGTTTCCGGCATATGGATTAATGTTTTGCAAAGGTAAGACGAAAACACACATCTCTTTCGCCATCTTCGGCAAGTCTGTTTTAGAATTTTTAAGAATTCCATCCACCGGATTGGAACAACATTTGTTCAAACATGATTACCTTTGTGAACTATCGTTCCTTTAAATACTGAGAAAATCATGAAAATAGCCATTATCACAACCTATCCGCCGCGCGAATGTGGTATCGCCACATTTACGCAGAACCTCATTCGGGTACTTCCCCGGACGACAGAGGGGAAAAAAGAAGACACTTCGGTACTTGTAGTTGCCATGACCGACAAAGAAGGGGCTTATGTCTATCCTGATATTGTAAAATACAGTATTCGCGAAAGCCATCAAAAAGACTATCTGAAAGCTGCCGATTTCATAAATTATTCGGCAGACATTTGTATCCTGCAACACGAATTCGGTATTTTCGGCGGGAAAAACGGCGTTTATATCCTTCCCCTTATCAGCCGGCTGAAAATTCCCTTGATGGTAACTTTTCATACAATCCTGAAAAATCCTTCTTTCAGTGAAAAAGCCATCCTCACAGAAATTGGCAAGAAAGCGGATAAAATTGTTGTAATGAGCAAAATAGCCGTTAATTTTTTGATGGATATTTATCAGGTACCCCGCAGAAAAATAACCGTTATCCTGCATGGATTTCCCGAATTTGACTATGCAAACCACGCACACTACAAGAAAAAGCTCCATCTTGAAAATAAAATTCCACTTATGACTTTCGGCCTGCTCAGCAGGGGAAAAGGTATTGAAACCGTTATCCGGGCGTTGCCCCTGGTGGTGAAAAAATTTCCTGACGTGGTTTATATGATTGTCGGGAAAACACATCCCGGGGTAGTAAAAGCTTCAGGCGAAGAATACCGCCATTTTCTAAAAAGGCTGGTGCATAAAAACAAAGTGGAGAAACAGGTGGTTTTTATTGATAGTTTTCTTGAAGAAGAAGATTTATGTGCCTATCTGTCCGCAACAGACATATACATAACGCCCTATCCCAATGAGGCACAAATCACAAGCGGGACGCTGTCGTATGCAGTAGGCTCGGGCACTGCCGTTGTTTCCACGCCTTATTGGCATGCTACGGAATTACTGGACAAAGGGCGCGGGGTGCTTTTCCCCTTTAATGACCATGAGGAGCTGGCCCGTGTTTTACTACAACTGCTGGAAAACCCTGCAAAAATGAGAACCCTGCGCCGCCGGGCTTATGCCTACGGACAAAAAAGAACCTGGCCCTTGCAAGGGGAGAAATATCTGAAAACAGCTGAAACTGCCCTGAAGAAATACAGAAGGCCAAAAGTTTACAAAGACAAATCCATTGATTTGGCTTTGTTGCCTACCCTCGACCTGAGCCACATAAAACGGCTGACAGACTCCACCGGCATTTTACAACATGCACGTTACAACATACCCAATTACCATTTCGGCTACTGCCTCGACGATAACGCCCGTGCCCTGCTGGTCATGAACAGGGTGTACGAAAGGCAAAAAGAACCGGAGGCCATCAACCTTATGTCCACTTATCTTTCTTACATCAATTACATGCAAAACCCCGATGGCACTTTCCGCAATTTTCTGGGTTTCGACCACCGGTTCCTTGACAAAAAAAGCTCCGAAGATGCTTTTGGCCGCACCATGTGGGCCTTGGGCTCCCTGCTGGCCCATGCCCCCAACGATGCCTTTTTTCAAGTGGCAAACCGGTTGTTTTCCTCCTCAGTCATACACTTTAAACAACTGAAGAGCCTGCGTGGAATCGCTAACACACTTATGGGCATAAAATACTACCTGGCCCGTTTCCCCTGGGACGAAGAAATGGTAACCACAATGGCAGGGCTCGCCGACAAACTGGTAGATGCTTTCGAAAATGAAAGTGATGCATCGTGGCAATGGTTTGAGCCTATGCTTACCTACGACAATGGATTATTGCCCGCAGCACTTTTCTGCACTTACGAAAAAACAGAACAGGAAAAATACCTGAAGGTTGCCGGGAGAAGCTTGTCTTTCCTTGAAAGTATTGTCTTCAAAAGAGATCACATTGCCCTTATTGGAAATGAAGGATGGTACCGAAAAGGAGAAAAACGTGCCCGCTTTTCGCAACAGCCCATCGATGCCATGGCCATGGTACTCATGTACGAACAAGCCTATCTTTTTTCCAAAAACAAAAAGGATTACCTGCGCAAAATGTTTACCTCTTTTATGTGGTTTCTTGGCGAAAACGATCTCCGGCTTCCATTGTACGACTACGAAACCAAAGGATGCTGCGATGGCCTGGAAAAAGGAGGCGTAAACCGTAACCAGGGAGCTGAAAGCATCCTGAGTTATCTGCTGGCCCATTTGACCGTGTTGGAAGCTTTTGAAAAAGAGAAAATTATTTAAAAAACAAATCAAAATGGAACTTGTAACCCGCTGTCCCAAAAACCCCATCCTGACCAAAGAGGATGTGCCCTATCCCGTGGCTACCGTGCACAATGCTGCGGTGGTAAAATTTGAAGGGAAATACATCATGGTTTTCCGGTCGCATTTACACAATGGCCGCAGTATTCTCGGTATAGCCGACAGCAATGACGGTATTGATTTTAAGGTAAGGAAAAAGCCGTTTATGACACCGGAAGACAAAAGCCCTTACCGTGAATATGAATCGTGGAGCATTGAAGATCCCAGGATTACCTTTATGGATGGAGAATACCTCATCACATACAGTGCCTATTCGCCCCACGGCATCCGTATCGGGATGGCAAAAACCCGTGATTTTGAAACGGTGGAACGTTTTTCCATGATTACGGAAGCCGATTACCGCAATGTGGTCATTTTTCCGGAGAAATTTAACGGACTATATGCCCGCCTCGACCGTCCGCACTCCGAAATAAGCCCTTGGTCTATCTGGATTTCCTACTCCCCCGATTTACGCTATTGGGGTGAAGCAAAACGGATTATGGACCCAATGCCCTACCACTGGGACGAAATGAAAATTGGCCCGGGGGCACCGCCCATAAAAACCGAAAAAGGCTGGCTGAGCATTTATCATGGCGTTTTCCCCACCATGGATGGCAGCGTTTACCGCCTTGGCGTGGCCCTGCACGACCTGCATGACCCGTCGAAAATCATTGGTGTGGGCGATGACTGGATTCTCCAGCCGGAGGATCCGTGGGAAATTACCGGATACGTGCACAATGTGGTGTTCAGTTGTGCCGCCGTCCCCGAAACAAACGGCATGGTAAGGCTTTACTGGGGTGGCGCGGATACGGTTATGTGCACGGGAACCGCACAAATAGATGATTTGGTGGAGATGTGCCTGACAAAAGCGAGAAAAGCAACGAGGGGATAGGATGTTGGATGTTGGATGTTCGATGTTCGATGTTGGATGTTGGATGTTGGATGTTCGATGTCTGATGTTCGACGTTTGATGTTCGAAATGAAACTGATGGAAAATTTTGATTTTAAAAAAGTGAGGAAGTTAAAAATGAAGTATGCAATTTCCCGAATACTATTTTTTCTAAAGGTGAAGTTATCTTTTGGCCTTTCGCAACACTATCCGGAGCGAACCCTTAATTCTAATTTCTAAAATCTAAATTCCGATATTAACCTAACAGCCATGCGAAACATAAAAATAGCCATCCTCTCCCCCGCCTGCTGGCGGACACCCCCGCGAAAATACGGCCCATGGGAACAGGTAGCTTCCAATATTGCCGAAGGACTGGTATCGAGAGGTTTTGATGTTACGCTTTTTGCCACGGCAGATTCCCTGACCAATGGAAAATTAGAAGCTGCCTGCGACAAGCCCTATGGCGAACATCCGGAAATGGATGCCAAAGTATGTGAATGCCTGCACATTTCTCACTTCATGGAAATGGCACACCAATTCGATGTTTTACACAACAACTACGATTTTCTTCCGCTGACCTATTCGCATCTCATTAAGCCCCCCATGGTGACCACCATACACGGTTTCTCTTCGCCCAAAATTATTCCGGTTTATAAAAAATACAACCGCACAAACTGGTATGTTTCCATTAGCCATTCGGACAGAAGCCCCGAACTGGATTATATAGCCACCGTTTACAACGGCATCAAACCCGAAGATTTCCACTTCCGTGAAAATTCAGGTAACTACCTCCTCTTTTTCGGGCGTATCCATCCCGAAAAAGGAACTTACGAAAGCATACAGATAGCCCAAAAGGCCGGTATGCAGCTTATTATCTCCGGGTTGGTGCAGGATGAACAATATTTTCGCGAAAAAGTAAAACCTTTTATTGACGGAAACCAAATAATATATGTGGGCAATTCGGGGCCGAAACAGCGCGATAAGTTGCTGGGCGGTGCTTATGCATTGTTGCATCCCATAAGTTTTGAGGAGCCTTTCGGACTGAGTGTGGCAGAAGCAATGATGTGCGGAACGCCTGTGGTGGCTTTCGACCGCGGCTCCATGCCGGAACTGATTAAAAACGGGAAAACAGGTTTTCTTGTTCAAAATACAGAAGAAGCTACAGATGTTTTGCCCGACATAAAAAACCTCCATCGTGCCGACTGTCGGCAGCATGCCATGGAAAATTTCAGTACCGACAAAATGATAGACGGTTATGTGGAAGTTTACCGGAAAATTCTTTCAAAATAAAACGGCCCGTTACGTTGATACCGGAACCATCTGCTGCATCAAATCCTCCAGTTTAAACCTGACGACACCCGAACGTGTATCGGAAGCGGCATAGGGCAGGACAATCCATTCGTTGTGCAGCAATGCGCCACAGGAATAGACCACATTGGGGACATATCCGTTGCGCTCTGCTTCGCGGGGAATCAGCAAAGGCTCTTGTAACTCGGCAATAACTTTAGAGGGGTCTTTGAGGTCAAGTAAAATTGCGCCCAGTGAGTAAGTACGCACAGGCCCCACGCCATGTGTAAGCAACAACCAGCCTTTTTTCGTTTTGATGGGTGCACCACTGTTGCCTATCTGTATAAATTCCCAAAAATATTTTGGTTCACGAATTAATACGGGGTTTTCCCAATAGTTCAAACTGTCGCTATACATTAAAAAAAGGTTCTCGTTATCGTTTCGCGATATCATCGCATATTTACCGTTGATTTTCCTGGGGAACAGTGCCATGCCTTTATTTTGCGAACCGGGGCCGGTCATGGTCTTGATTTTAAACCGATAGAAGTCTTTGGTCTCAATGAGCTGGGGCAGAATAGAAATACCATTGAATGCCGTGTAAGGCGCATAATAAGTGTAGGAGCCATCGCCGTTGCTGTAAGCCACAAAGCGGGCATCTTCTATGGCACGGATATCCGTGGTTGATCGCGGAAAAATAGCCCGTTCCGAAATATCAGATTCCTCGTTGAATTCAATTTCATAGTTTGAACGGATGATCCAGTAAAGGGTGTCAATTGCCGTTTCCTCTTCCTTGGTAAGCGTTCCCTTTTCTTTAAAACGCCTGACACTCTCATCCAGCTCATCGGTAGTAAAAGCATCCAGCAGCTCATCAAAGATGGGTTTTACCAAATCATAATGCCCCATATCTGACAACTTCATGATAAAATCCTGTTTGCTGTATTCCACGGAATGGATAATTTTGGCCATTTCCACAAGGTGGCTGATGCTATCCATTTGGATATTCCCCTCTTCGTCAAGGATACCACTGCGAAACACCACCGACGACATGTGCCCCTCGCCAACAGCCCTGAAACTCAGTATCACTTTCAGGTTTTTCCCGGTAATGGCCGCTTCGGTCTGAAATGGATGGGGAACAATGGAAGGATTAAACAAAGCCGCTGATTCGATGGAATATTCAAGTGTAAAATAAGCCCCAAGAAGCAGTTTGGATTCAAGGGAAAGGTCATTGTAAATGGTAACGTTAAGATGACGGATAATCTCGTCAAAATTATCCTTAAAAATTCGTTTTATGTTCTTATGACGGTCCTTAAAATTAAGGATAACCTGTTCGAGGATACGGTTTTTATCTTTATCGGAAAGATTGAGTACACGATCGAACACCTTGTTAATCCGGCTTTCGTTTAATCCGAAAAGTTTTGTAATGACCCGGCTTTCATCAGGCAAAAAGGAGAGCTTCTGCCGGTAAATCCTGACTTTACTATGGGCGTAATTCATAAACAGTTTTTATTAAGCGAAAATAAATGTTTCAACACCGAAAACGGACGCAAGTTAAACAACAAATTTTATTTATTGTAACACCTTACGGCAAAATCCCGTAAAACAGGGAAAATTTCTCCGGGAGCCTCTACAAAACCCATGTGCCCTGTATTGTCAAGAATAACTGCCTCAGCATGAGGAGGAAGTGCAAGTTGCGGCAATATTTTTTCCATAGGGATACGGGAATCCTGCTTTCCCACAACGAAAAAAACCGGAAAGCCGATATTTCTCAATAATTCAAGGCTGCCCTCCCGGTTACGCATGCCTGCCAATGCGGCAATTGTGCCCTGTTGTGGTGTTTGAAACGACATTTGCCGGAGGCGGGCAATTTCTTTGGCATAACGTTCCACATTGTTTTCCGCAAAAAGCAAAGGAATAAACCGGGCAATGAAATCTTTATGGTCTTTTTTGACCACCTCGATGGTCCGCAAACGGTTTTGTTTTACCTCTTCGTTGTCGGCATCGGCCTGCGAATGAAACAACACCATGCCCTGAAGTAATTCAGGAAATTTTCTTGCAAAAGCCAGTGACACATACCCGCCCATGGAATGGCCAATCAATAATGTTTTGGTAATATTTTCGACATCAAGCACGGCTTTTACGGCATCGGCCATAAACGGCATACTGTGATGATCACTATAAACGGATGTCTTTCCAAAGCCGGGCAAATCAACGGCAATGATTTTAAAATAAGGCTTCAGGAAGTCAATAAAACCATCCCAGATATGAATATTTTCCAGAAATCCATGCAATAACACAACGGGACTTCCCTCCCCTTCTACAAGATAATTTACCTGCCCCTTGTTCCAGCTAATCTTTCTTTCCATGACTTAAATTTTTTGTAAAAATAAGCAGATTCAGGAAAACATGGGCCATCCTGAAAAACAGCAGATGTTAAAAATTTTTGAAAAACCGAAAGCTTTTCGAGGCAAGCAACCATCCCGCAAAACAGGATATTTTTTATTTAGTAAATGAAAATTATCGGATATTTTTCGTTTATCAAATGAAAATTATCGGATATTTTTCGTTTTCACTTGTTTTATTATCTTTTTTATCCTAATTTAGCTCCCTGAACAAAAGGACAAGAAATGCGAAAAAGGAAGTTATACAATGAGGTAAAGCGTCATGTTGCAGAAAAGGAATACACCGTCATCACCGGGGCAAGGCAAACGGGGAAAACAACACTGCTGATGCAGTTGCAGGAAGATTTGCTGTCAGAAAATAAAAATGTGCGTTATATATCTCTTGAAGATCCCGATATACTCTCCGGCTTGAACGACCATCCCGAGAATATTTTTAACTATCTAACGTTGAACGGGAAGGATAAAACCTATTTGTTACTTGATGAGATACAGTATCTTGACAATCCATCCAACTTCCTGAAATTTCTTTTTGATAAATATGCTTCCCGTTTAAAAATTGTGGCAACCGGTAGTAGTGCTTTTTACATTGACAGGAAATTTAAAGATTCGCTAGCCGGGAGGAAACGTCTGTTTACCCTTTACACCCTCGATTTTGATGAGTTTTTGGAGTTTAAAACAGAAAGTACAAGTTTGACCGAAGAACTTATAGAAATAAGAAAAAATGAAAAATATCAATCACTCAAAAGGCGTGAGCTTAGTATTCTTTTTAGCGAATATTTAACGTTTGGAGGATACCCGGCAGTAGTACTGTCCAATACCCCGGAGAAAAAGAAACTTTTACTAAAAGACCTCGTGCATTCTTACCTTCAAAAAGATATTTTAGAATCCCGGGTCAGAGATGAAAAAAATTTTTACAGCTTATTGATTTTACTGGCAAGCCAGGCCGGAAACATACTCAATATGAATGAACTATCAAACACTTTGGGTATATCAGTAACCGCCGTGGAGAATTATATTTATATCTTGCAAAAATCATTTCATGTCCACCTCATCCGCCCTTTTCATACGAATATCCGAAAGGAATTGACAAAAATGCCCAAAATCTATTTTAACGATATTGGGTTCAGAAATACGATACTAAATAGTTACCAAAGTATTGAAACCAGGTTGGACAAAGGTGCCCTGATTGAAAATTATGCTTTCATCCGGCTGCGCCAAAAAGTAGGACAGGAATATTTAAAATTCTGGAGAACAACAGGGGGGAACGAGATTGATTTTATTATCAATGTCCCTGGAAAATCTAAAAAAGAAGCCATCGAAATAAAATTCAACAGTACCTCATTTAATAAAAAGAAATACAAAAAATTTCTTGAGATATATCCTGAATTCACTTTGAATGTCCGTGCATTGACAGCCAAAAATAATGCCACGGATATTCTGGCTTTATAACTTTAACTTAAAACTCATTCCATTGAAAACTATTTTATTTATAGGTGGTTACAACTCGCAAGGCGGCAAAGCCGAAACATTACGGCAGAAAAAAGGCTGGAAAGTCCATGCTCTCCTCCCCGATTACGACAAAGGGCTAAAGCAATGGATTGAAGCGGCAGACAAAATACTGAAGAAGTATCCCATTGACGAAATTCACGCCTCCTCCACCGGCTCACTGGTAGCTTGCCGGTTTCCACACAAAAAGGTGTTGTACAGCCCGGTAATCGACCCTTTCCATCAACTACGAGAACCACTTTTCACGAAAAAATTTCTTAATGAAGCAACTGTCATTGAACAATGTAACGCCTGCACCCTCATTATCCCCGAAGATGATGATGTGCTGTTCAATAACATTACACTGGCGTTTTGCCGGAAAAATAACATCACACCCATCGTTTCTATAAATGATGACCATCGGCTGACACGCTATTTTGGAAGCTTGTAATCCACGACAGGGATAGGGATAGGCTTCGTGCGTTCAATCTGTAAATACGACCCTGTTTCACACCAAAATAATATTTGGCCTATTTCATTAAATTCCCCGAAAAATTAATAGTTTTACAAAAATTAAAAAAAACTTCATCATGACAACAGAAAATTCAGCATTAATGAAAATGGCCCGTGAGTCGCTCAAAGGAAACTGGGGGCTTGCCATCGGCGCTTTTTTTGTCGTTTTTTTAATCGGAGGAGCTGTTCAATCCATTCACAGAGGGGGTGGTGGTATCCTTTATTTAATCATTGGCGGGCCTTTTGCCCTCGGCATGGCCCTTTTTTCACTTTCCTATTCCCGTCATCAGGAGCCGAGGTTTGAGCAGATTTTTGAAGGATTTCGTGACTTCGGGAGGGCTTTAGGTGCTTATCTGCTCATCACTTTGTATGTTTTACTATGGTCACTCCTGTTGATTGTTCCAGGAATTATTGCCGCCCTTTCTTATTCAATGACCTTTTTCATCATGACAGATGACCCTGCCATCAAGGCCACGGATGCCCTCAAAAAAAGCAAGCAAATGATGAACGGCTATAAAGGGAAACTGTTTGGGTTGTATTTGCGGTTTTTTGGCTGGGGACTGCTTTGTCTTTTGACACTTGGCATAGGCTTTTTGTGGTTGGCACCATGGGTGCATGTGACCACCGCCCATTTTTACGACGACATAAAAGACAACCCGGCCGTAGTTGTTAAAACAATTTAATCATCAGGTTTTAAGTGAAAAGGCTCAAAGGTTATTCGTCAGTTTATCGCACAGAACGATATTGATTTTTCAGCCATCTTTTGTAAACAGGGTCCAGAATTTCCGGTTTCCCGGGGATTTGCTCATCAATAATTTCTTTATAGATAAGGGCTTTTTTTATTTGAATTACGTTGGAAGAACTATTCAAATGGTACTTGGTTATGGTGTCATTCGTAGTCAGCTTTTCCACGCCATCAATTAATGCCAGCAAAAAATTAATCTGGGAAGTAGTCAATGCTTCTGTAATGTTTTGAAAAAGGAGACTTAGCTGTAAAACCAACGATTCAATGGCTTCATTAATAATCTTATCTGTTATTTTTTTGCCACTTCTGAGCCAGCAATTTTGTGCCAGTTGTTGAACGTAATACGGGTGATTTTCAACAAGAAAGGCAATGTGGGATGCCTGTTTTTTTGTAATTGATTTACCGGTAGAGCCAAACCTTTCCCTGATAAAAGTTTCCCAATATTTTTCAGGGATTTTATTCAAAAACATCAAATCCCCAAATTTGTAAAAGGGCATGGAAGGAGAAGCGAAAACTTCCATGAGCATATGCCGCTTGCTTCCATACAAACAGTAGGATGTGTGTTGCTGAGTTTGCCAAAACGACCGGGTTTTCTTTTGAAAGGCTAACGAATTATCAAAAAAGCCAATATTTTGAAATTCATCAATGCAGACAATGAAATTGTAACCTTTCGCTTTGGCAATAGTTTCGGGCAGGTTCAGAATTTCATCCGGTTGCTTTTTAATCTCCGACCAGTCAAGCCCGAAACTGAATTCCTGTTGTGCATCTGGTGAAAACGTTATTTTGGGAGTCCATTGTTTTAAGAATCTTTTTGTGTCAGCGATAAGTTCTTCCATTTTTCCCGAGACTTCTTTGAATATCTTCTCCGACAGGATTTTATAAAAATCCTCTTCGGTACGAATATTGAACATGTCGAGATAAATAACTTTTATCCGGCGATTTTCTTTCGATATCTCCTCACCGGCTTTTTTTACCAGCGACGATTTCCCCCATCGTCGGGGAGAAATTAACAGGGTGTTTATTCCGGAAAGAAAGTTCTGCTTTAAATGGCGCAATTCATCCTCCCTGTCCGTAAAATTTTTATCAGTAGCCAGTTTCCCGAAAACAAAAGGTGTTTCCATATCTCTCTTTTCCAGCAAAGATAGGTAATAAATTTATTAGTAACAAATTTATTAGTAAGTATTTTCTTAGTAAGATATTTATTACTTGTGTACTTTCCGGATAAATTCTTCCACTTCCGGCACGCCTCCCTGATAAATCAGATAACCATTATAAGGTTCCCGTAAAGTAATTTCGTCATTTACCGGCGTGAGCATCATCTCTTTTACCTTTTGCGGATTGTTGGTTTGTCCAAGTATCCAGCTCAGTTTTACCCAGGCCACTTCGGGCAACATGTTTCCGGCAGGAACAATGCCGCGTGCCATCATGTCGCGGCCCGTATCGTACACAAACATTTGCACATAGCCCCACAGCGTTTGCAAAGTCATAAACATATGAATTCCTTTGGCATGGGCACGCTCAATGGCGGGATACAACTCTTTGTTCACATGCCCCAGGCCGGTCCCCACAAAAATAATCCCTTCGTATCCTTTGTCAATCATAGCGTCTAATACATCCGGATGCATCCCGGGATAGTAATAAAGCATGGTAACTTTCTCGCTGAAATAGGGCAAAATCTTCACATTTTTGTCTGCACGGCGTTTGTTGTAGTGCTTTTTGATGGGAATAATTTCTTTCCGGCTGACACGAGCCAGCGGTGTGTCACCAATGGTGCGAAAAGTAGAGCGATAAGAGGAGTGCATTTTTCTAACACGCGTACCTTTGTGCAGCAAGCCATACTCATCGGAGGTAGGGCCAAACATACAAACCATCACTTCCGCAATATCAGAATGTCCGGCGGCTTTCATGGCGTGCATCAGGTTCAGGGCGGCATCGGAGCTGGGACGGTCGGACGAACGCTGCGAGCCTACCAGCACTACCGGCACCGGCAGGTTCTGACACATAAACGTCAGGGCTGCCCCGGTGTGATGCAGGGTATCCGTCCCATGACCGATAACAATGCCGTCGATACCTTTTTCTATCTCGGTTCCGATAGCTTTGGCCAAAGCGATATATTGTTTGGGACCCATATTTTCGCTGAAAACAGCAAATACCTTTTCTGTTTCGAGGTTACAAATATCTGCCAGTTCAGGAACAGCCCCATAAAGCTCACCCGGCGAAAAAGCCGGGATGACAGCACCCGTACGGTAATCGAGCCGAGAAGCAATGGTACCGCCCGTTCCCAGCAGCTTAACCCTCGGCAGGCCGGGGGTAATGGGAAATTCCTTTTCGGGAATTTTGTAATGTGCTTTTTTATAGCCCGTTTCCCGCATCTTTTTCACGGTTTTCACATCAAGGCCAATGTTGTAACCGGTGGCAATTTTCAGTACAATGTGCTGGTCGTCATCATTTTCGGACCGGGGAAGGACAGTTCCGTCAAAATGTCCACGGGTGGTTTCGATGACGGCCGTACCCCACACGCGAACCTTAAATTTTTTGAGCAATGCCAGCGCATCGCCTTTGTATCCCTGAAAAATATCGTTGTCCATGCTGTTTGTTTTTGCTCGCTTTCGCGAAAATTCTTATTGAAGCTGCCTCAGTTTCTCACTCAACACCGACAAGTCCATGTTGCCGAGTGCCGTTTTGCGCAACCGTCCCATAACCCAGTTGTGTTCTTTTTCCTTGTTGATTTCCGTTTTCCCTTCCCTGAATTTCGAGAGCAGAATGGGGATACGTGCCAGAATCTCTTTTTCGGAATGACGTTTGAAGCCAATGGTTGTGAGTACCGAAGCAAATTCCATCTTCGGGTAAGCTACAATCGTCGGCAACATACTCTCTGCCAACCGCGGTTGAATCTGTCTTTTTTTCAAAAAAGCAAAAAGCGGTGACAATATTTTAAACGGAAAAGGATTGCCGGTGCCAAAATGAGACAGCGCAAATTTTAGCTTCTCGCCAAGAAAAATACCAAGGTAGGCCGGTGAAATATCTGTTTCACGGATAATCTTTTCCATCAGTGGAAAGAGATTTTTTGAAAAGATAAAAGTATAGACATCTTCCGGAACGCCCAGCTTTTTCAAGAACTGGTAACGTGAAATCATATCTTCGGGAAGGCTCTTGCCGATACGCTCTATTTCTTTATCATCCAGTGGGATAGGCACCGAGTCCGTATCGGGATACATACGGTTGGCACCGGGAAGGACCCTTTCAAAAATAGTTGTTCCATCCGGTAGCGACTTCCGGGTTTCGTTGGGAACACCTTTGAAAGCCATCCGGCAACGTTCTTCAACAGTTTCCAGCGCAGTAGGCATGTCGGCATCCGCTCCCCAAATCACCAGCCAACCATCTTTTTCGGCAGCCCGAACTTTCTGAACAATTTTCTCCAGGTCTTTCTTTCCAGGCAGCGGTTTTAGTTCCTCGCTGTGTATCATGTTGGGATGTTCCAGACAGGCAATCACTTTCAGCCTTTCCGAAAGTTCATCGGCAAACATCCTGCCCGGCTGGGTAAAATGGGACAAAATCCCCTGAAAATCCGGTAATTTGATGACAAAGACTTTTTCCGCTTTCTTTAAGATGGGCATCTTCAGCAGCCCGGTAATATCCTGATAAGTCATGCTCCATGAAGCCGCTTTGATGCGTTTGTTGAGGATGCTTTTGATGCGGAGCAATGCCCATTGGCGAAAGGCCTCATTGTGCGTTAGTTCGGGAATCCATTTTGTATGGGCAACGCCTTTTATTTCGATGCGTGTTCCGCCTTTGCAGCTGACATTGACATCCTGACGGGCAGCCCCCATGCCGGTACGTACTTTGCCCGTGCTGCGGTTCAGAAACCGGATATAATTACAGGCTTCACGAACTTCTTCGGGGTTGACACAATCGGGATAAGTTACCGTTTCGATGAGCGGCATTCCCAACCGGTCGGTTTTGTAAACCCGCCGATGGCCAATATCGGAGATTTCGCGACAAGCATCCTCTTCAATGCTCAGCTGTATTAACCTGATTTTTTTATGTGGAAGCTCCAGCTCACCTTCAATACCGAGAATGGCTGTCCGTTGGAATCCCGTGGGGATACTTCCATCGAGGTATTGTTTTCGGGTGATGTGTACCTCCCCCACGATGTTCATCTTGCAAAGCATGGAAATTTCCAGGGCCTGTTCCAGTGCTTCGCGGTTTAGCGGGAAAGGCGGCGTATCGTCAATCTCATAAGTACAGGCATTTTCGTTGTTGATACGATAGACAATCTCTTTCCGGGTTTTAAACTCCATGAGTGCCGTACCGTCGTATTCGCCCATCTCGCTCAAAGTTGGCCGCATGTGGCGAACAATTTCAGCATTAAAATCGTCATCATCATTGTAAATCCCTGCCGGGCAGTGACAAAACAGTTTCTTTTTGGTCAGCAGCTGCTGATGCACTTCCAGCCCGGACATGAAGCCCAGCCTGTCATAGATTTTCTGTGAAGCTTCTTTACGGGGGACATAACCAGTTTGCTTCCGGCTTTCTTCGAGATTTTTTTGCGGGGAAAAGGACATACAGGTTCATTTTATGAATTCCCAAATTTAGAAAAAGAAAGGTTACAAAACTACATCTCGGAGTGGCCATTTCCATTCTGATGGCAGGTGAGCAGGCGGCAAAGTTGTTTCATTGCTTCGCCGGCACCCATCTCAAGAAAAATATCCGTATGGTGATCTGTGAGGGGCGAGGGATTCTTGTTTATCTCTATGATGGTGGCACCCTGTTCCCTGGCAAGTTGCGGGATAGTGTTGGCAGGATAAACTTCTGCACGGGTACCAATTACCAGCAACACATCTGCTTTTTGCACCTCCTCGAAAGCTTGTCGTTTTACAACAGGAGAAAGCTTCTCATTGAAAAAGACAAAATCAGGTTTAAGTACGCCACGGCAGACAAAGCAGGTAGGGGGCAGAAACCGTAGGTCGGCATAGCTGTAATCGTACTCTGTAAGGCATTTGGTACAAATCAGCCGGCGGTAAGTCCCATGCAGTTCTATCACTTTCCGGCATCCGGCTTCCTGATGCAGGTGATCTATATTTTGAGTTATAACAGACTGAATAACATTTTGTTGTCCCATTACTGACAAAACATGGTGGGCCATGTTGGGTTTTACGCTTGTCAGCGGATCGTAGAAGACTTTTTTGATAATTTCCCAGGTAAGTTTTGGTTTTCTATGGAAAAAATCAATGTTAAAATAGTTGGGGTCCACCTCTTTCCAGATGCCCCCTTCGCCCCGGAAAGTAGGCAGGCCACTGTCCACGGAGATTCCGGCACCTGTAAAAGCAACAGCATATTTTGCTTTGCGGATGGCTTCGGCGGCTTCTCTGATATTTTTGGTTATTTTCAATCCTGTTTTTTTAGAAATTAATGTTTTAGGACTTTCGAAATTGTTACCGTTGTGTCTTCATTAAAAATCAGGGTAAACCCCAGTTTTTTAAAAAGGTTCAGCATTCCCTTGTTATCGGTGGTCGTTTCTGCCGCCACCCGTTTTACACCGGCAATACGGGCAATCTGAAGGCAGTATTCTGTCAACAGAAAACCAAGATCTTTTCTCTGCCATTGATCGGCCACCAGTACGGCATATTCGGCCATTTCCAGGTCGGGATCAGCGATGAGGCGTCCCTCGCCTATCATCAGGCGTTTTCCATCCTGCTCCACTTCGGCAACAATCGCCATTTCGCGGTCGTAATCGATGTAGCAAAACTCGGTGGCTATCTCGTGTGATTCAAAGTGAAAATCATACCGAAACCGGTGATAAATGGATTCCTTGGAACAGTTTCCCAACATCTCCAGCCAGAGCGGTTCATCCTCCGGTTTTATGGGCCTGAGTATAACCTGTTCCCCGCCACGCAATTGAGCTGTTTTTACCAACCTTTCGGGATAAGGGCGCATAAGCAGGTGGCTGTAGTCAATGGTTTCTTTTCCCAGTTCATCCGGGTCGATAACAATCCGGGCATCGAGGGCTATCACATCTTCCGGTGTAACAAGAAGCGGGTTAATGTCCAGTTCTTCTATTTCTGGATAATCTGCTGCAAGATAGGAAAGACGTATTAAGGCTTCAATAAGTTTGTCAATATTTTTTGGCGGGCTTCCACGATACCCTTTGAGCAATGGGTAAATCTTCAGCGACTCTATCATCTGCCGTGCCAGCCTTTCGTTGAGGGGAGGAAATTCCAGCCGCTGGTCTTTGAAAAGCTCTGCGGTAATGCCCCCCATCCCCACCAACATAACCGTCCCGAATTTTTCCTCTTTCTTAAAACCGATAATCAGCTCTACGGCATTTTTTGTATCGGCCATCTTTTGCACCGTAACACCATCAATAAGTGCCGAAGGTTTGTAACGCCGGACATTTTCAATGAGCTGGCGATAAGCACTCCGCATCATGTCATCACCGATAATGTTTAACATAACGCCACCAGCATCCGATTTGTGGGTAATATCAGGAGACTGGATTTTTAAGACAACCGGATAGGTTTTTTCATGGGCTATTGCAATTGCTTCTTCTTCTGTTTTTGCCAACATGGGATGCGTTACGGAGATACCATAATCGGTTACCAGCATTTTAGAATCGTTTTCGGACAGTATGCGGCTTTTGGGGAAAATATCTTTCACATATTTTTTACGCAGTTTGTCCCTGTCGTAATTAAAAGAAACCGGGACTTCTTTGGGTGTCTCAAAAAGCATATCCAGCTTTTCCGAATAGCGAACAAGTGTCATGTAAGCCTGAATGGCCTGCTCGGGCGTAGCATAAACCGGCAACTGGGCTTCGTTGAGGATGTTGTTGCTTTTGTGCATACTTACGCCTCCCATCCAGGAGGTCATAATGAGCTTGCTGGTTTTAGAGGCCATATTGATAAGTACCCGTGCCGTTTCTTCGGGTTTGGTCATGGCCTGTGGGGTGATAATTACCAAAACAGCATTAATTTGTTCATCTTCAAGCACAATCTCCACCGCTTTGCCGATACGTGCAGGGGAAGCATCACCGAGTACATCCACCGGATTGTTGTGCGACCAGTAGGCAGGCAACAATTTGTCAAGTTTTCGGATAACCGCGTCCGACAGTTTGACAAGCTCCCCTCCCTGTGTTATGAGTGCATCGGTAGCCATAACACCAGGGCCTCCGGCATTGGTAACGATGGCAAGGCCGGAACCTTTAGGGATTTTCTTCCTGCCCACCAAATCACTGAAATCGAAAATATTGCCCATATTGTAAACCCGGGCAAGGCCAGCACGCCGCAACAAGGCATCACAAACGTTGTCTTTGGTGGCCATGGCACCCGTATGGGAAGAGGCAGCCTGTGCCGATTCGGGAAAACGGCCGGATTTATAAACAATAATGGGTTTCTTGCGGGCAAAAGCACGGGCTGCCGATAGAAAACGGCGGGCATTGCCCAGTGTTTCCACATAAAGAATAATGGAATAAGTAGTAATATCCTGTCCGAAATAATCGATGAGGTCGCCAAAAGTTACATCCATGGCATTGCCAATGGAGACAAAAAAGGAGAACCCGACGTTGGCTTCCGCAGCCCAGTCGAGCAAAGCAGCCCCCAATGCCCCCGATTGTGAGATAAAAGCCATGTGCCCTTTTTTAGGCGTGCTGCTGGCAAAGCTCACATTCAGGTTTAATCCGGGGACAATAACACCCATACTGTTTGGCCCCAGTACACGCATCTTTTTATATTTCTTCACCCTTTGCTTCAGCTCCTCTTCCAGTGTTTTCCCTTCTTCTCCCGCTTCTTTAAATCCGGCTGACATAATAATGATGCCATTGATGCCTGCTTGTCCGCACTGGTCAATCAGGTCAGGAACCTCACGTGCCGGCGACATGATAACAGCAAGGTCTGGTTTTTTGGGAAGGCTGTCCACCCCCGAATAGCAGGGAATGCCCAGGACGGCTTCGCGTTTGGCATCCACAGGATAAATAACACCGGAAAACCCACTTTCCATTAAGTTGCGCAGAGTAATTCCACCAATACTTTTCGGATCATTATTCACACCAATAAGCACTATGCGCCTCGGCCTAAAAATATTATCAAGTTTTTGAACAGACATAGCATGTGATTTTTAAAATTCTCCGATGATGTAATGTTGAGGAATCATCTGTTTCTGATTGTAACAAAAATAAACAAAAAACACAGCAACAAAAGTCTGGAATGAAAAAAAGTCCCGTAAGCATTGCTTACGGGACTTTTTTTATCAAACAGGATGAAGAGAATTAATCTCTTGCACCTACGGGCAGTACAGTTTTACCAAGCGATTCGTTAATCACTTCGGCCATAGCAAGATAAATGGCTGAAAGGCCACAAAGGATGCCCTCATAACCTGCAAAGTGCCCAATGCCGGGAACGCCCCAATGTTCAATGGCCAGCAGGAGGAAAAGAATCCACAAAGTGAAGAAAACCGTTTGTAAAGCTCTGTTCTTTCCAAAAGTGCCAATCCACATGAAAAAAGTAAAGACACCCCAGAAAAACAGGTACCAGCCCAAAAAGCCTTTGGGGGCACCACCAATCCATCCCCATTTAGAGAAAAGGATCAGGCCCACCAGTGTCATCCAGAAAAAGCCATATGAAGTAAAGGCAGTCGTGCCGAAAGTATTTCCTTTTTTAAATTCCATTATGCCTGCAATAACCTGGGCCAAACCGCCATAAAACACGCCCATGGCAAGGATCATAGATCCCAAAGGGAAGAAGCCTGCGTTGTGAATGTTCAGCAGGACAGTAGTCATTCCGAATCCCATCAAACCCAAAGGAGCGGGATTTGCTAATTTGTTTTCCATTTTTTTGATAATTTTTAGTGAATAAATAAAAAAGATATTTCAAAGTTTTCGGGGCATGGCGGTGCCATGCCCCGAAACAGACAAGCCTAACGTTTCACTTCGACTTTGGCTCCCTGGATAATTTCTTCCACCACATGAGGATCCAATAAAGTGGAAGTATCACCGAGGTTGGTGGCATCGCCTTCACCAATCTTACGCAAGATACGCCGCATGATCTTTCCCGAACGTGTCTTGGGCAATCCGTTGACAACCTGAATTTTATCCGGTTTGGCAATAGGCCCGATAAACTTATTTACCGTATCCCTGATTTCATTTTCAATGGTCTCTTTTTCCGAATCGGACAACTCGGAACAAATGACATAAGCATAAATGCCGGAACCTTTAATGTCGTGTGGATAGCCTACCACAGCTGATTCAATCACTTTGGGATGCTGGTTGATGGCATCTTCCACTTCGGCAGTTCCAATCCGGTGCCCGGAGACGTTGATAACATCATCAATCCGGCCAATGATACGGTAATAACCCTCTTCATCGCGTTTAGCACCATCACCGGTGAGATAAAGCCCTTTAAAGGTAGAGAAATAGGTTTGGAAGCAGCGGTCGTGATCACCGTACAAGGTACGGATCATTCCCGGCCACGGATATTTGATACACAAAATTCCTTCAACGGCATTCCCCTTTATTTCATTTCCTTCAGGATCCACAAGAATGGGTTGAATACCGGGAAACGGCAAAGTCGCAAGAGAAGGTTTTGTGGGCGTAATCCCGGCCAGCGGAGTAATCATGATACCGCCGGTTTCGGTTTGCCACCAGGTATCTACAATGGGACAGTTCCCTTTCCCAACCAAATCGTGGTACCAACGCCAGGCTTCTTCGTTGATAGGTTCACCCACTGTTCCGAGTACTTTCAGCGAACTCAAATCGTGTTTGGTTACCCATTCATCACCCTGTGCCATAAGCGCACGGATAGCTGTAGGGGCCGTATAAATCTGGGTTACCTTGTATTTATCCACCACGTCCCAAAAACGTCCTGCATCAGGGAAAGTAGGAATACCCTCAAACATGATGGAGGTAGCTCCTGCCAACAAAGGGCCATATACGATATAGGAGTGTCCGGTTACCCAGCCAATATCGGCCGTACACCAATACATGTCTCCTTCATCATACTGGAAGACATTTTTAAAAGTATATTCGGCATAAATCATATAGCCGGCAGTGGTATGCACTACCCCTTTGGGTTTGCCTGTGGAACCAGAAGTATAGAGGATAAAAAGAATGTCTTCGGCATCCATCACTTCGGCTTTGTTGTCCGTTCCCACTCCGGCAATGGCATCGCTCCACCAAATATCACGGCCTGCTTTCATGTTAATCTTTTCTCCGGTACGGTTCAACACGATAACATGTTCTACGCTGGGGCATTTCTCAAGGGCCTCATCCGTAATGGCTTTCAAAGGAATGGTCTTGGCCCCGCGGAAACCGCCATCGGAGGTTATCACCAATTTTGCCGTAGCATCAATAATCCTGTCGGCCAGTGCCGTAGCAGAGAACCCGGCAAAAATAATGGAGTGGATGGCACCAATACGGGCACAAGCCATCATGGCAATGGCTAGTTCGGGAACCATGGGCAAATACAAAGCTACCCTGTCGCCTTTGCCAATGCCCAATTTCAACAATGCATTGGCAAATTGTTTTACCTTGTCGAAAAGCTCTCCATAGGTCAACCTGATTTCTTTTTCGTTGGGATCGTTTGGCTCCCAGATAAGGGCTACCTGATCCTTGCGCAAAAACATGTTGCGCTCAAAAATGTTTTCGGTGATGTTTAGCTTTGCATTCACAAACCATTTAACATCAGGGGCTGTAGGGCCATCGAATTTCCAATCGACAACCTTGTCCCATTTTTTGTGCCAATAATGAGACTCGGCTATCCCTGCCCAAAACCCTTCCGGGTCAGCAACACTCTCTTTGTACTTCTGAAAGTACTCTGCCAAACTTGTAATCTTGTTTACCATAGCATTTATAATTTAAATTAAACAATAAGATAATTATAGGTGAGAATTGTAAATGCAAGGAGAACAGGGAAAGAAAACCGGGAAAGAAAAAATGGAAAACGGACTTTCCTGTTTGGTTAAGAAAGATTTCGCTTTTTGAAAAACCAAAAAGCGAAGGCAGGATTGTCTTTGTATATAGAAAGTCCTTTTTCAATGAATAAAACCTTGTTAAGAAATAACAGAAAATCAAATATAGTTTTATTTCTGCATACTTCCGAAATACACAGGAAATTTATAAACAGTCTAATTAAAAACAAATATGCTTTCCCATTCCAGAGTGAAGAAACCGACAGGATATTTACACAATACTCTATTGATAATTATGGAATTATGATGACAGGGCAGGGTTTGATTTGCTTTAAATTTTCAAATCTATCCTATCTGGTTCCGTGACAAATTTTGGAGGAATTTTCTTTTATTTCTCCAAAATTATTTTATAGACAACCTGTATGCCCAGGGCAGAAAAAAGTATTTGAATATCGTCTTCCATGTCTTTCGGGTTAAAAACGACCTGAACTACCTGTTGTTTGATGAGCCAGGCTGCCAGCTTGATAGCCTTTCCACGTTCGTTGTGGGATACAGGATTTTTCACAAAAACACTTTTAATTATTTTTCCGTTGCTGTTTATTTCCCTAAGCTCTATCCAGGCTGTTTTTCCAAAAGTTTGGGCAATCTTTTTTTGGGATTCATCGAACAACAGGGCAACTTTTTTGAAAGGTTTACTTTCAGGTTCATAATGAATGGTAGTAATCGCAAGGTTTGGAATCTGATGGTATAATTCCTTTTCAATTTTATCAATCAGCAGATGGGCACTGTCCATATTCTTTTCTTTTACCTGTAAAACGATGTCGGCAAAAAGCACACTGCCCGACCGGCGGATAAAAAGCCGTTCTGTTTTGCCCACATCAGGAAAACTGCTGATTACTTCTTTCGCCTTTTGCAATGTTTCAGCGTCAACCGATGCATCAAGCAGGGAAAGAAAAGCATCCCGCAGGATTTCAAAAGCACCCCAAAAAATCATTAAAACAATAATAACCACTGCCACTTCCTGGGCATAAGGGATAGAAAAATGCCAACCCAGTATACCGGCTATAACCACAAAACTGGCACCCATGTCGCCCAGCCAGTTGAGCGCATCAGTACGTACTCCCGGTGATTTTAAACGGCGGGCGGCTTTGTGTTCGAAGAAATAGAAAACAAATTCAAGCACAATCAAAATTGCCATAAAAAGCAGGGTACCACCAATTTTTTCCGGTGTTTTGATGCCATCGCTAAAAAAAACAGTTTTAATGATACTGTACCCTGCCAATATTATGGCAAAACCTCCCAACAAAGCGGCAAAGTCTTCCAACTTGTTCATACCAAACGGAAAACGTTTGGATTTGTGTCCGGCAAAACGCAAGGCCAAAAAAACCAGAAAAGCACCGATAACATCCGAAATACTATGAATACCATCCGCCGTTACTACGGTGGCTCCCATCGTTATCCCCCAGGTAAGTTTAGCGATTGAGAAAATTACATTCAATAAAATTGAAGCAAGAAGCCAAAACTCCCGTTCCCGCTTTTTGTTAAATTGAAACATGGATGAATCTTTTTTGCAAATTTAATAAAACATTTATGAACTATTGTTCATAATGAAAAGAAATACTTTTTATGACAAACCGGGAATCAGACAAATATAAAAACAATACTTGCAGCGATAATTATTGAAAAACCAATGATAAGCGGTTTACGTAACTTATGACTTCCAAGTGAAAGTGCATAAATGAGTTTTATCAGGTTGTTGCTGGTTACGGCAATCAGCGTAGCCTGGCCCAGAACAGGCAATGCCAGGCCAAATTTTCCGGTAAATAAACTCAGCAAAAAGGGATCGACATCGGTAATCCCCACCACGAAAGAGAGAATATCCAATCCTCTGTTTCCATAATGTTGCATGACAAACTTCGTCAGCAAGGCAAAGGCCACGAACAGAAAAGCAAACAGCAAAGCGGTTTTAAACTCCAGCGGATTTTTTATTTTCTCCGGTTTAAAATCCATCTCCTTATGCCGCTTCCCTATCTTCATTATAAGCCATGAAACCAATACGGATAAAACAGACAACGAAATAAACGGTAAGGCGAGTTTGCCTGCCAGTGTGGCATCAAAAATAAAGGCCAATGCCAGTATGCGCAAAAACATCATGGCTGTAGCCACAATTATGGCTGAAGCAATTTGCTGCGTGTTGGCATCTGCTGCCTTGCTACGACGCGCCAATACCACAGTAGTGGCCGTACTGCTGTATATCCCTCCCAATAGGCCGGTAATCATAATCCCTTTGTCGGGAAAAACAAATTTTTGAATCAGGTAACTCGCGTAGGAGATACCGGAAATAACCACCACGGCCATCCATATCTTAAACGGGGAAACAGGAACCGTGGTGCCAATAACATTATGAGATAAAAGCGGGAGGATAATCCCGGAAATAAGCAGAAATTTGGCCAGCGTGATAAATTCGTTTTCATCAAAGCGTCGGCTCAGTTTCCAGAAAAACTGCTTGAGCCCGGTAAAAACAAGCACCACGGTAACCAGCGAAACGGCCATCCAGACAGGCTTAAGATAAACCAAAGGCGCCAGGCTGTATGTTATCAGCACCACAATCATGGAGGTGATACCGTACAAGTTTCTGTTTTCGATTTTTTTCCAGTAAAAAATGGCAAGAAAAGCCACGACAGCCATTCCCCCACCGGCAAACAGCATCAAATTATGAGGAGCGATAACATACAAAACAAACCCCAGCATCCCGATAAAAACATGCGTGCGATCCGTACCGTATAGCGATCCGGGTTTCTCATCGAGATGATGCCGGCGCTGTTCAAGTCCTATCAGTAGCGAAAACACCAGTACCAATACAAAGTTGATAAAATCACCGGGAATCTGTTTAAGCATCTTTCTTGTAATTTATAAACAACATAACTTTTCCGTATAACGTTCTTTTTCGGAAAAAGTTTTAGCCCAATTTAAAACAGCAACAATCGGATACTTACTTTTTCTTCACGCCTGTTTTCGTCATTTCTGATAAAATCTCTTTCATCTTTTGGAGTTCCTTGCCATAACCTGTCCAGTCATCCTGTTTCAAATATTTCAAGGCCTTATTGTAATGGTCTAAAGCTTCCGTGGCTTGAGTAGAAAGAGTAACGGGCAATCCTGTTTGCGACACAGCCGGCTGTCTGTTTGTGGTGTCCGGTTGTTCTCCGGCAGCAACATTGAAAACTGCCCGCAAGGTTTCCTCCAGTGTCCTCCGCATTTCGATCTGCTCCTTGTACGCCACGATAACACGTTTTAACTCAGGTATTTGTCCCTGCTCCGATTGCAGGTAAACAGGTTCCACGTAAACAAATGAATTTTTGATGGGTATCACCAGCTGGTTCCCTTTGATTACCTGCGAACCCTGCTGTCCCCACAGTGTCAACTCCGACGAGATATCCGGTTTCTGGTTGATACGCGCCTCTATCTGCATAGGGCCATAAATCAACTTGTCTTTAGGCAAAGAGTAAACAATCAGCTTGCCATAATTGGGTGCATCGCAACGGGCGCACATCCAGGCTACCATGTTGTCTTTTCCAGAAGGTGTCAGCGGCAGCATCAGGATAAACTCCTCTTTTTGCGTTTTTGGCAACCGCATAATAATGTAATAAGGGAACATTTTCTGTTTGTAATTACTGTAAATCTCGTTGGGAATCTGCCAGTAATCTTCCTGGTTGTAAAACACCTTTGGATCCGTCATGTGATATACGTTGTACATTTTTGTCTGGATGGTAAACAAATCGGTGGGATACCGGATGTGTGCTTTCAGAAAATCGGGCATGGCACTGTAGGGTTTGAAAAGTTTCGGAAAAATTTTCCGGTAAGTCTGAATCAACGGGTCATTGGGGTCAATCACGTAAAATGAAACCGCGCCATCATAAGCATTGATAACCACTTTTACCGAATTCCGGATATAATTCATCCCTCTTTCGATGGGATTTTGAAAAACAGGCTCCGAGTAAGGAAACATGTTGGTGGTAGTGTAAGCATCATGAATCCAATAAAGCTTTCCATCTTCACCTACCACGGGGTAAGGCTGGCTGTCAAACGAAAGAAACGGTGCCAGTATCTTGTCGCGCAATTTGATATTTCTGTAAAACATGATGCGGCTCTGGTTGGTAATATAACCGGTAAGGAGAATCTTTATGTCCGAAAGTTTCCAGGCATATACCAGCCGCCTGAAAAGAGAAGAAATACGTACACCGCCTTTCCCTTTGTAGCTGGTATAGACATTTTCATTGCCTTTGGGATAATCAAACTCTTTGGCTTTTGTGTTGACAATAGCATACTGATCGGTTTCTTCGCCATAATAAATTCCCATCTGGCTGGTTTTCAACGGAACGGTAGCAACCGGAGGAATGTCTTTTATTATCAGTTCGGGCATCCCATTAGGTGTGATTTTATTTACCGGGCTCATGACAACACCATATCCATGCGTGTAAATTAAATGGTCGTTCACCCACGTCCGGGCACGAGCCGGTATTTCCGTTACCGGAAGCTCGCGGGCACCAAGGGCCACCTCAGTATATTTTTTAAAATGATACCGATCTACCTGCACACTTTTAAAATCATAATACAGCCTGATTTCCTGCAGCTGTTTGTAAGTCTGTATCAGCGGGCGGCGATCCCAAAGCCGGATGTTATCCGTGGTATGTTGGTTTTGCTGAATGTCTTTGTAGGTAATATCCTGGGTAACCGGAAAAGGCTTTACCTGAACTTTATTCAGCCCGTAAGCTTCACGCGTCAGTTTGATATTATTTAAAATATAAGGTGTCTCTTTCTTCAACTCATTGGGCTTGACCACGTATTGCTCGACAAGTCCGGGATATATCCAGACAAAGCCAATCCACACCAAAGCCCACGCGCCGATGCTGTACAAAAGAACCTTTTTCTTCCTGTAAAGCGGATACAGAAACAGGAGCAATGTAACCAGTAAACTAAAAATGGCAATGGCATAATAGGATGGAATTTGCCCGTGAACATCCATGTAGCTGGGGCCATAAGCCACACCATTGGAAGAGTAGAGCAGGGCATAAAGTTTTAAAAAGAAAAGTGCCGAGATGCCTAAACTTAAAAAAGCAACCAACTGAATGAGGTGGTCTTTGGCCTTACCGGAAACAAGAAATTTATTTCCGTTAAAACTAAAAGCACTGTCGAGATAATAAGAAAACAAGACAGCAACAAAGGAAAGCACTACCATAAACATATACCAGCCCGCTACAAACTGATAAACAGGTAGTTTAAAAATATAAAACCCCACATCTTTTCCGAAAATAGGTTCACTGACACCAAACCTGGAAGGGTGGATAAATTGTAGAAATTCATTCCAGTGCGCCGAGGCGGAAGACCCCATGACCACACCAAAAAACAAGATGACCACACTCCAGAACCAAAATACGGCTTTCCCGCGATAGACTTGTAATATAAGTCTTCGCGGGTCTTCTTCCGGAAGAAAATCCATGTTACGGCTTTGGTTACCCCGTTGGTAGGCCAGCTGAATTTGCGCCCCGGCAAAAATTGCGAAAACAGCGAAAAACACCAGAAAGGTAACGACCTGCGAAAAAATCATGGTGTCAAAAACCGAGCTGTAGCCCATGTTTTTAAACCAAAGCCAGTCGCCGTAGTAGTTAACAAATAAGCCAAAAAGGTAAAGTGCCACGATGAGCACAACCGCGATGATAACCCAGCTTCTATATTTTTTCATGATAATGTGTTTTGTATATTCTGTAACAGCCAAAAGTACACAAAAAAGAGGTTATGACAACGGATGTTTACAGCGGGAGAAATGGCCACGGCAGGCTGTGAATAAAAGAGAATTAATCAGAAATAGAAACCGTTATTATACGTGCCCCTTAAAGCTTTTTCGGCGTTCCGTTCAAAATCTCCATTTGATGGTTTATGGACTCCTGGTGGATGGCTTTGAAAGCACGGTTGATAAATTCCCGGCTCAACCCTCTTTTGGCCCCTTCTTCAATGCTTTTGTAGATAATGTCTTCCCAGCGTTTGTTCTGCAAAATACTGATGTTGTTGCGTTTTTTGTATTCGCCAATGGCTTTGACCACTTCCATACGTTGTTCAATCAAATCGAGGAATTGTTTGTCGAGCCAGTCGATTTTACCGCGTAACTCTTCCAGCACATTGAGTTGTTGCTCATCGTGGGGCTGCGGGCTGCGCAGCACCAGATTGTCCAGCAAAGCGCCCAGTTCCTGCGGGGTAATTTGCTGTTTGGCATCGCTCAGTGCCACTTTAGGATTGATATGCGATTCGATCATCAGCCCGTCGAAATTCAGGTCCATGGCTTTTTGCGACAAATCCTGCAACAGTTCAGCCTTGCCACCGATGTGGCTGGGGTCGTTGAGCAGGGGGATTTCCGGCAGGATGCTTTTCATTTCGATGGGTATCTGCCACTGCGGCAGGTTGCGGTAGGTTGATTTTTCGTAGGTGGAAAACCCGCGGTGAATCAACCCGATTTTGCGGATGCCTGCCTGGTAGATGCGCTCGATGGCCCCAATCCAAAGTTGCAGGTCGGGGTTTACCGGATTTTTTATCAAAACGCCCACGTCCGCACCTTCCAGCGCGTTGGCAATTTCCTGCACGGCAAACGGGTTGGCCGTGGTACGGGCACCCAGCCACAACACATCCACCCCGTATTTCAGTGCTTCGTACACGTGGTTGGCGTTGGCCACTTCGATGGTAAGCGGCAAACCGGTTTCCTGTTTGGCCTTTTTCAGCCAGGGAAGCCCTTTCACCCCCACCCCTTCAAAACTGTTGGGACGGGTGCGTGGTTTCCATATCCCGGCGCGGAGCATATCCACTTTTCCGGTGGCTTTCAGCCCAATGGCTGTTTCCAGTACCTGTTTTTCCGATTCGGCACTGCACGGCCCGGCCACAACAAACGGACGGCCATTGTATTCTTCCCATTCCGTCAGGGATTTAATCTGCAAATTCTTTGGCATGATAGATATGTTTTAAAGTATTTTCTGAATTTTATTGGATTCGTGAATCAGTTCGGTGAGCTTTTCGTGGTCTTTATCCTGAATGGCCCGGCGAAACTGTCCCAGCTTTTCGATGTAAGTGTCCAGCACTTCCAGCACATAATCGGAGTTCTGGTCGAAGACCGGCACCCACATTTCGGCAGAACTTTTGGCCAGGCGTACCGTGGAGGCAAAACCGCCGCTGGCCAGGTCGAGGATGCGTTTTTCGTTTTTTTCTTTTTCGAGCACGGCCAGCGACAGGGCAAAAGCCGAAATGTGCGAAATGTGCGAAACATAAGCCGCACTTACATCGTGCTGGTGCGGCTGCATGTAAATCACCTTCATGTGCAGCGTTTCGTACATTTTTTTCACCCGTTCCAAAGCCTGCGGGGCACTTTTTTCCTGCTCGCAAATAATGGCCGTTTTGTAATCGAACAACCGGCTGATGGCGGCCAGCGGCCCCGAAAACTCCGTGCCCGCCATGGGGTGCGAAGCCACAAACTGTTTCCGGTTGGGATGCCCGCTCACCTTTTGCAAAATACCGGCTTTGGTAGAACCCACATCGGTCATCACTTTGTCAGTTCCCTGGCAAAGGGTAAGGATTTCGGGCAGCAGTTTTTTGGTTACATCGATGGGCGTGGCAACAATGACCATATCCGTCTGTTTTACCGCTTCTTCCAGTGGCAGGGTTTCATCCACCAGCTTGCTCAGTTTGGCAATGTTGGCGTGCTGCGGGTTGATGTCCACGCCGATGATTTTTTTTGCAAAACCGCGCTTTTTCAAATCCAGGGCCATGGAGCCGCCGATAAGTCCTATTCCTACAACGCAAACGTTCATCTTGAAAATATCTCCTATTTAATGTTTATCTTTTCTTTAATTCTTGATGCTGCTTCCAGCAACCGTATTTTTTTGGTACAAAGCGAGAGACGTATGTAACGCCCGCCAGCCGGGCCGAAAATAAACCCCGGCGTCAGAAATACATGGCTGTTTTTCAAAATAATATCTGAAAACTGCTCCGAACCCGCACTCTCTTCCGGAATTTTTGCCCATACAAACATGCCCACCTGGGTTTTGCTGAAAGTACACCCCAATGTGCCCAGAATTTCAAAAGCCACTTTTCTCCTTTCCCTGTAAATTTCATTCAGCCCGTGATACCAGCTTTGCGGTTGTTCCAGTGCTTTCACTGCCGCCAGTTGCAACGGCTTAAACATGCCCGAGTCCATGTTGCTTTTTACCTGCAACACGGCTTTCACATATTCCGGATGGCCTGCCAGCATACCCAGCCGCCAGCCGGCCATGTTGTGTGATTTGCTGAGCGAGTTCAGTTCCATTGCCACCGCTTTGGCCCCCGGAATGCTTAGCAGGCTGAGCTGCTCTTCATTCAAAATAAAACTATACGGATTATCGTTAACAATCAGAATGTTATGGCGATGGCCAAAAGCTGTCAGGGACGCAAACAGTTCTGCGGAAGCTTTTACACCGGTGGGCATATTCGGATAGTTGACCCACATAATTTTTACACCGGACAAATCGACTTTTTCCAACACGTTCAAATCGGGATACCAGTGATTTTCTTCCGTCAAATCAAAATAACGCACCTTTGCGCCAAGCAAACGGGCCACAGCAGCATAAGCCGGATAACCCGGATTGGGAACCAGTACCTCATCACCGGGATTCAAAAAAGCCATGGAAACGTGCATAATCCCCTCTTTGGAACCCATGAGCGGAAGAATCTCGTTGTCCGGATTCAGTACGACACCAAAGAAATCGCCATACCATTTGGCGTAAGCTTCCCGCAAAGTCGGAAGGCCCGAATAACTTTGGTAGGCATGGTTCTCTGAATTGTGGCTTTCGCGGGCCATGGTTTCAATAACCGCTTTGGCAGGGGCCATATCAGGGCTGCCAATGCCGAGGTTAATCACATCAATACCTTGTTTGCGCAAAGCGGCAATCTCTTTCAATTTGCGTGAGAAATAGTATTCACTCACCACATTTAACCGGTTGGCTGTTTTAATTTTCATGGACTTTGTCTCCTGTTTTGTATTCTCCGAAAATGGTCAGTTCGCTCAACAACGGGCGGATGGCATCCAACGACTGCCGGTAACGGTCGAAATCATTGAAATCCACATCCACATAAAAAAGGTACTCCCACTCCTGCCCCACAATGGGCAGCGACTGGATTTTAGAAAGGTTGATTTTATAAAAAGACAACACCGACAGCACTTCCGAAAGCCTTCCCTGCTGGTGGGGCAACACAAAACAGAGGGAAGCTTTGTCTGCTTTTTTACCGTTCAGGTGGTTCTTGTAATTTTCGTCATCGGAAACAATGATAAACCGGGTGTAGTTCATTTTGTTGGTTTCGATGCCTTCGGCCAGGATATCCAGTCTGTAAAGTTTTGCCGCCAGGCGGCTGGCAATGGCGGCCACGCCCTGCATGTTGCCTTCGCTAATCCATTGGGCACTGAGTGCCGTATCTTCGGAGTCGACCAGTTGCACGCCGTTTCGCCGCATGGGCGTTAAAAATTCGCGGCACTGCTGGATGGCCATGGGGTGCGAGTACACTTTTTTAATGTCTGCCAGTTCCTGTCCGGGCAGGGCCAGCAGGTGTTGCTCAATACGCAGGTATACTTCACCCAAAATACGCAGCCCCGACTCGCGCAGCAACGTGTAATTGGGCAAAATGCTGCCCACAATGGAATTTTCGATGGCCACCATCCCGTAGTCGGCTTTATCGAAACGCAGGGCATCGAACAGCTCGTTAAACGAAGCACAAGGCACCACTTCATAATGTTCCCCGTTAAAGTATTTCCTGATGGCGATTTCGTGGAAAGCACCACGTACACCCTGCATGGCTATTTTCATCATTTTCTTTTTATGTCAAAAAAAAAGCCCCGAATTTTCATCCGGGACTTTTCTGTTATTGATTTATATCATTTGTCAAACCACATACAGCCCCGTATCACTTTTAAAATAAAAGTAATAAAACGAGTAAAAAAAGCTGTTTGACCTGTCTTGCATGATTGCATATTGTTTCAACGGGACAAATGTAAATAAATATTTGTCAATTCAAAGCCTGCACTTTGATTTTTTTTAAATTTAGCCAATACGCACCTTGATTAATGGCTGAAATTCCAGCCAAAAACCTGTTGGATATTATTCTTAACCATTCTTTTTGCCGGGATATTTATATAGGACTTGATACTTCCTTTATAATATCCATCAACCGTTTTGCCGTTATATCCTTTACAATTAAAGGTAAACTCATAGTCGCTTCCAACGGCTTTAACGGTAAGGGTACCAGCATTCATCTCCACCTCTGTTCCCTCCTCAGTAGCAGTATTATAATTGAAAACAGCATCTGCATAGGAGAATGTTCCGGGTTTCCCAAATGATAAGGAATCGAAAACATATTGCCCAGCATCAATTTTGTCAGGGCTGGTGGAATAGATATCGAACGAAATTCCACTCCCCGTCCCGGAGATGGAGTCAGGGGTTCCATCCACTTCATAAATTTTAAATCCGGATGACAACAACAACAGGCTTAGTTGGTGGCCCGGAGTTCCGACAGCGGCAGCCTTTTTCCCAACATTTTCACCCGGAAAGATAAGTCCCTGGGATAAATCATACTCCTTGTTATCGTATTTTATGTTATTCTTTTTTGAAGTGTTGGTTTTGTCACAACTCATAAAGACAATGCTTATTAAAAATAAGCCGAAAGTAATTCTTAAAAGGTTTTTCATTTTAAATTGATTTAAGGTGAATAATTAATTTTATTAAATATTCGCCAAAGATAGAAAGAAACCAGTACGGTAGTAATTAATTTATCTTCTATGAAAAAGAACGTGGTTTCAACCCACAAATGCGGAAACGCAAGCTTACACTTTTCGGCACGCATAAAAAAAATAATTTTTGTAAAACCAGAAACAAACCTAAACGCTTAACAAAATTTTATACCTTTGTTTTTAGTTCTTTGCAATACACTTATCAGTCAGGGTTTTAGTTTAAAGACTATGCAATAAGGAATTGTGTGAAAATCACAAGCTGTCGCGCAACTGTAAGCGGCCCCAGTTTTTGCCAAACAAGCCACTGTCACGCCCCGGGCGGGATGGGAAGGCGGTAAAAATGCCGTAAGCCAGGATACTTCCCCTGCCTGTTATGATTTAATGCTTTCGCGATTTGAAGCAAAATCAGAAATAGAACACATACACCCTTGGGGGCGTAGAAACTGAAAGCCTTTACCTTGCCGGTACGGAATAAATCCTGCCTTTTTAAATGGTTTACACGTAGTCGTTATCTGTTTTGCTTTTTTACGGAAGCAATTTGTTTTACAATTTAATTTTTTAAATGAAACATTGAAGATGACACTACAATCTCAGCATTTTGGTAAAACCGGTACAGCAGTCCGGTTCAACAGCTTTCAGAAATCAGATAGTTTTTTTTGCTATTTGGCAATACCCCTGCAAAAGTTTTTAATTGGCCATCCGACAAAGAAAAAGGAAACACTTTCGGAGAACAAGCTATCCGGTTTAAAGAAAAAGCACCCTGCTGATTATGCCGTTATAACCGGTGCTGCAGGCGGTTTGGGGCAAGCGTTTGCCAACGAATTAGCTAAAAAAAAGATTAACACAATTCTTATTGACCTTCCCGGAAAAGGGCTGCCTGAATTTTGTCATCATATTACGGAAAAATACCAAACCAAATCGGTATTTTTCGAGAGTGATTTAACTAAAATAAAGAACCTGTTATCGTTAACTGAACAGATAAATAAAGAATTCAATATTTTTTTATTAATCAACAATGCAGGAATTGGCGGCACAAAAAAATTTGACGAAGCAGATATTGATTATTTAAACAACATTATCCATCTTAACGTTGTAGCAACGACAATCCTGACAAGGCAACTCCTTCCAAATTTAAAAAAGCAAAAGAAATCATACATTTTAAATGTTGCCAGCATGGCTGCATTCAGTCCTATGGGGTTTAAAACAGTGTACCCGGCTTCCAAAGCGTTTGTATATTATTTTTCAAGAGGTTTAAGCCAGGAATTAAAAGGGACAAATATTTCGGTAAGCGTGGTTAATCCGGGTCCTATGAGAACCAACAAAGAAGTAACAAGACGTATAGACAGCACCCGCAACTTTTTTGGAAAAATCGGGGTAATGACACCTTCTAATGTTGCAAAAATCAGCATCCGGAAAATGTTTAAAGGAAAACCATCCATATTGCTTAACAAAGCCAACATTTTTAACTGGATATTAATGAAAATTGTACCGGCCGACATTAAAATATACCTCATAACCCGTGTGGCGTCTAAAGAAATTTTGACAGAATTAAAAACAAAAAAATTATGAAATGTGTTTTTGTAACCGGTGCTAACGGCCTGCTGGGAACAAACCTGGTTTTGTTACTCTTACGGCAGGGATATAAGGTAAAGGCATTTGTCAGAAAAAGGGAGCGGTTTATTCATTTTCAGCATAATAACCTGATCATTAGCGAAGGTGATATTTTGGACAGGCAATTATTAAAAAAAGAAATCGGGCCTTGTCAATATGTAGTGCACGTGGCAGCCGTTACCGATCAGGATTTGCTATCGCTGAACGATTACCGACAAATAAATGTACAGGGAACAAAAAATATCCTTGATGCCTGCAAGGAACAAAAAGTTAAAAAACTGGTTTACATTGGTACAGCCAACACTTTTGGTTATGGCAATCTGTTAAAACCGGGCCATGAAGGCTTGGCAATGAAAAGTCCTTTTACAAAGTCGTTATATGCCATAAGTAAGATGGAAGCCCAACGATTGATAGACCGTAGCGCAAAAACAATCAACATCACAA
Organism: Bacteroidales bacterium; assembly: GCA_015493525.1. Classification (GTDB taxonomy): domain Bacteria; phylum Bacteroidota; class Bacteroidia; order Bacteroidales; family F082; genus Sulfidibacterium. The sequence goes on from WGCY01000010.1 coordinate 64,602, forward strand.
CAATAAGCCCCACATTTATGTTGGGGGCTTATGATACAAAACCCAGTTCGGGAGAACTGATTTTAAAAGCATTAAATAAAAAAGTAATTTTCTGCCCTTCGGGAGGTAAAAATTTTGTCCATGTGAAAGACGTGGCAAAAGCCGTGATAAAAGGGCTTGAATTAAAAACATCGGGAGAAAATTTTATTGTGGCCAACGAAAATATGTGTTACAAAACTTTTTTTTCAAAAGCAGTCCGGTTAAACAAGCAAGGGTCAGTTCTCATCGTGATACCCGATTTTCTCTTACGGGCCGCAGGTGAAGCGGGAGAAATTTTTCGTCGTTTCGGTATAAAAACGCGTTTGTCAAGGGCAAACACAAAAATCCTCACAATAAAAAATTACTACACAAATTCCAAAGCAGTATCTCGGTTAAACCTGTCATTTACCCCGGTTGATGAGGCGATACGGGATGCAATAGACTGGTTTAAGAAACAAAAACGGGTATAACCGTATTCTTTTTTGTTACAAAAAGCTATGAAATTCTGTTTCGGAAAAAGGTTCCCCTTTCATATCCGGATCCAGAACCACTTCCGGATTAAACGGTTGTACTTTGTAGTGATTTCCAAACCGTTTTCTCAGTTGCCTGATATGCTCCGGTTGGTGTACTCCTTTTATAACGGTTGTCCGAAACGTATAGCCAATTTTCGAATCTTCGATAAGCCCGACAGACCGGATTATATTTTCAAAAAGCTGCCGGTTCAGGATATTGCCCACCGTAGCATTGTAGAAATCAAAGTCGAGAACATGCTTTATATCCATAGCAATAAAATCCAACAGGTTTTCTACAAGTAAAGCACCAAGCATTTGAGGATGGGTTCCATTGGTATCAAGTTTAACTTTTAGCCCCAGCCTTTTTACCTGGCGGACAAAAGCGGGCAAACCGGGTTGTAACGTAGGCTCCCCGCCCGTAATACATACTGCATCAAGTAAATGGCTAAACTTTATCAGGTAACTGTAAACCGCTTCCTGATCGTACAAAGGACCGAATTTGGAAGGCAAAACCAAATCGGGATTATGACAAAACCCGCACCGGAAATTACAGCCTTGTGTAAACACCACAGCACTAATATGGCCGGGAAAATCAATCAGGCTCTGTTTTTTAAATCCTGCTATTTTCATGTGAGATGTTTTCTTTTTTTTGGGTAGTGCAAAAAATAGGTTTCACGCAAAGTGCGCAAAACTTTAACGCAAAGAATGCAAAACTTAAATTATTATAGCAAAATGATTTGCGGACTTTGCGGTTTTTTTGCGGTTTTTGCGTGAACCTTCAAAAACTATCTTTTTGCACAGCCCCCGAAAGATCAGACTTCCTGAAGCAAAGGTTGTACTTCAATTTTTTTATCGAATAGTTTGCGGTCGGTAAACTCCGACTGTTTGCCATCGTTCCATTGGTCTACCGGACGAAGATAGCCCACAATACGCGAATACACTTCGCATTTGTTGTGTTTTCCTTCGGCTTCGCATTTCGGGCAATGCCTGTGTTCACCGTAAATATACCCATGTTCGGGACATATGCTAAAGGTGGGAGTGAGCGTAAAATAAGGCAGTTTGAAATTCTCGCAAACTACTTTTACCAGTTTTTTCACCGACTCCGGAGGCAATTGGCTTTCGCCTACAAACGTATGAAATACCGTTCCGCCCGTGTATTTTGTTTGCAGACTGTCCTGCCACTCAAGGGCTTCAAAAATATCATCTGTAATCCCAACGGGTAACTGGCTAGAGTTGGTGTAATACGGAGCCGCACCGTTTTCCCTCACCTGTTCTTCGTTAGCTGTTATAATGTCGGGATATTGTGCTTTGTCGAGTTGCGCCAGCCGGTAGGTGGTCCCTTCGGCAGGGGTAGCCTCAAGGTTATAAATGTGGCCGGTTTCCTGCTGAAACTCCTGTAGTTTTTCCCGCATAAAATCCATCAGTTTTTCCGCCCGGGCTTTCCCCTCCATGGTAGCGATGTGTACGCCCCAGAAATTCAGCAGTGCCTCATTCATTCCGATAAGGCCGATGGTAGAAAAATGGTTATCCCAATAGGATCCGTTACGAAGTTTTATATTGCGCAGGTAAAAACGGGAATAGGGATACAACCCGTCTTCTGTCAGTTTTTCTATCAGTTTGCGTTTGATTTCGAGGCTCTCTTTGGCCAAGACCATCAGTTTCTCCACTTTCTGGTAAAGTTCATCCTCTGTTTTCGATTCGTAGGCTACGCGGGGCAGGTTCAAAGTAACCACGCCGATGGAACCCGTAAGCGGATTGGCACCGAAAAGTCCGCCCCCGCGCGATTTCAGCTCCGTAGTGTCGAGGCGCAAACGGCAACACATAGACCGTACATCATCGGGCGACATATCGGAATTCACAAAATTGGAAAAATAGGGGATTCCGTACTTGGCTGTCATTTCCCAAATGGGTTCACGGTTGGCATTGTCCCAGTCAAAATCCCGGGTAATGTTATAGGTGGGAATGGGAAATGAAAAAATCCGTCCGTTGGCATCGCCTTCGGTCATCACTTCGGCAAAGGCCTTGTTGAACATATCCATTTCGTGCTGGTAATCACCGTAAACCGAGTCCTGCATTTTACCGCCAATGATCACCCCGAGGTTTTTCATATTTTCGGGCACCACCAGGTCGAGCGTAACGTTGGTAAACGGGGTTTGAAAACCGACCCGGGTCGGAACATTCATATTGAACATAAATTCCTGCAACGCCTGTTTCACCTCTTTATAAGAAAGTCCATCGTACCGGATAAAAGGAGCCAGATAAGTATCGAAATTGGAAAATGCCTGTGCCCCGGCAGCTTCGCCCTGCATGGTGTAGAAGAAATTGACAATTTGCCCCAGCAGCGTACGGAAATGTTTGGCCGGACGGCTTTCCACTTTTCCCGGCACGCCACGGAACCCTACCATAATCAACTCTTGCAAATCCCAGCCCACACAATACACACTCAGGTAACCCAAATCGTGAATATGGATACTGCCTTCTTTGTGCGCCCGGGCAATTTCTTCCGGGTATATTTTGTTCAACCAATACTGGGCACTGATTATGGTGGAAATGTGCTGGTGCATTCCCTGCAACGAATAGCTGGAGTTTGCACTCTCTTTTATCCGCCAGTCATCGTTGTTCAGGTACTGGTCAACAATATCAATATTGGAAAACAGTTCCTTTGCGTTACGCATATTTTCGTGCTGTTTTCTGTACAGGATAAAAGCTTTGGCCGCTTTGTAAAGTTTTAAATTAAAAAGTTCGGATTCCACGGCATCCTGTATTTCTTCCACAGAGGGAAGGGGAGCAGGAAGTTTTTGAACTACTTTTTGCGTAATCCTTTCCGCCAGCATTCTGTCGGGTTGATTTACGGCACGCAAGGCCTTGAAAACGGCAAATGTGATTTTGTCGGCGTCGAACGGCACACGACGGCCATCCCGTTTTTGAACGGTTTTCATCATACCATTAATTTCCATAATTTTTAAATTTTAGTTAAACAATTAATGGTAGCACAGGTTAAATACAAGAAAGGTGATCAGTCTTTCTTCGCTTTTCACCCGAAAGCTACGAAACATAACCAAAACTGACAGGTCTTCCGGCTTTTCCGGCTTTTTGTGCCTTCCCATCGCGCTTAAAGCGAAACAGTGGCGTGGTAAAAAAGCATACTACCCTGCATTACAGGGTCGGAATTACGGCTGCGGGGACAGCTACTGATTTTCACAGTATTCCCTACATCAATTTTGTA